>DASZDG010000134.1:0-47681 GCA_035942255.1 Actinomycetota bacterium | reverse complement strand
GTTCTCGCGCACTACGTCGCCGTCGAGGATCTCGATGGGCACGCCCGCGTCCTCGAGCATCTCTTCGCCCTTGTGAGCGATCGTCGTCTTGCCGGATCCCGAGAGCCCCGTGAACCAGATGACGCAACCGCGGTCCCTGTTTGCCTGTCGCATGTCCAACTCCTTTGTCCGTGGCCGCCGGCCGAGGCCGCCGGTCGTCTATTTCGCTAGCGCGCTCTTCCCCAGCGCACCCGGCGCGGGGTCGAGCCCGAACAGATCGAGGATCGTGCAGTGGACGTCCCACAGGTGCAGGCCGTCCTTCGTCCCCGGCGTCTGGCCGGGGGCGTTGTTCATGACGAAGATGCCGTACTCGGCGTGGTTGGCCTCGTCGGGGCCGGTGTCGTTCTCGAACGTGTACATCGTGCCGTGGCCGACCGAGCCGACCGAGCGCCAGCGCAGGCCCCCGAAGATCACGATGAGGTCCGGCGGCACGCCCTTCTGCTGCGTGTAGATCTCCTCGGGCTTGAGGGCCTTGTTCCCCATCGGGTTGCCCTCGTGGTCGACCATCGCCTCGATCTTCGCGGCGAGCTCGTCGCGCACCTTGTCGTAGTCGGCGGCCGGGATGACACCCTCGGGCTCGCGGCCCTCGACGTTCAGGAACAGACGGCCGTAGTAACCGCCGTCGCCCCACGCGCGCGTCTTGCTCCAGTCGATCTGCATCTTGTTGACCGGCGTGATGCCGTCGGGCTCGTTCGAGAACGAGAGGTAGCCCTCGGACTGGAGCCACTCGTTGAAGCACACGCCGCCGACCATCGCCTTCGCACCGTGGTCGGAGACGACGAGCACGGTCGTCTCGTCGTCGGAGTACTTGTCGAGGAGCTCGCCGATCTTCCCGTCGAGGTACCGGTAGTAGTCGCGCAGCGAGTCCTTGTACTCGTTGTCGGGCTCGTAGCGCGGGTGGTTCGGGTCGATGAAGCTCCAGATCCCGTGGTTGAGGCGGTCGGGACCCATCTCGACCATCATGAAGAAGTCCCACGGCTTGTTCGCGAGCAGGTAGTCGGCCGTCTTGAACCGCTGCTCGGTCATCTTGTAGGCCTCGTCGATGATGTACTGCGTGTTGTCGGTCCGGAAGTTCCGGATGTCGAATACGTAGTCGCCGACGTTGCTCTCGAGCTCCGCCTTGAGCTCCTTCGGGTACGTGTACTCCGAGTCGTTGTTGGGCGTGAGGAAGCACCCGATCTGGACGCCGTTCAGCGCCTTCGGCGGGTAGCTCGGCGGCACCGACATCACTATGCAGTCCTTGCCGGCCTCCGACAGGATGTCCCAGACCGTCGGCTCCTTGATCGACCACGAGGTGGCGAACGAGAGGCCGTCGTAGGTGTTGTCCTTGCGGTTGCGGAACCCGTAGATGCCGAGCGTGCCCGGGTCCTTCGACGTCATCATGCACATCCACGCCGGGACGGTGATCGGGGGCGTGATCGACTGGAGCGGCCCGTAGACGCCGTTCTCACGCAGCTTCGTGAGGTTGGGGATCTCGTCCGCGTACTCGTCGAAGATGTGCTCCGGCGGCGCGCAGTCGAGCCCGATGACCATGACCTTTCGGCCCGTCTTCTTCTGCGGGATCGGAGCGGACGAGGTAACCGTCTCGACCGCCGACTCGGCCTTCTTCTTGATCTTGTCCAGCAAACCCATGCGCTACCTCCTACGCCTTCGCGCGCTCGGCCTCGATGAGGATGCGAGCGACCTCGGGACGCGAGAACTCGTGCGGCGGCTCCTGGCCCTCCTTCAGCATGCTGCGGACCTGAGTACCGGAGAGGAAGACGCGGTCCTCCTTGCCGTGCGGGCACGTCTTGTCCGAGCCCATCGCCTCGCACTTGCGGCAGTAGAACGAGTGCTCGAACTTCAGCGGCCAGATGCCGAGCTCGGCCGGCTCGAACTTGTCGAACATCTCCTGCGCTTCGTACGTGCCGTAGTAGTCGCCGACGCCGGCGTGGTCGCGGCCGACGATGAAGTGCGTCATGCCGTAGTTCTTGCGCAGGAGCGCGTGCCAGATCGCCTCGCGCGGCCCGGCGTACCTCATCGCCGCCGGGAACACCGAGAGGATCACGCGGTCGTGCGGGTAGTAGTTGTCCATGAGGACCTCGTAGCACTGCATTCGCACCTCGGCGGGGATGTCGTCGCCCTTCGTGCCGCCGACGAGGGGGTGGATGACGAGGCCGTCGGTGATCTCGAGCGCGCACTTCGTCAGGTACTCGTGCGCGCGGTGGATCGGGTTACGCGTCTGGAACGCGACGACGGTCCGCCAGCCGCGCTCGGCGATCTTCTCGCGGAGCTGCAGCGGCGTGAGGCGGTACTCGGAGAACTCGTGGGCGAAGACGTTCTCCAGCACGGTCACGTCGCCGCCGACGTAGTTGGGCGCCTGCGAGTACAGGTACGCGACGCCGGGGTGCGCGTCGTCGGTCGTCTTGTACGTCAGCTCCGCCTCGCGCTTCGCGTCGTAGGTGAACACGTCCTCGACGTCGATGATCGCGACCGGCTTGCCTTCGTGGACGATCGCGGCGCGGGCGCCCTTCGAGAGGGCCGCGGCCTCCTCGTCGGTGGCCGACAGCGTGATCGGGAGGCTCCACGCGAGACCGTTCGACAGGCGCATCTCCTCGACGACGGACGTGTAGTCGTCCTTCGTCATGAAGCCGCGGTTCGGCGACACCGCGCCGATCGCGAGGAGCTCGAGGTCCGAGAGGACCCGGCGCGACTTCGCCTCGATCTTCGGGAGACCCTCCGCTTCCGCGACGAGCTTCTGCTTCTCGTCGCCTGCGATCCGAAGCTCGAGGGCGCCTCCGTGGGGGGCCGAGCCGGGGACGTCCTTCAACGTGCTGGGCATGGCTGCTCCTTCCTTACGTGCCGCGTGGACCCGCGGTGGTGGACTAAGAGGATTGCGAGGCGGGCGTAACCGGACAAACCGTCGCCCAGGCCCCGAGTGACACTCCTATAGCACTCCCACCATAGCAGGAGTGCCGCATCCGGGCCAGGAGCCGCAGGCGGGCTGCGCCAACCTTCTTTGCTCTAACGGGGCCGCAAGCGGCCCCGTCCCATGCGGATTCCTCGCCGCTCGGCTGCGTCGCCTGCGGCGACGGTTAGGCCAATCTTGCGAAGCGGCGGTTCAGCGCGTCGAGCGTCGCTCTTACCGCGGCTTCGCTCACGGGGCCCTCGCGGACCAGCGCGGCCCCCAGGACCTCCAGCCCGTCGTGCAAGCGCAGCATCACCAGCACGGCCTCCTGGCCGACGACGCTGACGAGCGAGGCCCCCTCGAGGATGAAGTCCGAAGTGCCGACGAGGTTCGTCACGGCGTCGAGCGTCGCCTGGGCGAGGACCTTCAGCCCGTGCGGGGTCTTGTCCCCGCTGGACTCGCCCCTGACCTCGTCGCTCTCGTCGTGGCCGAGCACGACCTCGGCGTGGGTCTTCAGCGCGCTCGACGAGAGGGCGACGCGGCGGAGCGGGGGCCGGAAGGCGTGCCCGGTGATGTCGCGGGTCTGGGGCTCGTGCTCCAGGGGCGGGTCGGGCTCCCACCGGAGGCCGCGGGTCCTCGCCTCCTGCTCGGCGAGCTCGGCGGCCCGCTCGAGCGACTCGCGGTCGCCAAAGATCGACTCGGCCTCGAGCTCGAACACCAGCACCTGCCGCAGCTGCTCGCCGACGCCCTTGAACGTGGCGGTGTCCAGGATCGATCGCTGGACGGCGTCCGTGTCGCTCCCGCTGCGGATGAACGCCTGGATCTCGGTCGCCTGCCCCTGGGGGTCGGTGAGGATGACGCAACCCAGGACGTCCGGAAGCTGCTTGATCGACGCTTCGAGGTCCACCAGGTCGATGTCGGCCACGTCTCGTCCTCCTGCGCTGCCAGGCGCGCTCCGGCGTCGCTCCCGTGTGCCCCGGAGGATATAGAGAAAGCCCCGGCGCGAAAAAGCACCCGTCGAGCCTTCGTCCCGGCCGAGGCCGGTTTACGACTCAACGGGTGCGACGGAGAAAGTATCGAAACGACGCTCCGTCGGCAACCCCCGACACCCCGTTTTATTCGCGCTCGCCGACAGTCGCGGGGGCAGGAGAAGCCTCGCGAGGGGGGAAATAGTCACCCGGGAGCCGCCCGGACGGGGTTTGCCCGGGTCGGTTCGCTGTGGCAGGATGCCCGGCGGCCCTGGGCGGCAGGTCAGGTGGCGGCAGTTCGGAAGGGTCTTCGCGGGCCCCTCTCACGCAGGCAGGGACGATGCCGTGTCCGCACGGGCCCGGACGTCCCCCGAGGGAAAGGAAGAGGATGCCAGGACGGCTCGGTCGCGTTTCGATCGCCGCCACACTCCTGTGCACCCTTCTCGTCCCCGCTGCGGGCTCGCTCGCCGGCGACTCCAGGCTCGAAAAGATCAAGGCCGACCTGAGCCGCGTCCGCGAGAAGATCGAGAACAAGGAGGCGGTGGCCGAGCCGGTCGAGGCCGAGGTCGACCGCCTCAACGAGGAGATCCTCGCCCTCCGGAACCAGCTCACGAGGATCCAGGCGCGGATCACGCGGGTCGAGGCCGAGGTGCGGACCGCACAGGCCCAGATCGACGAGACGCAGGCGAAGATCGACAAGATCAAGGGCCTGGCGACCGAGCAGGCGATCTCCCTCTACAAGGCCGGCTCGACCGAGACCATCGACGCGCTGCTTAACGCGCAGTCGCTCTCGGAGCTAGACGCGAAGGTCGAGATGCTCGGCGTCGCCGCGGAGGAGAGCACCGGCGCCCTCGTCAAGTTCGGCCGCCTCCAGGTCACGATCGAGGCCCAGAACCGGGAGCTGTTCCAGAAGAAGGAAGAGCTCCAGGCGATCCAGGAGGAGCACGAGAAGTCGCTGGCGAAGAGCAGGGAGCTCCACGCCAAGAGGGCCGAGCGTCTCGCGGTGCTCCAGGCCGAGATCGGCAAGCTCGAGGCGCACGAAGGGGACCTCGAAGGCGACGCCGAGGCCCTCGAGGCGAAGATCCGGGCCAACAGCGCCGCCGCCGCGGTGAAGGCGCTGGGCACGTCGTCGGCCGGCTACATCTGGCCGCTGAACGGCGCCGTGACCTCCTACTACGGCCCCCGTTGGGGAAGCATGCACACCGGGCTAGACATCGACGGTGTAACGGGCCAGCCGGTCGTCGCCTCGAAGGCCGGGACCGTGATCATGGCCGGCTCGTACTCGGGCTACGGGAACGCCGTGATCGTCGACCACGGCGGCGGCTACCAGACGCTCTATGCGCACCTCTCGTCGTTCGCGGTGTCGAACGGACAGTCGGTCGGGCAAGGCCAGACCGTGGGGGCTGTCGGGTGCACGGGCTCGTGCACCGGCGACCACCTGCACTTCGAGGTGCGGGTCAACGGGTCGCCCGTGGACCCGATGCAGTACCTGCCGTAGCCCCCTCGCTCAGCCCCTCAGCCGGAATCGCGGGCTCGTAGCCTTCAGACACTCCGGCGAATCGCCGGGGTACCCCAGATATCGCTGCGGGGCCCGGACGCGGTAGATCCCATCTCGTCCGCCGACCGGCCATCGCACGCGCCCTTCCGCGTCGGTCCGCCCGCGGTCCTCGGTACGCCATACGCCCTCGCTCCGCCTCTGGAGCCGTACGGGGAGCCCCGAGATGCAATCTTCGCCGCCGGTCTCAGCGCGCACGCGGGCCCGGATGAGACGGTCGTCGGCGGAGACCGAGATGCTGCGCTCGTAGTCGGGCCACTGCGGCGGGAACGGCTTCTCGCTGAGGTAGGCGATGGACCTGCCGTCCGGCGACCAGGCGGGAGCGAAGTCCTCGTACCCACCAGGCGTGAGCACCGGTGCCCCGTCGGCCCCCACGCCCGCGACGCGGATCCCGTCCGAGGAGACGAAGACGATCCTCGACCCGTCCGCGGACCAGTCGGGGTTGCTCCCGGTGTGGACGCGCGTGCCGTCCGTCCCGTCCGCGTCGACGACCCATACTGAAGCCCCCGCTTCGTCATCCAAGCGCGTGTACGCGATCCGGCCCCGGGGCCCCCAGTCCGGTGACGCGCCGCCGTGCGGCTCGGGCACCAGGTCGGTCGTGCGCCCCGAGACGACGTCCACGACGCTTAGCCGGCGGAAGCCCCCCGAGAACACGAGTGACGATCCGTCGGGGGACCAGGATGCATTCGAGGAGGTCGTCCCCGGGGCGAGCACGCGCTCGTCGGTGCCGTCGGCGCGGACCAGCGCGAGCGCCGCGTGGCACCGGCCCTCGGCGTCGAACTCGCACTTCGAGAACGCTATGCGGCTGCCGTCCGGCGACCACACGGGCTCTAAGAAGTCCACGTCGGTGGCGACGATCCGCTCGTTCGACCCGTCGGGAGCCATGATCGCGAGCGACGGGCGCTGTGGAGGCGCCGGGCGGACGAACGCGATCGCACTTCCGTCGGGTGACCAGGCCGGCCACATACCCTGACGGATCACTTCCGGAGACCGTCCGCCGGAGGCGTCGGCGACCGTGATGCCCTCGTACGTCGTGAAGACGAGACGTGACCCGTCGGGGGACCACGAGGGGGCGGAGGAGCCGGAGTCGACGAGCGTCGCGATCCGGCGCTGGTTCGTCCCGTCGGAGCTCATCACCCACAGCTCTGGCGGCTCCGGCACCGGGCTCGCGCCGGCGGAGTACGCCGGCAGCTGGGCTGCCGCCACTACGGCAACCACCACGGCGCGCATCATCCACGTCGTCCGCTCCACGTCCCTATAAACGACCGAAGTCGGGAGACGTTGCGGGGCGGCGCGACGAGGGCCCGGCCGAAGCCGGGCCCCCTCGGACGTTTCTCACATCCGGCACCGTATGGGTGCCTCATGTGAGAGACCTCGCTACGTCACTTAACGGTCGACGAAGATGCCCACGCCGCCGTTGCCCGTCGCCTTGCTGCGCGGCGCCAGGATCTTGTTGTTGCCCCTGGTCGGCGCTCCGAACGGGTAGTTCACCACGTTGTACGAGTCGGACCCGGAGCCGAGGTCGACGAACACACCCGCCGCCGCGTTCGCTCCGAAGCCCATGCTGCCCGCAAGGTGTCCCTCGATCTGCGGCACCTGGCCGGGGGCCGCGAACGGTCCCCACGCACCGCGGTACCAGTCGCTGCCGCTGTCGTCGACGAAGAGGCCAAGGGTCCCCGGCAACACGTTCCCAACGCCCTGCGTGAAGCGGGGGATCCGGTCGCACCGGCCCTCGAAGTCGGTGCCCCCGGACTGTCGGCTCTCGTCGTCGAGCACCCCGCCGGCACCGTCCGACTGGTTCGGCGCGGGTGCCGTCGGGTTGATCGGCGGCGGCATGTAGAAGTCGTAGCGGTCGTTGCCGTTCTGGTCGCGCAGGATGCCGACGCCGCCGACGAGCGCGAAGCCCTGGCTGTTGCGCACCGACAGGTACGTGTCCCAGCCGCCCGCGTCGGAGAGCACGCCGACGCCGAAGATGTGGCCGGCGCCGAGGCTCACGGTCTTGCTCGTGTACTTGTCACCCGTCGTCCCCGCGTCACGAAGGATGCCGACGCCGAGGAAGCCGACGCCGCCGGTGACCATCCGCCGGATCAGCCGGGACGTAGACGGCGTGCACCGGATGTCGAGGCCCGGCGACTGCATGACGCCGTACGTGTCGGAGCCGGCCATGTCGAGCAGCACCGCAACGGCCGGGACGCAGTCGCGCTTGACCAGCCCCGCGATCGCCTGCTGGCACCCGCGCGCCGCACCGAACCCGCGGAGGCCGGCGACGCGAGAAGACGCGGGCGCGTAGTTGAGGTCGACCATGTTCGACCCGACGTTGTTCGTGTACACGTCGTTCCCGCCGAGGTCGACCGTCAGCAGGTAGTCGTTCGCGTACGTGCTCGCGACGCAGAGCCCGTCGAACCGCAGCACGGGCCAGATGTCGAGCCGGGCGCCGGCGGTCTGCGTGCACCCCGACGGCGCTGTCGGGTCCGCCGTCCCGTTCAGCGCGAGCTCGAGCTCGTTCGTCGCCGTCCACAACGACAGCGAGCATGCCCGCACGTCCGCGAACTCGGCGGTCGAGAAACCGCCACCGTCTGCGGCGACCTCCTCGATGTTCGGCTCGATCGCGTCGAAGTGGGTCTGCGTGATCGTGTTGCACTGGATCATCTCGAGCAGCACGTTCGCGAGCCGCCCCGCGACCTCGTCCGGCAGCTGCGCGATCAGGATCTCCGACGACGGGTCCTGCGGGAACCCGAGGTCGCTGGAGATCTCCGACGTCGCGTCGATGAGGGCCTGCTGCGGCTCCTCGGGGATGTTGTTCTGGATCGTGCCCGACGGCACGAGCAGGTCCTCGATCGTCCGGACGTTGTCGCCGGTCTCCTGGTCGAACTGCGATACCTCGTCAGCGAACTGTCCCGCCACGGCGCTCGGCGCCGCCAGCAGCCCGCCCGCGAGCAGCGCGCTCACCAGCGCGCAGGGAAGTGCTCTCGTGGTTCGTCTCACCGATGTCCCCCTCGTCCCTGGGACGCCCCGCGGCCGCGCGCGCTCGACGCGTTGCACGACGCAGGAGGTGTCCGCCCGGTATTCCGCCAGGTGCTTGGGGTCCCCAACGAGAAGCTTTCGGTAAAGCTCGCCCGGGTTCCTCCCGCCGCTCGCGTTTTTTCTCGACGGAATGTGGAGCCGGAAGTGAAGCCGGACGCGCAAGAGGCCCGGCAGCTGCCGGGCCTCTCGTTCCTTCCGAAGAAGGGTCCTTACATCATGCCGCCCATGCCCATGCCGCCCATGCCACCCATGCCGTGGTCGTGGCCGGCGTGAGCCGCGGGGTCCTCCTCGACCGGCTTGTCGACGATCGTGACCTCCGTCGTGAGCAAGAGGGCCGCGATCGACGCGGCATTCTCGAGCGCCGAGCGCGTCACGCGCGCGGGGTCGATGATCCCGGCGGAGAGCAGGTCGACGTACTCGCCCGTCGCCGCGTTGAGGCCGTGGCCCGGCTTCTCGTTGCGGACACGGTCCACGACCACGCCGCCCTCGAGGCCGGCGTTCTGCGCGATCCACCACAGCGGGGCCTGCAGAGCGTCCAGCACGACGCGCGCGCCGGCGGCCTCGTCACCCGTGAGCTCGAGGGCCTCGACGTTCTCGCGTGCACGCACGAGCGTGGCGCCGCCACCGGGGACGATCCCCTCCTCGACCGCTGCACGGGTCGCGGAGACCGAGTCCTCGATGCGGTGCTTCTTCTCCTTGAGCTCGACCTCGGTCGCAGCTCCGACCTTCAGGACGGCGACGCCGCCGGACAGCTTCGCGAGCCGCTCCTGGAGCTTCTCGCGGTCCCAGTCGGAATCGGTGCGCTCGATCTCGGCCTTGATCTGCTCGATGCGGCCACGGATGTCGGACTCGTCACCCTGGCCCTCGACGATCGTCGTGTTGTCCTTGGTGATGACGGCCTTGCGCGCACGGCCAAGCATGTCCAGCGTGACCGACTCGAGCTTGAGGCCGATCTCCTCGGAGATCACCTGGCACCCGGTCAGGATCGCTATGTCCTGCAGCATGGCCTTGCGGCGGTCACCGAAGCCCGGCGCCTTCACTGCGACCGACGCGAACGTGCCGCGGATGCGGTTGACGACGAGCGTCGCGAGGGCCTCGCCCTCGACGTCCTCGGCGATGATGATGAGCTGCTTGCCCGACTGCATGACCTTCTCGAGGACGGGGAGCAGGTCCCGGACCGTCGAGATCTTCTGCTGCGCGATGAGGATGTACGGGTCCTCGACGACAGCCTCCATGCGGTCCTGGTCGGTGACGAAGTACGGCGAGATGTAGCCCTTGTCGAACTGCATCCCCTCGACGAGCTCGAGCTCGAGGCCGAAGGTGTTGCTCTCCTCGACCGTGATGACGCCGTCCTTGCCGACCTTGTCCATCGCCTCGGCGACCATCTCGCCGATCTCGGGGTCGTTGTTCGCGGAGATCGACGCCACGTGCGCGATCTCCTCGCGGCCCTCGACGTCGCGCGCCTGGTTGCGGATCGCGTCGACGGCCGCGCCGACGGCCTTCTCGATGCCGCGCTTGATGCCCATCGGGTTGGCGCCGGCGGCGACGTTCTGCAGGCCGGCCTTCACCATCGCCTGGGCCAGCACGGTGGCGGTCGTCGTCCCGTCACCCGCGACGTCGTTGGTCTTCGTCGCGACTTCCTTCACGAGCTGGGCCCCCATGTTCTCCCACGGGTCCTCGAGCTCGATCTCCTTCGCGATCGTGACGCCGTCGTTCGTGATCGTCGGCGCGCCCCACTTCTTGTCGAGGACGACGTTGCGGCCGCGGGGGCCGAGCGTCACGCGTACGGCGTTGGCGAGACGGTTCACGCCCGTCTCGAGGCCGCGGCGCGCGTCCTCGTCGAATCGAACCAGCTTCGACATGTGTTCTCCCTTGGTTGTTCGGCGCTTAGCCGACGATGGCGAGGACGTCGCGGGACGAGAGGATCAAGAGCTCCTCGCCGTCGACCTTGATCTCGGTGCCCCCGTACTTCGAGTACATGACCCGGTCGCCTACCTTGACCTCCATCGGGATGAGGTCGCCGGTGTCGCTGCGCTTGCCGGGGCCGATCGCGAGGATCGTGCCCTCCTGGGGCTTCTCCTTCGCGGTGTCGGGGATCACGATGCCCGAGATCGTCGTCTCCTGGGCCTCCTCGGGGCGGACGAGGATGCGGTCCTCCAGCGGCTTGATGTTCGTGGCCATTCCTTACCTCCTGGCTAGGGGTTTAGCACTCTGGCTATTCGAGTGCTAAGAGTAAGGCCAGGGCCCGAAAGGGTCAAACGAGGAGCTAGGCCAGGGGGAGGTTCGGGTCCGGCGCGACGTCGAGGCCCGAGTAGGCCCCCCGGCGCAGCATCGCGGTCCCGCAGGCGGCGATCATCGCCGCGTTGTCCGTGCACAGCTCCATCGGGGGGACCGTGAGCTTGATCCCGGCCTTGCCGCAGGCGTCGCTCAGGCCGGCCCGCAGCCCCGAGTTCGCCGCCACGCCCCCCACGAGGAAGAGCCGGTCCGCCCCCGCGTGCTCGACCGCCGCCATCGCCTTCGCGACCTGGACGTCCACGACCGCCTGCTGGAAGGACGCCGCGACGTCCTCGATCGAGATCGCAGAGCCCTGCGCCTCCATCTTCCGGACGTAGTTGATCACCGAGGTCTTGAGGCCGGAGTAGGAGACGTCGAACCCGGGCTCGTTCATCATCGCCCGCGGGAACGCGACCGCCGCCGGGTCGCCGAGCAGCGAGAGCCGATCGATCTCCGGCCCCCCCGGGTAGTCGAGGCCTAGGAACCGTGCGACCTTGTCGAAGGCCTCGCCCGCCGCGTCGTCGAGCGTCCCGCCGAGGATCTCGTAGTGGCCGTCGCCGTGCGCGTGCACGAGCAGCGTGTGGCCGCCCGAGATGATCAACGCGACCGCCGGGAACGCCGCGTCGCGGTCCACGAGCAGCGCGGAGTAGAGGTGCGCCTCGAGATGGTTCACCCCCAGGAACGGCACCTCGAGGACCGCGGCGATCGACTTCGCCTCCGCGATGCCGACGAGAAGAGCCCCCACGAGGCCGGGGCCGAGCGTCGCGGCGACGGCATCGAGGTCCCAGAACGTGGCGTCGGCCCGCAGCAGCGCCTCACCGATCGCCGGCGTCAGCGCCTCGACGTGTGCGCGCGCCGCGACCTCGGGAACGATCCCGCCGTATTCCCCGTGCAGCTCGCCCTGCGACACGATCACGTTCGAGAGGATCTGCCGGCCGCCCTTGACGACCGCGGCGGACGTCTCGTCGCACGACGTCTCGATGCCGAGGACGAGGGTCTCCTCGTCCCATTCGCCGATCGGCTTCTTCTGCGTCGCTAGCTCCGGCGACGCCCACAGGGTTTCACCCATCGCGGCCCTCGCCCGAGCGCGGCCGGCCGATCCGGCGGCTCCCGCCGGTAGCGCCCCCCGTCGCCTCGTCGATCTCGTCGCGCAGGGTCTCGAGCCGGAGCCGGTACTCGTTCGTCGTCGAGTCGTCGACGACCATCACGAGCGCGTCCTCCTTCGTCTCGATGTAGTAGCCCTCGCGCACGCCGACGACGGAGAACCCGAACTTGCCGTACATGCTCTGCGCGGGGAGGTTCGAGACCCGGACCTCGAGCGACAGCGTCTTCGCCCCGCGGGCGATCGCCTCGGTGACGAGCCGCATCATCAGGCGCGACCCGACCTTGCGCCCGTGGAAGTCGGGGTCGACCGCGATGTTCGTGATGTGCGCCTCGAGCCCGGTGAACATCATCCCGGCGTATCCGATGACGTCGCCCTCGTGCCGCGCGACGAGGTACGTGCGGGAGCTGCGCTGCGCGAGCTCGGACAGGAACAGCGACGCGCTCCAGGGCCGCGGGTAGACGCGGCCCTCGATCGCGAGCACGCGCCGCAGGTGCCTCCGGCGCATCCGCGTGAGCTCGATCTCGGGGACTGACGCTCCCTCGGGGACGCGGGCGAGCGCCATCAGGCCGGCCTCGCCTGGCGGATGCGCTCCCACTCGATCGGCTTCGCCGACTTGCGCAGGTACAACGGGCGCAGGTCGTAGAGCGAGTCGAAGTCCTCCCGGTAGAGGCGCGGCAGCGCGAGCTCGACGAGCGAGGACGCGTTCGGGAACGCCTGGTTCATCCCCGCGACCTCGACGACGGGACCCGCGGACTCGAACAGCTCTTTGTAGAGCAGCGCGCCGTTGCCGACGAGCAGCACCTCCTCCGGCCGCGACGCGATCCCGATCGCGAGCCGTCCCGGCTGCTCGATGCGGTACTCGGTCATCCGCTGGATCCCGCCCGGAGACGGCCGGTAGAACGCGTAGAAGACCTCGTTGCGGCGCGCGTCGAGGACCGCGCAGATCGTCTTGCTCGTGTGGCGCACCTCGTACGCGACGAGGTCCAGGCTCGCCAGGCCGACGATCGGCACCGACAGCGTCTGCGCCAGCGCCTTCGCGGTCGCCACGCCGACCCTCATGCCGGAGAAGAGGCCGGGGCCGAGGCTCACCGCGAGGCCCCCGAGGTTGCGATAGCCCAGGCCCGTCTCGTCGAGGCAGAACCGGATCGCGGGGAGGAGGAACTCGTTGTGGGTCGCTCCCCGGGAGACGAGAGCGCTCGCCACCACGCCCTGCTCCGACCCGATGGCGACGCTGGCCTGCGGCGTCGAGCATTCGATTCCGAGTACGAGCACTACTTCTCCTCCTCGGCCGCCCCGGGCCGGGGCGGCGCTCCGGCGGACGCGGGGCTCTCCCCAGCATCCCAGAACCTCGGCCCCTCCTCACCCGTCGACGCGGCGTTCAGCAACGCCTCCGCCGTCGTGCGCATCGCCGTGAGCTTCGGCACCCACTCGGGAGAGCCGGGACGGAACACGAGCGTGCGCTCCTCGGTCGCGTCGAGGTCGGGCGACCGCGTCAGCACGACGTCGAGCGACCGCTTCGGGAGCAGCGGCGCGACGGCCTCGCCCCACTCGACGAGCACGATCGAGTTCGGCCCCACGAGCTCCTCGAACCCGAGGTCGAGCACCTCCTGGTAGCTGTCGAGCCGGTAGATGTCCATGTGGACGATCGGGTAGCGCGCCTCGTACTCGTGGACGAGCGTGAACGTCGGGCTCGTGACGCGGCCCGTGTAGCCGAGGGCCGCGGCGATCCCCTGGACGAACACGGTCTTGCCGGCGCCGAGGTCACCCGACAGGCTGACGACGTCGCCGGGCAGGAGCACCGGCGCGAGGCAGGCGCCGAGGATCCGCGTCTCCTCGGCGGAATAGCTGGCGACCCGCAGACCCCTCCGCATCAGCCGAAGAGCCCCAGCTGCGACACGTCGGCCGGCTCGGGCTCCACTGTGGTCTCCGGTTCGGGCGCGGGCTGCGCGGCCTTCGCCAGCTCCTCGGCCGCCACCTTCAGGTCGGCCCGGATCGCGTCGACCGGGTCCATCCCGCCGAAGCGCCCGCCGCGCAGCGCCGCCGCGGGGTGGAACGTCGGGACGATCGCGGACCCGTTGCGGTAGTACACGCGGCCCCGGGCCCGGGTGATCCCCACGGGCGACTCGAGGAGGAACTTCGTCGCGAAGTTGCCCAGGGTCACGATCACGTCGGGCTGCATGTACGCGAGCTGCGCCTGGAGCCACGGCGTGCACGCCGCTATCTCGTCCGGCTGCGGGTCGCGGTTGCCTGGCGGGCGGCACTTGATGACGTTCGCTATCGCCGCCTGCGTGCGGTCGAGGCCGATCTCGGCGAGCAGCCGGTCGAGGAGCTGCCCGGCCGCGCCCACGAACGGACGGCCCTGCAGGTCCTCGTTGCGCCCGGGGGCCTCGCCGACGAACAGCAGCCGGGCGTCGAGGTTGCCGTCGGCCCACACCACCTGGGTCCGGGACGCGGACAGCCCGCACTTGGTGCACCCGAGGGCCTGTTGCTCGACCGCTCGGATGTCCACGCGCGGATGCCCCGGTCCGGCGGGGGGAGTGGGTGGCACGCCCTGAGGTTATCTCGCGGGGGCGTGCGGCCGTCAGGAGACGAGGAGCTTGCCGTCCTCCATGAAGACGTCGCCGTCGACGGTGATCCGTCCGCCCTTGCGAAGGTCGCACACCATGTCCCAGTGGACGGCCGAGTCGTTGACCCCGCCGCTCTCCGGGTACGAGGCCCCCACGGCGAGATGGACGGTCCCGCCGATCTTCTCGTCGAGCAGGATCTCGCCGGAGAAGCCGGGGATCCCGTAGTTCGTCCCGATCCCGATCTCGCCGAGCACCTTCGCGCCGGGATCGGTATCGAGCGTCTTCAGCAGGAACTCCTCGTTCTTGCGCGCGGTCGCCTCGACCACCTTGCCGTCCTCGAACACGAGCTGGATGCCCTCGACTGCCTGGCCCCCGTAGATCGCGGGATAGCTGAACGTGATGCGGCCCCTCGTCTTGTCCTCGCGGGGGCCGGTGAAGATCTCGCCATCGGGGAAGTTCTCCTTGCCGTCGGCGGGCAGCCACGTGCGGCCCCCGGTCTCGAGGATCAGGTCCGTCCCCTCGCCCTCGATGTGGATCTCGTTGCGGTCCTTGATCCAGTCGATCATCCGCCGGTGCCGCTCGCCGACCTTCTTCCATTCGGCTACGGGGTCGTCCTCGTGCACGAGACATGCCGAGTAGTAGAAGTCCTCGTACTCCTCGAGGCTCATCTCGGCATCCATCGCGTGCGCCTCGGTCGGGAACAGCGTGACGTTCCAGCGGAGGTCGCCGCTCGCGCCGCGGTTCATGAACACGTCCATGAGCGGCTTGCGCGCGCGGGAGACGACGCCCTGCTTGCGCGGGTCGATCTTCGAGAGCTGGCGCGTGTTGTTGTCGGCGATGATCGTGAAGCGAACGTCGAGGTTCTCCGCGAGCCACCGGTCGGTCTCCCAGACGTACTCGAGCTGCTCCTCGCTCGCGTGGTTGTAGAAGATCGGCCCGGCATGCGGAAGCGAGGGGCGGAGGGCGACGTGCGCGCCGCGGTCGAGGCAGCGGCGGTAGATAGCGAGCATCAGCGGCTCGGCGTGATAGCTCGCGCTGATCCCCACGAGGTCGCCCTTTTTGACCACGCACGAGTAGTCGACCAGAATGTCGGCGAGCTTCTCGACCCTGTCGTCTTTCATCGTCTGCTCCGACTCCCCCCCAGCGTGTCGTCGAGGAACCTCCCGACGATCTCGTTGAACTCCCGGTGGCGCTCCAGCATCGGCATGTGCCCGCAACGGCCGAACAACTTCAGCTCCGCCTTCGGCAGATGCTCGGCAAGATACTCGGACGCAGCCGGCACGGTTATGCGGTCGCTGCTGCCTCCTATAACGAGCACGGGCACCGTAACGTCACCCAGGACGTCGGTCACGTCGAAGTCGCGGTAGGAGCGGATGAGGTCGAAGATCACGTCCGACGGCGTCTCGGAGAGCATGTCGTAGACGAAATCGACCTGGCTGGCGGGGGCCCCGGGGCCGAAGCCCCCGAACGCGACCGTCAGGAACAGGAGGTCCGACGGCCGGACGACGGCCCTCAGCTTGTCGATCGTCGGAGCGCCGCGGCCCAAAACGTCCAACGGGCGGCGGAGTATCCGCTCGACGTGCGCGAGGGCCGCACCTCCCGCGACGGTCTCGACGCCGGGGCGGTAGGTCGTGTTGACGAGCACCAAGCCCTTGACCCTCGATCCCAGGAGGTCCGGCCGTGTGTGCGCGAGATCGAGGGCGATCATCCCGCCGATGGAGTGGCCGACGACGACGTACTCCTCGAGCCCGGAGGCGTCCGCGACCTCCGCGACGTCCTTCGCCAGCTGCGCGATCGAGAACGCCGCCTCCCCCTTCTCGCGCGACGCCCCATGGCCCCTCAGGTCGTAGAAGACGAGACGGTGGTCGCCGATCCCCGGGAGCTGGTAATGCCACAGGTCAGTGCGGAGCGCGGAGCCGTGCACGAAGATCGCACCGCGCTTCGACTGCGGTCCCGCCTCCTCGATGAACGCGTCGGCTCCGTCGGACAGCGAGATCGTCCGCGGCCTGACGCCGCGGCGCGTGCCGAAGCGCTCGCCTGCCTCGGGGTCGTCGCGCCGCCGGCGGCGGACGAGCGCGCGCTGCGTGGCGAGCCCGACGCCGACTCCGGCGGCGGCCCCCGCGAGCGCGAGGACCCCCTGCTTACGCATCCACGAACACACGCGGCACACGCGACGGGATCCGCGTCGTGACCTCGTAGTTGATCGTGCCGATCAGGTCCGCGAGCTCCTCCGCGGTTACGGCCTCGTCGCCGTCGCGGCCGATCAGCGTCGCGACGGCTCCGGGCTCGACTTCGTCCGATCCGGCGTCGACCATGAACTGGTCCATGCACACGGTGCCCGAGACGAGGTAGCGGCGTCCGCCGACGAGGACGCTGGCACGCCCGGACAGGCGGCGGTCGTAGCCGTCCGCGTATCCCGCGGGAACGGTCATCACGCTCGCCTCCTCCGGCACGGTGTACCGGAGCCCGTACGACAGCGCGTCGCCGGCGGGGACGCGCTTGACGAGATTGACCCGCGCCTTCAGCGACAGCGCCGGCCGTAGGTCGGCGGTCCCGGCGAAACGATCGCCGGGCCAGAGGCCGTAGCAGGCGACGCCGCAGCGCACGAGGTCGAAGTGCGACTCCGGCAACGACATAGCGGCCGCCGAGTTCGCGACGTGACGGTAGTGGAGCCGCACGCCGGCGCGGTCGATCCGTTCGGTGACCTCGCGGAAGAGGTCCAGCTGCTTGCGCGTGAACGGGTGGTCGGGCACGTCGGCGACCGCGAGATGGCTCCACGCGCCCTCGACCGAGAGCCCCGGGAGCCGCGCTATCTCCGTCGCCGCGTCGACCGCTTCGTCGGCCGGCAGCCCCACGCGGTGCATCCCGGTGTCGAGCTTCACGTGCACCGGGACCGTCGCGCCGGCGGCCTGGGCGGCGGCGGACAGCGCGGACGCGAACTCCGTCGTGTAGACGGCCGGTGTCAGCCCCAGCGAGACCATCACGGGGGCCGCGACCGGCGGGGGCTCGGTGAAGACGTGGATGGGCGCGTCGATCCCCGCCTCGCGCAGGTGGATCGCCTCGGCCACGCGCGCGACGCCGAGGCGCGTCGCCCCCGCGTCGACCATCGCCCGCGCGCTCTCGGGGTTCCCGTGCCCGTACGCGTAGCCCTTGACGACGCCCATGACCTCGGCCCCCGCGGTGATCTCCCGCAGCGCGCGCACGTTATGGCGGAGCGCGCCGAGGTCGACCTCCGCCCATACGGGGTGCCCGCGTTGCTCGATCTCCTCTTTCGTGTAGCTCACGATCCCAACGTAAACCGGGACCGGGCCGTACCGAGGGCTTCCGCGACGTCCCATGCCAGCGCGCCCGCCGGAGCGAGGTCGCCCGCCACTCCATGGACGTAGGCGGCGCACCACGCCGCGGTGAACGGCTCGACGCCCACGGCGAGCAGCGACGCGGTCGCTCCCGTGAGGACGTCGCCGGTCCCGGCGGTCGCGAGCTGCGGCCCGCCCGCCGGAACGACGACGGCGCGGCCCGGCTCCGCGACGATCGTCCGGTGGCCCTTCGCCACGACCACGCAGCCGAACCTCTCCGCCGCAGCGCGCGCCGCGCGCAGCCGGTCGGCGACCACGTCGGCCGTGTCGACGCCGAGGAGGCGCGCGAGCTCGGCAGGGTGCGGCGTCATCACCGCGGGAGCGGTGCGCGCCGCGGCCGCGTCGCGATCGAGGACGTTGAGCGCGTCGGCGTCGAGCACGACCGGTACGTCCACCTCCCGCAGCACCCGCGCGACGAGGGCCTCCTGCGCATCGCCGGTGCCGAGGCCGGGTCCGATCGCAACCGCGTCCGCGCGCTCGAGCACGTCGGCGAGCTCGTCGAGCGAGACGGGGTCGAGCACGTCCGCGTCCGTCACCGTCCTCGTGAGGATCTCCGGCAGGGGGATCGACGCGACGGCGACGACCGACGGCGTGGAGCCGAGCGTCACGTAGCCGCCCCCCATGCGGCCGGCCCCGCGCGCGCACAGCAACGCGGCCCCCTTGGTCGCCTCGGAGCCGGCGAGCACGGCGACCGAGCCGCCGCTCCTCTTGTGCGCGTGTGGGGGCCGCGCCGGCAGAGCGCGGCGGACGTCGCTCTCCTCGACGAGGTGCACGCTCGCGTCCGGTATCGGAATGCCGATGTCCGCGACCTCAACGACGCCCGCGTAGGACGCCCCCGGCGAGAGCGCGGTGCCGAGCTTCTCGGCCCCCATCGCGACCGTGACGACGGCGCGAACGGCCGCTCCGGCCACCGCACCCGTCGCGCCGTCGACGCCCGAGGGGATGTCGGCGGAGACGACCTTCGGGTGATCATCCAGTCCCTCGATCGCGGCCGCGACGCGGCCCTCGGGCGCGCCCTTGAAACCCGTGCCGAAGATCGCGTCGACGACCACGTCGAAACCGGACGCGGCGGGGACGGGATCGTCCTCGAACAGCCGGACTACGCGGACCGTCAGCCCTTCCGTCCGGAGCACGCGTGCCGCCACGAGGCCGTCGCCGCCGTTGTTCCCCTTGCCGCAGAGCACGAGCGCGCGCTTCCCGTACCGTCCGCCGGCAAGCCGCAGCGCGGCGCGGGCGAGAGCGCGCCCGGCGCGCTCCATCAGGACGTCGCCGGGGGTGCCGGACGAGATGGCCGCCTCGTCGGCGCGGCGCATCTCGTCCGGCGAGAGGAGCGGTCTCACTCCACGGTGACGCTCTTGGCGAGGTTGCGCGGCTTGTCGGGCGACAGCCCCCGCTCCTTGCACACGAAGTAGGCGAGGAGCTGCAGCGGGATCGTGTCGAGGATCGGCGTGAGCAGCGGCTTCGTCGCCGGGACCTCGAAGAGCTCGTTGGCCAGGCCGCGCGCCCGGTCGTCGCCCTGCGGCGCGATCAGGATCGTGTCGGCGCCGCGCGCCCGCACCTCCTCGACGTTCGCGAGCATCTTCTCGTACAGCTTCTGTCCGGTGAGGACCGCCACGACGGGAACGCCCGGCTCGATCAGCGCGATCGCGCCGTGCTTGAGCTCGCCGGCCGCGTATCCCTCCGCGTGGATGTACGAGATCTCCTTCAGCTTCAACGCGCCTTCCATCGCGACGCCCATGCCGACGCCGCGCCCGATGAAGATGAAGTCCTTCGCGTCGGCGTAGCGCTTCGCGGCGCGCTGCACCTCGCCCTGGATCGTGAGGACCTCCTCGACCTGCTCGGGAAGCCTCTGCATCGCGGCGATCGTCTCCGCCGTCTTCTCCGGCGGCATCGAGCCCCGCTCCTGTGCCAGGTACAGGGCGAGGATGTTCAGCGCGACGAGCTGCGCCGTGAACGTCTTCGTCGCCGCCACGCCGATCTCGGGCCCCGCGTGCGTGAACAGGACGGCGTCGGCGTCGCGTGTGATCGACGACCCGACGACGTTCGTGACCGCGACGACGCTCGCGCCCATCTCCTTCGCGAAGCGGATCGCGGCGAGCGTGTCGGCGGTCTCACCGGATTGCGCGATCCCGATCACTAGCGAGCTGGCGTCGAGGACGGGGTCCCGGTACCGGAACTCCGACGCGAGGTCGAGCTCCACGGGGAGCCGCGTCCAGTGCTCGATCGAGTGCTTCGCCGCCATGCCCGCGTGGAACGAGGTGCCACACGCGACGATCACGATCTTGTCGATGTTGCGGACGATGTCTCGGTCCCACTTCACCTCGTCGAGCGTCACGCGACCCTCTTCGGTGAACCGGCCGCGCATCGTGTTGCGCACCGCGGCGGGCTGCTCGAAGATCTCCTTCAGCATGAAGTCGTCGTAGCCGCCCTTCTCGGCGGCCTCCGCGTCCCACTCGACGTGCACGACCTCCGGCTCTACCTCGACGCCGTCGAAGCCGAACACGCGCACCGCCCCGGCGGTGACCTCGGCGATCTGCCGGTTCGCCAGGGGGATCACGTCGCGCGTGTACGCAAGCAGCGCGGGGATGTCGGACGCCACGAGCCCCATCGTCTCGGTCGCGCCCACGATCAACGGCGGCTCCTGGCGAGCGACCACGATCCGGTCGGGCTCGTCGAGCGAGATGCACACGAGCGCGAACGCTCCCTCGAGGATGCCGACGGCCTCGGTCACGGCCTCGCGCAACGTGGCCGTCCCTCGGGCGAGGATGCTCTCGAGGAGATGGGCGACGACCTCGGTGTCGGTCTGCGACCGGAACCGGTGCCCCTCGTCCTGCAGCCGCTCGCGCAGCACGTCGTGGTTCTCGATGATCCCGTTGTGGACGATCGCGAGCCGCCCGGAGCAGTCGCGGTGCGGGTGGGCGTTCGCGTCCGTGGGCGCACCGTGCGTGGCCCAGCGCGTGTGGCCGATGCCGAGGCCCCCGTGGATCCACGACCGGTTGAGCTGTCCCTCGAGCACGCCGAGCCGTCCCGCCCGTCGCTCGACCGCGATCGCTCCGTCGGAGACGACCGCGACCCCCGCCGAGTCGTAGCCCCGGTACTCCAGCTTGCGCATCCCGTCGAGCATGATCTCGAGGGCGTCATCGCCCCCGACGCAGCCGACGATCCCGCACATAAGCAACCTCCTGTGTTTCGCGTCGAGCGCGCGTCGAAGCGCGCCTCAGGGATGTACGCGAAAGAGGAGCCACGCCGGGGCCGGTTTGTCCCTCGGGATCGCTCCCGAGCTTTGTCGGCACCGTCACGACCGTGGCCGGCCGAGGGTCACCCGCCGAATGGGCCGCCCGAAGATCGAGTCGCGGCCTTTCGAGATCCCCTGCCTCGTCGTCTCGCCCCCTCCTACGGCGAGACCTGGCGCTTAGATCCGGACTGGTGGTGCTTCCTCTCTGCACCGGAAAGGTTACCCCCGAGACGGTGGCTCGAAAAGGACGCCTGGAAGGACCTGGGGGCTCAGCCGGCTACCCGGTCTGTTCCAACCGCCTCGTTGACGCCCTCTTCGGACGCCCCGGCTTGCGGTCCCATTCGCTGGCGAAACGAATGACCGCGGGCTTCAGCCACACCGGTCCGGCCGCGAGCTCCGAATGCGCCGCCGGGAACTTGGGCGTGCGAGCGAGCTCGGATGCCCGCTGCCGCGACGTGCTCAGGATCTCGGCGATCTCGGTGATACCCACGAGCTCGGGATAGTTCGGCTCGTCGAGCCTTTCCTCGAAGAGCGACCACTCCACCACCTCGAGCTCCCTGATCGTGGCGGCGCCGGCGCCCGTCGCATCGAGAGCGTCGGTCACCGCCGTCACGCCTGCGGCGGCGGCGCCGGTCGCATCATCGGCCTCCACGCTCATCCGGATGGTCAATGACGCCGGGCCCGAGCTGATCGCCGGTGCCAGGTGCGCGAGGTGGTGGGCAACCGACGCCACCTGCTCGTCGGCAGCGGACCCCGACGTCCGCAAACCGCCAAGACCGACGGCGACGCTCCAATGCTTCACCGCTTGTCCTTCCCCTTCGGCGGCCATCGCAGGCCCTGACGGCGCAGCTCCGCGACGGCGTTCTTCATCGCCCGGTGATCCGACGGCGTCCCGTGGATGAACACGATCTGTTTCGTCGGGTCCGGAGGGATCAGCTTCATCTGGCCCTTCCGGCCCCGTTCCACCGTCCACCCCTGTCGCGCGACTTCGTCGACGAGCTTCTTCCAGTCCGCGTCCATCCTGCCCTTTACCCTTGCGTGTGTCAACGGATTCGCAACGAGGGTCGACAGGAACAAGGGTTGTATCGAATTAAGGAGAGGCCGCGACGGTACGTGGGCCGAGTCCCGCAGTTGGTGACAAGCCCCACACCTGACGGGTTGGGTCAGCCCCCTAGCTCGGCCTCCACCACCGCGGCCAGCTCCGCCGCCACCCGCTCGGCCGTAGCGGCGTTCTCCGCCTCCACCATCACCCTCACCAGGGGCTCCGTGCCCGAGGCCCGCAGGAGGACCCGTCCGCTCTCGCCGAGCGCGTCTTCCGCGTCGCGAACCCGCTCCCAGACCTCCGCCGACCCTTCGAGCGCGCCGCGGTCCGCGATCGCGACGTTGAGGAGCACCTGGGGGTACGGCTCGAAGACCGCGGCGAGGCGTGAGAGCGCCTGCGTCGAGCCCGCGACGATCTCGGCGAGCTTCAATCCCGTCAGAACCCCGTCCCCCGTCGTCGCGTGCTCCGCGAAGATCACGTGGCCGGACTGCTCGCCGCCGAGGACCGCGCCGTGCTCGATCATCGCCTCCGCCACGTGACGGTCGCCCACCGGCACCGTCACCGTCTGGATGCCCGCGGCCTCGAGCGCGCGCCGGAAGCCGAGGTTCGCCATGACGGTCGCGATCACCAGGTCTCCGGCGAGGTGTCCGGTCTCGTGTAGGTGGAGGGCCGCGAGGGCGATGATCCGGTCGCCGTCCACGACGGCTCCGGTCTCGTCGACCGCGAGCACACGATCGGCGTCCCCGTCGAAGCCGAGCCCGATTGCGGCCCCCTCCGCGACGACCGTCTTCGAAAGCGCCTCGAGCGAGGTCGAGCCGCAGTCCACGTTGATCCGCGACCCGTCGGGCTCCGCGTGAATCGCCACGACTTCGGCGCCCGCGCGGCCGAACGCGTCCGGACCGACCTTCCACGCGGCGCCGAACGCGCAGTCGAGCACGACCCGCAGGCCGTCGAGCGAAGCTTCGACCGCTCCGAGGAGATGCTCGACGTACCGGGCCGCGGGATCGTCGACGTCCGATTCCCCGCCGACGCCCTCGCCTACCGGAAGGTCCGCGGGCGGCGACGCGACCAGCGACTCGATCGCCGCCTCCTCGTCCCCCGACACCTTCGACCCGACCGCCGAGAAGAACTTGATCCCGTTGTCGGCGACCGGGTTGTGCGACGCCGAGATGACCGCTCCCGCGGCGGCGTCCTCCGCGCGCGTGAGCCACGCGACGCCCGGCGTCGGGAGGATTCCCGCGTCGAGCACCCGCGCTCCCGCGGAGCAGAGGCCGGCAGACAGCGCCGCGTGCAGCATCGGGCCGGACAACCTCGTGTCGCGGCCGACGACGACGCGGCCCCCGTGCGGCGCAAGCACGAGCCCCGCGGCGCGCCCGAGCGCGAGCGCGAGGTCCGGCGTGAGGTCGCGGTTGGCGACACCACGTACGCCGTCGGTGCCGAAGAGCCTGGTCATCGGGCGATCTTCGCGTGGTTTCGTCTCGGGCCGTCCCGGAACTACCGCCGGCCACTAGGATCGGGGCGACTCCGTGAAAAACGACCTGTTCCTGCGCGCCTGCAGAGGCGAGCCCACCGAGAACGTCCCCGTCTGGTTCATGCGCCAGGCCGGCCGCAGCCTGCCCGAGTACCGGGAGGTGCGAGAGCGCCACTCGATCCTCGAGGTCTGCCGGACGCCCGAGCTCGCCGCGGAGGTCACGCTCCAGCCGGTCCGCCGCCTCGGCGTCGACGCCGCGATCCTGTTCTCGGACATCGTCGTGCCGCTGGAGGCGATGGGCGTCGCGCTCGACATCGCCCCCGGCGTCGGGCCCGTCATCGAGTCGCCGGTGCGGACCGCTCAGGACGCGGACCGGCTGCGTCCGCTCGAGCCGGAGGAGGGCGTCCCGTTCGTGCTCGAAGCGATCGCGGCGCTCGTCGAGCAGCTCGACGTCCCGCTGATCGGCTTCGCAGGGGCGCCGTTCACGCTCGCGTCGTACCTCGTCGAAGGCGGCCCCTCGCGCGACCACGCGCGCACGAAGGCGCTGATGCTCGGAGACCCCGCGACGTGGCACAAGCTGATGGACCGCCTCTCCGAGGCGATCCTCGGATACCTGCGCGCGCAGGTGCGCGCGGGGGCCGCGGCGATCCAGCTGTTCGACTCGTGGGCCGGCGCCCTCGCGCCGCGCGACTACGAGGCCCACGTCGCTCCCGCAGTGACGCGGATCCTCGAGGGGCTCGCGGACCTCGGCGTCCCACGCATCCACTTCGGCGTCGGCACCGGCGAGCTGCTCGAGCTGATGGCCGCGACCGGAACCGACGTGATGGGGATCGACTGGAGGGTGCCCCTGAGCAAGGCGCGGGCGCGCCTCGGCGAGGAGCGCGTGCTGCAGGGGAACCTCGACCCCGCGCTGTGCCTCGCGCCGTTCGAGGTCGTGCGCGAGAAGGCGCTGGAGGTCCTCGACGACACCGGCGGGCGGCGCCACGTCTTCAACCTCGGCCACGGCGTGCTCCCGGCGACAGATCCCGAGACCCTGACGCGGCTCGTCGATCTCGTACACGAATGGCGCGCCTCGTGAAGGGCGTCCTCGTGATGGCGTACGGGACGCCGCGCGGGCTCGACGACGTCGAGCGCTACTACACCGACATCCGGCACGGCCGGCCGCCCTCGCCGGACTTGCTGCGCGAGCTGACCGCGCGCTACGAGGCGATCGGCGGGAAGTCCCCGCTGTACGAGATCACCGAGGCACAAAGGATCGGGCTCGAGCAGAGGCTCGACGGCGTCCGCACCTATCTGGGGCAGAAGCACTCGCCGCCGTCGATCCCCGCCGCGGTGCGCGCGATGGCGGCCGACGGCGTCGAGTCGGTCGTGGGGCTCGTGCTCGCGCCGCACTACTCGAACATGAGCATCGGCGACTACCGCCGTCGCGTCGCACGCTCGATGAAAGACACCGGTTGGGAGGTTCCGCTCACGGTCGTCGAGAGCTGGCATCTCGAGCCCGGGTACGTCCGCTTCCTCGCGCGGCGCGTCGAGGACGCGCTGGCGGAGCTCTCGGCGCACGCGCGCGAGCAGTCAGTGGTGGTCTTCACCGCCCACAGCCTCCCCGAGAAGATCCTGGCGTCGGGCGACCCGTACGCCGCGCAGCTCCGGGAAACCGCCGACGCCGTAGCGGAGCTGGCGGGTCTCGGGTCGTACACGATCGGGTGGCAGAGCGCCGGCCGCACCGCCGATCCCTGGATCGGGCCGGACGTGCTCGACGTGCTCCAGCGCGTCGCGGGCGACGGTGCGCGCGGGGTCGTCGTGTGTCCCTGCGGGTTCGTGTCGGACCACCTCGAAGTCCTCTACGACGTCGACGTCGAGTGCGTGCAGAAGGCCGCGGACCTCGGGATCGAGCTCGTCCGGACCCAGTCGCCGAACGACGACCCCGAGTTCCTCGACGTGCTTACGACCGTCGTGGGGCGCGAGCTCGGGCGGGCACCGGTCGAGGCGTGACGTGGCTGTAGTCGCGGTCGCGGGCGGCGGCATCACGGGGCTCGTGACGGCGCGAGCCGTCCTGCGGGCCGGGCTCGACGTCGTCCTGCTCGAGGCGGGCGACGACGCAGGAGGCAAGATCGTCACGAAGTCCCTGGGCGGCGTCGCCGTCGAGGGCGGGCCGGACTCGTTCCTCGCGCGCGACGAATGGGGCGTCGAGCTGTGCCGGTCGATCGGCCTCGGCAACGAGCTGGTGAGCCCCGCGGTGTTCGGCGGCCTGGTGTGGTCGAGGGGGCGCCTGCACCCGTTGCCGCGCGGCCTCGTGTCCGGGATCCCGACGCTTCCGTTCTCGATCCTGAGGACGGGGCTCCTGTCGCGCCGCGGCGCGCTGCGGGCCGTCACCGACCTCTTCAACTCGAAGCCCCTGACGGGGCGCGACGTCTCCGTCGGCGCGCTCGTCCGGGACCGGCTCGGCGACGAGGTGCTGGAGCGTCTGGTGGACCCGCTGCTCGCCGGGACGCGCGCCGGCGACGCCGACGAGATGAGCCTCGCCGCCGCGGCCCCCGACCTCGACATGGTCGCGCGGCGGCACCGCAGCCTCATCCTCGGCTTGCGGACGTGGGGCCCGGACACCCCGGGGAAGACGGCTCCACCGGTGTTCATGGCGCCGATCGGCGGGATGTCGAGGATCGTCGGCGCGTTGAAGACCGAGCTGCACGACGCCGACGTCCGCTACGGCAGCGCGGTCGAGAGCGTCGCGCGCGACGGGAAGGGCTTCCGCCTCGAGACCCGCTCCGGGGACGTGCGCGCGGACGGAGTCGTTCTCGCCGCGCCCGCGTACGCCGCGGCCCGCCAGGTCGCCGCGCTCGATCCCGGCGCGTCCCAGGCGCTCGCGTCGATCCCGTACGCGTCGGTCGCCGTCGTCGCGCTGCTGTACCCGCGGTCCGCCGGCGCGCCGCCGGCGAAGGGCAGCGGCATGCTCGTGCCTCGCGTCGAGGGCCGGACGATCGCGGCCTGCACCTGGTACTCGACGAAGTGGCCCACGTCGGCCCCTGCGGACGGCTTCCTGCTGCGAGCGGTCGTCGGCCGGAGCGGCCGGCATCCGGCTCTCGACCTCGCCGACGACGAGCTCGTCGCCGCAGTGCACGAGGACCTCGCGGGGATGCTCGGGTTGAAGGGGCAGCCCACCGTCCACTTGGTCACACGCTGGGAGCGCGGCCTGCCGCAGTACCTCGTGGGACACCTCGACCGCGTGACGGGGGCCGAGCTCGCGCTGGCGCAGCACGGTCCGCTGTTCCTCGCCGGCGCGGGCTACCGCGGCTCGGGCATCCCCGACTGCATCAAAGGCGCGACCGAAGTGGCGGCCGCGGTCGTGAACGCGCTCGCCTAGCCAAGCGCCTCGAGGGCCGCGGCGGCCACGGCGAGGTCTTCCGAGGCCAGCCCCACCGACTTGAACACCGTGACGTCTCCGGCGGGACGTCCCGTTCGCAGGACCTCGCCCAGCTCGAGGACGTCGTCCAGCACTCCGGAGCGCAGCGGCTGGACGACATCGCCCGCCTCGGCCGTCGCCGCTGCGCGGTCCTCTACGACCACGGTCGCGCGGCGGATCGTCACGTCGTCGAGCTCGCGGGCGTTCGGCTTGTACGCCCCTACGGCGTTCACGTGAGCACCCGACCGCAGGAGCGCCCCGTCGAAGACCGGCGTCGGGCTCGTCGTGCAGGTGCAGACGATGTCCGCCGCACGCACGTCCTCGGGGACCCCGCTCCGCGCGTCGAGTCGCGCGGCCCGGGCCTCGTCAACGAACGCCTCCGCGCTCGCGGGGGAGCGCGCAATCACGACGACGGAAGACACGTGCCGCACCGCGCGCATCGCCTCGAGATGCCCCCGCGTCTGCGTTCCCGCGCCGAACAACACCAACGTCGCGGCGTCGGGGGCCGCTAGATGCCGCGTCGCTACGGCCGAGACGGCAGGAGTGCGGAGCGCCGTCACCGCAGCGCCGTCGATCATCAGTACCGGCTCCAGCGACTCCCGCGCGAACAGGACGTAGACGCCGTTGACCAACGCTCTGCCCGCAGAGGGGTTCGACGGGTTCACGGTCACGAGCTTCACGCCCACGCCGCCGCCGCCCCACGCAGGCATCACCAGGAGGTCACCGCCCCCGACGTCGAGGTGCGCCCGTTGCGGGACCTCCACTCCTCCCTCGGCGAACAGTCGCTCGACCGCGTCGATCGCGGCCCGCATCGGGACGAGCCGCCGCAGCTCCGCGGCGTCGAGGTAGGGAACCTGCGTCAACGCAGCAGGAACCCCGTCCCGACGTCGTCCGCGGGATCGAGATAGAACTCGTGGACGCCCGTCCGGAATGCGCTGCCCTCGACCTCAGTGACGACCGCGGCCTTGTCGCCCGCCCGCGCGTCGCCCGAGACGAGCGCGGTGAACACGCTTCCGACGATGCTCTCGTGCCGGAGCGTCGCACCGCGCGGCAGCTCGCCCGACGCGTCCAGCAGCGCCAGACGCGCGCTCGTCCCGCTCCCGCAGGGCGACCGGTCGACCTCACCGTCGGCGAAGATCGTCACGTTGCGCTGGCCGAGCCCGCCGGCGCCGGGCGCGTCCTCGAAGAAGATCACGCCGTAGACGCCGCGCAGCTCGGGCTCCTCGGGATGGACGACGTCGTGCGCGCCCTCGATCGCCCTCTTGACCTCGCGTCCGAGCTCGATCAACGCCGGCAGGTCTTCCTTCCTCACCGCAAGCCCGGCGTCGGCGGCCGCAACGGATGCATAGAAGGCGCCTCCGAACGACACGTCACACGTGATCGGGCCCGCGCTTGTCTCGACCTTCAGCCCCGTGTCCCAGACGAACGACGGCACGTTTGTGAAGCGGACGGACGAGACGCGGTCGCCGTCGAGGGTTGCTGTCGTCGTCAGCCGCCCGGAGGGAGCGTCGAGGAGGACGACCGGCCGATCCGCGTCGATCGGGAGACGCCCCGACTCGAGCGCCCACGTCACGAGCGCGATCGTCCCGTGCCCGCACGCGGTGCTGTAGCCCTCGTTGTGGAAGAAGACGACGCCGAGGTCGCCGGCGGAGTCCGCCGGCTCGGTCACGAAGCACCCGTACATGTCCGCATGTCCCCGGGGCTCGTAGACGAGCATCTTCCGGACGTCGTCGAGGTGCTCCTTCGCGTACCGGCGCTTGTCGAGGATCGACCGGCCCTCGAGCGGCGGCACGCCGCCGGTGACGATGCGGAACGGCTCACCACCCGTGTGGTAGTCGGTGGTCGTGACGATCTTCGGCTGGCCCATCGGGTCATCTTCGCAGCATTAGGCTGGCCGCAGACTTCCCATTCTCCGACCACGAGAGAGGCACACGATGTCCGACGACCTGCTGTACGCGAGCTATCCGGTCTTCCGCGGCTTCACCGCCGGCGCCGGCCCCGACCGGGAGCTGGCGTCCAAGCAGCTCGAGGAGCTGTTCGCCGACTGGGAGCCGCGCGTGCAGGTGCGCGGCGCGTACTCGACGGCCGCGTTCGCGGCCGACGCCGACCTCATGTTCTGGTGGGTCTCGTCCTCGGTCGACGACCTCCAGCAGCTCACGATCGAGTTCCGCCGGACGCACCTCGGCTCCCTTTGCACGCCCGTGCACTCGTTCCTCGGCGTCGTGCAGCCGGCCGAGTTCGCCAAGGACCACCTCCCCGCGTTCGCGAAGGGCGAGCCGCCGAAGAAGTACGCGTGCGTGTACCCGTTCGTGCGGACGCCGGACTGGTACCTGCTCGACCCGCAGGAGCGCGGGCGGCTGCTCCGGGAGCACGGCGAGGGGGGCCGCGAGTTCCCCGAGGTGCAGGCGAACACGATCAGCGCGTTCGGGCTCGGTGACTACGAGTGGATCCTCGCCTTCGAGGCCGACACGCCGGACCGGATCGTGAAGCTGATCCGAAGGCTGCGCGCGACGGAGGCCCGGCGCTTCACGAAGCTGGAGACGCCCTTCATCACGGGCATCCGCAAGCCGCTGCCGGAGATAGTGGCCGACCTGGCGTGATGGTGCCTAGGTCACGCGCCGGCGAACACTAGGTCGTGCGGCACGCGAGGTCGGGACAGATAAGAGGGAGCCGCTCCACGACGAACTGGATGGCTTCGACGACAAGGCCGCGGAGCGCCTCACAGACTTCGGGGTCGGTGCAGTGTTGCCACGGGTTGCGCACCAGTTGCCGGCAGGGACTGTCGACGGCGCAGACCGCGTTC
This sequence comes from Actinomycetota bacterium, assembly GCA_035942255.1. Taxonomy (GTDB): domain Bacteria; phylum Actinomycetota; class CADDZG01; order CADDZG01; family WHSQ01; genus JALZEG01. The sequence continues at coordinate 17,955 of DASZDG010000134.1, read as the reverse complement.
AGGTAGCAGCCGACTGCTTCCGGTGTGACGTAAACCTTGATCCCTTCGATCGTTACGACGTCCCCACAAGCAGCGAGAGCCTCCATCACACAGTTCACACCTGTCGGATCGCCCTCGCACGCCGATGAGGTCCCCTCCTCTGCTGCCGCGACCCCTGAAGAAGAAACGGCCATCACGACCGCCAAGAACGACGTAGCTACCAATCTGCCCGCGCGCGTCATCACTTGGATCCTTTCGTCCGCCTGCCGCCAGTGCCGCAGAACCTAGGCAAGCTCGGGACGGACGTCAACCGCGGCTAGGCCCCGCCCACTCCTCGAACCGTTCCCACGTCGTGCGAGCGACCTTCTTCCCCGCGGCCCCCAGCGCCTGGTAGTCCCCCGCCGCCTGCGCGACCAGCAGCTGCCCGAACGTGTACGGGCGGCCCGGTACCTCTACGTCCTCACGCGGGTGGTCGAGGATCACCAGCGCGCGCACGCTGTCGGGCCCTCCCTTGTGCAGCTGCCCCGTCGAGTGGAGGTACCGGGGGCCGAAACCCGAGGTCGTCGCGATCCCGTGGAGGCGCGTGAGCTTCGCCCGCGCACGGTCCAGCACCTCCTGCCCCTCCGCGCTCCGCGGCGCGAACGCCAGCAGGGCCGTGTAGTCGGGCGGGGCGGCCCCCTCGAACAGCGCGTCGACGTCGTCCTCCGGCCACTCCGGTGACTCCGGTGACTCCAGCACCGCGCGGCTCGCCTTCTTCGCCGCCTCGACGTCGGGCTGGTCGAACGCGTTGATCCCCAGCACGGCCCCCGCGACCGCGGTCGCGAACTCCCACACGAACATCAGCCCCCCGAGCTCCTCCGGCCCCCGCACGTCCAGACGGATGACCGGATGGCCCGCCGACGCGAGCTCCCCGACCCGCGCGTCGAGCGCGTCGTCGTCCTCGAGCCTCAGGTGCACGAACACGCGGTCGTCGCCATACCGCTCGGCCTCGGGCTCGCCGACGACGGGAACGATGCCCTGCCCCCGCTTGCCGGTCGACTCCGCGATCAGCTGCTCGACCCAGTCGCCGAACGGCGCGAGCGCGGGAGAGGCGAGGAACGTCAGCTTGTCCCGGCCCCCCTGCGCGAGGCGCCCGAGGGCGACGCCGATCGCGAGGCCGGGGTTGGCTTCGGGAGGGACGGCTGGGCCGCACGCGGCGGCGGCCGCGGCGGCGGAGGCGAGCAACGCGTCGAGGTCGACCCCCACCAGCGCGGCCGGGACGAGCCCGAACAGCGACAGGGCCGAGTAACGCCCGCCGATGTCGGGACGGTTGAGGAACACGCCGCCGAACGACTCGCTCCGCCCCAGCTCTTCGAGCGACGTGCCGGGGTCCGTGATCGCGACGAAGTTCCTGCCGTCCTCGGCGCGGTCGCGGAAGTACGTGTACAGCGACGTCGTCTCGACGGTCCCGCCGGACTTGCTGGAGACGACGAACAGGTTCTCCGAGCCGCTGAGACCGCCGGCGACCGCAGCGACCTGCGCGGGATGAGTCGAGTCGAGGACGGTCAGGTGCGGATGGCCGGGCTGCGCGCCGAAGCAGGTGGCGAAGACCTCGGGGGCGAGGCTGGACCCGCCCATCCCCAGCAACACCACACGCTCCATGTAGCTGCCGGTGTCGCGGACGAACGCCTCGACCGGCGCGAGCTCGCCGCGGATCGTGTCGGGCAGGTCGAGCCACCCCAGCCGCTCGGCCGGGTCGTCGTCACCCGGCCCCCAGGCGGACGAGTCCCGCTTCCAGATCCGCTCCGCGAGGTCGCCGGGAGGTGTTCCGTCGAAGCCTTCGATGCGCCAGCGATCGGCGTCCATGTGCCTCCTCGTCATTCGGTCTCTCGCAACGTATCTGCCCTCCGGGGTCGCCGGATAAGCGCGGTAGCTTTGGATCAGACATCCAAGGAGGGACCCATGACGACCGCATCCGCGCCCTTCGGCGCCCGAGCGACGCTCGAGACGAGCTTCGGCGACCACACCTACTACAGCCTCCCCGCCCTGGGCGAGGCCGGCGTCGCCGACCTCGAGAAGCTCCCCGTTACCGTGAAGATCCTGCTCGAGAACCTCCTGCGGCTCGCGGCGACCACGCCGCATGCGAGCGAGGACGACGTCGCGTTCCTCGCCGGCTGGAACCGCGGGAACCTCGAGGCCCGCGAGTTCCCGTTCTCGCCCGCCCGCGTGATCCTCCAGGACTTCACCGGCGTTCCCGCGACCGTCGACCTCGCGGCGATGCGGACCGCGATCGAGCGCGAGGGCGGCGACCCTTCGAAGGTCGACCCGCTCGTGCCCGTCGACCTCGTGATCGACCACTCGGTGCAGGTCGACTCGTTCGGCAGCGCGCAGTCGTACACGATCAACGTCGAACGCGAGTACGAGCGCAACCACGAGCGCTACTCGCTCCTGCGGTGGGCGCAGCAGGCGTTCGCCGGGTTCCGCGTCGTCCCGCCCGGCATGGGGATCGTCCACCAGGTGAACCTCGAGCATCTCGGCCGCGTCGCGCACACGATCGAGACCTTCGAGGGCCGGACGGTCGTGTTCGACACGCTCGTCGGCACCGACTCGCACACGACGATGATCAACGGCCTCGGCGTGCTCGGGTGGGGCGTCGGGGGCATCGAGGCAGAGGCCGGGATGCTCGGCCAGCCGCTGCCGATGGTGACGCCGAAGGTCGTCGGCTTCCGCCTCACCGGAGAGCTGCCCACCGGCGTCACCGCGACCGACCTCGTGCTGACAGTCACGGAGATGCTCCGCAAGCACGGCGTCGTCGGCAAGTTCGTCGAGTTCTACGGCTCCGGCCTCAGCAGCCTCGCCGTCGCCGACCGGGCGACGATCGGCAACATGTCTCCCGAGTTCGGCTCGACCGCCGCGTACTTCCCGCCCGACGACCAGACGATGAAGTACCTGCGCCTGACCGGCCGCCCCGACGAGGTCCTGGAGCTGGCGGAGCGGTACTGCAAGGCACAGGGCATCTACCGCACCGACGACACGCCGGACCCGGTCTTCACGGAGACGCTCGAGCTGGACCTCTCGACGGTCGAGCCGAGCGTCGCGGGGCCGCGCCGCCCGCAGGACCGCGTGTCGCTCGCGAACATCTGGGACAGCTTCACGAGCGTCTACCCGCCGAAGGACACCAACCGGGAGCGCGTTAGCGACGGCGCCGTCGCGATCGCGGCGATCACGAGCTGCACGAACACCTCGAACCCGTCCGTGATGCTCGCCGCGGGCCTCCTCGCGAAGAAGGCCGTCGAGGCCGGCCTCCAGCCCGCGTCGTGGGTGAAGACGAGCCTCGCCCCCGGGTCGCGCGTCGTCACCGAGTACCTCGAGCGGTCGGGCGTCCTCCCGTACCTCGACAAGCTCGGCTTCAACGTCGTGGGCTACGGCTGCACGACGTGCATCGGTAACTCGGGGCCGCTGCCCGACGACGTCGCCGCCGCGATCGACGAGAACGACCTCGCGGTCGTGTCGGTGCTGTCCGGCAACCGCAACTTCGAGGGACGCATCCACCCGCAGGTCAAGGCGAGCTACCTCGCGTCGCCTCCGCTCGTCGTGGCGTTCGCGCTGGCGGGCCGCGCGGACATCGACATGACTAAGGAGCCGCTCGGCACGTCACCGGACGGCACCGCGGTCTACCTCAAGGACCTGTGGCCGTCGCCGGAAGAGGTGCAGAGGGCGATGGGCGCGGTGACCGCGGAGCTCTTCACGAAGGAGTACGCGAAGGTCTTCGAGGGGGACGAGCACTGGAAGGAGCTGCCCTCGCCGACCGGCGCCCTCTACGAGTGGGACCCCGAGTCCACGTACGTCCAGGAACCGCCGTTCTTCACAGACCTCGGCCCCGAGCCGTCGGAGCCGAAGGACATCACGGGCGCACGTGTGCTCTGCCTCGTGGGTGACTCGGTCACGACCGACCACATCTCGCCGGCGGGCTCGATCGCTCCCGCGTCGCCCGCGGGCAAGTGGCTGAAGGAGCAGGGCGTCGAGGTGCGGGACTTCAACAGCTACGGATCCCGGCGCGGGAACCACGAGGTCATGATGCGCGGCACGTTCGCGAACATCCGCTTCCGCAACGTCCTCGCGGAGGGCAAGGAGGGCGGCTGGACCAAGAAGCTCCCCGAGGGCGAGATCACGACGATCTTCGACGCCTCGGAGGCGTACCGGGGGGAGGGCACGCCCCTGATGATCATCGCCGGGAAGGAGTACGGCTCCGGGAGCTCGCGCGACTGGGCGGCGAAGGGGCCGGCGCTCCTCGGCGTGAAGGCCGCTATAGCGGAGAGCTTCGAGCGCATCCACCGCAGCAACCTCGTCGGCATGGGGATCCTCCCGCTGCAGTTCCGAGAGGGCGAGAACGCGGAGTCGCTCGGCCTCACCGGACACGAGACCTACGAGATCACGGGCATCGAGGGCGGGCTGAAGCCGCACGCGGAGCTCACGGTCCGCGCGGACGACAAACAGTTCACGGTCGAGTGCCGCATCGACTCGGCCGTCGAGCTCGACTACTACCGCCACGGCGGCGTCCTGCAGATGGTCGTCCGGAGGATGCTGGCGGAGTCGCGCTAGCCGCGTGACGCTAGTCGTCGTCACCGGCGCTCCGGCGAGCGGCAAGACGACGATCGCGCGCCCTCTGGCGCGGGAGCTCCGGCTCCCGCTGATCGAGAAGGACGAGGTCAAGGAGCCACTGTTCGACGTCCTCGGCGTCTTCGACGCGGAGTGGTCGCGCCGGTTGAGCGAAGCCAGCTTCGCGGTGATGTTCAGGCTCGCGGAGGACGCGGACGGGGTGATGCTCGAGGGGAACTTCGGCCCGCGCCATCGCTCCCGGCTGCTCGCGCTCGACGAGCGGCCGCTGGAGGTCTTCTGCCGGTGCTCGCCCGAGGAGCTCGTCCGGCGCTTCGTCGCACGCTCGCCGCAGCGGCACCCGGGGCACCGCAACCTGTCGCGGGACGAGATCCTCGACTACGCGCGGACGGAGCCGCTGGGGCTAGGCGGGCCGCTGCTCGAGCTCGACACGGAAGCACCGGACGCACGAGCACACGCGGCGCGGTGGCTGCGGCAGAGGCTGCTCTAGAACACCAGCCTGTAGACGAGCCCGGCCCCCGCGCACGCCACGACGACGTACAGGACGTTGACCTTGTGGCGCCACAGGACGACGAACGACGCGGCTGCCAGCAGGGCCGCGAACGCGTCGATCGACGACAGGACGGGTAGCGGGAAGTCCGCGCCGGCAACGTGGCCGCGCCGGACCTCGTCGAACAGAGCGAACGCTGCGAACGTCACCGCGAGGTTCAGGATCACGCCGACGACCGCCGCGGTGATCGCGGAGAGCGCGGCGCTGAGCCCCCGTTGCCCGCGCAGGCGCTCGATGAACGGCGCACCGAGGAAGATCCACAGGAAGCACGGCGCGAACGTCGCCCACGTCGTGACGGTCGCCCCGAGGATGCCGGCGACGACGGGGTCGAGCCCGCCGGGGAAGTTGTAGCCGCCGAGGAACCCGACGAACTCCGTGACCATGATCAGCGGCCCCGGCGTCGACTCCGCGAGCCCGAGCCCGGTCACCATCTGCCCCGGCGCCAGCCACCCGAACTGCTGCACCGCGGCCTGGTTGATGTACGCCAGCACCGCGTACGCGCCGCCGAAGGTCACCATCGCGGCCTGGCTGAAGAAGATCGCCTCTTTGCTCAGCGTGTCGTCGGCCCCTCGGACCGCGAGCACGAGGAGCAGAGGGCCCCACCAGACCGCGAGCCCGATGAGCAGCACCCTGACGCTCCGACGCCACGTCGGCGCGGCCCGCTCGAGCGCGTCCCCCGACAGCAGGTGGTCGCCGGCTTCGTCACCGTGGCCGCCCGCGGGCCACCAACGCGGGTCGATCCTCGACCCCAGCACGCCCGCAACGCCGGCGCCGATCACCACCCACGGGAAATCGACCTGGAAGAAGAAGATCGCCACGAACGCGACCGCCGCCACCGTCCAGGCGGCAGGCGTCTTCAACGCCTTCGAGCCGACGCGGATGACCGCGGCCGCGACGAGGCCGATGACGGCCGAACGCAGGCCGTAGAAGATCGCCGCCACCCACGCGACGTCGCCGTGCATCGCGTAGCTCCACGAGAGCCCGAGGATCAGGAAGAACGCCGGCAAGACGAACAGCACGCCGGCGACGATCCCGCCGAGCGTCCCGTTGAGCAACCATCCGACGTAGATGGCCAGCTGCGTCGCCTCGGGGCCCGGCAGCAGCATGCAGAAGTTCAGCGCGTGCAGGAACCGGTCGTTGCTGATCCACCGGCGACGGTCGACGAGCTCGTCGTGCATGACCGCGATCTGCCCGGCGGGGCCGCCGAAGTTGATGAACCCGAGCTTCAGCCACCACAGGAACGCCTCGCGCCGCGGCACGAGATCGCGGCGCGCCGCGTCGAGTTGCACGGGAGTGGGTTCGGGATCTACCGCTTGCTGTACTGAGGCGCCTTGCGCGCCTTCTTCAGCCCGTACTTGCGGCGCTCCTTCTCACGCGCGTCGCGCGTCAGGAAGCCGGCCTTCTTGAGGATCGGGCGGAGGTCGGGGTCGAGCTCGACGAGGGCCTTGGAGATCGAGTGCCGCAATGCGCCGGCCTGGCCGCTGACGCCGCCCCCCTCGATCTTGCACAGGATGTCGTAGCGGCCCTCGGTCTCGGTGAGGCGCAGGGGCTCGGTGATGATCATGCGGTGGGTCGCGCTCGGGAAGTAGTCCTCGATCGGACGGCCGTTGATCTCCCAGCGGCCGGAGCCCGGAAGAAGACGCGTGCGGCAGACCGCTTCCTTGCGCCGGCCGGTGGCGCGGACCAGGGCATCAGCCACCGGTTACCTCCTCGATCGTGTGCGCCTGCTCCGGGTTGTGCGGGGCGGCGACGTCCTTGATGTCGAGCGGCTTCGGCGACTGCGCGCCGTGCGGGTGCTCGCCACCCGAGTAGACCTTGAGCTTCTTGATCATGGCGCGGCCGAGGCGGTTGCTCGGGAGCATGCCCTTGACTGCCTTCTCGACGGCGATGTCCGGGCGCTCGGCCATGAGCTTCGAGTACGGGACCGAGGTCAGGCCGCCGGGATAGCCCGAGTGACGGTGGTACTTCTTCTCGGTCAGCTTGTTGCCGGTGAGGACGACCTTGTTCGCGTTGATCACGATCACGTGGTCGCCGGTGTCGAGGTGCGGGCTGTACGACGGCTTGTGCTTGCCGCGCAGCCGCTTGGCCACCTCGGACGCGAGGCGGCCGAGGACGACGCCGTCGGCGTCGACCACCCACCACTCGCGCGTTATCTCGTTCGGTTTGGTTACGTGGGTCTTCATCTCTCAGTTCCTTGGTCGTCCCGCGTCAACGCTGGGACATGCCCAGAGAGGGGAAACAGCAGGATATAGGCGCTATTGGAAGGGGTCAAACGGCCGGCTCCACCCGTCGGGGTACTCGACCGACAACAGGCACAGCCCGTGCGGCGGCGCGAGCGGCCCGGCGGCCGCGCGGTCGCGTGCCGCGAGGATCCCCGGGATCTCGTCCGGCGCCGTCTTCCCCTCGCCCACGGCCACGAGCGTCCCGGTGAGCGAACGGACCATCTGCTGGATGAACGCATCGGCCCGTGCCCGGATGCGCACGATCGCGCCGGCACGGGAGCATGCCAGCTCGTACAGCGTCCGCTCCGGGCTCGCGTCGGGGGCCGGAAGGCGGCCGAACGACGTGAAGTCCCGCCGTCCCAGCAGGTGCCCCGCCGCCTCGGCCATCGCGTCGACGTCGAGCGGCTCGTGGTGGTGCCACGCGGTGCGCCCGATCCACGGGTCGCCGACGTCGCCGGTGACGAGCGCGTAGACGTACGTGCGCGAGCGCGCGTCGAAGCGCGCGTTGAAGTCGTCCGGCGCCGCAGCGCAGCCGTGGACGACGACCGACGGCGCGCACATGCGGTTGAGCGACGACCTCAACGCGAGCGGGTCCGTGCCATCCGGCACGTCGGCGACCGAGACGACCTGGCCGAGCGCGTGGACGCCCGCGTCGGTGCGTCCGGCGACGGTAAGGGCCGGGCTCGCGCCGAGGACGCGGCGTAGCGCGTCCTCGAGATCTCCCTGGACCGTCCTGACACCCGGCTGGCGCGCGAACCCCCGGAAGGGTTCACCGTCGTACGCCAGGTCTAGCCGGAGGTTCAGTTCGAAGAGTCGTCGTTCTCGTCGGCCGCGCCACCCGCGCTCGGCGCGGCGTCGTCGGGAGCTCCGGCCTCTTCGGCTTCTTCCGTCGCCTCGGCTGCCGCGGCCTCGTCTCCTGCGGCCTCGGCGTCGGCGGCGGCCTCCTCGTCACCCTCCTCGGCACCGAGCGCGGCCCCCGCACCGGCGGCCGCTGCGTCGGCGGCACGCGAGCGCACGGGCTTGTCCTGGGGCAGGTCGCCCGAGCCGGCACGCCGGCGCGGACGCGGCAGGCGGCGCCTGCGGCCCCCGGTCTCCTCCGTCGACTCGACCGTCGTGACGGCCGCGCTCTCGACGAGCTCGATGAGCGCCATCTGCGCCCCGTCCCCGTTGCGGGGGCCGAGCTTCAGGATCCTCGTGTAGCCGCCGTTGCGGTCGGCGAAGCGCGGCGCGATGTCGGCGAACAGCTTGTGCACGACCGCGCGGTCCTCGATGGTCGACAGCACCTGGCGCCGGTTGTGCACGTCGCCCTTCTTCGCCTTCGTGATCAGCCGCTCGGCGTAGGGCCGCAGGAGTTTCGCCTTCGACTCCGTCGTCTTCAACCGCTCGTGCTCGAACAGCGAGAGCGCGAGGTTCGCGAGCATCAGCCGCTGGTGCGACGGGTTCGAGCCCAGGCGCGGGCCCTTCTTGGGCGCAGGCATCTAGAAGTCCTTCCTCCGGAGGCCCAGGCCCATCTCCTCGAGCTTGGCCTTGACCTCGTCGATCGACTTCTGGCCGAAGTTGCGGATCTCGAGCAGGTCGTCCTCGGTCTTCTGGACGAGCTCGCCGACCGTCGTCACGCCCTCGCGCTTCAGGCAGTTGTACGAGCGGACCGTGAGGTCCATGTCCTCGATCGGCTGCGCCAGGACGCCGGACTCCTCCTCCTCGCCCGGCTCGGGGCCGAGGTCGAGGCCGGGGCCCTCGCCCATGCTCGCGAACAGCTGGAACAGGTTGACGAGCGTCGACCCCGCCGCGCTCAGCGCGTTGCTGGGGTTGATCGAGCCGTCGGTCTCGACGTCGAGGATCAGACGGTCGTAGTTCGTCATCTGCTCGACGCGCGTCGGCTCGACCTCGTACGTCACGCGCTTGACCGGCGAGTACAGGGCGTCGATCGGGATCGTGCCGATGGCCTCCTTCGCCGCCGAGGCAGCGGGGACGTAGCCGCGGCCCTGCTGGACGCGCAGCTCCATCGACAGCGTCGCGTTCTTGTTCAGAGTCGCGATGACCTTGTCCGGGTTCAGGATCTCGACGCCGGCCGGGAGCTCGATGTCGCCGGCGGTGACGGTCGCCGGCCCCGTTACGCGCAGGTGCACGGTCGAAGGCTCCTCGTTCTCGCTGCGGATCACGAGCTCCTTCAGGTTGAGGACGATGTTCGTCACGTCCTCGGACACGCCGTCGATCGTCGAGAACTCGTGCAGCACCCCGTCGATCTTGACCTGGGTGACCGCGGCCCCCGGGATGGAAGAGAGGAGCGTCCGCCGCAGCGAGTTGCCCAGCGTGTAGCCGAAGCCGGGCTCGAGCGGTTCGATGGTGAACTTGTGGCGGACGTCCGAGATCACTTCTTCCGAGATCTGAGGACGTTGAACGATAAGCAGATCCATGGGGCTCCTCTCAGCGTTTCTGTTGTGGTGCTTGAGCTACTTCGAGTAGTACTCGACGATGAGCTGCTCTTGGACCGGGACGTCCATCTGCCCTCGCTCGGGAAGCGCGCGGACCTCGCAGCGCATCTCCCGGAGGTTGGAGCCGAGCCACTCGGGGATCTCCCGGCCCTCGGCGTAGGACGTGTTCTCGACGATGCGTCCCATGGTCTTGGAGCGGTTCTTCACCGTCACGACGTCGCCGGGCTTGACCCGGAACGACGGGATGTTGACCTTGCGGCCGTTGACCTCGAAATGTCCGTGCGAGACGAGCTGGCGCGCCATCGGGCGGTTCATCGCGAAGCCGGCGCGGTACACGACGTTGTCGAGCCGCGACTCGCAGATGCGCATGAGCTCCTCGCCCGTCACGCCCTTGCTGTTGGCGGCCTCCTCGTAGTACCGGCGGAACTGCTTCTCGAGGATCCCGTAGAAGCGCTTCGCCTTCTGCTTCTCGCGCAGCTGCAGCAGGTACTCGGACTCGCGCACCCGGCCGCGGCCGTGCTCGCCGGGAGGCGGGCGGCCCTTCTCGATCGGGCACTTCGGCGACTCGCAGCGTGTCCCCTTGAGGAACAGCTTGGTCTTCTCGCGCCTGCAGAGCTTGCAGACCGGACCGACATATCTAGCCACTCAGACACGCCTCCTCTTGCGGGGGCGGCAGCCGTTGTGCGGTACCGGCGTGACGTCCTTGATCCCGATGATCTCGAGGCCGGACGCCTGGAGGGACCTGATCGCGGTCTCGCGGCCGGAGCCGGGGCCCTTCACCTCGACGTCCACGCGGCGGACGCCGTGCTCCTGCGCGCGGCGCGACGCCGCCTCGGCGGCGAGCTGCGCGGCGAACGGGGTCGACTTGCGGGAGCCCTTGAAGCCGACGTTGCCGGCCGAGGCCCACGACAGGACGTTCCCCTCGAGGTCGGAGATCGCGATGATCGTGTTGTTGAACGTGGACTTGATGTGCGCCACGCCGTGCACGACGTTCTTCTTCTCCCTACGCCGTACCTTCTTCTTCTTAGGAGCTGCCAAAGCCTTCCCTTCCCGCGTTCAGGTAGTTACTTCTTGGCCTTCTTCTTGCCGGCCACGGTCTTCTTCGGGCCCTTGCGGGTCCGGGCGTTCGTGTGCGTGCGCTGCCCGTGGACCGGGAGGCCGCGGCGGTGCCGGAGCCCCTGGTACGAGCCGATCTCGACCTTGCGCTTGATGTGCTGGTTGACCTCGCGGCGCAGGTCACCCTCGACGCGGTAGTTGTTGCCGATCCAGTCGCGGATGCTGACGACCTCTTCGTCGGTCAGGTCGCGGACCTTCGTCGAAGGGTCGACGCGCGCGCCGATGCACGTCTCGATGGCCTTGGTCCGGCCGATCCCGTAGATGTACGTCAGCCCGATGTCCAGGCGCTTCTCCCGAGGGAGATCGACTCCGGCGATACGTGCCAAAAAAGCCTTCTTTCTGTTGGCCGATCGCCGAGGCGATCGGTCGTCCTTAGCCTTGCCGCTGCTTGTGCCGCGGGTTCGAGCAGATCACCATCACCTTGCCGCGCCGGCGGATGATCTTGCACTTGTCGCAGACCTTCTTCACGCTGGGTTGGACCTTCATCAGCCCTGCTCTCCCCCTACTTGTACCGGTAGACGACGCGGCCCCGGGTGAGGTCGTACGGGGACAGCTCGATCAGGACGCGGTCCCCCGGCAGGATCCGGATGTAGTGCATCCGCATCTTCCCGGAGATGTGGGCCAGCACCCGGTGCCCGTTGTCGAGCTCGACGCGGAACATGGCATTCGGGAGGGGCTCGATGACCGTGCCCTCTACCTGGATGCCCTCTTCCTTCGCCGTCGATGCGGCCTTCTCTTTGTTCTTTGCTTTAGCCACGGCAGTCATCCCAATCCATCACCGGCTGTGATGCCCGCCCATGAGAAGCGCCCCCTAGGGGGCGCGCAAGAGCACGGGGACGGGCCGACGGGCAAGAATACCAGAGTTCTGTAGCCTGTCCAACCCGCGAAAACGGGTGCTGACCAGGGCCTTTGGTCATCTGGGGGCCCTCCGCGTGAGGACCTCGCAGCCGTCCAGCGTGATGACGACGGTGTGCTCGAAGTGGGCCGAGAGCGACCCGTCGGCGGTGACCACGGTCCAGCCGTCGTCGAGGAGCTTCGTAGCGGCCTTTCCGGCGTTGATCATCGGCTCGATCGCGAGCGTCATCCCGGCCCCCAGCACCTCGCGGCGCCCGGGCGGGCCGTAGTTCGGGATGTGCGGGTCCTCGTGGAACGAGCGCCCCACACCGTGTCCTACGTACTCGCGCACGACCGAGAACCCGGCGGCGGTGGCGGTCTGCTCGACCGCGTGGCCGACGTCTCCGAGGCGGTTGCCCGGCTTGCACTTGGAGATCGCGGCCTCGAGGGCCTCCTGCGTCACCTTCAGCAGCTCGGCCGCCCGCGCGTCGACCTCGCCGACCGGGAAAGTCACGGCGGAGTCGACGTGGAAGCCCTCGTAGAGGACCGCGACGTCGAGCGTGACGATGTCGCCCTCGTCAAGGACGTGGGGGCCGGGGATGCCGTGGACGATCACGTCGTTCGGAGACGTGCAGATGGAGCCGGGGAACCCGCGGTAGCCCTTCGCCGACGCCTTGGCACCGGCGGCGGCTACCGACTGCTCGGCGATCTTGTCGAGCTCGCCGGTCGTGATCCCGGGCCGCAGCGCCTCCTCGAGACGGTCGAGCGTGTCCGTGAGGACCTTCGCGCCGCGGCGCATGATCGCGAGCTCCTCGGGCGACTTCTTGTAGATCACGTCTACAACACCGCCACGATGCGGCCGAAGACGTCCGAGGGCGACCCGACTCCGTCGACCTCCCGGAGCAGCCCCCGCTCCTCGTAGTACGCCTTCAGCGGCTCGGTCTCGCGGTGGTACGTCTCGAGACGGCTGAGCACCGTCTTCTCGTCGACGTCGTCGGTCCGCCGCACGACGTCACCGCCGCACGCGTCGCACACGCTGTCGTTCTCCGGCGGAGACTCGATGCTGTAGTTCCGGCCGCACTTGACGCACGCCATCCGGCCGAGGATGCGTTGCAACGAGATCTCCTGCGGGACGTCGATCACGAGAGCGCCGTCGAGGCCGCAGCCCTGGTCCTGGAGGAGCATGTCGAGCGCCTGGGCCTGCGCGATGTTGCGCGGGAACCCGTCGAGGATGAAGCCGTCCTTGACGTCGTCGGCCTCGAGACGCTCGCGCACGACCTGGATCGTGAGCTCGTTCGGGACGAGCTGCCCCGCGTTCACGTACTCGAGGACGCGCAGGCCGAGCGCGGTCTTGCCCGCGACTGCCCAGCGGAAGATCTCGCCGGTCGAGATCGCGGGGATGCCGTACTTCTCCGAGATCGCGACACCCTGCGTGCCCTTTCCGGCGCCCTGGGGGCCGAAGATCACGAGCCTCACTAGAAGGGTCGCCTCACTTCAGGAAGCCCTCGTAGTGGCGCATCGTGAGCTGCGACTCGATCTGCTTCATGGTCTCGAGCGTCACACCGACCGCGATGAGGATCGACGTGCCGGCGAACGGGAGCTGCTGGATGTTCTGCGTCGCGAGGAAGATCGACGGCATCAACGCGATCGCGGCGATGAAGAGCGCGCCCGGGAGCGTGATGCGGCTGAGGATCCGCGACAGGTAGTCGGCCGTCTGGCGGCCCGGCCGGATCCCTGGGATGAACCCGCCGTACTTCTTCATGTTGTCGGCGACGTCCACCGGGTTGAACGAGATGGCCGTGTAGAAGTACGCGAAGAACACCACCATGAGCCCGAACAGCGCCATGTAGACGAGGCTGGCGGAGTTCACCAGGTACCTCTCGATGAAGTCCTGGATGCCTTGGTGCTGGACGACGTTCTGCAACAGCGTCGGGATGTACAGCACGCTCGAGGCGAAGATGATCGGGATGACGCCCGCCTGGTTGACCTTCAACGGGATGTACGTCGACGACCCGCCGTAGACCCGCCGGCCGACCACCCGCTTCGCGTACTGGACCGGGATGCGCCGCTGTCCCTGCTCCATGATCACGATCGCCACGATCACGAGGATCCCGATGAGGACGATCCCGAGGAACACCGCGAGTGACTTCTGTCGCCAGATGAGCGCCAGCTCGCTCGGCAGCGTCGAGACGATCGAGGCGAAGATCAGGATCGACATGCCGTTCCCGATCCCTCGTTGGGTCACGAGCTCGCCGAGCCACATGATCAAGGCCGTGCCGGCCGTGAGCGACAGCACGATCAGCATCACGCGCGGGGCGTTGAAGTTCGGGATCAGGTCGACCGGCGCACCGGTCGCGTCCGTGAGCGTGCCGTTGTGGAACAGGAAGGCGAGCCCCGTCGACTGCAGGACCGCCAGCAGCACCGTCAGGTAGCGCGTCCACTGCGTGATCTTCTTGTGACCGCTCTCGCCCTCCTTGGACCAGGCCTCGAGCTTCGGGATCACGACGGTGAGCAGCTGCATGATGATCGACGACGTGATGTACGGCATGATCCCGAGCGCGAACACCGCGAGCTGGGTGAGCGCGCCGCCGGAGAACAGGTTGATGAACTGGGTGATACCGCCGCCGGCGTTGGCGGCGAAGTCCTGCGCTCGCTGCACGTCGATGCCCGGCGTCGGGACGTGCGCGCCGAACCGGTAGATCGCGATGATCAGCAGCGTGAAGAGGATCTTCTTGCGAAGGTCCGGGATCTTGAACGCGCTGACGAACGCACTGAGGAGGTTCACCGGCTCTCCTTACCTTTCCGTCCGTGTTTGGCGGGCGGACCCTCGTCGAGAACGACGACGGTGCCGCCGGCCCCCTCGATCTTCGTGCGTGCCGACTGGCTGAACGCGTGGGCGGAGACGGTCATCGCACGGTCGATCTCGCCGTTGCCGAGGATCTTGATGAGCTTGTCCCTCTTGTGGACGAGCCCCGCCGCCCGGACCTCGTCCGGACCGACCGTGTCGCGGTCCACCGACGCCAGCTCGCGCAGGTTCACGGCGCCGTACACCTTGCGGTTCGGCGGCGTGAAGCCCTTCAGCTTCGGGACGCGGCGGACCAGCGGCATCTGGCCACCCTCGAAGAACAGGTGGACCTCGCCGCGCGCCCTCGTGCCCTTGGTCCCGCGGCCGGCGGTCTTGCCCTTGCCCGACCCCTCGCCGCGGCCGACGCGTTTGCGCCGCCGGTGTGCTCCCTCTGCGGGCTTCAGCTCGTGAGGCTTCATCTACGCCGTCTCCTCGACTTCGACCAGGTGCTCGACTGCGCGGACCATCCCGCGGATCTCGGGACGGTCCTCCTTGACGACCGTGTGGCCGATCCGCTTCAGACCCAGGGCGCGGATCGTCCCCTCCTGCTTGGAGCCGCGGCCGAGCACGGACCGGACCTGGGTGACCTTCAGCTTCGCCATCTTCAACCGTCCTATTACTTATCGTGGCCGATCGCCGAGGCGATCGGTCGTGGGCTATCTATTGCCGCTCGCGGCCGGGGCCGGCTGGTTCAGGAGCCACGGCGGAGCGACCTCTTCGGGGGTCTTGCCGCGCTTCGCCGCGATCCCGTCGGGAGTCTTGATGCTCTTCAGGGCCGCGACCGTGGCGTGGATGATGTTGATCGGGTTCCCCGAGCCCAGCGACTTCGACAGGACGTCCCTGATCCCCGCGCACTCGACGACCGCGCGGACCGGGCCCCCGGCGATGACACCGGTACCGGGAGAGGCGGGCTTGAGCAGCACGACGCCGCCCGCGTCCTCGCCGATCACCTCGTGGATGATCGTGTTGTGGACCATCGGGACGCGGAAGAAGTTGCGCTTCGCCTCCTCGACGCCCTTCTGGATAGCCGCCGGGACCTCACGTGCCTTGCCGTAGCCGACGCCGACCTGGCCTGCGCCGTCGCCGACCACCACCAGAGCCGTGAACGAGAAGCGCCGGCCTCCCTTCACCACCTTCGCGACGCGGTTGATCGAGACGACGCGCTCTTCGTACTGCGTCCTGTCGTCGTCGTCACGGCGTCCCCTCTGGCCGCCTCCTCTTGCCATAACTTCTCTCCCTCTTGCTCTAGAACTCGAGCCCGGCCTCGCGGGCACCGTCTGCAAGGGCCTGTATCCGGCCCGTGTACCTGAACCCGCCGCGGTCGAACGTCACGCGCTCGACCCCCGCGGCCTTCGCCTTCTCGGCGACCTGCGCGCCCACCGCCTTGGCCTTCGCCTTCGGGTCGTCCCCGTCGCCCACGACCAGCGTGGACGCCGCCGCGAGCGTGCGGCCCGCGACGTCGTCGATCACCTGCGCGTAGATGTGGCGGTTCGAGCGGTACACAGCGAGGCGCGGGCGCTCGGCCGAGCCGATCACCTTCTTGCGCACCCGGCGATGCCTCCGCTCGAGCGGCGTGCTCTTCTTCGTCGTAGTCATTGTCTCCTGCTCCTTGGCCGATCGCCGAGGCGATCGGTCATCCTCCGGCCTTCGCTGCCTTGCCGGCCTTACGGCGGATGTGCTCGCCTTCGTACCGGATCCCCTTCGCCTTGTACGGCTCCGGCTTCTTGATCGCCCTGATGTCCGCGGCGGTCTGGCCGACGAGCTCCTTGTCGATCCCGCGGATGGTTATGCGCGTGGGGGCCGGGACCTCGAACTCGATCCCGGCGGGAGCGGCCTTGCGGACCGTGTGCGAGAACCCGACCGAGAGCTCGAGGTCGTTGCCCTGCTTCTGCGCCCGGTAGCCGACGCCGTGGATCTCGAGCCGCTTCTCGTACCCCTCGGTGACGCCCTGGATCATGTTGGCGACCAGCGAGCGGACGAGGCCGTGGAGCGCCTTGGCCGAGTTGCTCTCGCCGTCGCGCGTCACGAGGAGCTCGCCGTCGGACTGGCTGATCGCGATCCCCTCGGGGAGGGCGCGCTCGAGCTGGCCCTTCGGGCCCTTCACGCGGATGGCCTGCGCGTCGATCGTGACGTCCACCCCGGAGGGGACGGTGATCGGCGCCTGTCCTACTCGTGACATATGCGGTCTCCTACCAGACGTATGCCAGGACCTCGCCGCCGACCTTGGCGCGACGAGCCTGCTTGTCGGTCATTACTCCGTGCGACGTCGAGATGATCGCGACGCCGAGGCCCCCGAGGACCCGCGGCAGCTCCTGCGAGCCGCGGTAGACGCGGCGACCCGGCTTCGAGATCCGCCGGATCCCGGAGATCGCGCGCTCGCGCGTCTCCGAGTAGCGGAGCTTGATCTTGATGGCCGGGTGCCCCTCGACCTCGACCGACTCGACGGCGTCGACGTAGCCCTCCTCCTCGAGGATCTTGGCGATGTTCGCCTTGATCTTCGAGGCGGGGATCACGACGTCGTCGTGCATCGCCGTCGAGGCGTTGCGGATCCGCGCCAGCATGTCCGCGATGGGATCGGTCATGCTCACGGTTACCAGCTCGCCTTCGTGACGCCCGGGATCTCTCCCGTGTGCGCCATCTCGCGGAAGCAGAGGCGGCAGAGCCCGAACCTCTTGTAGACGGCGCGCGGCCGCCCACAGCGTTGACAGCGCGAGTACCCCCGCACCTTGAACTTCGGCTTCCGCTCGGCCTTTACCCGGAGAGATGTCTTAGCCATAACGCTCTTAAGCCTCCTGCCTGCTTCCCTGCTGCCTCAGCGGAAAACCGAGGGCGGCCAGCAGTGCACGCCCCTCGGCGTCGTCCTTCGCGGTGGTGACGATCGTCACGTCCATGCCCCGCGTCGCGTCGATGTCGTCGTAGTCGATCTCGGGGAACACGAGCTGCTCGGTCAGGCCGAACGAGTAGTTGCCGTTCCCGTCGAACGAGCGCGGGTTCAGCCCCCGGAAGTCACGGATCCTCGGGAACACGACTGACATCAGCCGGTCGAGGAAGTCCCACATCCGGTCGCCGCGCAGCGTGACGGCGGCGCCGATGGGCATGCCCTCGCGGATCTTGAACGTCGCGATCGACTTGCGCGCCCGGCGGATCGCCGGCTTCTGGCCGGTGATCGTCGTCAGGTCCCGGACGGCGCCCTCCAGCATCTTGGCGTCCTTGGGGGCCTCGCCGACGCCCATGTTGACGGAGATCTTCACGGGCCGGGGGACCTGCATGATGTTGCCGAGCCCGAGCTCCGACTGCAGCTGGCGGGCGACTTCCGCGTGGAAGCGCTCCTTCAGCCTCGGCGTGTACGTAGTGGTTGCCATAATCCGTCCTTTAGAG
>DASZDG010000133.1:0-6042 GCA_035942255.1 Actinomycetota bacterium | reverse complement strand
GAGCTCGGTGACGATCTCGGTGGTGAGCAGCGCGCTGACCGAGTTCAGGAGGTCGATCGCCTCCTCGTCCACCGCCTCCTCGTTCACGAGCGGCGTGATGTTGTCGGCCGCCTGCAGGCCCTTGTCGTCCTCGAGCACGACGAGGCCCTGCGCGTCGATCGTCCCGTCGGTCGAGAACAGCAGTCCCACGTCGACCGCTCCCTGCTTCAGCGCGGCGACGGTCGGGGGCCCGTAGTCCAGCGCCTCGAACTCACCGAACTCGATCCCGTAGACCTCCTTCAGGCCCGGGATGCAGTACGGGCGGGTCGGGCACTCGGCGGGGCCGCCGAGCGTCAAGTCCGCCGCGTCCGGCGCGAGGTCGCTGATCGTCGTGTACTTCTCGGCGAGCTCCGGCGTGACCACGAAGACGTTCGTGTCGACCGCCTCGGACGCCTCGAGGACGGCGAGGCCCTTGTCCGCGAGGAGAGGCTCGAGGGCCGCCGTCGCGTCCTCGGGCGTCGAGACACGGCCGGCTTTCGGATCCAGCACCGACACGAGCGTCGCCAGGTACTCGGGCGCGACGTCGATCTCGCCGCTCTCCATCGCGGGGAGCCGGACCTCGCGCGACTTCGTGCTCTTGCGGTCCACCTCGTAGCCCGCGTCCTCCAGCACCTGCGCGTACATCTCGGCGACGATCTGGCTCTCGGCGAAGCTGTCGTCACCGACCGTGATCTGCCCCTTCTCCTCGGTACCGCCTCCGCCTCCGGCAGAGGACTCGTCGTCGTCCCCACCCGACCCGCAGGCGCCGAGCAACAGCCCGAGCGCCAGCAGAGCCGCCCCGAGGACGTAGCTGCGGGGTCTCCGCATGGGTAGCTCCTTCCCTTTCTCCCGGAGCACCTTCTCGGCTCCGGTCCGCGTGGGAACGATACGCGGGTTCAGACGCCGGTGAGGACGTCGACCCCGGGCTCCCCCGGGTGGGGGAGGTCGATCCGCCGCGTCCTCGTCGTGAACATTCCGCGGCGGGAGTGTGCGGGGGTGGTCGCGCGCTCGACGAGCCCGAACGCGATCTCGGTCGCGATCGACAGCGTCGCGACGACGAGAGCTCCGCCGACGATCATCGCGTCGTTGCCCTGTGCGAACCCGTCGACGATGAACCGGCCGAGGCCTCCCCCCGCGACGAGCGCGGCGAGCGTCGCGGTCGCGACGATCTGGACCGCCGAGATCCGGAGCCCCGCGACGATCAGCGGAGCGGCCAGCGGCGCCTCTATCGACCGCAGAACCTCTCGGCCGGACATCCCCATGCCGCGCGCGGCCTCCAGCGTGTCGGCGTCGACACCTTTCACCCCGACATAGGTGTTCGTGAGGATCGGAGGGATCCCGAGCAGGAACAGCGCCGCCACCGTCGGCCAGATGCTCAGACCGAGGCCGAGCTGCAGCGACAGCGGGAACGCGAGCGCCAGGATCGCGAACGAAGGAACGGCGCGCCCGAGGTTCGCGATCGTCACCGCGATCACCTCGCCCCGCCTCGTGTGTCCGATGTAGAGGCCGGCCGGGAGCGCTACCAGCGCGGCCGCGACCAGCGAGATCGCGGAGATCTGCAGGTGCTCGAGGACCCGGATCGGGATCCCGCCGTCGCCCGACCAGTTGGCGGCGTCGGTCAGCCACGCCAGCGCGTCGCTCAGGATGCTCATGCCCGCGCCCTCGCCCACGGCGTCAGCAGCCGCTCCGCCAGCGCCAGGAGCCGGTCGGCGAGTACCGCGAGCAGTACGGACAGCACCGCGCCGAGGATCGTCGCCGTCGAGAAGAACCGCTCGAGCCCGAGCAGGATGAAGTAGCCGAGGCCCCCCTTGCCGATCAGCGCCGTCACCGTCACGAGCCCGATCACCGTCACGGTCGCGATCCTGATCCCCGCGACGATCACCGGGAGCGCGAGCGGGAGCTCGACGCGCCATAGCAGCTGCCGCGGGCTGTAGCCCATGCCGATCGCGGCCTCGCGCGCGTCCGCGGGCACGCCCTGCAGGCCCGCGACGACGTTCCGGATGAGGATCAGCAGCGTGTAGCTCACGAGGCCTACCTCGGCGGTCGTGGTCGACAAGCCGGTGAACGGCACGAGCAACGCGAACAACGCGAGGCTCGGGATCGTGTAGAGGAGGCCGGCGACCGAGGCGACGGGCCCGTACACGCGGCGATGGCGGTGGCAGTAGACACCGAGCGGAAACGAGATCAGGAACCCGACGCCGACCGCGATCAGCGTGAGGAACACGTGCTCCCACGAGCGCACGCCCACCTCGTCGAGGTGGTCGACGACCCACTCCCACCGGAACAGCTCGTTCACGCGCTCAACTCGCTCCTGATCGCCTCGAGCGTCAGCACGCCCACCGCGTCACCGTGCTCGTCCACGACCGCCACCGCGTCGCCCGGCGACGCGACGATCGCGTCGAGCGCCTGCCGGAGCGACGCGTCGCGGCCGACCGACGGGCCGCCGTCCGAGGCCGGTGGCGGCCCCATCTCGACGTCGGCGACTCGCCGGAGCGACAGACGCTTGAGGGCGCGCTCGACCCCGACGAACTGCCGGACGAAGTCGTTCGCGGGAGCGCGGAGGATCTTCTCGGGCGGCGCGAACTGCTCGAGGATGCCGCCCTTGTTCAGGATCGCGATGCGGTCGGCCATCTTGATCGCCTCGTCCACGTCGTGCGTCACGAACACGATCGTCTTGCGCAGCTCGCCCTGGATGCGCAGGAACTGGTCCTGCAACCGCTCGCGCACGATCGGGTCCACCGCGCCGAAGGGCTCGTCCATCAGCATCACCGGGGGATCGACCGCGAGCGCCCGCGCCACGCCGACGCGCTGCCGCTGTCCCCCCGAGAGCTCGTTCGGGTACCTGCGGAGGAGGTCGGGGTCGAGCTCGAGCACCTCGACGAGCTCCGCGACCCGCGCCTCGACGCGCGCGTCGTCCCACCCGACGAGGTTCGGGACCGTCGCGATGTTCTCCGCGACCGTCCGGTGCGGCATCAGGCCAATGCTCTGGATGACGTATCCGATGCCGCGCCGGAGCCGAACGGGATCCTGCTGCATCACGTCGGTCCCGTCGACGAGGATCGTGCCGGACGTCGGCTCGACCAGGCGGTTGATCATCTTCATCGTCGTGGTCTTGCCGCAACCCGACGGGCCAACGAGGACGACGGTCTCCCCGGCGGCGATCTCGAGCGACAGCGACGAGACCGCGGGAGAGCGCGCTCCCGGGAACGTCTTCGTCACGCCGCGCATCGAGATCATCGAGCGCGCCGTCGCCTCAGGAGGAGTCGCGCTCCACGAACGTCAGCTCGAGGCCCCCGATGAGGTCCGCGGCGACGTTGTAGAGGAACGCGAGGAAGACGTTCAGAAGCGTCGTGACGAGCGCGAACACGATCCCAATCAGGAACGCCCACCTCTCGACGACGCCGAGGGTGATGTCGGGCCAGTCCACCTCGACCGCGCGCATGAACGAGTCGACGTCGTCGATGTAGCCGAGGCCGTTGATCACCGAGTAGGCGACCGCGACGACGCCGAGCCACACGACGAGGAAGATCGCCCAGTAGAACGCCGAGAGCTTCAGCACCGTGAGCGGGTCGACGTGCCGCAGCGTCCGCTTCACGCGCCGCACCGGCACGCGGCGGCGGACGGTCTTCTTGACGGTCGCGGGCCGCTCGGACTCGCGGGTACGGAGCGTCTGCTCCGACGGCGGGAACATCTCCGTCCGGGCCTGCGCGCTCACCGAGCCCATCGCACGGTCGAGCTCGGGACGGGCCCTGTCCCGCTCGAGCTTCTCGAGCTCCGACGGCAGCGGGGCGCTCAACGCGTCCGGCCACGCGTCGGCGGCGACGGGATCGGGCGTGAGGTGACCACCCGAGGCAGTGGCCGCCTCGGGGTTGGTACGCCAGCCCCTCTCCCGCTCTTCCCTAGAGGACAACGGATCCCCCCGTGATCGTGCGTCCCGCCGGACCTGCCGGCGTCTGCTCAGTATGGGCCAATCGTGCGGCGGCCGCCGGAAAACGTCAGTCGACGAGCTTCGACTGGCCGTTGTCGTCGGGCTCGTAGACGACCGGTGCAACGGCTGAGACCGACGTTCCGCCCGAAAGGTTCATCACCCTTACGCCGGTGGCGGGGCGGCCCTGACGGGAGATGGTCTTCACCGGCATGCGGATCACCTGGCCGTCGTCGGAGATGAGGAACACCTCGTCGTCCGCGTTCACGACGGTGGCTCCGACGATCGGCCCCCGCGGCTTCGTGAGCTTCGCCGCGATCACGCCCTTGCCGCCGCGGCCCTTGCGCGGGAACTCCGCGATCCTCGTCCGCTTGCCGTACCCGAACTGCGTCACGATCAGCAGCTCGCCGTGCGAGTCCGCGCCGGCGACCACGTCGCACGACACGACCTCGTCGTCCTCGTCGAGCCTGATGCCGATCACGCCGGTGGCGGTGCGGCCCATCGAGCGGACGGCGTTCTCGGAGAAGCGGATCGCCTTGCCCTTCTTCGTGATCAGCAGCACGTCGTCGTTGCCGGAGGTGGGCCGCACGCGCACGACCTCGTCGCCCTCCTTGAGGTTGATCGCGATGATCCCCTCACGCCGTGACGAGTCGTACTCGCGGAACAGGGTCTTCTTGACCATCCCGCCCTTCGTCGCGATCAGAAGGTACCGGTAGCTCTCGTAGTCGCGGGTGTCGATCACGGCGGCGACCTTGTCCTCGGGCCGCATCGGGACGACGTTCACGACGGCGGTGCCGCGCGCGGTCCGGTCCCGCTTGGGGATCTCGTGCGCCTTCAGGCGGTACACGCGTCCGTTGCTCGAGAACATCAGCAGGTACGCGTGCGCCGTCGTCGTCAGCAGGTGCTCGACGATGTCGCCTTCCTTCAGCGCGGCCCCCTTGACCCCGCGGCCCCCGCGGCCCTGGCGCCGGTAGGTGTCGAGCGGCACGCTCTTGACGTAGCCGTCGCGGGACACCGAAACGACGAGGTCCTCGTCGGCGATGAGGTCCTCGATGTCGAACTCGCCCTCGTCGGGGACGAGCCTCGTGCGTCGCGGGTCGGCGAAGCGCCTGCGGATGTCCTTCAGCTCCGTCGCGATGATCTCGCGCACGCGCACGGGGTTGGCGAGGATGTCGCGCAGGTCAGCGATCGTCTTCTGGAGTTCCGCGTGCTCCTCGCGGATCTTGTCCTGCTCGAGCGCAGTCAGGCGCCGGAGCGGCATGTCCAGGATGTGGTTCGCCTGGATCTCGGTGAGGCCGAACCGTGCGATTAGCCCGCCGCGGGCCTCCTCGACGTCGGCGGCCGCCCTGATCAACGCGACGATGTCGTCGATGTTGTCGAGGGCGATGATCAGGCCCTCGAGGATGTGCGACCGCTCCTCGGCCTTGCGCAGCCGGTAGCGCGTGCGGCGCACGACGACGTCGATCTGGTGCGTGATGTACGCCTCGACGACCTCGGCGAGGTTCAGCGTGCGCGGGACGCCGTCGACGAGCGCCAGCATGTTCACGCCGAAGTTGTCCTGCAGCTGGGTGCGCTTGTAGAGGGTGTTCAGCACGACCTGCGGGACCGCGTTGCGCTTCAGCTCGATCACGAGCCGCATGCCGCCGCGCTCGCTCGACTCGTCGCGCAGGTCCGCGATGCCCTCGAGGCGGTTCTCCTTCGCGTTCACGAGCTCGGCGATCTTCTGTGCAAGCCGCGCTTTGTTCACCTGGTACGGGATCTCCGTGACGATGATGCGAGGGTTCCCGCGAGGGCCCTCCTCGACCTCGCACACCGCGCGCATCTTCACGGAGCCGCGCCCGGTCGTGTAGGCGTCGCGGATCCCCTGCATACCGAGGACGAGCGCGCCGGTCGGGAAGTCGGGGCCCTTGATGTGGCGCATGAGGGCCGGGAGCATCTTCTCCTTGTCCTGCCCGAGCTCGGGATTCTCGAGGACCTCGACGACGCCGTCGATCACCTCGCCAAGGTTGTGCGGCGGGATGTGCGTGGCCATGCCGACGGCGATGCCGCCGGAGCCGTTGACGAGGAGGTTGGGGAACCGCGCGGGCAGGACCTTGGGC
>DASZDG010000132.1:0-2244 GCA_035942255.1 Actinomycetota bacterium | reverse complement strand
CGGCGTATGGTCGCGGACCATGCGCCAACTCACCAGCCTGGATGCCCAGTTCCTCGCGATGGAGTCGCGGAGCACGTACGGGCACGTGTCCGGCCTGGCGATCTACGACCCGTCGACGCGGCCCGGCGGGAAGCTCGAGCTGGCGGACGTCTGCCGGCTCGTCGGCGAGCGCATCCACATGCTGCCGCCGTTCCGGTGGAAGCTGGCCGAGGTCCCGTTCGGGCTCGACCTGCCGTACTGGATCGAGGACCCGGACTTCGACATCGACTTCCACGTGCGCGAGAGCGCGGTGCCGCCGCCGGGGAACAAGCGCCAGGTGGCCGAGACCGTCGCCCGGCTCGTCGCGCGCCCGCTCGATCGCGCGCACCCGCTGTGGGAGCTCTACGTCGTCCACGGCATCGAGGGCGGCAAGTACGTCGGGCTGCTGACGAAGGTCCACCACGCCGCCGTCGACGGCGTCTCGGGCGCGGAGATCCTCGGGATCCTGCTCGACCTCGAGCCCGACGGCCGCGACCTGCCGCCGAAGCCCGAGGGCGGGTTCGGCGAGCGGGAGCCGAGCCAGTGGGAGATGCTCGGGCGCGGCGTCCTCGGCCTGCCGCGCCAGCCGGTCCGAGCCGCCGGGGCGCTGCCGGCGACGGTCACGAACCTGACGAACCTGCCGGGGGCGGAGCTCGTCCCCGGGCTGCCGACGATCGACAAGGTCACGCGTGCGATCCGCCGCCGCGTGGGCGGGTCCCAGGACGGCGAGATCCTCGGCACGCCCGAGCGGCTGACGGTGCCGCCGACCTCGTTCAACGGGCGCATCTCGCCGCACCGACGGTTCGCGTTCGACTCGCTCCCGCTCGACCGCATCAAGGCGATCAAGAACGAGCTCGGGATCACCGTCAACGACGTCGTCGTCGCGACGTGCGCGACCGCGATGCGCGAGTGGATGCTCGAGCGCGGCGAGCTGCCGGACGAGCCGCTCGTGACGATGGTCCCCGTCTCCGTCCGCACGCCGGAGCAGCGCGGGGAGTTCGGCAACCGCGTGTCGGCGATGATCGTCCCGATCCCGACGAACGAGGCGGACCCGCGCAAGCGCCTGATGAAGACGCACGACGTGCTGAAGGTCGCCAAGACGCGGCACAAGGCGCTGCCGGCGAACGTGCTCCAGGACGCGACGCAGTTCATCCCTCCCGCGCTGTTCACGCGCGCGAACCGCGTCGTCGCGCAGCTCGCCGGCGGCGTGCGCCCGCTGAACTTCGTGATCTCCAACGTCCCGGGTCCGCCCGTGCCGCTCTACCTCGCGGGCGCGCGCCTCGTCGCGAACTACCCGGTGTCGGTGATCACCGACGGCGTCGGGCTCAACATCACGTGCCTGAGCTACCTCGACCACGTCGACTTCGGGATCGTCGTCGACCGCGAGATGATCGACGACGCCTGGCCGCTGATGAACGCGGTGCGCTCGGGGATGGCGGACCTCGACGCCGTCGTGTGCGGGAAGCGCATGGAGCCGTCGCGGCCGAAGGGCCGGGCGGAGCGCCAGAAGCTGCCCGCTTCGTAACGCGGGGCTTGTGTACGCAACTACTCTGGAAGTACATGTTCTTCACGCGCAAGAAGCTCGAGATCCCTTCCCCCGAGGAGACCCTCCCCGGCCGCGACGCCGAGATGCCGGTCGGCGGCTCCCACGACGTCCTCGGCACGCCCCTGAAGCCCCCGTTCCCCGAGGGGATGGAGACGGCCGTCTTCGGCCTCGGCTGCTTCTGGGGGGCCGAGCGCGTCTTCTGGGAGGCGCCGGGCGTCTACACGACCGCGGTCGGCTACGCCGGCGGCACGACGCCGAACCCGACGTACGAGGAGGTCTGCAGCGGCCGCACCGGCCACACCGAGGCCGTCCTCGTCGTCTTCGACCCGAAGGTCACCTCCTACGACGCGCTGCTCAAGCTGTTCTGGGAGGGCCACGACCCGCCCCAGGGCATGCGGCAGGGCAACGACATGGGGACGCAGTACCGCTCCGCGATCTACACGACGACGCCGTCGCAGCGGACCGCGGCCGAGGCGTCGCGCGACGCCTTCCAGCCGAAGCTGACCGAGCGCGGGTTCGACGCGATCAGCACCGAGATCGCCGAGGCCGGCCCGTTCTACTACGCCGAGCCCTACCACCAGCAGTACCTGGCCAAGGTGCCCAACGGTTACTGCGGCCTCGGCGGCACGGGGGTCAGCTGCCCGGTCGGCCTGGTCGCCTCGGACTGAGTGGGGTCGGAG
>DASZDG010000131.1:0-17273 GCA_035942255.1 Actinomycetota bacterium | reverse complement strand
ATCTACACCCGCATCTCTACCGACGAGGACAACCAGCCGTTCTCGCTGGGCGCGCAGCAGGATCGTCTGGAGGCCTACTGCAAGTCCCAGGACGCGTGGCGCATCGTCTCGCGCTACTCCGACCAGGCTTCGGGTGCCACCCTTGACCGACCGGGGCTCCGAACGGCTCTCGCAGACGCCGCCAAGGGCGTCTACGAGCTCTTGCTGGTCCACCGCGTCGACCGGCTGTCGCGAAGCGTCCGACAGCTCGCGCAGATTTCCGAGGACCTGGATCGCGCCGGCGTGGCGCTGCACTCCGCCACCGAACCCTTCGATACGTCGTCGGCGGCGGGCAAGATGATGATGCAGATGCTCGGCGTCTTCGCCGAGTTCGACCGCACCACGATCGTCGAGCGCATCACCGCGGGGATGGACCGGGCCGCGTCCCAGGGCCGGTGGGTGGTCGGAAAGGTCCCCTTCGGCTACGTGCGTGAGCGGGAGACGAAGCTGCTCCTGCCGGTTCCCGCCCAAGCAGTAGTCGTGCGGCGCATCTTCGACTACTACGTCGAAGATCGGCTCGGCTCGGAGGCGATCGCGCAGCTGCTCAACGGCGAGGGCCTTGCGACTAAGAGCAGCGTGCCGTTCTCCGCCCGCACCGTGATCCACATGCTGTCCAACCCCATCTACGTCGGCAAGGTCACGTTCAAGGGCCAGGTGCATCCCGGCCTGCACGACCAGCTTGTAAGCGACGCGACGTTCGCACGACCGCAGGCGATCTTGACCGAGCGCGGCGAGTCGCAGGCACTCAAGCGTGGCCACGCGGCCGACTACCTGCTGTCGGGACTGGTCCGCTGCGGGCAGTGTGGGCGCGCCTACATCGGGACTTCTGCCAAGGGCCGCTCGCGTCTCTACCACTACTACACGTGCTCGACCCGTTACCGGTACGGCACCCGCAACTGCAGCGCGGCGCGTCTTCCGAAAGAGGATCTCGAGGAGGCCGTCCTGGAGCAGATGATCTCCCTCTACCGCGACAGCGACCTCGTCGCGGAGGCGCTGGAACACCTGCGCGTCTCTGAAACGGAGGCACGAGTGAGCGTGCAGGACCGCATCGCGGCACTCCGCCAGGAGCAGGCAGGAGTGAGTCGGGCGATCGACCGCTACTTCGCGGCGTTCGAGGCGGGCACGATGAAGGCGGCGGCCTGCCAGGAGCGACTGGACGGCCTCCAGGCACGCCAGGACGCACTCAGGGCCGAAGGAGCAGGCGCTGATGGCGCAGGAGGCCAACGACACGCCTGCAATGCCGGAGCTCCTATCTGAGTGGGCAGCGACGCTCAACGTCGCGCTCTACCGCGGTAGCGCCCAGCAGAGAAAGGCGCTGATCCGCAAGCTCGTGAAGGAGCTGCGGGTCGTGAGCCGCGATGAGGTCGTCCCGACCTATCGCGTTCCGGCGCTGGTTCGCGCACCAGGAAATCAAGTGGAGCTGCCGGGAATCGAACCCGGGTCCTCCGACCCCGTGACAGGACTTCTACGAGCGTAGTCTGCGGTTGGGTTTCGGCTCCGGCCGGCCCGCAGACGGCGGCGGCCGGTGCCTAGCTCAGGTTAGGTGTCCCGTCCTTTGCCCCGAGCGAACTCCGGACGGTAAGCCTGCTAGGCGACGCCGGGTCCCGGGAGCGCAGGCGAATCCCGGGCCGACGGCCATTGCTAAGGAATGGCAACCGTGCTGTTAGGCAGCGGCATTTATTGTTGTTCCGAGAATATTTAACGAGGTCACACCCGGAGTCCTCGGCTCGCTTCCCCTGTCTCGGTCTGATCAGAGTCGATACCAGTTCAGCCCCAGACAAAGTTCTTTTCAATGTTCCACCTCAGTCTAACGACGGGGGGCCGCCCAACCTTCCCACCGCCTTTGCGGCAGGAGTTGCGATAGCCGCAACTCATCCCGTGTCGCCAAACGTGCGAAATCCGCCGGTTTCACGACGGCGAACCGGCTCAGCGGCGGCGGCCCAGCTCTCGTTGCATCTGCCGCACCGCGTCCTTCTTCGCCTCGCTCTGGCGCTTGTCGTACGTCTTCTTGCCCCGCGCCACGGCTATCTCGGCCTTCGCAATCCCGTGCTTGAAGTACAGGCGCAGCGGCACCAGCGTCCGGCCCCCCTGCGAGACCTCGACGTCCAGGCGCTCGATCTCCGAACGGTGCAACAAGAGCTTGCGGGGGCGCATCGGGTCGTGGTTCTGGCGGTTCCCGTGCGAGTACGGGTTGATGTGGCACTGCAGCAGCCAGGCCTCGCCGTCCCTCACGGTCGCGTAGGCGTCGGTCAGCGACACCTTCCCCTCGCGGCACGACTTCACCTCGGTGCCGACGAGCATGAGCCCGGCCTCCACGGTGTCCTCGATCAGGTACTCGTGCCGCGCCTTGCGGTTCTGGGCGATGAGCTTCGTCCCGCCGGCGTCGGAGCCCTTCGCCACCTCAGCCCTGTGCGCCGTCGGTCGAGATGATGATCCCCTTCAGGATCTCGACCGCCCGGTCCTTCTGCTCCTCGGTCTCGGCGACCTCGACGTCGGGCCGGATGCCCGAGCCGTTGATGTCCCGGCCGTCGGGCGTCAGGTACGCGGCCGTGGTGAGCTTCAACGCCGATGCGTCGCGCAGCCGCACGACCTCCTGCACCGAACCCTTCCCGTAGGTCGTCGTCCCGATCAGCGTCGCCCGCTCCTGGTCCTGCAAGGCCCCCGCGACGATCTCCGACGCGCTCGCGGTCCCCTCGTTGACGAGCACCACGAGCGGAACCTCCTCGAACGCGTCGCCCTCGGCCTCGTACTCCAGCTCGTCGTCCGGCCCCTCGCGGTAGATCACGACGTCGCCTTCCTCGATGAACACGCTCGCGACCTCGACGGCCTCGCTGAACAGGCCTCCCCCGTTGTTGCGCAGGTCGAGGACGATGCCCTCGGCCCCCTCGTCGAGCATCTCCGAGACCTCCTCGCGCACCTCGTCGCCGGCGCCGCGGGCGAACCCGAAGAGCTGGATGTACCCGAGGCCGTCGGCGCGCAGGTTCGCCTGGAGGTTCGGCAGCGCGATCTCCGCCCGCGTGATCCTGAAGTCCATCGCCTCGCCCTCACGGAGGATCCCCAGCGTCACGTCCGTGCCCTCGGGGCCCTTGATGTAAGCGACGGCCTCGTCGGACGTGATGCTCGACACGGCCTTGCCGTCGATCGTCTGGATGACGTCGCCCTCCTGGAGCCCCGCCTCCACGGCAGGCGTCGACGGGAGGACCGAGACGATCGTCAGGCCCTCCTTCTTGTCCTTCAGCCACACGCCGATCCCGGAGAACTCGCCGGTGGTCAGCTCCTGGAACGAGCGGTACGCGGTCGGCGAGTAGAAGAGGGCGTAGGGGTCGTCCTTCTTCAGGACCTCGAGCATCCCCTTGATCGCGCCCCGGGCCAGCTCCTCGCTCCCCGGCGCGTCCACGGCCGAGGACCGGATCTCCTCGTAGGCGTCCTCGACGAGGTCGAACCCCTGAGCGTCGCCTCCGCCGATCCCCGCGAGCGAGAACCCGCCGCCGTCACGCCCGTTGCGCTCGCCGACCCTCACCCCGAGCGTGAACGCGGTGAGGCAGACGGCGAGCGCCGCCAGGACGGCGAGGGAGACCTTGACCCACTGCTGCATGGCCCCAGGGTAGTGCCTGGAAGGGGGCTACTGGAGGTAGGGCATGGGGTCGACCGGCGACCCGTTCACCCGGACCTCGAAGTGCAGGTGCGGCCCCGTGCAGTAGCCGGTGCACCCGACGGCTCCCACGCTGCTGCCCCGCGACACGATCTGGCCGCTCCCCACGTAGAAGGCCGACAGGTGGTTGTAGGTCGTCGCGAGCCCGCCCCCGTGGTCGATCACGATCACGTTGCCGTAGCCGCTCATCACGCCGGCGAAGGCGACGGTCCCGGAGTCGGCCGCTATCACCGGGGCGCCGTACCCGGCGCCGATGTCGATCCCGGTGTGGAGCCTCTGGTCTCCGAAGATCGGGTGCGTTCGGTACCCGTAGGGCGACGTGATCGGCCCCGCGGCGGGGAACAGGAGCTGCCCGCCTCCGACCGGGACCGGGCCCGAGGGGGCGGGGACGGCCGCGAGGGCCGCGAGGATCCGCGCCTCGTCCGCCTCGAGCTGCGCCTCGACCTCGGCCAGCCGCTGCGCGTCCGAGCGGAGGTCGGCGAGGTACGCGCGCTTCTCCGACAGCAGCTCTTCCTTCTCGGCGAGGATCGAGGCGCGGGCGTCGCGCTTCGCGGCGAGCTCGGCCCGGTCCTCCTCGAGCGCCAGCTTCGCCTCGGCGATCTCGAGCTTCTTCTCCTCCGCGAGCTCCTCGCGGGCCTCGGTCTTCTCCTGGAGGCGCTCGATCGAGGTGATCAGCTCGGCGTCGGTCTCCATCGCCGACTCGCGGTACTCGACGCGGTCGACGAGCTCGCCGATGTCGGTCGAGGACAGGAGCGAGTCGAGGTATCCCACGGGCCCCGCCTTGTACGCCTCGACGGCGCGCGTCGTGAGGAGGTCCGTCCGCCGGTCGAGGCGGCCCTTGATCACGTCGAGCTTCGACTCGAGCAGCGCGAGCTGCTGCTGCGCGACCGCCAGCTTCTGCTTGGTCTTGTCGATGCGGCCGTCGAGCTCAGCGACGTCGGAAGCGAGCTCCGCGACCTTCGCCTCCACCGTGTCCCGTTGCCGGTCGAGCTCGGCGACGCGGTCGTCGACGTCCGCGGCCTCCGCGAGCTTGCGGTCCCGCCGGGCGTCGATGCGCTCCTGGCGTTCCCGGATGTCCTCGAGGTCGCCGGGCTCTGCAGAGGCCGGGATCCCGAGCCCCACCACCAGCAGGGCGAGCAGAAGCCCCGCGATCCCGCGGTCGCTTCGTTTCGGCAACATCCGCATCGGCCTCATCCTAAGTAACAGCTCCCCCAATAACAACACTGGAAACGCCCAAATCGGGCGAGCACGCCCCTCCTGTCAGACGTCGGCGCAGCCGGAGGAGGTCTTTAGACCTCGAGGAAGCGGCGCAGCGCCAGCGAGGAGCCGACGATACCGACCCCGGCCCCCACGCCCACCAGAACGAGCAGGACGGACGCGATCTCCCCGCCGGAGAACGCGAACACGCCCTCGAGGAACGGAAGGAAGTCCCGGATCGGCGGGAACAGGAAGGCGTTCGCCGCGAGCACGACCGCGCCCGAGACGGCCGCGCCGACGAGGGCCGCGAACACGCCTTCGAGCATGAACGGGATGCGGATGAACCAGTTCGTGGCCCCGACGAGCTTCATGATGCCGATCTCGTCACGGCGCGCGTAGATGGCGACGCGGATCGTGTTCGCGATGAGGCCCGCGGCCGCGACGAGCAGGATCAACGACATCACGAGCGTGATCGTGCGGAGCAGGGCGTTGATCCGTAACAGCCGCTTGATGAACTCGCCGCCGAACTTCACCTCGTCGATGCCCGGCGCTCCGTCGATGCGCGCCGCCACCTCCTCGGTCCACTTCGCGTCGACGAGCTTCACGCGCACCGACGCAGGGAGCGAGTTCTCGGGGATCGTCTCCCACAGCTCGGGCTGGTCGGCGTAGAGCTCCTTAAACTCCTCGAACGCCTGCGCCTTCGAGATGTAGGTGACCTCCTCTACCTCCGGCATGCTCGAGAGGTCGGCCTCCAGCGATTGCAGCTCGCCGTCGGCGATGTCGTCGCGGAGGAACGCGGAGATCTCGACCTTGGACTCCCAGCCGAGCGTCGCCTTGTTGACGATCATCCCGAGGATCTGCACGCCGCCGAGGAGCAGCAGCGAGATCGCGACCGTGGAGATCGCGGCGATGGTCATCAGGAGGTTCCGCCGCAGGTTCGTGACGGTCTCGCCGAGGAAGTATCCGACTCGCATGAGGCTAGGTACCGACTCCGTAGATGCCGCGCGACTGGTCGCGCACGACGTCCCCGTTCTCCAGCTCGATCACGCGCCGCCGCATCGAGTCCACGATCGCGTGGTCGTGCGTCGCCATCACGATCGTCGTGCCGGTCCGGTTGATCCGGTCCAGCAGACGCATGATGCCGACGGACGTCGCGGGGTCGAGGTTCCCGGTCGGCTCGTCGGCGATCAGGATCAGCGGACGGTTCACGAACGCTCGCGCGATCGAGACGCGCTGCTGCTCGCCACCCGACAGCTCGTCGGGGAACCGGTCGAGCTTCTCGCCGAGCCCGACGAGCTCGAGGATCTGCGGCACCTGCCGCTGGACGACAGCGCGCGGGCGTCCGATGACCTCGAGACCGAACGCGACGTTCTCGAACACGGTCTTGTTCGGGAGCAGCTTGAAGTCCTGGAACACGCAGCCGACGTTGCGCCTGAGGTACGGGACGCGCCAGCGCGGCAGGCTCGCCAGGTTCTTGCCCGCGACGAAGACCTCGCCGTTCGTCGGCTCCTCTTCCTTCGTGAGCAGCTTGAGGAACGTCGACTTGCCGGAGCCGGAGGGGCCGACGACGAAGACGAACTCGCCCTTCTCGATGTCGATCGAGACACCGTTGAGCGCGCGGATGCCGCCCTTGTACTCCTTCTCGACATCTACGGTCCTGATCATGGTCTAAGCGTAGCCATCCTCACGTGGATAGTGCCGGAGGCCGGTCGAAGAACCGATATGGGTGCTCCTCGCCGTGCAAATCCTCGTACTCGTCCCATGCGGCCTGGTAGTACCGCTCCGCACGGCGAGCGATCTCGTCACACACCTTAGCGGAGACCCCCGCGACCCGTAGCCGTTTCGTCAGCGAGTGCGTCGAGAACGCCGCGACGTCGTAGGGGTTTATCAGGAGGTTCGGCGGCGTGGCGGCGGGTGAGACGGCGAAGCGCCGGTCGGGCGACGCCACCGTGCGGCAGGCGTCTTCCAGCATGCGGAAGACGGTCTCCTCCACGCGCTCGAGCAGCGCCCGGTCCCGCAGCCCCGCCTCCATGATCGCCCTCACGCCGAAGTTCACGTGACGCGACTCGTCGCGCGCGACCGCGGTGAACCCCGTGTAGAAGCCGGGGAGGATGCCCATCTCGCGTGCGAAGCCGAGCAGGAACTTCTGCCCGGTCAACGCGAGCATCCCCTCGATGATCAGGTGGTAGACGGTGACGCCCTCGACCCACGCGCCGTAATCGTGCGGGTGCAGCCGCACGTTGTCGGTCACCTGCACGAGGTCCTCGTCGAACAGCACGCGGAAGCCGCCGACGGTGCGGTCGCGCAGATGCGCGAGCGCGGCCGAGAGGCCCCCCGAGATGCCTACGACCTCCTCGAAGAAACGCGAGAAGAAGACCGAGTGGCGCGCTTCGTCGACGAGCTGCGTCGACAGGAAGATGCGAGACGGCTCGTCGGGGGCCGCGTGCACGAGCGGGGACAGTGTGTCCGTGACCGCTTGCTCGCCGACGAAGAACAACGTGAACGATCGCTGCAGCTCGGTGCGGAAGCCTGCGAACGCGCCGGTCATCGACTCCCAGTGGACCTTGTCCTCCGTGAAGTCGACGGCGCCGGCGGACCACTGCTGGCGCTCCCACCGGTAGTAGAGGTCCATCGGCGTCGGGCGCGACTGCAACAGGTAGTCCATATGGACGTACACGTCGTCGATGTCGACCGACCGGAGCTCCGGGAGCGTTGCGCTCTCGACCCTTTCCGACACCGCGCGTTCGGTCTCACCCATACCGAGATGATGGCACTTGCGGCGCGCGAACGCTCGGGTTCAGGAGTGCGCCACCGTCGCCTTGCGCTTCAGCTCCGCCTGTATGAACTGGTCGATGTCGCCGTCGAGGACGCCCTGCACATTGCCGGCCTCGGTGTCGGTCCGGTGGTCTTTGACCATTTGGTACGGATGCATCACGTAAGAGCGGATCTGGGAGCCGAAGCCGATCTCACGCCGCTCTCCGCGCAGGGCGTCTATCTCCGCCTCGCGCTCCTCGCGCGCCCGCGCCAGCAGGCGGGACTTCAGCACCCGCATCGCCACGGCGCGGTTCTGCATCTGCGACCGCTCGTTCTGACAGGAGACGACGATGCCGGTGGGGAGGTGCGTGATCCGCACCGCGGAGTCCGTGACGTTGACGTGCTGGCCCCCGGCCCCCGACGACCGGTAGGTGTCGATCCGCAGGTCGTCCGGAGCGATCTCGACCTCGATGTCGTCCTCGACCTCCGGCGTCACGTCGACGGACGCAAACGCGGTGTGCCTGCGCTTCGCCGCGTCGAACGGGGAGATCCGCACGAGCCTGTGGACCCCGCGCTCCGCGGCCAGGAGCCCGTAGGCGTGGCGGCCGGTGAACGTCGCGGTGGCGCTCTTCAGCCCCGCCTCCTCCCCCGGCGTCGCCTCGAGGACCTCGGCCTTGAAGCCCCGCCGTTCCGCCCAGCGCAGGTACATGCGGAGGAGGCGCTCGGCCCAATCCTGCGAGTCGGTCCCGCCCTCGCCCGCGTTGACCGAGAGGATCGCCGGGTTGGCGTCGAACTCGCCGCCGAGCAGGGAGACGACCTCGAGCGACTGGATCTCCTTCTCCAGGGCCGTCAGCTCGCTCTCGACCTCACCGGCGGTGCCGGCGTCACCTTCTGACTCGGCGAGCTCCCACATGAGCTCGGCGTCGTCGACGCGCTGCGAGATCGAGTCGTAGAGCCCGACGTCGTCGCCGAGGCGCGACATCTCGCCCATCACCTTCTGCGCTGCGGGGGGATCGTCCCAGAGGTCGGGGGCCGCGGCCTTCGCCTTGACCTCGCCTAGACGGGCGCGTTTGCGATCGACGTCAAAGGTACTCCTTGACGTGAGAGAGCTTCTCGCGCAACGAAGCGATGCGATCTGCGACTTCGGCCATAGAGAGAGGGTACGCAATCGCCAAGGCCCCGGGTCCACGCCGTCGCCGCAGGCGACGAAGCCAAGCCCCGAGGAATCCGCATACGGCGGGATCGCTTGCGATCCCGCTAGGCCGAGCGGGATCGCTTGCGATCCCGCTAGAACAAAAAAGAAGGAGGCCGGTTACCCGGCCTCCTTCTCTCTCCCTTGCGAGGTGCAGCCTTACTTGCGCTTCTTGCCGTTCAGCATGACTCCTGCGCCCGTGAGGGAGAGTCCCGTCCCGAGGAAGATCAGGAGGTTCGCTCCGGTGAAGGGCAGGAGCCCTCCGAGAGGAGCCGTCGGCTGGCGGGCGGCCACCGTCGGGGTCCCCGGGCGGGTGATGCGCTCGCCCAGCACCGTCGGCTTGTCAGGGTCGTTCGGCTGGCCCGGCCGGGTGATCGTGTCCGGCAGAACCACGTCGGGGTTCTTGCCCGGCGGCGTCGTGGGAGGCGTCGTCGGGTCGGTGCCCGGAGGCTGCGTGTGGCAGCTGTTGCCGGGGCACGGGTTGCAGCTGTTCCCGGGGCAGTCCGGCTTGCCACCCTCGCAGCTCTTGCCGGGGCAAGGGTTGCAGCTGTTGCCGGGGCACTCGGGCTTCCCACCGTCGCAGCTCTTGCCGGGGCAGGGGTTGCAGCTGTTGCCGGGGCACTCGGGCTTGCCGGGGGTGCACTTCTTGCCCTTGCAGTCCGGCGGCGGCGGAGGCGTGCCGGGGGTGCAGCTGGTGTGCGCCGGGTTGCCCTTGCCGATGCCGTTGTTGCCGTCACACTCGTAGCCGTTGTTCGGGTCGCTGCCGTTCGGCATCTGGCCCGGAGGGTTCTTGTTGTCGGCGTTGCCGACGCAGCCGGCGCAAGGCTTGCCGCCGCCACCACCGTTGCCGTTGCCGTTCTGCGAGGGCGAGCCGTCACAGGTCGAGGCGTACGGGCCCGAGCCCTGGCCGGCCTGGTCGCAGCCCTTGCCCTCCTGGCCCGGGGAGCTCTCCCAGCCGTTGCCCTTGTCCTCGGAGGCCGAGGAGCCCTGGCCCTGCGACGACGAGTTGTCCGACCCGTTGCCGTTCCCGTTGCCGTTGCTCGCGGCGGGGGCTGCCGGCTCGTCCTTCTTGTCGCTGCCGTTGCCGTTCCCGTTGCCGTGGTCCTCGTCCGACTTGCCCTTGTCCTCGGAGTTGCCGGGGGCGCTGTCGGCCGCGGCGGCCGCCGGGCTCTCGTCCTGCTTCTCGCTGCCGTTCCCGTTGCCGTTGTTGCCCTTGTCCTCGGGGGCCGCGGCGGAGGCGACTGCAGGGAGCGACTCGTCGTTCTTGCCGTTGCCGTTCCCGGCGCTCGAGTCTGCGAAGACCGGACCGGCAACGATCATCAGGACGCCCACGATCATCGCGAGCAGCCCCGACACCCTCTGGTTCCTGCGCACTATCTTCGACACCTGCGGCTCCTTTGCTTCGACTGCCCGGCCGGCGGGAGTACCGGACCGCTAAAGAAAATCCATCCGTCTGCCGATATCGCTTCCAGATGTTGGTAGCAGTCTTCCAGAACCTGGGAACGACCACAACATCTTCCTGGGCTATTTTCCTAAAGTTTTCCAGTAGTCCACGCGGACTAGTCCTCTAACCGCATGCCCTCCCGGCGCACCGCGCCCTCTGTACGCGTCGGGCTGTGGGCGCGCAACGGGGGCCGGAAAACCGGCCCCCGTGACTGGCGCGTGGTGGTCCTAGTGGGTGCAGCTATCCGGCTCTGCGGCGACCGGCGAGGATCCCGGCGCCGGCCAGCAGCAGGCCCACGGCGATCGCCGCGTAGCTCAGCAACGCCGAGCCCGTGAACGGGAGCTGCTGCCCGAGGAACGCTGCGCCCCGCTCGGCGGCCTCGACTCCCCCGCCCTCGGCGGGCTGGGAGAGGCGCTCGCCGAGCACCTCGGGGCTCTCGCCGGCCTCGAGCTGAGGCGTCGCCGGACGGCTGATCACGCCGCCCAGGATGTCCTCGTCGTCGTCCTCGCACCCCGCGGCCCCCTCAGCCATGTCGTCCTCGTCCACACACGGCTCCGCCGGCAGCACGTCCGCGTCGAGGCACGGCTGCGCGGCGGGCATCGTCCCGTCAGCGTCACAGGGCTCGGCGGGATTGACGTCGCCCTTCACGCAGGGCTGGGTGCCGAGCATGGTGGCGTCTGCGTCGCAGGGCTTGGTCGAAGCGGGCTTGACCTCGGGCTTCGCCGGCTTGGGCTTGCGGCCGCACCAGCCCTCGTTGTCGTCCTCGAAGTCGTCGTCGTTGCCACAGCCGTTGTTGCCGTCCTGGTCGGCCTTGTCGACGCCGCCGGGGCCGTTGGGCTTGTCGGCGCCCCCGTTGGAGCGGTCGGGGCCGCGGCCGTCGTCGTCCGGGTCGGACTCCGAGTTGCCCTGGTTGCCCGAGCCGCCGTTCTCGGTCGAGCGGTCCTTGCCTGAGGGGTGAGCGTTGTCGCCGTCGTCGGGCACGTTGTTCGGGGTGTTGCCGTCGTTCGTGTCGTGGTCCTCGGTGTAGGAGGTCGACGAGTCGGCATCCGCGTCGCCGTCGTTGTCCTTGGAGCTCCCCTTGCCCTTGTCGCCGTCCTCGGACGACGCAGCGGCGCCCTGGGTGTGGTCGTCCTTGTGGTGAGCGACCGCGGGGACCGCTGCCAGCAACAGCGCTGTCAGCGCCGCTACCACCGCCAGCAACGTCGTCGTGCTCGAGATCCGCCTGCTCATGGTTCCTCCTCTGTCCCTGCCCGGGATTCCCCCGTGCCGCCGATTGATGCTCTACGTAGTTGTCTGCCTACGTAGCGTTGCGACCCCAAAATTCCCCGTCTCCGGGTGCCCTAAACCAGGAAAAGGGAATATTCTTACTTAATGTGGTCGGACAGCCACGGAGCGCACTTAAGCAGAAATACGTAGATTGGCTGTGGATCTCCCGGCCGGGCGTCGCCGCTGTTACGAGATTCTTCAAAGCCCCTACCGAAGGGAGTCAATGGTCCCCTAGCCTGACGGTGGTCGGGGCGGGGAAAGCGCCCCCGGGACGAAAGGGATATCGAGGTGCCGATCACGAAAGTCGAGCTCGCGATAACGACGACGTCGCAGGTGATGCAGTTCAACAACCTGCCTGCGGCTCAGCCCCCGAAGATCACCATGAACGGCAATCCGGTCGGCCAGATCGCGCAGAAGCCCTCGAACCCCACCGGGTGGCAGGTCCTCGTCCTGGATCCCTCCAAGGACATCACGTCGCCCGCCGCCATCCTCTCGAACAGCTACATCAACTTGTATCCGGCGTCGGGGTCGAACTTCTGGATGAGCACCTACCAGTTCATGTACACGAGGATGCTGAGGCAGACCCTCCTCGCCGGGAACTACGAGCAGCAGATCCTCATCGTCGCGAGCTACGGCCTCGACGCGAACACCCCGCCGACGAACGACGGGCTGCATCTGCTGCTCGACTACGGTGCCGGGCCGAAGCTCCAGTACTGGGAGACCCACGTGGACGTCGGCAGCCAGGTGTCCAACGGAACGAGCTGGACGTCGTTCCCCGCCAACTACATCTTCGTCGGCTCGAGCTCCCTCTCGTACGGACAGGGGGCCGAGGTGTTCGAGAGGGCGACCTCGAACAGCCCCGTCCAGTCGACGCTTACGACCACGTTGTCGAACTTCGGCACGGAGAGCTGAAGCCCCGCATTTTCGTAGCCGGTCACGCGGGAACGCCGACGGGCTACGCGCGCGTTCTCGCGGAGGTCCTGCCGCGGCTCGCGGGTGACTTCGACCTGACGCTGTTCGCGCTGAACGCCCGCGACCCGGCCACGTCGGTGCCCGGCACCCGGGTCGTCGTGAACGGCCTCCTCGGCGACCCCTACGGGCGCGAGCAGCTCCCACGGCTGCTGGATGAGGTACGGCCCGCCGTCGTCCTCCTGCACCACGACCTCTACCTGTACTCGGTGCTCGAGGAGCCCCTCGCCGCGTACCGCGCGACGCAGTCACACGTGCGCGTCGTCGCCTACTGCCCGGTGGAGTGGGAGTCCACGCCACACGGCAACGTCCGGACGCTCGCGGGGTCCGACGTCGTCGTCACGTACACGGAGTTCGGCGCGCGCTCCGTCGAGGAGGCGTTCGGCGGCCGGCGCGACGCGCCCGAGGTCGCGATCATCGGCCACGGGATCGACACGTCGTCGTTCCACCCCGTCCCGGGGGCCCGGCGAGCGCTCTTTCCCGGGCGGCCCAATCTCGAGGATGCATTCGTCGTCCTGAACGCGAACCGCAACGTGCCGCGCAAGAAGATCGAACTCACGTTGTCGGCGTTCGCGGAGTTCGCCGCCGGCAAGGACGACGTGTTCCTGCTGCTTCACATGGGGATGCGCGACAACGGGATCGACGTTCGTGCGCTCGCCCGCGAGCTCGACATCACCGACAGGCTGCTGTCGACGCACGGCGACGATGCCCCGCCCCGGGTCCCGGACGATGCGCTGAACCTCGTCTACAACGCGGGGGACGTGGGGGTGAACACCGCCACCGGCGAGGGGTGGGGTCTGGTGGCCTTCGAGCACGGCGCCACCGGCGCGGCCCAGGTGATGCCGGACCACAGCGCGTGTGCGGAGCTCTGGCGAGACAAGGCCCTGCTCGTCCCCGTCGAAGAGGGCCGCGAGGACGAAGGGATCGTCTCGCGTGACGGCGTCGTCGCGGCGCTCGAGAACCTCTACCGCGATCCGGGGCTTCGGGCCCGCCTGGGCGAAGCGGCCCGCGAGCACGCGCTCGACCCCAGGTTCGACTGGGACACAATTGCAGAGTCATGGAAAGCGCTCCTATCGAAGGAGGCAGAACTTGCCCGATCGTCTTGAGCTCAGCGCATTCGAACCGCACGTGGGTGAGGCGTTCGCCTTCCAAACGGAGGAGGGGGAAAAGATCGAGCTGACGTTGATCGAGGCTGAGGCCTCGCCGTGGCAGCCGTCGCCTGAAACGGGCCTGCCTCCCTCGTTCAGCCTCGTCTTCCGCGGCCCTCCGCAGCGCGTTCTCCCGCAGGGGACGTACTCGCTCAGCCACAGCGCGCTCGACGACCTCGCCATCTTCATGACCCCCATCGCGGGCTCGTCCGAGGGCGTCGATTACCAGGCCGTCTTCAGCTAGCCGGGCGCCATTCCATGAAGACGTAGGCGCCGCGCTCCTCGACGGGCCGGAAGCCTAGGCGCTCGTACAGCCGCATGGCGGGATTGAACCCTTCGACGTGGATCGACAGCGACTTCCCCCCCGTCCTGGCTTCCGCCTGCAGCTCCTCGAGGAGCCGGGTACCGGCGCCGGCGCCTCTGAACTCCGGCAGGATCGTGATGTCCATGATCCTGATCTCCTCGGGCCAGCGCGCGACGTAGAGCCGGCCGGCGCGCTCCCCGTCGACCAGGATCACGTCGTACGTCGCGCCCTCGTAGTGCTCCCGGTAGTAGGAGTCCTGCGCGGTGAACTGCTGGTCGGTGAACGCCCGCTTCTGCTCGTCGCTCCACGGGACGCGCTCCAATTCGTCGGCGCGGGCGGACGCGTAGACGTCGCGCAGGAACGGTTCGTCGGCCGGCTCCGCTGGGCGGAGCTCGACGGACCCCGTGGAGCCGGGCTGCATCAGGGCCGCGGGGGGACTACCCCTTCGAGGGCGATGTTGAAGTGCACGGTCAGAGAGGGCTGCATGTTGTTGTGCGGCTGGTCCCCGCCCGCCGCCGGGAGCGACGGTCTCGGTCCGGATCGGGACCTGGCCCTGGAAGTTCGGCAGCGCGAAGGTCTGCTCGTTCCCCCCGAAGGTCGTGCCCGGCACGGGAAAAGCGCCCGATCTGACTGGCCGGCAAGAGCTGCCCGGTGCACACAGCCCATCCTCGGCGCATCGGCGGTGCTCATCATGCCCTGCTCCGCCACGAAAGGATCCGCCATGTCCGCTCCCCTCGCTCGGTTGTCTACAAGCAGTCGGTGCGGGTCCTTCCTACTACACCCGATCGGCCCCGTTTGTCCGCGTACCGGCGAACGAAAGCGCGCCGACATCCGCCGGCTCCGCTGGGCGGAGCCGGACGGACATCGTCGAACCGGGCCGCACTAGGGGCGTTGCGGGAACACGCCCTGCAGGGCGATGTTGAAGTTGACCGTCAGGTACGGCTGCATGTTGTTGTGCGGCAAGTCGCCGCCGGCGGGCGCAAGGGCCTGCGGGGCCATCGGGGTCAGCGCACCAGTCGGGTTCTGGTAGGCCTCGCCGCCGTCCGACCGGCCCAGGACGCGATCGGGCCCGGGGGCGTTCAGCGACGAGGGCTCCTCGGCCGCCCGGACGAAGTGCGTGTGGATCGGCATCTCCGACTGGAGGAGCGTGACGGTCTCGGCCCCGCCCTGCTGGCCGAGGTCCCAGGTGACGTTCGTCGGGTCGACGCCCGTGTGGATCGGTGCGCTTCCCTGCAGGTTCGGGAGCGCGAACGTGCTCTTGCCGTCACCGCCGTAGACAGTGCCGAGCAACGCGAACAGAGCGGTGTTCTGCGAGATCGGCATGAGTTGCCCGTTGCAGAACGCCCACCCCTTGGGAGCGAAGTTGAACGGGAACATCCGGATCTCTGCGAGAAAGGGATCTGCCATGCGTACGGCCTCCTCTAGGTGGGGCTCGGGAAGATCCCGAAGAGCGAGATGATGAATCGGACGACGAGGTAGGGCATCTCGTTCGAGTGCGGCTGCGAGCCGCCGGCCGGCAGGACGACCGCGGCGTTGAGGCTCGTCGTCGGCGCGTCTCCGATGTAGAGCTTGACGTTCGGGCCCTGCGCGAGCAGCAGGTTGCCCGGGTTGCTTGATCCTCCCGGGTTCCCCGTCGCCATGAGCGCGTGGTTGTGCACCGGCATCTGCTGAACGGTGAGCGTCTCCTGCGTGGTGCCGGCGGTCTCAGCGATCTGGTAGTTGATCCCCGTCGGGCCGTTGCCGAAATGCATCGGGATGCGACCTTGTAGGTTCGGCAGGTTGAAGGTCTCCTGGCCGTCCCCGCCGTAGGTGGTCCCGATCAGCTGGAAGAGCGTCTCGTTCTCCGAGATCGGGAGCTGCTGGCCGTCGCAGTTCATCCACCCGTTCGGGGCGAACGTCCCGCCGAACATGCGGATCTCGCCGACGTAAGGCTGTGCCATCTGTACCTCCTAGTTCGGCGAGGGGAATATGCCCTGGAGCGCGATGCAGAAGTTCAGCACCAGGTAGGGCTGCATGTTGTTGTGAGCCTGCGATCCGCCGGTGTTCGTGACCGACGCCGTGTTGAGGGTCGTCAGGTTGGCCGGGTTGCCGTACTGGTTGTTCACCGCGCCCAGCGCCGCGTTCGCCGGATCGAGCACGTTCGCGTTCGTATTCGACGCCTGCATCATGTGGGGGTGCTGGGGCATCTGCTGCATGGAGAGCGTGACGGACGGGGAGCCCGCCTTCTCTCCGAGCGTGTGACGGTTCCCCACGTGGATGGGGACGCAGCCCTGGAAGTTCGGCAGGGCAAAGGTGGTCTGCCCGTTCCCGCCGAAGGTGGTGCCTAGGAGCGCGAAGAGCGCCTGGTTCTGGTTGATGGGGAGGAACTGCCCATTGCAGAACGCCCATCCCTTCGGTGGGAAGTTGAAGCTCATGATCCGTATCTCGGACAGGAACGGTTCCGACATCCTTGCTCCTCTCGCTCGTTCTTCTACAAGCAGTCGGTGCGGGTAATGCGGGTACCTCTCGCTACAGGCAGTTCGTGCCCGTTCCTGAAAACGTCTCCGTGACGCTCAGCGACTCACTGTAGAACAACGCCGGCGTCCCGTTGCCGTCGTTTCGGGGCTGGAGGAACGCGGTCAGCGCCGCGAAGTCCCCGGAGCCGCCGCCATAGCCGGGGAAGTTGAAGTTCGCGGGCCCGCCTCCTCCACGGATGGCTATGTCTCTCGTGTTGCCGGCGTGGCTGTTGCTGAGGGAGTTCTTCAGGGCGCCCGCACCGCCGATGTCGGCGCAGATGCTCGCGTTGTCCGTGCCGAGCGCTCCGGCGGCGATCCTGAGGCCGGCGAAGTTGGTGACGGCATCGCCAGGCTCGTCGATGACGTTCCCGTGGAGCGTCACCCGGAGCACCGGGCTGCCGTCGACGGCACTGATGTCGATGCCTCTGTCCCCGTACTGCCGGACCGTGTTGTTCAGGAACTGGACCTTGTGCGTGCCCGTTCCCTGGTGGGTGAGGACGATCCCGTGTCCGCTGCCGTAGGAGGCGGACTCGGTGACCCCGGTCTTCCCGATCCTGTTGTTCGAGACGGTCCCGGTGTAATTCCCGGCGCCGGTCCCGGTCGTGATCGTCAACGCGCT
The DNA here is from genome assembly GCA_035942255.1 of Actinomycetota bacterium. Lineage (GTDB taxonomy): Bacteria > Actinomycetota > CADDZG01 > CADDZG01 > WHSQ01 > JALZEG01. Next base: position 194 of record DASZDG010000131.1, on the reverse strand, counting down.
GCCCCGGGCACCGCTGAAGTCGTTGTTCTGGACGAGGTAGGTCCAGTTGGGGTTCGAGCCGGCACCGCCGCCGGTCAGCGTCACGCCGCCTCCTCCGGGAACGATGCCGGTCACCGGGTCCTTCGAGAACCCGTTCTCGAGCGTGCTGTTCGTGATCCGCAGGTCGCCCGTCGCGGTGTTCCCCACCGTGTAGT
>DASZDG010000130.1:0-2764 GCA_035942255.1 Actinomycetota bacterium | reverse complement strand
GGCCTTCAAGACCCTGCTGCACCGCTACACCGGCGCCACCGACGTAGTCGTCGGCTCTCCCATCGCGGGGCGCAACCGCTCCGAGATCGAGGGCCTCATCGGCTTCTTCGTCAACACGCTCGTGCTGCGCACCGACCTCTCGGGAGACCCCACCTTCGCGGAGCTGCTGGAGCGCACCCGTGAGGTCGCCCTCGGCGCCTATGCCCACCAGGACCTCCCGTTCGAGAAGCTCGTCGAGGAGCTGAAGCCCCCGCGCGACCTCAGCACTTCTCCGGTCTTCCAGGTGTCGTTCTCGATGCAGGACGAGTCCGCCGCCGAGTTCCACCTCGCGGGGCTGGAGGTCCGGTTCCCCGACATCAAGGACAACAGCGCGAAGTTCGACCTGTCGCTGTACCTCACCGAGGGGCCGAGCGGGATCGGCGGCGAGCTCAACTACGCGACCGCGCTGTTCGACGAGGCGACGATCGAGACGATGATCGACCGGTTCCGCACGCTGCTGTCGGACCTCGTCGCGGCCCCCGACGCCCCGATCTCGCGCGCGCGGATGATCGGCGACGACGAGGGCCGCGCTCTCGTCGAGCAGCTGAACCCGCCCGCACCGCAGACCGACGGCACCTTCGTGCACGAACGCATCGCCGCGGCGGCGCGGTCGCAGCCGGACGCGGTGGCGCTGGTGTCGGGCGAGGACGAGCTGACGTTCGCGGAGCTCGAGGAGCGCGCCGGCGCGGTCGCCTCAGGCCTCGCCGCGCAGGGGGTGGGCCCGGGCGACCTCGTCGCGGTCGTGCTCCCGCGCTCGTTCGACCAGGTGGCGGCGCAGCTCGGCGTGCTGAAGGCGGGGGCCGCTTACCTGCCGCTCGATCCCGCGTACCCGCAGAAGCGCCTCGACTACATGCTCGCCGACGCCCGGCCCGCGGTGGTGATCCGCGACGGCCTTTCCCGGGGGGACGGTCCGGCCCCCGCTCCGGAGATCACGGGAGACGACCTCGCGTACGTCGTCTACACGTCGGGATCGACCGGCGAGCCCAAGGGCGTCGCCGTCACGCACGCGAACCTCGCGCACCTCGCGGACTGGCACGCCGCCGCGTACGGCGCCGCCGGCCCGTCGTCGGCCGTGGCGCCGCTGTCGTTCGACGCGTCGGTGTGGGAGCTCTGGCCTCCGCTCGCCACGGGCGGGACGGTCGTGCTCGTCGGCAACGACGACGCGCGCGACCCGACCCTTCTCGCTCGGACGTTCGAGCGGAACGCCGTCAGGACGGCGTTCGTGCCGACCGCGACGGCCGCGGCCCTGCTGCGCTCGCGCGCGCCCGCGTCGTTGCGGACGCTTCTCACCGGCGGGGACCGCCTCACCGTCACGCCCGCTCGCGGGTTCGGCGCGACCGTCGTCAACCACTACGGGCCGACCGAGACGACCGTCGTCGCGACCGCCGGCGAGGTCGCCGGAACCGGCGTCCCCGACATCGGTACGCCGATCGCGGGGGCGCGCGTCTACGTGCTCGACGAGGACCTCAGGCCGGTGCCGCCGGGACTGCCGGGCGAGATCTACATCGGGGGCAGGGGAGTGGCGCGCGGCTACCTCGGGCGCCCCGCGCTGAGCGCGGGCCGGTTCCTCCCGGACCCGTTCTCGGCAGAGCCCGGCGCCCGGATGTACCGCTCGGGGGACCGCGCCCGCTACCGCTCCGACGGCGTCATCGACTTCCTCGGCCGGAGCGACGACCAGGTGAAGGTGCGCGGCTACCGCGTCGAGCCCGCGGAGGTCGAGGCTGCTCTGCGCACCCATCCGGCGGTGGAGGCCGCGGTCGTCGGCCCCTCGGTCGACGCGGCCGGCTCGACGAGGCTCGTCGCGTACGTCGTCGCACCGGAGGCACCTTCGGTGCCGGAGCTGCGGGACTTCGCCGCCGAGGTCCTCCCCGCGCACATGGTCCCCGCGCTGTACGTCACGATGGACGCGCTCCCGCTGACGCCGGCCGGCAAGGTCGACCGCGCGGCGCTGCCGGAGCCGGGCGCCGACCGCCCCGACCTCGGCCACGGCTACACCGAGCCGGTCACCGAGACCGAGAAGACCCTCGCCGAGATCTGGTCCGAGGTGCTGGGCGTCGAGCGCGTCGGACGTGACGACAACTTCTTCGAGCTCGGAGGGCACTCGCTGCTCGGGACGCAGCTGATGTCCCGCATCCGCAACCGGTTCGAGATGGAGGTGCCGTTGCGGGCGCTGTTCGAGAAGCCCACCGTCGGCGGCCTCGCGGCCACGATCGACGCGACCGCGCCGCAGGAGATGCTCCCGCTCGTAGCCGCGGATCGAGACGAGGCGCCGCTGCTCTCGTTCGCGCAGCAGCGCATGTGGTTCATAGACCAGATCGACCCGGCCAGCGCCACCTACAACGTCCCGATCGCCCTGCGGCTCACCGGCCCCGTCGACCCGGAGAAGCTCGAACGCGCGCTCGCCGCGATCGTCGAGCGGCACGAGACGCTGCGCACGACCTTCACGACCGTGCGCGGGGAACCGCGTCAGGTCGTCGCCGGCGAGGGGAGGGTGACGCTGTCGGTGATCGACCTCGCGTACCTGGACGAGGACGAGCGCGACGCCGCCGCGATGAAGGTCGTGGAGGAGGAGGCGGCGCGGCCGTTCGACCTCGCGACGGGGCCGCTGTGGCGCACGACGCTGATCGACCTCGGCGAGCACGACCACCTCTTCGTGGTGTGCATGCATCACATCGTGTCCGACGGCTGGAGCCTCGGCATCTTCGCGTCTGAGCTGAGCGAGATC
>DASZDG010000129.1:0-21376 GCA_035942255.1 Actinomycetota bacterium | reverse complement strand
ACATGGAGGGAACCGCCACGCACGAGCTGGGTCACGTGTATGGGCTGAAGCACGCCGTGGCCGACGGGGCTCCGCTCTCCGAGCACACGCTTCACGCCGACCTGACGATGCACGGTTTCGCCCCCGGCTCGTTCCGGAAATGCCAGACGCGCTACCGGACGCTGGGGAAGGGAGACATCCTGGGGCTCGAGGCGAAGTACTGAGCCGCACACACCCAGTAAGCAAGGGGCCGGGTCACAACGACCGGCCCCTTGCTCATTCCGGCTCAACGGGGTCGAACGTCTTCCTCTCGATCTCGAAGTCACTGCCGAGCCCGCTGAAGCGCACGTAGTCGACCGCGATGGCGTCGCTTCCGCGGAAGTAGACGATCTCGGCCTCGTAGTCGCGGGCCGCCTCGACGAAGAACTTGAAGCCGGTCGCGCCGGTCGAGCCCACCGACAGCACGCGCGTCCCCTCTACCTCTTCTTCTATCCGCTTGTGGTAGTGCCCCGCGAGCACGAGCGGCACGTCTCCGAACGACGCCTCCGCGAGCCTCCTGTCGTGGACGGCGAGGACGTCGGGCAGGGCGGACCGCACCGCCACTGCAGTGTCCTCACCCTCCTCCGCGCGTATCTCGGCGGCCTCGTCGGGAGGGATGCGGTTCCAGTTCGTGTCGGTGGGGTCGCCCCAGCCCAGGACCCGGATGCCCTCGATCTCCGCTATGTCTCCGTCGAGCACGGTCAGGTTCTCGATCCGGTCGAGCTGCGCCTCGTTGGCGGCGGAGTCGTGGTTGCCGGGGACCAGGTAGTACGGCACAGGTATGCGCGCGATGAGCCGTCCGATGCGCGCCTCCGCCGCGATGCCGAAGTTCGTGAGGTCACCGGTGTCGAGCACGGCATCGACGCCGAAACGAGCCGCGAGCTGCCGCGCCAGCTGCACGCCGAGCGGGTTCGAGTGGATGTCGCTGACGTGCAGCACCGCGACCGAATCCGCGGCGGGGTCCTGGTTCGGCTGCGCGACGAGAGCCAGTAGCTCCGACAGCCGGTCGGCCGCCGTCTCGTAGCGCGACTGCAGCCGTTCGAACGTGATCTCGCCGCCCTGCAGGGCCTCGATCACGACCGGCGCCCGCACCAGCGCGCCGGTGAAGCGCGGCTGCTCGAACGCGTCGACGTCGTACGACAGCGCGGACCCGCCGAGGAGGAAGCCGGTGAGAACGAGCGCTCCCGCGGCCCCCGCGACCATGTACGCCGGGCGGCGGCGCGGCAGTAGCGCGCCCGTCGCGGCCCCCACGAGCACCGCCCCTGCGCAGAACTGCAACAGCAGGCGCGGCGCGAGGTCCCTGAGGTCGGCCTCGACGTCCCTCGTCAGCTGCGCCCGCGCCGCGGCGTCCCCGACCCGGCGCGCCAGGCGCGTGACGTCGACCTCGACCAGCGACACACGCAGCGCGACCGGAGCCGTGTGCGAGTCGGCCGAGACCGTCCCGAGCGGCGGGACCTGGAGCACCGTGTCGCCCCACCCTGCCGAGAAGCGCGTCTCGAGCGTGGCGGGGCCGGCGTCGTGCCTCACCGGCGGGAGCAGCCCGAGCACGAGGTACGAGAGAACGGCGCCCAGGAAGCCTGCCGCGGCGACCGGCGCCCACGAGCGCCTCACTCGTACCGCAGGCATTCGACGATCTGAAGCCTTGTCGCCAGACGCCGCGGGTACACCGCAGAAGCCGCCGCTATTGCGGTCCCGGCAGCGAGCGAGACGAGGAACAGCTCCCACGGCGGGCGATAGGGGATGTCGAACGCGTAGAGGAAGTTCATGCTCGTGAGCATGAGGAAGCCGAGGGCCGCGCCGAGGACGACCGCGCCGGCGCCGCCGACCACCCCGATGCCCGCGGCTTCGAGCAGCACCGTCCGTCCGAGCTGACGGCGGCCCATGCCGACGGCCTGCTGCAGCCCGAATTCCCATCTGCGCTCGAGGACCGCGGTGAACATCGTGTTCACGATCGTGAGGAACGCGACCACGAGGGCCGCGAGCTGGATCCCCTCGGCGATGGAGAAGATCTGGTCCACCGTCGCAGCGATGTTCTCGATCTGGTCCTCCTTGCGGATCACCTGCGCGGGGATGCCCTCCCGCGCGACCGTCTCCTCCAGCCGCCGTTCGAGCTCGGGCACGGACACGCCCGGCTCCGGGTCGATCCCGAACGCGTCGGCGCGATCGTCACCCCACTTCTGCCGGTACGTCTCCGCGGACATGTACATCGAGTCGAACGACGCGAGGTCGTTGAACAGCCCGCCGACGACGAGCTCCTGCAGGCCGTCCGGAGTCGCAACCTGCACGCGGTCTCCCGGCTCGAGCTCCCGGCGCTCGGCCATCTGCCGCGCGATCACGACCTCGCCGCGGTCGAGCGCGTCGACGAGCGGCTCCGAGTCGACCCCTCCGACGGACAGCCCCTCGACCGCGTCCTCCCTCGCCTCACCGCTCGTCGGGTGCACGTAGGCGATCACCTGCTCGCCGTCGACCGTGAGGTTCGCGTACCGGAACGGCAGGACGTTGTCGACGCCCTCCACTTGCCGCAACGGCTCGAGGAACTTCCCCGCCAGCGGTTGGTCCGACTCGACGCCGCCGCTGTAGGAGTTCGTCTGCACGTAGAGCGGCTGGCTGTACCAGTGCGCGGCGAAGTCGCGGAACTGGTGGTCGAACGACTGCACGGCTCCTCCTACGCCAATGACGAGCCCGAGGGTCAGCACGAGCGAGCCCACGGTCACCGACGTCCTGCCCGGGTTCTTCTCGAGCCCGTCGGCGGCTAGGCGCCCGGTCGTGCCGAACGCGCGGGCGAAGGCGGGCCGCAGCACCCTCACGCCGAGCGGGACCGCGACCGGAAGGACCGCCGTGATCCCGCCGAGACCCGCCGCGAGCGCTACCACCGAGACGGGGTACGCGCCGGTCTCGATGTAGAGCGCCATCCCCGCGACGCACACCGCGACGCCGACCGCGCCGGCGGCGACCGTCGCGCCCGGGCTCAACGCGCCGGCGCGGTTGCGCGCCCACTCCCTCCCGGCCTCCGGCCTCAGCGCCTCCACAGGAGCGACGCCCATGATCCGCCGCGCGGGCAGGAACGCGCCGGCGAGCGACACGGCGATGCCCGCGATCAAGCCCAGCAAGACGTGCCACGGCTCGACGGCGAGGGGGCCCGTCGAACGGATCCCGACCGCGGCGAACTGTTCGGTCGAGCGACCGACGAGCACGCGTGCGAGCAGGATGCCTCCGCCGGTTCCGGCAACGGATGCAACGCTCCCGAGCAGCGCCGCCTCGGCAAGGAAGGCCGCGAAGAGCTGGCTGCGCTTCGCGCCGAGCGCGAGCGCCATTGACAGCTCCCGCCGTCGCTCGGCGAGCGCGATCGACATCGTGTTGTAGACGACGAACAGCGCGACGAACAGAGACACCGCCCCCGCGAGCGAGGTCAGCGCCGCGATGCTCTCGAGCGTCCTCTCGAACGCCTCGCCCCTCTCGCCGGGCGGCCCGACGATCGCCGCACCGCCCATGACCTCCTCGATGGCCGGCTCGACGGCGGCCGCGGACGTCCCGCCCCCGACGATCACGTAGATCGAGTCCACGCGGCCCCTCTTCTCGAACGCCTCCTGCGCGGCCGGGAGCGCCATCGCGCCGACGTCGCCGCCGTTGAGGAGGCCGATCCCGGGGCCGCCGACTACGCCGGTCACCTGGAGCGTCACCGAGCCCGACGGTGTCTCCGCCTCGACCTCGTCGCGCATCGACGCACCCAGCCGTTCGAGCACCTGCTCCGACAGCAGCAGCCCGCGGCCCGACTCGCCGATGCCGCCCTCCAGCGACACGCGCCCGGCTTCGCCGAGGCCTTCCGGGAACAGCGAGAGGAAATCGGGCCCCGCGCCCAGCACGAGCACATCGCTCTCTCCCGCCGGCCCCGTCAACCGCGCGGTCGTCCGCGTCACCGGAACCGCGTCGTACACGCCGTTGAGCGCCTCGATCTTCTCGACGGCGCCGGGTGGGAGACCCGTCTCGTCCGCCGCCGCGACCTCTATCTCTGCGGCCCCCGCGAGGCTGCGGATGCCTTCCCTGACGGAAGAGAGCAACGTGCTGTTGATGACGGTGATCGACGTCACGAGCGCGACGCCCGCGGCGATCCCCCCGATAGTCAGCAGGGTCCGCAGCCGCTTCTCCCTCAGGTGACGGCCGTTCACGCGCCGCACGAACGCGAGCAGGCCCTTCACGAGACGATCCGCCCGTCCGTCAGCCGCACGACGCGGTCTGCGTAGTCGGCGGTCCTCTCGTCGTGCGTGACCATCACGATCGTCTGCCCGCGGTCCGCGGTCGCGCGCAAGAGGCCGAGTATGCCTTCGCCGGTGGCGGAGTCGAGGTTCCCGGTGGGCTCGTCGGCGAGCACGACGGCCGGTGCCGTGACCAGAGCGCGGGCGAGGGCGACGCGCTGTTGCTCTCCACCGGAGAGCTGCGACGGCCTGTGCTCCGCGCGTTGCTCCAACCCGACCGCGGCGAGCGACTCCCGCGCCCGGGCGAGCGCGTCGCCATGGCCGTCGAGCAGCAGGGGGAAGCCGACGTTCTCCGCGGCGCTGAGTGTCGGCAGCAGGTTGAAGAACTGGAGGACGAAGCCGAGCTCGCGGCGCCGTACGAGCGCCAGCTCCTCGTCCGGAAGGGACGACATGTCGCGGCCCTCGAGCGTCACCCGGCCCCTGTCGGGCCGATCGAGCCCTCCGACGATGTGGAGCAGCGTCGACTTCCCCGAGCCGGACGGGCCGGTGATCGCGAGGAACTCTCCCCGTTCGACCGCGAGGTCGACGCCCCGCAGCGCGTGTACGGCCTCCTCGCCCTGCGAATAGGTCCGGACGACGCCTTCCGCGGCGATGACTGCGCCGGTCAAGCGTTCGTTCCGGCGACGACGCCGGCCGCGGCGGCGAGATCGGTCCCGAGATAGGTGCCGGGGACGCTCCTGCGGCCGCGTGCCGAGGCGAAACCGTTACCGGCATAGAAGACGTCCAGCCCGCGGATGCGGGTCAGCAGCCGCAAGGTCGTGAGGGAGCCTCGCCGCGCCTGCGGCCGGTGGCACAGCATCACGGCCCCGCGCGCCCGCACGTCCACGACCGTCCGCACGAACGAGTCCGGCGGCGTCAGCGCGCCGAGCATCAGCGCGGGCACGCCGCGGTGGATGAGCAGCACGCGGAAGGCCTCGAGCCCTCCGGTGTGGAGCTCCTCGGGCGCGCAGGCGAGAACCACGGGATCGCCCGGAAGGTCGCCGCCGTCGCGTGCGGCCACCTCCGAGAACCACCTGCGGATCTCGCCGGTGCCGAGGTGCTCGCCCGCGACGTCGCACGTTCCTACTTCCCAGAGGTCGCCGATCTCGCGCAGAGCAATGACCGCGACGTCCTCGACCGCCCTCATCACGCCGAGGTCGCGCTCCGCCTCGAGCAGCGCGGTCCGCACCCGCGCCGGGTCGAGCGCGACCGCGCCGGCGACGATCGCGTCGACGTAGCGGTGCGCGCGACGGTCTGCGATAGAGCGCAGCATCGCGACGGCCTCTCCCGCGTTGCGGCCGCGGGCGATCTCGTTGCGGAGAGCGATCAGCCGGCGCAGGTCGTCGCGGCTGTAGCGGCGGTGCTTGCCGGCGGTGCGGGCGGGCTGCGGCCACCCGTAGCGCGCCTCCCACGCCCGGATCGTCGTAGCGGGGACGCCCGTCGCGTCGGAGACGTCGCCGAGCCGCAGGATCTCGGTCGTCGCCTCTCGCTCCGCGCTGCGCACGTTCCCCATCAGGATCTGCCCAAGTGCATAGGTTTTCTCCTTTTACCCCTGCGGGCCTTCGGGAACCGATGCCCAGACGGCATTCAACCCGAAGGAGGAAATTGTGGATCAATTCAGAGACGGTCTCGGCGAGGCCTGGACCTCTGTTGCGACGTTCCTGCCGAAGCTCGCCGGCTTCGCTCTCATCCTCGTCATCGGCTACTTCGTAGCGAAGGCGATCTCGAAGGTGCTCGACCGCGTGCTCGAGAGGGTCGGCTTCGACAAGGCGGTGGAGAAGGGCGGCATCGGCAAGGCGATGGAGAAGTCCCAGTACGACCCGTCGTCGCTGCTCGGGAAGGTCCTCTTCTACACGCTCATGCTGTTCGTGCTGCAGCTCGCCTTCGGCGTCTTCGGTCCGAACCCCGTGAGCGAGATGATCCAGGGCGTGGTCGCGTACCTCCCCAACCTATTCGTCGCGATGCTGATCGTCGTCGTCGGAGCGGCGATAGCGGCCGCCGTCAAGGAGATCGTCGAAGCGTCTCTCGGCGGCCTCAGCTACGGCAAGGCGCTGGCGGTCACCGCGAGCACGCTCGTGATCGTCGTCGCGGGCTTCGCGGCCCTCGACCAGCTCAACATCGCGGAGAACGTCGTGAACGGGCTCTTCTACGCAGCCCTCGCGATCGTCGTCGGCTCGTCGGTGGTCGCGATCGGCGGCGGCGGCATCACGACGATGAAGCGCTACTGGGAGCGCGCGGCCCAGAGGGCCGAGCAGGAGTCCGGCAACGTGAAGCAGCAGGCGGACGGTGCGACCGGACGGATACAGCAGCGAGCCCAGGCGAGGGCCGAGCAGATCAGGGTCTGAGAACCGGCGCGAGAGGAGGGGCCTCCCGCCCCCGGGGGCCCCTCCTCGTCGCGTCTCTCGCTTCCTAGCGGCTGCGACGCCTGACCCACGCCAGCGCAGCAAGCGCACCGGCGGGGATCCCCACGCCGAGACCGACCGGAACGTAGAAGTCGGGCGGCGTGTCGGCCGGCGCAATCATCTGCACCGCGAGCGCGATCCCGAAACACAGGACGACGCCCACTACCGCCCCCGCGCACGCACCTCCGACGCCCACCAGCAGCATCTTCACGTCCGCGAGTCTTCCATCCGCCGCGTCCATCACGACGCGTGCGACCGCGCCATCCCGTAGCCGCGGTGCTGGCTCGCCCACTCCGCACCTCGCCGAGCCTGCTCTCCCAGAGCCTGCCTCGGAAGGTCCGACGGCCACTTCCGATGCTCGGCGGCCGTCCTCAGTCCCTCGAGGGCGGCCTCATCGGCGACGTCCACGGCCGCTGCCGAGACGGGCCCGCCGAGGACCGTGAGGACCTCGGACGCCGCGTCCTCGTATGGCGCGGTCAGCGCTAGGACGTACGTCTCGCCGACCTCCAGGAGCGGTTGGTCCTCCATCTGGTAGACGTCGCCGTCGAGCTCGAAGCCGATCTGCGCCACGGTGACGCTGTCGGGGAGCTCGCCCTTCATCTCCTCGACCGGCGAGACCTTGAAGTGGGTGGAGTCCCCCACCTTCCCCAGCTCTTCCGTGACCTCGGCCGTCGCGACGAAGTGCGCGTAGCCGAAGACCGACTCGGCGTCGGTCAGGTCGAAGCCGTAGGACGTGTGGATCTCGACGATCCTCGGCTCGCCGAACCAGCCGAGCTGCATCATCCCCAAGCTGAGCGCCGCGCCGACGCCCAGAGCGACCAGCGGCATGACCCGGGGCCGCCGAAGTGCGTGGATGTTCATAGCTCCCCCCCTCAATGCCACTTGGAGTAGTAGTCCTTCTTGTCGTGGTCACCCGGGTACGTCGTGTACGTCGGGTTGAGACAGACAGGACATGGGTCCATCGCCTGACTCTTGTCGTCGCTGTTGTGCGCGAGCGACAGCGCGTGGCCGAGCTCGTGGAGCGCACAGGCACGCCGCTTGCCGGTGCTGTAGTTATCCCACGAGGGCTTGTAGTACTTGATGTCGTCGGCGATCGTCGCGTACGGGATGTACTTGCCGCACAGCCCCGTGTCCGACGAGTCGGTCTGGAACTCCAAGTCGGCGACGGTGTTCCACGCATCCGGCGCGATCACGATCTTGCCGACGGCGTTCCACCTGTCGATGGACCAGATACGCGCGTCGTCGTACCCGGTGTTGTCCTCGAAACGGATCTCGCCCGGGTTCGTCGACGTGTCGACGGAGTTCGCGAACTGCAGGTGCGCGTGCGCCAACCCCGGCGCCAGACCCACCGCCAGCAACGCCACGGACGCGAGCGCCGTACGCATACCGCTCCGGCGCCGGATCAAGTCGAGCCCCCTGCGCGGTCGAACGCCTGAACCTTCTGCATCCTCGTCCCCCTCCCGAACTCGGACAGGCTGACGCGCGAGGAAGACGAACCAGAAAGAAGGAAGAACCGCCCTCTAGAACACGCCCCGCCGCCACCCCACTAACGGCCAGGGCGCAGCGTCGCAGGATCGCGCCGCGCGGCCAATAGCTAACGAGGATGGTTCTCGATAGTCACACTAGTGGCTACAGCGCAGCCAGCTCGTCGGACGCGATGGCCTCGGATCCGTCGGGCGAGAAGACCTGCGCCTTGCCCAGGTCCGCGTACACCCGGGCCCCCACCGCGACGCCATTCACGTCCTCGTTGCGCAGCTCCGCCACGAGCATCTGCCCATCCGTCAGACGCAGGTGCAGCTTCGACATCCAGCCCAGGTTCGTCATCCGCTCGACCGTCACCGGGCACGACCGCGCTCCGTCCGCCAGCGCCGAGAGACGCACGTCGTGCGGCCGGACGTACGCGTGGGCCGGCGCACCGTCCTGCAGCTTGCCCGCCCCGGGCATCAGATCCTCGCCGAACTGGACGCGGCCGTTGATGACCAGGCCGCGGATCACGTTGGCGGCCCCCACGAAGCCCGCGATGAAAGGCGTCGCCGGCTCGTTGTAGATCTCGTTCGGCGTTCCCGTCTGCTCGACCCGTCCGTCGGACATCACGACGACCTTCGTCGCGAGCTCGAGGGCCTCGTCCTGGTCGTGGGTGACGAGCAGGCTCGTCACCCCGAGCTCCCGGTGCAGCTCGTCCAGCCACCGCCGGAGGTCCTGGCGGACGCGGGCGTCGAGCGCCCCGAACGGCTCGTCGAGCAGCAGCACCTTCGGCTTCGGGGCGAGGGCGCGCGCGAGCGCGACCCTCTGACGCTGCCCTCCGGAGAGCTGGTCCGGGTACCTGTTCGCGAACGGGGTCAGCTGCACGAGCTCGAGGAGCTCGTCGACGCGCGCCCGGATCGACGCCTTGTCCTGCTTGCGGACGCTCAGGCCGAACCCGATGTTGTCCCGCACGGTCATGTGCCGGAACAGCGCGTAGTGCTGGAACACGAACCCGATCGTGCGCTCCTGCACCGTCTTGTAGGTCTGCTCCTCGCCGGCGATCAGGATGCGCCCGCCGCTCGGCCGCTCGAGCCCGGCGATCATGCGCAGCACCGTGCTCTTGCCCGAGCCGCTGGGGCCGAGCAGGGCGGTGATCTGCCCTTCGGGTGCGTCGAAGCCGACGTCCTGGACCGCGTGGAAGCCGCCGAAGCTCTTGTCGAGGTGCTCGACGGCGATGGCGCTCGTCATCTGCCTGTCTCCTTCGGCTCCGCCGGGTGTGGAATGTCCATCTCTCTTTCGCGCTTGCGCTTGAAGATCTCGATCCCGATGAGCAGGAGGATCGAGATCGCCGCGAGCGACAGCGCCACCGCGTATGCGGACGGCTCCTGCCGCTCCTCCATAGCCCTGAAGATGTAGAGGGTCGCCGTCTCCGTCTGTCCCTGCACCGACCCCGAGACGATCAGCACCGCGCCGATCTCGCCCAGAGCGCGCGCGGTGGAGAGCCCGACGCCGTAGAGCAGCCCCCACTTGATGTTCGGGAGCGTCACGCGGAAGAACGTCTGCAACGAGGACGCGCCGAGGGTCTTCGCCGCCTCCTCCTCGTCGGTGCCGATCTCGTTCAGCACGGGGACGAGCTCACGGATCACGAACGGGATGCAGATGAAGATCGTCACGATCACCATCGAGGGCAGGGCGAAGATGACCGCGATCCCGCGCGCGGCGAAGAACGGCTCGAACCATCCGCCGAGCCCGAACAGGATCACCGCCATGATCCCGACGATCACCGGCGAGACCGCCATGGGGAGGTCGACAAGGGCATTCAGCAGGCCCTTTCCGGGGAAGCGGTCGCGCGTCAGCACCCACGCGGTGATCGTCCCGAACACCGCGGTCACCGCGACCGTGATCACCGTGACGACCGCGGTGAGCCAGTACGCGTGCGTGACGTCGGGCTGCGAGAACGTCGCGCCGACGGTGCCCCAGCCCGCGTCGATCGTCGTCCACACGATCCCGGCTACCGGCGCGACGAGCAGCACCAGCACGTAGAGGAGAGCGACGCTCACGACTCCTCCGCGCACGAGCTTGCGGCGCCGGGCGTTGCCGACGAGCGCAGTCGTCGCGGTGCTCATACGGCCTCACTCCCTCGCAGCAGCAGGCGGTACACGACGAGCACGAGCGCGAACGACGTCCCGAAGAGCAGCGCGGAGACCGCAGCCGCCTCCTCGGGCCGGAACTGGCTCGCAAGCTGGAAGATGAACACCGGCGCGGTCAACGTCTTGCCCGTGATGTTGCCGGACACGATCACGATCGACCCGAACTCCCCGAGCGCCCGCGCGAAAGAGAGCAGCGCGCCCGCTGCGATCGCCGGGCGCAGCGCGGGGAAGACCACCCTCCAGAACGTCTTCCACGTGGTCGCACCCAGGACGTACGCCGCCTCCTCCTCGGCGGTGTCGAGCTCGGCCAGCACCGGCTGCACCGACCGGACTACGAACGGGAGCGTGATGATCAACAGCGCCAGCAGCACGCCCAGGGGCGTGAACGCGACCTCCAGCCCGTTGTCCGCCAGCCATTGCCCCACCGGTGACGCCTGTCCGTACAGCGCGACGAGCATCACACCGGTCACGAGCGTGGGGATCGCGAACGGGAGGTCGATGATCCCGCTGAGGAGCGTCCGGCCCGCGAACCGGTACCGGACGAGCGCGTAGGCGAGCACGGTGCCGAACAGCGCGTTGATCGTCGCCGCCAGCGCGGACGTGACCAGCGTGAGGCGGATCGCCTCCCATGCCCCCGGAGAGGCGAGCGCCGCCGTCAGAGCCTCCGTCCCCCGCCCGTACCCCTTGGCGATGATGGCCGCCAGGGGGAGAGCGATCATCCCGCCGAGGTAGAGCAGCGCCGTCCCGCGCAGACCCCACCGGCCGAGGCGTGGCCGCAGCGTGGCGGCCGCGCGTGCAAGGGACGGGCGGGGGGACAGAGCCTCCGTCGCCATGGCTAGCCCTGCGCCTCTTCGAACGCCGTCGTGAACAGGCCCTCGGAGCTGAAGAGCTTCTCGTTCAGCTCGTCCCAGCCGCCGAAGTCTTCGACGGTGAAGAGATCCTCGACGGGCGGGAAGCCGTCGCCGCCCTTCTGCGCCTCTGCGGGGTCGGTCGACCGCAGGAAGCCGACGCTCGTGAACAGCTCCTTCACCTCGGGGGTGTGGAGGTACTCCACGAACGCCTCGGCCACCGGGCGCACGCAGTGCTCGTCCACGTTCGCGTCCACGAGCGCGACGGGGTTCTCGATCAGGATCGTCGACGGCGGGATCACCATCTCGTCCTCGAGGCCCGCGTCCTGCGCGGTCAGCACCTCGTTCTCGTAGGTGATGGCGACGTCGCCGTTGCCGGCCTCGAAGTTCTTGATCGAGTCGCGCGCCGACTTGTCGAGCACGATGACGTTCGAGAAGATCCCCTTCAGGAGCTCCTGCGCCCCGGCCTCGTCGCCCTCGGAGCTGCCGGCGTAGCCGCGCATCGCCGCACCGTAGGCGCCGAGGATGTTCCAGCGCGCGCCGCCGCTCGAGGCGGGGTCCGGGGTGAGCACCTCGATCCCGGGCCGCGCCAGGTCGTCGAAGTCCTCGATCTTCTCGGGGTTGCCGGGACGCACGTCGAAGACGACGATCGAGCTCGACACCATCCCGTTGTCGGGGGCCTGCGTCCAGTCGTGCGTGATGAGCCCCGCGTCGGCGATCGTGTCCACGTCCGGCGCGAGCGAGAGCGCGACGATGTCGGCCTCGAACCCGCTGACGACGTTCTGCGCCTGAGTCGTGGAGCCGCCGTACGACTCCTGGAAGATCACGTTCTGGTCGTCGTGCTCTTCCTTCCACTTCGCCTGGAATGCCGAGATGATCTTTCCGTAGACCTCGCGCGGCGTGCTGTACGCGGCGAACGTGAGGACCGGGGTCTCGGCCATCCGGCACCTGCCGCCCTCGCCCTGGGCGGCGGCGGTGTCTCCGTCACCGCCGCAGGCAGCCGCGGTGAGGGCCGCGACTGCGAGGAGCGCGGCGAGCTTCGGGAACTTCATGGGATTGCTCCTTTCGGGTCGACCGCGCGGGACCGTCCCGGCGGTGGAACGGTCTCCGGAGGTCCGGTCGACCGAAAGGTGGTGCGATGTGGTTGTGGGGAGGGTCTAGCCGTCCGCGGAGGTCCGCTTCGATTGCGCCAGGCGGACCTTGGTCGAGGTCTCGATGCCGACGACCTCGCCCTGGTGGATCTTCACGAGGACGGACCCGAACTCGATGCTCCCGATCGCCCGGGTGAGCTCGGCCATCACGACCTCGTCAATCGGCTTGGCGGCGACTGCGGACGTGCCGGTCCCCTGCGCAGGGGTGCCGGCGGCGCCCCCCGCCGCGCCGTTCTGCTCGCTCTCCTGTTTCATGAGTGACACTCTGCCAGGAGTGTCATAGGAGTGTCAAATACGTGGGGCAGAATTGTCCGCATGGATACCAGGCGCTCCAGGCCCCCGTTGGTCGAGCTGCCGGGGGCCCGCCAGGCCGTCGCCGACCTCAGCCGGGTCGTCACCACGCCGCTCGAGACGCTGACGCAGGACGACCTGGGCTACTTCGGCCCCGGGAGCGTCGCGTGGCGCATCCACCGCGACCCGTCCTACGGCATCGGGGGCATCGCGGCCCTCTTCGTCGAGGCGCTGCATCCCGTGGCGATGGCGGCGGTCGACCAGCACAGCGACTTCAGCCACAACGCGTGGGTGCGGACCTGGCGCACGACCGAGTACGTCTTCACGATCGTGTTCGGGAGCACGGTGGCGGCCGAGGGGGCCGCGGCGGCCGTCCGCCGGCTGCACGACCGCATCCGGGGGACCGATCCCGTGACGGGGCGAGCCTACGCAGCCGACGATCCCGACCTGCTCCTGTGGATCCACGCGGTGGGGATCGACTACTCGCTGCGCGCCCACGAGGCGTACGCGCACCGCCTCAGCCCGGAGGACGCCGACCGGTTCGTGCGCGAGATGAAGGTCTCGGCGCGCCTCGTCGGTCTCGACGAGGCCCTCGCGCCGGACTCGGTCTCAGAGCTTCGCTCGTACCTGGCGTCGGTCGCGACGCAGATGACCGAGCCGGCGTACTCGTTCTTCAGGGCATTCCTACGCGCGCGGATGCCGGTGACGATGCGCGGCCTGTGGGCGTTGCACGTCGTCGGGATGCTGGCGCTGCTCCCGCACGAGGTCCGCCGCATGTATGACGCGCCGCGCTGGATCCCCGCGGGCCCGTTGACGAGGCTCGCCGTCCGTCTCGTGCTGCGGGCGATGAACGTCGCCTACCCGGCGTTCGGTCCGATCCGCCGGGCGCGGCGGCGGCTCGACGACCTGGAGCGCGCCCGGGCCTAACGCACGCGACGAAGGGGCCCGCAGGCCCCTTCGTGAGATCGATCCGCGAGCTAGTGCTGGTGGTTGTGCCCGTCCGCCGAGATCAGCTTCGCCTCCGCGGTCTTCGCGCTGAAGGCCAGGTGGCCGAGGTCGAGCGTCTGCCCCCGCCTCACGACGACCGGCATCTTCATCACGGCGCCGTTCGCGTCCTTGACCGTGAGCGTGTACGACGTCTTCTTCTTCGACCACGGGCTCGTGCTCGGCCCGACGTGCCACTCGAACGCTCCGTTCGCGGTCGTGGAGATCTGGATCTTGTCCGTGACGAACTTCTCTCCGATCGGGTTCCCCTCCGACAGAGGCGTCCGGTTCGTCCGCGTGAGCGTGAGCTTCGCCGGCCCGTTCGCGATGTGGCCCTTCAGCACCGAGTGGTACTTCGGGTTCGCGGTCGCCTCGAGCATGATCGTGAACGCCTTGCTCACCTCGTCGTGGTGCTCGGCGACGAACTCCGCGTACGGCGGGTGGAAGCCGAGGGTGCCGTGCTCGATCGTGTAGCCGAACGCGCCGATCACCGCGTAGGCGTAGTCGTCGGTCGTGCCGGTCGTCGGGTACCCGACGGTCCCGTTGTTCTGGTATCCCAGCGCGCCAGCCATCTTCTCGCCGAGCGGCTCCAGAATGAAGTCCTCTGGCGCCTTGCCGCCGCCGGCCCGCAGCACCGTCGACTGGTACGTGTGGTTCGTGATCACGCCGGTCACGTTGCGGCCGAGGATGATGTCACGCACGTTCTGCGTCTCGGGCTCCGAGAACGGGGCCTCGCCGCGGTACGTCGCGTCGAGCTGGCTGCTCGACGAGCCGCCGTGGGTGTCGCCCCACTCGTAGGAGTAGTTGCGGTTCGGGTCGACGCCGTATGCGTCGGGGTTCTTCTGCGCGACCGGCACGGTGACGCCCGTGAGCGAGCGCCGGTTCTTACGCCAGTAGCCCTCGAAGCCGTTCGCGGCCCCCGTGAGGTCGGTCTGGTGAGCGACTGTCTCGTTCGCCGAGAGGACCGACTCCCGCGAGTAGTCGAACCCGTCGACGTTGACGATCGGGACGACGATCACGCGCGCCTTCTTCAGGAGGTTCGTGATCTGCGGGTTCTTGCCGAACTCCTCGACGAGGTAGTGGGCGTAGATCATCGTGAACTCCGCCGCCGGCCACTCGCGTGCGTGGTGCAGCGCGTCGAGGTAGAAGATCGGCCGTCCGTCGACCTTCTTCACGTCGGCGGCGATCTCGACGCCGTAGACGGTCCGGCCCTCGAGCGACGGGCGCTTCATCTCGAACAGCTTGACGAGCGACTTGTTCTTGGCGGCCAGGTCCTGCATCTCCGAGTTGTAGTCGGCCAGGTGCCGGTACTCGCTGCGGTCGGGGCCGGGGAGCGACACGACCGGGTTGGGACCGGCGTCCAGCGCCCGGTCGCGGGCGACGACGTCCTCGACGACGACCTCGTAGTCGAGGCCGAGCGCGTCCAGCTCGGCGAGGTCGCCGGGCCACAGGAGCAGCTCGATCTCGCTCGGGCCGTGGTTGTGGGTCTCGTCGAAGTTGCTCATGAGGTACCCGGCCTCGGCGGGCGAGTCCACGTGGACGCGGACGAGCGACAGGACCGCGGTATCGGTCCGGCCGATCGGCGCGAGGGCGGCGACGAGAAGGGAAACGAGCGCGGTGATCAGTAGTTTTCTCATGCGGGGGAGGTTCGCCGTACGCCCCCGGACTTCCTTCCGCCGGTCGGCCCCCTGCGGCCCCCTAGCTAAGGCCGCGCCGGGCCGCTATGGCGGCGAGCTCGGCCCGGCTCGAGACCCCGAGCTTCCGGAAGACGTTCTTCATGTGCGTCTTCACGGTCTGGGCCGACACGAACAGCCGCTGCGCGATCTGCGGGTTCGTCAGGCCCTCCATCACGAGCCGCACGACCCTCAGCTCCGCCGTAGTCAGCGAATCCCATCCGCGTGTGCCCGTCACCGGGCGTGCTGCGACTTCCAGGTGTCGTCCCCCACTTGTCCGGCTCCTAGAACGGCGAATCGAAAAGCTGTGCAAGCTCCGTTCTACTACCGCTGTAGTTGCGGCGCAAGCGCGGCTAGCGTGGGGCGCGCTTCGAGGCCTTGTGCCGGTACATCGCGGCATCGGCGGCGCCGATCAGCTCCTCGATCGAGCAGGGGGCCGCGGGATCGAAGCGACCGACGCCGATGCTGAGCGAGAGCTCGTACGGGCGGCCCGCCGTCGCGTTGTGCGTGCGGACGGCGTCCTCGATGCGGGCGACGGCGATGCGCTCCTGGTCGTCGCTCCCGCCGGTGAGGAGCACGCAGAACTCGTCTCCCCCGATGCGGGCGATGAAGTCGCTCTCGCGCAGGTTCGCCTCGAGGATCGCGCCGAGGTCGGCCAGCGCGCGGTCGCCCTCGGCGTGGCCGTACGAGTCGTTGATGTCCTTCATGTGGTCGAGGTCGATGTAGACGAGCGCGAGCGGGCGCTCCGAGCGGACCGCGAGCTTCATCAGCGCGTCCGTGACGTGCAGGAGCCCGCGCCGGTTGTGGAGGCCGGTGAGGTCGTCCCGCAGGGCCCGCTCCTGCGCCTGCTGCTCCTTCTCACGGAGGGACCGCTCCGCGCGCTTGCGCTTCGTGATGTCGGTGAACGCGGCGATCGCGTACTGGATCCCCTTCTCCGCGTCGTACACCGGGGTCCCCCACACCTGGAGCGAGATCGTGCCCTCCGGCCGGTGGATCTCCATGTCGTCGACGACGCACGACTCGCCGCGCAGCGCGCGCATGAGGGGGAGCCCGTCCTCCGGATACTCGTGGTTCGTCCCCGCCAGGTACGCGCCGTAGGTCTTGCTGAGGTCCGGAGCGTCGGGGTCGGCCCCCTGGCCGAGCAGCTCGATCGCGGCGGGATTCGCGTAGCAGGGACGGCCCTGCCCATCCACGACGAAGATCGCGATCGGCAGGTTCTGGACGAACTCGCCGAAGTCGATCTCGCTCGGGGCGCGGTCGGTCGACGGCTTCCCTCGATCACCCATGAGGGAGATTCTAGAAGACCGGCCACGGCGGGCCAGGGGATTGGCCCCGGCGTGGGCGTCCGATCCCTGCCAGCGCGGCGGCCCCCGTGCTGCGAGGCTGTGGCCGTGGAGCTCGACTTCGACCGCTGCTACGGCGCCGTCTCCAGCAAGGACGCGCGCTTCGACGGATGGTTCATCACGGCCGTGACGACGACCGGCATCTACTGCCGCCCGAGCTGCCCCGCGGTGACGCCCAAACCGGCCAACGTGCGGTTCTTCCGGACGGCCGCGGCGGCGCACGAGGCGGGTTTCCGCGCGTGCAAGCGGTGCCGCCCCGACGCGGCCCCCGGGTCGCCCGAGTGGAACCTGCGCGCCGACCTCGTGGGCCGCGCGATGAGGCTGATCGCCGACGGCGTCGTGGACCGTGAGGGCGTCGGCGGCCTCGCCGGCCGACTCGGCTACAGCGAGCGGCACGTACACCGGCAGCTGGTCGCGGAGCTGGGGGCCGGCCCGCAGGCGATCGCGCGTGCGCAGCGTGCGCAGACCGCGCGCGTGCTGGTCGAGTCGACGGCGCTGCCGTTCTCCGACGTCGCGTTCGCCGCGGGGTTCTCGAGCATCCGTGCGTTCAACGACACCATGGGCGCGGTGTTCGCGCGCACGCCCACCGAGCTGCGGAGGCTGAGCCGCCGCGCAGAGACCGTCCCCGCGGGGATCACGCTGCGGCTCCCCTACCGGGAACCCTTCGACGACGACGTGCTGGCGTTCGCCGGCGCGCGCTGCATCGCGGGGATCGAGGACTACGACGCGCCCTCGTACACCCGCAGCATGGCGCTCCCCCACGGCGCGGCCCTCGTGACGCTGTCGCCCGCGCCCGGACACGTCGCGTGCACGCTGCGCCTCGACGACCTGCGCGACCTGGGGGCCGCGGTCGAGCGGTGCCGGACGATGCTCGACCTGGACGCCGACCCGACAGCGGTCGCCGAGAGCCTCGGGCGCGACCCCGCGCTCGCGCCGCTGGTCGCGCGCGCTGCGGGAAGGCGCATCCCGGGGTCGTCCGACCCGTTCGAGATCGCAGTACGCGCGGTCCTCGGCCAGCAGGTCTCCGTCGCCGGCGCACGCACGCTCGCGAGCCGGCTCGTGGCCGCGCGGGGAAAGCCGCTGACGGCACCGTCGGGCGCGGTCACGCACCTGTTCCCGGCGCCGGACGCTCTCGCCGACGCCGACCTCGCGGAGGTCGGGATGCCCGACGCGCGGCGGCGCGCGCTGCGCGGCCTCGCGGCGGCGGTGGCCGACGGCGCGCTCGTCCTCGACCGGGGCGCGGCCCGCGACGAGGTGACGGCCGCGCTGCAGGCCCTTCCGGGGATCGGCCCGTGGACCGCGTCGTACGTCGCGCTGAGGGGGCTGGGGGATCCCGACGTGTTCCTCGCAGGCGACCTCGGGGTGCGCAAGGGGGCGGCGCGGCTCGGGCTCCCGGATCGCCCCCGCGACCTCGAGCGCCACGCCGAGCGGTGGCGCCCCTGGCGCTCCTACGCCGTCCTCTACCTGTGGGGAAGCCTCTAGGCTGTGGTCATGTGCAGAAGCATCAAGACCCTTCGGGGCGAGGATCCGACACCAGAGGAGATCGAGGCCGCGGCCCTACAGTTCGTCCGCAAGATCAGCGGCTATCGCCAGCCGTCGCGGGCTAACCGCGAGGTCTTCGACAAGGCCGTGCGCGACGTCGCGGAAGCGGCTCGCGACCTGCTCGACGACCTCGTCACGCCTGCCCGGCGCGCGGGCTAAGACCGCCGCGTTGCGCGGCGCTGCCGTGAGTGGGAGGCTCGACGCCCCCAACCGGCAGGAGGTCTGAGCCTTGGCATCGATCCTCGTCCACATCACCACCGGCCCCGAGCACCCGTCGAAGGTCGCGCTGGGTTTGCTCGTCGCAAGGACCGCGCTCGAGGACGGGCACTCCGTGTCCGTGTTCCTCGCGGCCGACGCGGTGCAGGTGATCCGCGACCCGCTTCTCGACTCGATGAAGGGCGTCGGCACGGGAAGCGTGCGCGAGCACTTCGACGGGATCGTCGCGGGTGGTGGCCGGCTCTACCTCTCGAAGATGTCCTCGGCGGCCCGGGGCGTGACGGACGCGGACATCGACGGCAAGCCCGCGCAGTGGGCGACGCCACACGACCTCGTGCGGCTGATCACCGAGCACGACCGCACCGTCACGTATTAGCTAGACCTCGCCGCCCCTGCTCCGTTCCGCGCCGACGGACGCGGCGAGGCCGTCCGCGTCCGCGAGCAGGTCGCGGGCACGCCGCAGGGCGGCCCGCAGCTCGTCGGGCTGAGCGAGACCCGCGGTGCGGGCGCCGGTGAGCTCGTAGGCGAGGTCGTCGAAGATCCGCTCGAGCTCGCGCTGCCGGTCGTCTGAGGCCATGGGGGGAGTCTTCACCCTGTGGGACGGCGGCGAAACCGGGCCCTCCTATAACCGATCGGTTATAATCCCGCGGATGACGGGGGCCGAGGTGATCAGGAGAGCCCGGCGGCGGGCCGGGATATCGCAGGCCGAGCTGGCGCGGCGGCTCGGCACGAAGCAGCCCGTGGTCGCGAGGTGGGAACGAGGCGCGCAAGCGCCGACGCTGGAGAGCGTGGCACGTGCCGTCGCCGCCTGCGGGCTGCGGTTGGACGTCTCGATCGAAGACGCCGACGCGGGCGAGGAGGCTCTCCTGCGCGAGTGGGCGAAGCTCTCGCCCGAGGAGCGCCTGCGCCGCAACGAGGCGATGCTCGAGACCGAGAGATGGGCCGCCCGCGCGAGGCCCCCAGGAGCGCGAACCTGACGTGGTCGCGGCCGAGCGGATCCTCCGGACCTTGACCGAGCACGGGGTCGACTACGTCGTCATCGGCGCGCTCGCGGCGACCTTCCACGGTTCCCCCCTTCGTACGGAAGACGTCGACGTCTGCCCGAGCCCGCAGCGCGAGAACCTGAAGCGGCTCGCGGACGCGCTGCGTGCGCTCGAAGCGAAGGAATACGACCCCCGGCGCGGAGAGCACGTCGAACGAGCGTGGGACGAGGACCTGCTGTCGAGCGACAAGACCTGGATCCTCGGCACTGCGGCGGGGCGACTCGACCTGGTATTCGAGCCCGACGGCACCGGAGGCTACGAAGACGTCGCGCGCGATGCAGTCGAGCTCCGCGTCGACGACGTCGTGTTTCGCGTCGCGTCGCTTGAGGACGTCATCCGCTCGAAGGAAGCAGCGGATCGGCAGCGCGACCGCGAGCAGCTCCCCACCCTGCGCCGCCTGCTCGACCTGCGCGACGAGCCGCCGCGGTAGAACGCGGCGGTTGTCCCGCTTCGTCCGCACAATCTCCCGCATCCGGCCCCCCTCGCAATCCGCGGCCCCCGCGGCTCCCGAACGACGCGCAACCACGTCGTCCGTAGTGGGCGACAGCGCGACGAGGAGGCGCCGATGGAACGTTCCACCGCAGCACGCTTGCCGAAGAGGACGGCCCTTGCGGCCGTTGCCGCAGTAGCGGCGCTGGGCCTCGGCCTCACGACGTTCGCGCCCGATGTCACGCGCGCGTCCAGCCACCGCGAGGCACCGCTCACGTCCGCCGACCCACAGGTCGACAACACCGACCTCTACGCGTTCACGAGCCCCGCGAACCCGAGCGCGGTCACGTTCGTGAGCAACTGGATCCCGTTCGAGGAGCCCGCGGGCGGCCCGAACTTCTACTCGTTCGCCGAGGGGGTTCGTTACGACGTCAACGTCTCGAACGACGGCGACGCGGCCCCCGAGATCGTCTACCGGTGGAAGTTCACCGACCACTACCGGAACCCGAACACGTTCCTCTACAACACCGGCCCCGTGACGTCCCTGGACGACGCGGACCTCAACTTCCACCAGACGTACGACCTGGTGAAGGTCCGGCCGGGCCGCAACGACGTGATGCTCGTGGACGACGCGCCGGTCGCGCCTAGCGACGTCGGCGCCGCGTCGATCCCCGACTACGCGGCACTGCGCGACGAGGCGATCGTCGCCGCCGGAGCGGGCGGCAAGGCGTTCGCCGGCCAGGCCAACGACCCGTTCTTCCTCGACCTGCGCGTGTTCGACCTCCTCTACGGAGGCGACTTCGGCGAGGTAGGCGACGACACGCTTGCGGGCTTCAACACGAACACGATGGTGCTCGAGGTCCCGAAGACCGAGCTCGCCGCGGCGGGCGACGTGTCCGGCAACCCGGTCATCGGCGTGTGGGCGACGGCGTCGAGACGCAGCACGCGCATCCAGGACTCCGCGGGCGGCCAGAGGTTCGCCGGCAAGTGGGTGCAGGTGTCGCGGCTCGGGATGCCGCTCGTCAACGAGGTCGTGGTGCCGGTGTCGCTGAAGGACTATTTCAACGGCTCGAAGCCGGCGAAGGACGAGCAGTTCCTCGCCGCGGTGGACGATCCCGAGCTGCCCCGCCTGATCGAGGCGGTGTACGGCATCGAGGCCCCCGACTCGAACGGGGACAAGCCGGGGATCCAGCGTGACGACCTGATCGCCGTCTTCCTGACCGGCATCGAGGGCCTCAACCAGCCCGACGGAGTCGAGCCTGCGGAGATGCTGAGGCTCAACCTCACGACGCCGCCGTGCGAGCCCGGGAGCTGCGATTCCTACTCCAACCTCGGCGTAATCGGCGGAGACACCGCCGGCTTCCCGAACGGCCGCCGCCTCGCCGACGACGTGCTCGACATCGCGCTGCAGGTCGTGGAGGGAGAGCTGATCGGCAATCCCAACGACCTCATGGACGGCGTCCGCCAGGACGACGTGGGCTTCTCGTCCACGTTCCCGTACGTGGCGCTGCCCGAGCGTGGCTCGTCCACCTCGCCGCACCAGGACTGACCGTTCGTCGTGCGGGGGCCTGCTTCGGCGGGCCCCCGCAC
>DASZDG010000128.1:0-4503 GCA_035942255.1 Actinomycetota bacterium | reverse complement strand
GCCGTCGACGTCGCGACGCGCCCGCTGAGGGTCGCCGGCCGCGCGGTCGACGTCGTGCGCCACCCGCGGCGCGCCGCGGAGGGCGTGGCCGAGGGCGCCAAGGGCATCCGCGACCTGCTCGTCGGCCCGCTGCTGTCGCCGGCGCCGAGCGTCCCGCTCAACCAGCCGATCGGGCCGCACCGCCGCGTCGAGTGGACGACGTTCGCGCTCGACGACTTCAAGGCCGTCAAGAACGCGCTCGGCGGCACGGTCAACGACGTCGTGCTCGCGACCGTCGCGGGTGCGCTGCGCGAGTGGCTGAAGCGCAACGGGACAGGCACCGAGGGCCTCGAGCTGCGCGCGATGGTGCCCGTCTCCGTCCGTTCCGAGGGCGAGAAGAACCAGTTCGGCAACCGCGTCGCGGCGATGCGCGGGCCGCTGCCGGTCTACGCGGCGGACCCGGTCGAGCGGCTGCGGCTCGTCACCGCCGCGATGCAGGACCTCAAGGCGTCGAAGCAGGCGGTGGGGGCGGAGGTGCTCGCGAACCTCCAGGAGTTCGCGCCGCCGACGCTGCTCGCGCTCGGGTCGCGGATCAACTTCTCGACGCGCCTGTTCAACACGGTCGTCACGAACGTGCCGGGGCCGCAGTTCCCGCTCTACCTGCTCGGGCGCGAGATGACCGAGATGGTCCCGCTCGGCTTCCTCGCCGCGAACCACACCGTGTTCTTCGCGATCATGTCCTACAACGGCAAGCTCGCGATCGGGCTGCTCGGCGACCGCGACGCGATGACCGAGCTCGACACGATCGCGGAGGGCCTGCGCACGTCCCTCGACGAGCTGAAGCGGGCGGCCGGCGTCACCGACCGGCACGCGACGCGCCGCCGCCGGAGCCGCGAGCGGGCGGCGGCGGTCACGACGACGAACGGCTCCGGCCATTAGCCGCTAGGCCGCCGGGCGGACGCGGCCGGCGGGCTCGCGCGCGGCGAGGACCCTCAGGTTCTTCGCCGCGCGCGCGGCGAGCGCGGCGACCATCAGGCCGGCGACGCCCAGGCCGATCCCGTCGAGGACGGTGACGTCGAGGCCCGCGACCTGCGTGCCCAGCCCCGCGCCGAGCGCGAGCGCGGTGTTCAGGCCGATGAGGACGACGCGGATCTCGGTCGGGCCGACGCGGCCGTAGCCGAGGTCGAAGCGGCCGAACGCGCTCGTCTCGAGGTACGTGTTGATCGAGAGCAGCAGGTAGGCGACCGCGATCGCGAGGCCGGTGGCGAGCAGCATGTGCGGGGAGAGGCCGAGCCCGATGCAGATCGCCGCGGTCGCGAACGCGTCGACGAGGTGGTCGAGGTAGTAGCCGTAGGTCGGGCGCTCCGTCCTGCGGAAGCGCGCGAGCGTCCCGTCGAGGGAGTCGCCGAGCCAGTGCACGACGAGGAGGCCGCTCGCGACCCACAGCAGGGCCGGATGATCGTTCGCGAGCAGGTACGCGACCGCGATGCCGAGCGCGGCGAGGACGCCGAGCGCCGTCATGTGGTCGGGCATCACCCGGGCGGGGACGCGAGCGGCGAGCCAGTTCAGCGCGCGCTCCTCCGGCCGGGCCAGCAGGAACGTCTTCGTACGGGGTGCTTCGGCGCTGTGCTCCATCTCGGCCCTCCTTGTCGACCGGCGGTAGACAGGAGTGTAGCGCGCCTGTCGACCATCGGTCAAGAGCGCCGCGGGCGGTCGTGTCGTAGGGTCGGGCCATGAGTGACTGGGACCGCATCCGGCAGCTGAAGGTCCGCATCGAGGACTACGACCTCGAGCGGCTCGAACGCGACGTCTCCAGCCACTTCACGCGCGTCTCGACCGTCATCCGGATGCACGGCGGCGGCGAGGAGGGCATCGGCGAGGACGTCGTCTACGACGCCGAGGACCACGACGCCGCGAACGAGGCCGGGCCGATCCTCCCGCTGCTCGGGAGCTGGACGCTCGAGGGCTTCTCGAACCACCTCGCCGGCCTCGACCTCTTCCCCGGCAAGGAGCCCGAGCGCGCCGTCAGCCGCCTCTACCGCCGCTACGGCTACGAGTCCGCGGCCCTCGACCTCGCGCTGCGCCAGGCCGGCACCTCGCTGCACGAGGTCGTCGGCCGCGAGCCCAGGCCGCTGACGTTCGTCGTCTCGCTGCGCCTCGACGATCCGCCGGAGCTCGAGGCCGTCACCGGCCGCCTCGCCAACTACCCCACGCTGCGCTTCAAGCTCGACCCGACCCCGTCGTGGACCGAGGAGCTGGTCGCCGCGCTGGCCGGAACGGGCGCGATCGACTCCGTCGACTTCAAGGGCCTCTACACCGGCACGATCGTCGACAACCCGCCCGACGTCGCGCTCTACAGACGCGTCCTGGAGGCGCTGCCGGACGACGTCTGGATCGAGGACCCGCACCTCGACGACGACGTCCAGGCGTTCCTGAAGCCGTACCGCCACCGCGTCACGTGGGACGCGCCGATCCACGGGATCGCCGACATCGAGGCCCTCCCCTACCCACCGCGGATGGTCAACGTGAAGCCGTCGCGCGTCGGGTCGCTGCGCGAGCTGTTCGCGACCTACGAGTACTGCGACGCCCGCGGGATCGGGATGTACGGCGGCGGCCAGTTCGAGCTCCACGCCGGCCGCGGTCAGATCCAGCTCCTGGCCTCGCTCTACCATCCCGACACCCCGAACGACGTCTCCCCCACCGGCTTCCACGCCGAGGACCCGCCGCCGGGGCTCCCGACGAGCCCGCTGCCGCCGCAGGCCCACGAGCGCGGCTTCCGCTGGGGCTGACGGCCGAGAGAACCGCAAGCCCGGGGCGCGCCGTGCGTTGCAGCCGACATGCGCCGCCTCCTGACCCTTGCCATGCTGCTCGTCCTCGCCCTGCCCGCCACCGCCGCGGCCGAGCCGCCGGAGGGCTCGGTCTGGACGGAGGACTACATCGAGTCCGCGGACCGCTCGGACGGCGGGCCGACGCTGCACGCCGACATCTTCCGGCCCGAGGGGATGGCCGAGGACGTGAAGACCCCGGTCATCATGGTCGTGAGCCCGTACACGAACCACTCCGGCGGCCCGCTCGACCCTGACCCGAACGAGCGGCCGTCCTCGCGCTTCAACGACTTCGTCGAGGAGGCGAGGCTGATGGAGCGCGGCTACACCTACGTCATCGTCGACCTGCGCGGCACCGGTGGCAGCGAGGGGTGCAACGACTGGGGCGGCCCCGGCGAGCAGGCGGACACGAAGGAGGCGGTCGAGTGGGCCGCCCGGCAGGAGTGGTCGAACGGCCGCGTCGGCCTGTACGGCAAGTCGTACGACGGGTGGACCGGCCTGATGGCGCTGGCGCAGCGCCCCGAAGGCCTCGCCGCGGTCGTCTCCCAGGAGCCGGTGGTCGACGGCTACCGCTACCTCTACATGAACCGCGTGCCGTTCCCGAATCGCACGGGCACGCCGGCGCAGTTCCAGGTCATCGACGCGCAGCCGGGCCACCCGCTCGACGACCCGCAGTACCACATCTCGTCGATGCCGAAGGACCCGTCGTGCTACGAGTCGAACGTCAGCGACCAGCAGAACCCCGACCCGAACTCCGAGTTCTGGCGGTCGCGCAACCTGATCGACGCCGTGACGGGATCGACGACGCCGACGTTCATGATGGCCGGCTTCCTCGAGAACAACACGAAGCCCGACCACGTCTGGACGCTGTGGAACAACCTCTCGGGCTCGGAGAACCGCGGCTGGTTCGGCCAGTGGGACCACATCCGGGGGACCGACCGGGGCATCCAGTCCGGCGACGAGGAGTTCTTCGAGAAGCACCTCGCCGGCCGCGCCGGGTTCACCGAGGAGGCGGCGCGCTTCTTCGATCGCCACGTCAAGGGCCTCCCGCCGGCCGAGGCGCCCACGCACCTCGACCCGAAGATCGTCGTCCAGTCCAACGACGGCGGCTACCGCTACGAGCAGGCGTGGCCG
The DNA here is from genome assembly GCA_035942255.1 of Actinomycetota bacterium. Classification (GTDB taxonomy): domain Bacteria; phylum Actinomycetota; class CADDZG01; order CADDZG01; family WHSQ01; genus JALZEG01. Next base: position 565 of record DASZDG010000128.1, on the reverse strand, counting down.
CCCGCCGACGTCCTGCGCCTTCGCTCGAGCCTTCTCGGCGGCTCGTACGTCGACGACGGCGGCAACGACGGGACGGGCTCGGGCGGCGGCAACGGGCTGTGGACGTTCTCGACGCCGCTCGAGCGCACGGTGCACCTCGCCGGGCCGCCGACGGTGGAGCTCGACCTGACGACGAGCGGCGCGGACGCCAACCTCGTGGCCGACGTCTACGACGTCTCGCCGGACCGCAAGGCGACGCTGGTCAGCCGGGGCGCGTACCTCATCCCGGACAGCGGCCGCCACGGGTTCGAGCTGTACCCGCAGGACTGGCGCTTCAAGGCGGGCCACCGCATCGGCATCCTGCTGACGGACGCGAACGACGAGTGGTGGGCGCACGGGCCGTCGGACGCCACGGTCGAGATCGCCTCCGCGCGCATCGACCTGCCGTTCCTGCCCGCGCCGCGCGTCAACGACCTCGACGGCAAGCGCTCGCTCAAGCTGCGCAACTACCTCGAGGAGGCGCCGTTCGAGGTCTCGCTCGCGACGATCGTCCAGCGGGCGTCGCCGTTCGCCGTCCCGCCGGGCG
>DASZDG010000127.1:0-46834 GCA_035942255.1 Actinomycetota bacterium | reverse complement strand
TCGAACGACAGAATTTAGCGGCCATCCCTCGGGCACTCGACAAAAGGCGTCGGGATCGCGACAGCGACCGGCTGGGGGATCCACCCTGCCGCAGGGTGTTCATGAGTAACAGCGCTGATCCATGTCGTATTTAAGTCTCCGTGCGTGAGGAAGAATAAGTCGCAGATGGATGCAGTCAAACCAGACAGATGGTACGCGCGTGAGCTCACCGCCCCCGAGTTCTCTCGCCGTTTGCGTCAGGCGCTCGAAGGAACCGATGTAAGGGTTGTTTGGTTCATCGGTGCCGGCTGCTCGATCAGCTCTGGCATCCCTGCCGCAGCCGAACTCGTCAAGCGCTGGTTGCCTCAGCTGGCTCGAATCCGAACCGGGTCTCGCGATAGATGGGAAGATTTCGCGACCCGTGACTACCCAGGATGGCAAGAGGATGCGGCTCGGTATTACGGGCAAGTGATCCAAGAGCTGTTTGAATCCGAGGAAGACCGACAGCGCGAAATAGAACGACTGACGGCTGGAAAAGATCCTGGATTTGGGTACGCAGCGTTGGCGCAGCTCATGTCGCGCGCAGACGTTGGTTCCAAAGCCAATGTCGCACTGACCGTTAACTTTGATGACTTGATCGCGGATTCGCTTTACCTCTACACGGCGAAGAAACCCTTGGTCATCGGGCACGAGGCGCTGACGCGATTCATTCGACGCGGGGACCGAACGCCGTTAGTGGTGAAGGTCCATGGGGACGCACGGCTCGCTCCGAAGAACACGACGGATGAAACATCGGCGCTCGACGTTGACCTGGTGCATGCCGTTCAACGACTCTGCGCCAGAGCGCGTGTGGTTGTTGTCGGATATGCAGGGGCGGATGAAAGCATCGCCAGGGTCTTCCTACAGAACCCCGGGGAGGTTGGGCCGGAGGTTATCTATTGGGTGAACGACGATCCTCCGGCCCCTGCGCTACTCAAGTCGCTGAGAACGATGCCTCAGCGAGTCAGTTGGGTACACCACCTGGATTTCGACTCTCTTATGTTCGAATTGCACTCATGTTTCTCTCTTGGGCTGCCCGATTTCCGGCGGCTCCACTCACTGCAAGACGCATATGAATCAACTCTTCAACGACTCCCCTTGCGTCATCCGTCCTCAGTTCAGGAATCGGACGACGCACCTTCAGTGGAGGGTCTGCTGGGAGAATTGCGCGCGGCTCGGCTTTCGGCACAAGCTGAGTCCATCTCCGACTCTGACCCGGATAAGGCCGATGAGCTCTTCGCCGCCGCCATCGAAGCTGACCCCACCGACGCTGCAGTCCTGGCTTCGTACGCACGATTTCTCGAGCATGTCAAAGATGACTCCCATCGAGCTGCCGAAGTGCTGGAACGCGCTCTCGACGCAGACCCACGCAATGCGGCGAACCTAGTCAACCTGGCGAACCTGTTCGGGTACGCGCTCGACCGGCCAGAGGAAGCGGAGGATCTGCTGCACCGAGCACTCTCGATTGACCCTCAGGATGCGATTGCTCTGGCGAACCTCGCGATGCTACTGGCGAAGAAGGGGGATAAGAAACGGGCCGACACGATCTACCGACAGGCGATTGCGCTTGACCCGACCCACACCACGGTCCTCGCCAACTATGGGCAATTTCTCTTCGACTGCGGGAACCGTCCAGCTGGTCGGGAAATGATGGAGCGCGCAATTGAACTCAACCCCGCGAACGGTGACTACCTTGGGAACTATGCCGGGATGTTGTACCTGGAGGGTGAGCGGGATCAAGCGCACGAGTTCGCAGAGCGGGCCCGAGGATCGCGCGTGCCTAAGCAATCTGCCCTAACAGCAGAGTTGGCCTTTTACAGGTTGTGCTACGAACCAGACAAACGCGAAATCGCGCTCCAGGAGCTGACCTCGGCCCTACCCCGACATGAAGCGTCACTCCCGATCGATTTGTCACCTCACGTCGCTTTGGCGAAGAAGTCCGGACACCGCGACAGCGGTCTTATCGAACACGTGGCCCTCGCGATCGCCGACGGAGGAGGCATCGAAGAATTGAGCGACTACCTGGGCTGAGGGTTGAGGCGGGGTCGCGCCCCCGCCCCTACTCCTCTTCTTCGTGTGCGATTACCTCTACCGTCACCAGGGCCGTGACCTGCTCGTGGAGCCTGACCTCGACCTGGTGGCTGCCCAGCGAGCGGATCGGGTCCTCGAGCAGCACGTTGCGCCGGTCGACGACCTCCTCGAGCTGGTCCTCGATCGCACGCGCGACGTCGCCGTTCGTCACCGAGCCGAACAGGCGGCCCCCTTCACCGGCCCGCGCGGAGATGTAGACGGGCGACGAGCCCAGGTGCGCGACCTTCTTCGCGGCTTCTTCCTTCGCACGCTCCTCGCGCTCGGCCCGGGCCTTCTGCATGAGCTCCGCCTGCTTCAGCGAACCCTTCGTCGCCATCAGCGCGAGGCCCTTCGGCACGAGGAAGTTGCGCGCGTATCCGTCGGCGACGACGACCACGTCGCCCTTCTTGCCGAGCTTCTCTACGTCGTCGGCCAGGATCACCTTCATCGACAGGCCCCCTATCGGCTCGAGTACGGCAACAGGGCCATCTCGCGCGCGTTCTTCACCGCGGTCGCGACGAGCCTCTGGTGCTGCGAGCAGTTACCGGTCACGCGCCGGGCGCGGATCTTGCCCCTGTCGCTCATGAACTTGCGCAGCAGCGCGATGTCCTTGTAGTCGACGTACGTCGTCTTGTCGGCGCAGAACTGGCAGAACTTCTTCTTGCCCCGGCGCATCTGCGCGCCGCGTGCGCCCCTCTTGCCGTCTCTGTCCCTGTCTCTGTCGCGTGGCACTGCTAGAAGCCTCCTTCGTCCGGGATGGCACCGCCGACCGAAGCCGGCGGTCCCCAACTGTCGCCGCCGGAAGACGGCTGCGGGGCCCCCTGCCCGCCCGACCCCGAGCCCGAGCTCGAGGCGCCTCCGCCGAACCCGCCACCCGAGCGCTGCGAGCGCTCGGGCCGGGCGGTCGCCCACCGCAGCGACGGGCCGACCTCGTCGACCTGCACCTCGACGGTGGACCGCTTGTTGCCGTCCTGGTCCTCCCACGAACGCTGCTGGAGGCGGCCGACGACCATCACCCGGGAGCCCTTCTGCAGGGACTCGGCGACGTTCTCGGCCATGTCGCGCCAGCACGAGCACCGGAAGAAGCCCTCGAGCTTGTCCTCCCAGCCCCCGTCCTTCGGGACGCGGCGGTTGACGGCGACGGTGAAGTTCGCAACCGGCAGACCCGACGGCGTGAAGCGCAGCTCGGGGTCGTCGGTGATGTTGCCTACGAGCGTGACTGTGTTCTCGGATGCCATTGTCGTCTCTCCTTCTCCGCCCTACTCGGGGCGGACGATCTTTCCGCGGATGAACTCGTCCGAGATCTGCAGGGTCCTTCTCAGCGTCTCGACTAGCCCCTCTTCGGCGCGGAAGCTCGCCACGAAGTAGTAACCCTCGTTCTGGTGGTTGATCTCGTAGGCGAAGCGGCGCGTGCCCCAGCGGTCGACCTTGCCCAGCTCGCCCTCTCCGGAGTCGGAGATGATCGTCGTGAACCGGTCGACGGCCTTCTGGATGTCGCCTTCTTCGAGGCGAGCATCGACAATGACCATTGCTTCGTAGTCGCGCATATGTCCTCCTGTGGACTCGAGCGGGCGTACCCGGCTCTGAGGCTCTCCCGCGACATTCGAGATGCGGGTGGAGCAGGGGGTTGTCGGCGGTCAGGCCGCCGCTGTGGCCACGATGCTAGCACCTCCCTTCCCGGCCCCCTCAGTGGGCCTCGCCGATCCCGGACGAGGACGAACGCTAGAGCGGAGGTGCGACAGGTTTCGCCGGCGGGGTAGGACCACGGGATGAAGGACCCCCGATCCTCCGCCTCGTTCCGCGTGACGACCGCGATTGCTTCGCTCGTCGGGCTCGCCGGCGCGCTCTTCGTAGGTCTGCTGGCCCTGGGCTCGGGTGAGGAGTGGATCGGGCCGGCGATCTCGCCATGGCTTCGGGGGATCGTGACCGTCCTCTGCGCGCTCGGCGCCTACTCCTGCGGCGTCCTTCTCGTTCGATCTCTGCGCCGCTGAGCCGAGCGGTGCATCGCTTCGCTACACCGGCGCGGTCGCCAGCGTGTCGTTCGCGTCCGGCTCGGGGAGCCGCGGCTCCCTCACTCCGGCATCCTCGAGCTCGGCCCCCGGCGGCGTCCCCCGCGACAGCAGGAACACGAAGAACAGCACGAGGAGCAGGACCGCGCGGTACCAGACGCCGCCGATCATCACCTTCTTCGCGGTCTCGAAGTCGCGGCCCTGCGAGAGGTCGTAGAACCACTGGAACACGCCGTAGTAGACGGCGAGGTCGATCGCCACGTACCCGACCCACCACAGGAAGTTCACGCGCAGGAGCACGAAGAACGGAAGGATCCACAGCGTGTACTGCGGCGAGTGGACCTTGTTCCAGAGCATGAACGCGACGAGCAGCGCGCCGCACACCTGAAGGAACGGATAAGCGCCGTCGCGCTCCGACCGCATCCAGCCCACCGCGAGTGCCGTGACGAAGAACGTCGCCGTCAACACGCCCGTCACCACGTTGAGCGTCGCCGGCGTCAGCGCGGGGAACGAGCCCAACCAGGTGTCGGACGGGAACCACAGCGCCCACATGTTGTCGTAGTTCGGCCCCCGCAGCCGGTGGAACTCGTACGTCGCCCACCACCCCGACGGGTTCAGGATCACGAACGGCAGGTTGACGAGCGCGAACGTCCCGGCGCCCGCGCCGAGGGCCGCGGACGCTCGACGGGCGCCGTCGCGCCGCAGGACGTACAGGAACAACGGCGCCAGGAAGAAGATCGGGTACAGCTTGAACGCGGCGCCGATCCCGAGCCACACCGCCGCCGCCAGCGGCTTGCCGCGGGACCAGAACCACAACCCGATCACGGTCGCGGTGACGACGAGCAGGTCCCAGTTGTGGAACGCGTAGAGGACGAGCGGGGGAGCGGCCGCCCACATCAGCGCGCGCCAGCCGGAGAGGCGGCCGAGGAGATACGCGGTCACGAGCGCGAGCGGCCCCATCGTGAGCGCCGAGACCACGAAGTACTGCTCGTGGTTCTCGACGAGCAAACCGGAGAACCACATGTAGAGCCCGGTGAGGACCGGGTACTCGATCGCGCCGTCGACGAGGTTCCCCGCGTCGAGGCGCGCGTTCACGTACGGGAAGACGTGGTCGACGATCCCGCGCAGCCCGTAGAGCGGGGGCAGGTCGCTGTAGCAGAGCCGCTGGTACGCGGCGAGACCCTCGACCGGCTGAAGGCACTGGCCCTTGAAGAAATAGCCGAGGACGACGAAGACGAGCGCCACCCACACCGCCGTCGTCGCCGCGCGCTTGCTCATGTCACCGAAGTCTGAGCGAAAACCGGGTGCCCCGCGTTACGGGTCGGGCTCGTCGGGCTCCGGCGTGGGATCGCTGCTCGGCGGGATGATCGTCGGGCCGGGATCGGGCGTCGGCGGAGGAGGTGCCGGCGTCGGCGGAGGCGGCGTCACCTCGATCTCGGTCTCGGTGGGCTCCGGCTCCGGCGTCGGCTCCCCGGTCGGGACCGTGGTCGCGGGCGGGGCCGGGGGGGCCGTGTTGATGACCTCGTCGGGCAGGTCGGTCGGGACGGGGAAGTCCACGACCTCCATCTCCGCGGTCGCCTGCAGCATGTAGTTGTTCCAGATCGTCGCGGGGAACGAGCCGCCGGTGACCTCGATCCCCTGGACCGGGCGGCACAGCACGGGGTCGGAGCAGTAGCTCATCAGCGGGACGATCGCCTCGCTCTTCTTCCCGCCGGGGCGTTCGAGCGGGTATCCCATCCACACGACGGTCGTCAGCTGAGGGACGTAGCCGGCGAACCACGCGTCGCGGTTGTTCTGCGTCGTCCCCGTCTTCCCCGCGGCGGGCCGCGGGAGAGTCACCGCGCCGGCCGCGGTGCCGGACTCGACGACGCCCTCGAGCGTCTGCGTGAGCACGTGCGCCGAGCTCTCCTCGACGACCTGCTCGCCGTCGCCCTTCGCCTCGTTCTCGCACTCGCGGTCCTTGTCCTGCACGTACTCGTAGAGGCAGTTGCCCTCCGAGTCCTCGATCCACGCGACCGGCGTGACCTCGGGGAGGTCGCCTCCGGCGTCGATCCCCGCGTACGCGCGCGCCATCTCGAGCGGCGTCACGTCGAGCGAGCTCCCGCCGAGCGACAGGCTGCAGTACGGCGAGATCTCGCCGCCCTTGCCGAAGCCCATGTCCTCGAGCAGGTCGGCCACCACCTCCGGCCCGACCTCGGCGATCAGCTGCGCGTACACGGTGTTCACCGATTGCGCCGTCGCCTGCTTGAGGTCGAGCGACCCGTACGAGCCTCCGCCGTAGTTCTCCACGTCCCACGGCTCGACCCCCGCGAGGCACGGCTCTGCCGTGATCGACATCGGGCTGTGGCCGGAGAAGCGCGACGACGTCGAGATGCCCTCCTCGATCGCGGCGAGCAGCGTGAACGGCTTCAGCGCCGACCCCGCTTGACGGCCGACGTCCGACGCGTAGTTGAAGCCGCGCGCCTTCTTTACGTTGTCGAAGTCGCGGCCCCCGACGAAGGCCCTCACCTGGCCGCCCGGCGTCATCGACACCACCGCCGCCTGCGGCTCGTCCGGCGACGTCAGCGTCGCCGCGACCGCGTCCTCCGCGTACCCCTGCATCTCGAGGTCCAGCGTCGTGTGGATCTTCAGCCCACCGGTGTAGAGCTGCGCTCCGAGCTCGGGGCCGAGGATGTCGCGGCGCAGCCACTCCATGAAGTACGCGGCCTTCTGCGTCTTGGGCGCGCCGGACACGCGCTTTATCGCCTTGACCTTTCCGCGCGAGGCCTGGGCGGCCTTGCTCTTGCTGATGAAGCCTTCACCCGCCATCTCCTGCAGGACCTGGTTGCGGCGCTGGCGCGCGCCGAGCGGGTTCGTCGACGGGTCGAGCGCCTCGGGTGACGGGATGATCGCCGCGAGGAACGCGGCCTCCTTCAACGTGAGCTCGTCCGCGTGCTTGTCGAAGTACGCGCGGGCCGCGGCCTCGATCCCGTACGCGCCGCGTCCGAGGTAGATCGTGTTCAGGTAGAAGCCGAGGATCTCGTCCTTCGAATAGCGGCGCTCGAGCTTGATCGCGAGCACCGCTTCCTTGATCTTGCGGGTGATCGTGCGCTCCGGCGTGAGCACGGTGTTCTTCACGTACTGCTGCGTGATCGTCGACCCGCCCTCGGCGATCTTGCCGCCGGTCAGGTTCTCCCACGCGGCGCGCGCGATGCCGCGCAACGACACGCCGTTGTGCTCGTAGAAGTCGCGGTCCTCCGCCGCGATCACGGCCTCGCCCACGAAGGGCGCCTTCTTCAGGAGCTCGTCGGTGTCGACGAGGAAGCGCCGCTCCTCGTCCGTGAACGTGCCGATGACGTTGCCGTGCCGGTCGAAGACCTCCGCCGAGGAGTTCAGGTAGTCGACGTCCTCCGGCAGCGGGATCGACGCGAAGGCATAGGTCAGGACGAGGATGCTCCCGCCGACGAACACCGCGCCGGCCGGGATCAGCCACCCGTACCGCAGGAGCCAGCGCTGCGCACGCGTCCGCCCCGCCGCCTTCTTGCGCTCCGCGCGCGAGCGCCGCCTGAACCTCATCGGATCAGTCTAGATAGGCGTGCGGCTTTGTGACGCTAGAGGAAGCCGACGCGCAGCCCCGCCACCGTCAGCCACCCGGCAGCAACCGCGGCCGCGGCCCCCACACCGGCACTCAGCCAGACGAGCGGCGGCACGAGCGGCTCGGCGACGAGGGCGGGAGAGATCGTCCGCGGGAGCTCCGGCTGGAGGACGACACCCCACCGGCGCGCCGCGACGGCGGCCCCCACACCTCCCACGAGCGCGACGCCCCGGAGCACCGCATCGCCGCCGGTCGTTCCGAGAGACGCCTCGCTTCCGCCGACAAGGCCCGGCGCCAGCCCCACGAGCACGGCGGCGGCGAGCAGCGCCCAGGTCGCGAGCACCGCCTCGGGGACGAGCTCGCGCGCCGCGGCGCGGGCCGCGCGGCCCCCCAGCACCACCCCGCCTGCGAGAGCCGCGGGGAGGAGGGCCGCGACCCCCGTCCACGGCGCGGACTCGAGGCTGGTGGCCGCGCCGGTCGCGCGCTCGAACGAGGCCGTCGCCCCGGCGAGGACGATGCCGAAGCCCGCGGTCAGCGGGACTGCCGCGACGAGGAGACCGCGCTCGAAGCCGGCGCGGTCCCCAGTGAACGGCATGAGGCCGGCCGCGGTAACCGCGAGCGCGGCGACGGCCCCGGCCAGCGGAGCGTGGCCGGGCGTGACGAAGCAGACGGCCAGCGCGAGGCCGGCCGGCCACGCCGCGACGTGCCGCGGAGAGAGCGAGTCCCTCCGCAAAGCGACTGCGAGCGCGACGCCCGCGAGCGCGAGCACTCCCAGCGCGGCCCACGGCTCCGGGCGCGCCGCCCGGACCGCGAGCGAGACCGCGCCTCCCGCGAGCAGGGGGGCCGCGGCGACCGCGCGGGTTCCTGCGGCGGTGCCGGGACCGGACAGGAACACCGCGCCGCGTACGGCGGCCCCGGCGGCGAGCAGCCAGAAGAAGAGGTCACCGCCGGCACTCGCGAACGTCCACTCGTCCGTGCGGGAGACGCCGGCGATCACCGCGGCGCACACGGCTGCGTCCGAGAGCGCGAGCGCCGGCCACAGCCGCCGGGCTCCCCCGACGCCCCCGAGGGCCGCGAGGGCCGCCGACGAGCACAGCCAGAACAGCAGCGCGGGGACCACGAAACGTCCCGTCGCCGCCAGCGCGAGGCCGGACGCGGCGACGCCGGCCAGCGCGGCATCGGCGGTCCTGCCCTCGCGCGCGCCGACGGCGCCCACGAGCACCCAAGCACATGCGATCGCGAACCCCGCGGGCACCGCTCCCTCCGCCTCGAAGGCGACGCTGCGCCACGCGCGGCCCCCGGCAACTCCCGCACCGATCAGCGCGACTGCCAGGCCCGCGCCCGCGGCCGCGCCGGCCTCGATCGCACGTCGCCTGGTCGCAGCCCCCGCTCCGGAGAGCACCAGCAGGACGGCGCCGATCGCCGCGTGCCCCAGGCACAGCGCCCACTCCATCTAGAGGACCCTCGCGACGAGCGCGGCGCCGGCCGCCGCACAGACGGCTCCCGCTCCCAGCGCGGCCCACCTCCACGCAGCGTGGCGCGCGAGCACGAGCGCGCCACCCGCGGCAGCAGCCGCGACCACGACCGTGAGGCCGAGCCACCGGAGCGCGGCGACGAGGGCGTCCCCGCCGAGGGAGCCGCGCGGGATCGACGGCCCCCAGAACACCGAGACCACCAGCAGGGAACCGGCCAGCGCCTCGACCGCCCAGACCGCAACCACTGGACGCGCGGGGTCGCCGTCCGCGGCCCTCGCGGTCGCGAGCCATGCCGCCAGCGCGGCGACCGCTCCGACGGTCGCGACCCAGCACGCGGCCGCGGCCCCCGCGGGCCCGACGAGCAGCGTGGGCCCGAGCACCCCCTGGATCCCCCGGAGGTCGCCGAGGTCGACGACGCCCCACCGGAGCGCGCCCACTCCGACCGCGCCTGCGAGCACGGCGAGGGCCGCGGCGAGCGCCGCGTCATCGGGGACCGGCGCGGCCAGGCACCGGGCGAGCGTCACGAGGGCGAGGCCTCCGACGACCGCCATGACCGGCCCGCGCACGAGCCCGAGGAGGTAGCCGAGGGCGACGATCGTGCCGGCGGCGCGGGCTCCCGCGGGCCACGCGCCGACAGACGTGTGGGGCTGCGAGCTCACTCGGCGGGGCCGCTCAGCCCCGGCTGCGGCGCTCCGGGCGGCCCGCCGGAGGCGTGGCGAACCGGCGGCCGGCGAGGTACGAGCGGACGAGGTGGTTCCAGGCGCAGTCGATGCACACCTCGACGACGTAACAGGTGAACTGGTCGTGCTCGCGGGCCAGGTCCCGCAGCCACTCGTCGGGGTAGACGACCCGCCCGTTGTTGCGCCTCAGGTCCTCGCCGTAGACGTAGCGGACGAGCCGCAGGGTGTCGTGCGAGCACACCGGGCACACGCCGCCGGCCTCTTCGCCGATGTTCCTCGCCGCCCGCATCAGCTCGGGGTGCGCGTCGCAGACGTCGCTGGTGTCGAGCGACCCGCGGCGGAGGCCGAGGAGCGTCGAGCGGCGCGCGAGGCTGTAGTCGACGAGGGGGCCGGAGGGCGGGGGCGGCGTGCGGGTGGGGTCGAACGACCTCCCTGAGATGGCCATCGGACGATGCTAAACGCGCGGGGCTTTAGCGCACGCCGGGCCCACGCCGGTTTTTTCGCACGCCGTCGCCCTTGGGCGACGAAGCCAGGGGCCGAGGAGCCCGCATAGGGCGGGAACGCTTGCGCTCCCGCTAGAACGAGGGGTATTTGCGCGCGTCGAGATATCGTGGTGATATATCGAGACGATATATCCAACCGATATTCGGAGGCAGAGCGTAAGTGAAGCAGGCCGGGATGCTGGAGCTCCCCGTGCTCGGGCTCTTGAAGGAGAAGTCCATGCACGGCTACGAGCTGCGCAAGCAGCTCGGGGCGATGCTCGGCCCCTTCTGGCAGGTCTCGTGGGGGTCCCTCTATCCCACGCTGAGGCGGCTGACGAAGGCCGGCGCGATCGAGAAGCTGGCCGAGGCCACACCGGCCCGGACCCGCCGGGCGTCCGCCCGGGCGACCTCCTCCAAGACGACGCTCTCGCCCGGCCGCCGCAAGACCGTCTACCGGATCACGCCCGAGGGCGAGCACATGTTCACGTCGATGCTCGAGGAGACCGCGGCGGCCGTGGACGCCGAGCACTTCACGCTGAAGCTCGCGTTCTTCCGGTACCTCCAGCCCGAGACGCGCCTCGCGCTGCTCGAGCGCCGGCGCGCGTACCTCCAGGAGAAGCTCGCGCAGTTCAAGACGAACCTCCGCGACTACAGGGAACGGATCGACAGCTACACGCTCTCGCTGCAGAACCACGGGATGGCCGCAACCGAGAGCGACATCGCATGGATCGACGAGCTCATCAGGGAGGAGCGCTCGCTGGAAGCCGGCAGCGCGAATCCCTCGGGGATCTAAGACCGGGGAAGAGAAGGGGGAACTCGATGGCAAAGGTAAGAGTCGGCATCATCGGCGTCGGGAACTGCGCGTCGTCGCTCATCCAGGGCGTCGAGTACTACGCGAAGGCGCGTTCGGACGAGCACGTGCCGGGCCTGATGCACGTCGACCTCGGGCCGTACCACGTGTCCGACGTCGAGTTCTCGTGCGCGTTCGACGTCGACTCGAGCAAGGTCGGCCTCGACCTCGCCGAAGCCATCTGGGCCGAGCCCAACAACACGATCAAGTTCGCCGACGTGCCGGAGACCGGCATCGAGGTCCTCCGGGGCCACACCTACGACGGCCTCGGCCAGTACTACCGAGAGGTCGTGACCGAGTCGTCGCTGCCCCCCGTCGACATCGTGAACGTCCTGCGCGAGACGCAGACGGACGTGCTCGTGTCGTACCTGCCGGTCGGGTCCGAGCAGGCGGCGCGCTTCTACGCCGAGCAGGCGCTCGAGGCGGGCGTCGCGTTCGTGAACTGCATGCCGGTGTTCATCGCCACGAACGAGGAGTGGGCGCAGCGCTTCGTCAAGAAGGGCGTCCCGATCATCGGCGACGACATCAAGAGCCAGCTCGGCGCGACGATCAGCCACCGCGTGCTCTCGAAGCTGTTCGAGAACCGCGGCGTCACGATCGACCACACGTACCAGCTGAACTTCGGCGGCAACATGGACTTCATGAACATGCTCGAGCGCTCCCGCCTCCAGTCGAAGAAGATCAGCAAGACGCAGTCGGTGACGTCGCAGATCGACAACGGCATCGACAAGGAAGACATCCACATCGGGCCGTCGGACCACGTGCCGTGGTTGAAGGACCGCAAGTGGGCCTACATTCGTATCGAGGGACGGGAGTTCGGCGACATCCCCGTCAACATCGAGCTGAAGCTGGAGGTATGGGACTCACCGAACTCGGCCGGGGTCGTGATCGACGCGGTTCGCTGCGCGAAGCTCGCCCTCGACCGCGGCATCGGCGGCCCGCTGCTCGGCCCGAGCGCGTACTTCATGAAGTCCCCGCCGGTCCAGTACACGGACTCCGAGGCCCACGAGCTCGTCGAGGAGTTCATCCACGGCGACGTCCCCGGCTCGAACGGCGTGAGCTCGAACGGCGTCCACCGCAACGGGCTCTCGCTGGACCCGGACCCCGCGCTGAGGCGCCGGGCCTAGCTCCTCTCGCACGACCGGCGTACCCGTGAAGGGTGCGCCGGAGCGGCCCCCTCGCAGGCGCGGCGTGCCCGTGCGCGAGCTGCTCGCGCACCGCGACCTCAGGACCCTGCTCGTCGCGCAGTGGACCGGCCAGGCCGCCGACGGGCTGGCACAGGCCGCGTTCGCCGAGGCGCTGATCCTCGGCCCCCTCGGCGGCGAGACCCCCGGCCGAATCCTGGTCGCGTTCGCGATCACGCTCGTGCCGTACTCGCTGCTCGCGCCGCTGCTCGGCGTCTTCGTCGACCGGTGGAGGCGGCGCGAGCTGATGGCGCTGACGAACCTCGCGCGCGCCGTGCTCCTCGTGACGCTCCCGCTCTGGGGCGAGCTCCTTCCGGGCGACGTCGCCCTCTACGCCGGCGTGCTGATCGTGCTCGGCCTCGGGCGGCTGTTCCTCGTCACCAAGGGCGCGGTCCTCCCGGTCGTGCTCGGGGAGCACCACCTCCTGCGCGGCAACGCGCTCTCGAGCGGCGGCGGGATGATCTCCGCGCTCCTCGGGGGCGTCGTCGGCGTCGGCATCGTCGGGTGGCTCGGCCCCCGTCCGTCGTTCGCGGCGGCGGGGATCGCGTACGCGGCCGCGGCCCTGATCGTGCGCCGGCTCACCCGCGCGTTCGCCCACCCCCACGCGCCCGACGAGTCGATCGCCGCGGGGGCCGCGCGCGTCGGACGGGAGCTCGTGGAGGGGGTCGTCGAGATCGCGCGCCGGCCGCGGGCGCGGGTGCCGCTGCTCGCGATCTTCGTCCTGAGGACGATCGGGATGATCGTCGCGATCGCTGCGATCCTCGTGATCAAGAGCGAGTTCCCCGGCGGCGGGGACAGGTTCGGCCGGCTGTCGTCGAGCGCGCTGGCACTTGGTAGCGCGGGGCTCGGCGCGTTCGCCGGAGCCGTCACCGCTCCGTTCGTCGGGCGGCGGCTCGCGAAGCCGGGGCTCGTCGTCGCGGGGTTCGTGGTCTCGGGGGCCGGGGTGGCCGCGCTCGGCGGGATCAGGAGCATCCCCGCCGTCCTCGTGCTGACGGCGGTCGGCGGGTACGGCGGCTTCCTGACGAAGGTCGCGGTCGACGCCCAGGTCCAGGAGGCCCTGCCCGACGAGTACCGAGGGCGCGCGTTCTCCCTCTACGACATCCTCTACAACCTCGCCAGCGTCGCCGCGGCCGCGGTGATGGTCCTCGGGAGCAGCGTCGCGCTGAGGCCGATGTTCGTCGGGACCGGGATCGTTACCCTCGCCCTCGCGGGTGCGTTCACGATGGTGATGGGGCGCTACGGCATGCATCTGTCGCGTAGCCGCCGCGTGTGATGCTCTGGGTTGCGATGGCTGAGGCGGCGGAGGTAGCGGAGCCCGCGCAGGACCGGCCGGACGCGCGCGTCGTCCGGGCCGTCGCTCCTGCGTTCCTTCTGTTCGGGCTCGTCGCCCGCCTCTGGATGCTCGTGAAGCCCATGGGCGGCCTCGACGCGGACGAGGCGATCGTCGGCCTGATGGCGCGGCACATCCTCGACGGCGAGTTCCCGATGTTCTATTGGGGGCAGACGCACGGAGGCCCGCACGAGCCGTTGCTGACCGCCGCGTTCTTCCGCGTCTTCGGGTCGAGCACGCTGATCCTCAAGGGCGTCGCGATGCTGCTGGCGGTGAGCGCCTGCGTCCTCATCTGGAGGGTCGGCAAGAGAACGGTCGGGGAGCCGGCCGCCACCGTCGCCGGCCTGCTGTTCTGGGTGTGGCCCGCCGCGTTCGTGTGGTGGTCGGTCAAGTCGCGCGGCTTCTACCACGCGGGCCTCGTGATCGGCCTCGGGATCCTGCTGCTCGTGCTACGTCTCGACGAGAGGGACTCGGCCCTCGACATGGCGGGCCTGGGAGCTCTCGTCGCGACGGGCTTCTGGGCGTCGCCGCAGACGGTGTTCTTCACGATCCCCGCCCTCGGCTGGCTCGCGTTCCGCATGCTCTGGAAGCGGCGGTTCTCGCTGCTCGTCCACGTCCCGTCCGCGGTGTGCGGCGCGCTGCTCGGCGCGTTCCCGTGGTGGGTGCACAACATCCAGAACGACTGGATCGCGCTCAAGGCCTCCCCGGCGTCGATCGCGATGCCGGCGTACGGCAACCACCTGCGCGGCTTCTTCGTCCAGGGGCTGCCGGGAGCGCTCGGGCTCAAGCTCGCCGACGGCAGCAGGTGGATGGCCGGCTTCTTCGGCAGGGCCTGGTACTTCGTGCTGCTCGCGCTGTTCGTGTGGGCGCTCGTCAAGCTGCGCGACAGGACGTGGCTGCTGCTCGTGATGGCGCTGCTGTACCCGTTCCTGCTTGCGCTGTCGCCGTTCTCGTGGTTCCTCGACCACCCGCGCTACCTGTACTTCCTCGCCCCCGTCCTCGCGTTGCTGATCGCGCGCGGCCTCACGGCGCTGCGATGGGTAGGCGCCGTCGCGGGGCTGGTCGCGGCCATGGTGCTGACGACGTCCGCACTCGCGACTATGAACAGAGACGGCGTCTTCTATCCGTCCGCGGAGGGTGTCGTGATCCCGGAAGACCTCGACCCGGTCTTCGACTACATGCTGGCGCGCGGCATCGACCACGTGTGGGCGGACTACTGGCTCGCGTACGTGATCGCCTTCGAGAGCGACGAGCGGATCACCGCGACGCCGTACCGGGGGGCGATCCGCAACGGCGCCGCGGACGCGGCCGTGAGGAACATCCCGGACCCGGCGTACATGTTCCTGTTCGGCTCGGTGACGGAGCCGGTGTTCGAGCGCGAGATGGCCGCGCGCGGCGTGGACTACGAGAGACACGAGGTCGGGGGCTTCGTCATCTACCACCTGCCGACGAACATCGGGCCCGAGGCGATCCCCGCCGTCCCCGCAGCACAACCCTGACGACCCCATTACCCTCTACGGATGGCTGAGAGCTACGACCTGACCGTCGTCATGCCCTTCTACAACGAGCACGCGACGCTGCGCGTCGCTCTCGAGCGGCTGCTGAAGACCGAGCTCTCGCACAAGTTCGAGGTCCTGCTGGTCGACGACGGGTCGCAGGACGGCAGCGCCGAGACGATCGCGGACCTCGTCGACGGCGAGCGCGTCCGGCTGCTGACGCACGAGCGGAACATGGGCAAGGGGGCCGCGATCCAGACCGGCGTCGGCTCGGCCCGCGCGGCGCTCCTGTCGATCCTCGACGCCGACCTCGAGTACGACCCGCAGAACTTCCAGCGGCTGATCGACGCGGTCCACCACCACGACGCCAAGGTCGTGTACGGCGTGAGGTCGTTCGGCTCGCAGACCGCGTACTCGTTCTGGTTCGTGATCGGGAACCGCATGGTCAGCCTGTGGACCAGCTTCCTGTTCAACGTGTGGGTGCGCGACATCGAGACGTGTCTGAAGATGATGCCCGTCGAGGTGTGGCAGTCGCTGGGCCTCGGCTCGCGCGGGTTCGGCATCGAGGCGGAGACCACGGCGAAGCTGCTCCGCAAGGGCCACCAGATCTTCGAGGTCCCGATCGACTACCGCGCCCGCACGCGCGAAGAGGGGAAGAAGCTGAACTGGACCGACGGCGTCGCAGCGCTCTGGTTGATCTTCCGCATCCGCGTCTTCGGTAAGTAAGGGCACATCCCCCGAGTGGGGGAACATCCGCCCTCTTCCTCCCGTTGTGTCCTAGTGACACACCAATCTAGAGGGGGTCCTTCTCTTGCGACGTTCGGTCGCGCTATTGCTGGCGCTGTCCCTGGTCATGTCACTCGGAACCACGGCCGCACTCGGTCGCCCGAGTGGTGACGATGCCGGTCCGCTGACCTACGACGACTACGTGACTGGGCACCTCGAGTACCCCGCGGTCGAGCAGGCCGAACGGTTCGTCGCGCGTCAGGAGAAGCTGGCGGCGCGCCCCGCTGCATCACAGGACGGGGCGTACGGCCGCGCGGGCTGCAAGCCTCCGACGGAGTACGAGGTCGGCGACGAGCGCACCTTCTGGGTCTCGCAGAACCAGGCCGGCAACATCGAGATCACCGCGGTGCTCGCCGCGAAGTCGCCGCACGGCTACATGTGGGTGCAGCGCGAGTTCTACGTCCCCGCCCCCGGCGACGCCCCCGAGGGTGGCTTCGTGACGCAGAGCGAGGCCGAGCTCGGGCTCGAGAAGTGGGAGGGCATCTACGACATCGACCGCTCCTACTTCGGCATCGAGCCGAACCCGGCGAGCCCCGCGCAGAACCTGCCACCCGGGCTTCCGGCGAACTGGCGCGACGCCGACTGCGACAAGCACGTGCACATCCTGAACTTCCCGATCGACGCGGGTAACGAAGGTCTCGGCTACACCGCCGGCTACTACTCGTCCGAGCACGAGTACCCGAACGGCGACGGCGAGCACGAGTCTCCGTTCTCGAACGAGGCCGAGATGTTCTTCATGAACTCGCTGCACCTGAACGTCGGCGACGACACGTACGCCGGGGTGCTCGCCCACGAGTTCTTCCACATGATCCAGTTCAGCAACGACTACAACGAGGAGACGTGGGTCAACGAGGGTATGGCCGACATCGCCGCGGTCGTGAACGGCTTCGGCGACATCGTCCAGGGCCACATCGACGCCTACGAGGAGACGCCCGACCAGCACCTGTTCGACTGGACCGGCGTCGTCGACGACTACGGCCAGGCGTTCCTCTTCTTCGACTACCTCTTCAACCACTACGGCCTCGAGGAGAAGGAGAAGACGGACCAGCTCGAGGCGTACGGCCTCGCGCAGCTGCTCACGCGCACGCCCGCCGACGGCGCGAAGGGGATCACGCAGGTGATCAGGACGCGCGACGACTCCCTCGTCCGTTCGCTCGCGCCCTACTACCGCAAGGGCAACTTCGGGAAGGTGTTCAAGGACTACCTGGTAGCCAACTACCTCGACGACCCGGCGCCCGCCCACGGCCAGTTCGGCTACGCGAACCGTGAGGTCGAGGTCGTGGGCACCGGCACCGAGGACGCGTCGCCCGCGGACTCGACGGTGCACCCGTACGGCGCCGACTACTACGAGGTCACGGGCGAGGGCACGTTCCGCGCCAAGGCGCAGGATCCCGTCGCGGTCATCCCGGCGACCGAGGGACAGCCGGCCCCCGAGGGCGGCAAGTTCGCATGGTCGAACCGGGCCGACGAGATGATCACGTGGCTCGAGCGCCCGGCGGATCTGTCCGACGCGGCCGCGCCGACGCTGACGTTCGACTACTGGCACCAGATCGAGGAGGACTGGGACTACGCGTACATCCGCATCTCCCAGGACCGCGGTGCGACCTACGACTTCGTGCCGGCGGCCGATTGCGGGGGCCGCGCCACGAACCCGAACGGGAACAACCGCGCGGTCGCCGAGAGCGGCGGCATCACCGGCGACTCAGAGGGCTGGCAGCAGTGCTCGCTCGACCTTACGCAGTGGGCGGGGGGGCCGGCGCTGATCCGGTTCGAGTACGACACCGACCAGGCGACGACCGAGCCCGGCTACGTCGTCGACAACGTCAAGCTGGCCGACGGCGACAAGACGATCTGGCGCAAGACGAAGTTCGAGAAGCGCACGCGGGCGTTCGACTTCGGGGGCGACTCGCTGAAGAAGTGGATGGCGCTGAAGCCGCTGAAGAAGAACAAGCCGCTCGTGCAGGTCGTGCAGGTGTCCGGGAACAGCGCGGTGCGCTACGCGCTGACGCGCAAGCACTTCCGGTCGACGAAGAACGGGCTGAAGCTGCGGCGCCCGGCCGGAGTGCGCGGCGACAAGACGATCTTCGTCTTCTCGGCGACGACGGCGATAGCGACGACGCCGTTCGGCTACAGCTATAAGGTGAAGCGCTAAGCCTCACGCTTTCGCAGAGGGCCGCCGGAATCCACGTCCGGCGACCTTCCTCGTCGCCGTCGCACGAGCGCGCTTATCCGGGTGTCGGAGAAGAACGATCGTGTCCGCTTCAAATAAGCGGACATCTCGGGCTCCATGACCTCTAAGACACGCGAACTGTGACGCGCTCTCCTCGAGCAAGGGCCGCAACTGTCGCGTTCATCTCCGGGTCGAAGGCGGCTTGTCCGTTCAATCCTCTACGGCCCATGGCGGAGTTGAGACTGCTTCGAATCGCCGCTTCGGCGCCCCCGGTCGCGTACGTTCGATGTACATCATCAAAGGCGCTCTGGAGCTCTGACCCAGCCGTGGCCGTCGCTTCCTGGATCATCGATCCGATAGCACGGTCGTTCCACCTGATCGAACTCACTTCTTCCTCCTTCTCGCCGGGCTCTTGGACGGCCTCCTTCGCCGGGAACGAATGGTTTCCCGGACCGTCGTGCGCTTGTGGCGGTTCGCGAACCCTCTGGTAACGAACCTCCCCGTCACTGCGCTGCGGTGAATCACGCGTCTAGCCATGGGTCTCCCTTCTCTTGCCCGCGCGCGTATCACGCAGCACGGGCCGAATGGCGGATTTCGGCCGGTTAGTTCGCGACTGAGGTAGGGATCGCGCGTCAGGGCTTAGCGGGCCCCAGTATCAACTCCGGGGGTTCAGGTCCGGGAACTGGCGCGCTTCGCGCCGGGACGTCCTCTTTCCGCCTACCGGGAAAAACGACGACTTCAGCGCCCAGACGAAAAGTGTCATACCCCGGTGCAAGACTCGGTGCATGCCGTCCAAGACGAACCACCTCATCGAAGAGTCCGAGGCAATTCGGAAGTTCCGAGAGGACCGCATAGCCGCGATCGTCTCGGGACGTACGCCCGTGCCACTTGCGGCCGGCGCACGAGTGGTCCTCCACGTCACCGCGGTGAACAAGCCACACACCGTCGACCTGCAGCGGATGGGAGAAGAGATGTGGCGCTTGGCCCCACTCGCTCCCAGAGCAGGCTTCGACGATAGCCCGAACTTCGACGGGTTGCTGACGTATGGAGGAGGGGACGATGGCGCGTACACGTACCTCCAACTCTTTCGGGATGGCTCGATCGAGACGTTGCGAACGATCACTCCGCGCCCTGAGTCGCAGCCGAAGATCCCAAGTGTCAACTTCGAGAAGCAACTGATCGAGGCACTCCCCCGATGTTTGTCGATCCAAAAGGAGCTCGGGCTCGACCCTCCCTTCGTCCTGATGCTGTCGCTGCTTGGGGTGTCGGGATATGCGTTCGCGATCGACCAGCGACAGGGATTGTACGAAGAGGGTGGGAGAATCCCGCAAGATCGCTTGCTAGTCAGGGAGCTTCCGATCGAGACCTTCCACATCGACGCGGCGGCCGTTCTCAAGCCGCTGTTCGACCAGATATGGAACGCCGCGGGGTGGAGCGGCTCGCTCAACTATGTCAACGGCGAGTGGACGCCGCCGAAATAGCAGATCTCGCGTCAGGGCTTGCGGGCTACCAGCATCAGCTCCGGGTGGTCCAAGTCGGGGGGCCGCTTCGCGAAGTCGCCCGGCTCCACGGCCCACACCGCCTCCGGAACCAGCCCCACCCCCAGCGCGAGCAGACGCAGCTCCCGCGCGGTATAGACGCTCGTCCACAGGTCGACCTGGTGCTCGGCGCCGGTCTCGTCCTTGATCGTCGTTTCCTCGTGCACGATCCCGGCGTCGGCGTCGAACGTCGCGTCCCTCCAGCTGTGCGACGCCTCGTACAGCGCGCTGAACGCGGTGAGGACCACGCGGCCCCCGCGCCGCGCCGATTCCGCCATGCGGCGCAAGACCGTCGAATCGTCGCCTGCCATCAACCCGAACGCCCCCTGGCAGATCGAGATCACCGCGTCGAACTCGTCGCCGAACGGCATCTGGCGCGCGTCGACGTGGAAGAACGACGCTCCCACGCCCGCCTCCCGGGCCGCGTCCGCGGCGATGTCCAGGAACCGGCGCGACACGTCGACGCCCGTAACCGCGAGGCCCGCGCGCGCCAGCGGGATCGCATGGCGGCCGGGGCCGCACCCGACGTCGAGTACCCGCGCCCCCGGCGGGAGGGCCAGCAGGTCCAGGAGGAACGCGACCTCCTGCTCCGTGCCCTTCGTGAAGCTGTAGCGGAGATAGGAGGTGCCGAGCACGTCGCCGACGGCCTCGAAGTACGGCTCGCCGGGGTGCGGGCGCGCGGTCACTCGGGCGCCGGCTCCTTCGGCTTCTTCTCCTTCGGCGGCGCCTTCTCTCCGGCCGGCTCGATGCCCTCGGCCCTCGCCCACGCGTCGAGCCGCGCGTACGCCTCCTCCTGGTCGAGCGGGCCCTCGTCGAGCCTGATCTCGAGCAGGTGCGCCAGCGCCTTCCCCACCACCGGCCCCCCGGGGACGCCCAGGTACTTCATGACCTGGAACCCGTCGAGGTCCGGCCTGATCTTCTCGATCTCCTCGCGGGCCGCGAGGTCGGCGATCCACTCCTCGAGCTCGTCCATGCGCGCGGCCAGCCGTTTCGCCTTCGCCGCGTCGCGCGTCGTGCAGTCCGCGCGGACGAGCGCGTTGAGCGTCCCGAGCAGCGGCCCCGCATCTCGCACGTAGCGGCGCACGGCGGAGTCGGTCCATCCGAGGCGGTAGGTGTGGAACCGGTGGTGCAGGAAGATCACGGTGCGGACCTGCTCGACGATCTCGTTCGGGAACCGCAGCTCCCGCAGGCGCTTCTCCGCCATCTTGGCGCCGACGACCTCGTGGTGGTGGAACGTGACGCCGCGCGGCCCGATCTCCCGAGTCTTCGGCTTGCCGACGTCATGCAGTAGCGCGGAGAGCCTCAGCACGAGCACCGGCGGCGTCCTCTCGATGACCGCGAGCGTGTGCCGGAAGACGTCCTTGTGGCGGTGGACGGGGTCCTGCTCGAGCTTCAGCGACCCCAGCTCCGGGAGGAACAGGTCCGTGAGGCCCGTCCGGTCGGCGAGCTCGAGCGCCCGCCCGGGAGCGGCCCCCACCAGCAGCTTCGACAGCTCGTCGCGGATGCGCTCCGCCGACACGGTCCGGATCTCCTCCCTCAGGCGCTCGATCGAGTCGAGGACCTCGGGCGCGATCTGGAAGTCGAGCTGCGACGCGAAGCGGAACGCCCGCAGCATCCTCAGGGGGTCGTCCGAGAACGAGTCGTCGGGGTCGACGGGCGTGCGGAGCATCTTCTGCGCGAGGTCCGCGCGGCCCCCGAACGGGTCGATAGCCTTCATCCCCGGCAGCTGGATGGCCATCGCGTTCACGGTGAAGTCCCGGCGCGAGAGGTCGGTCTCGATGTCGGCCGCGAACGTGACGTCGGGGTGCCGCGACGACGGCTGGTACGTCTCGGTGCGGAACGTGGTGATCTCGACGTGGAGCCCACCGATGTCGGCCCCCACGGTCCCGAACTCCCGCCCCTGGAGCCAGAGGCTCTGCGCGAGCGGCTTGACGACGGCGAGCGTCTCGTCCGGCGTCGCGTCCGTCGCGAAGTCGAGGTCCGCGTGCGGACGGCCGAGCCACGCGTCGCGCACGGGGCCGCCGACGAGGTACAGCTCGTGCGACGCCTTCTCGAAGTGCGAGGCGAGGTCCATCACCGGGGAGCCCTCCGCGAGCAGGTCGGTTAGGGCCGGCGCACGAGCCGAGGTCTCCGCCATGAGGAGTTCACCCTAGCGGGCGTGGTGCTACGAGACGGGCTGGAGGCCCTCCTGGCGCAGAGCGATCGTGAAGTCGTGGGAGTTCGTCGCCGCTCGCATCGCGTCGTCCAGCGTGACGAGGCCCGACCGGTACAGCGCGAGGAGCGCCTGGTCGAACGTCTGCATCCCGTAGAACGACGACTCCGCCACGATGTCGTGGATCATGTGCGTCTGCTCCGGGTTCAGGATCAGGTCGTGGATGCGCCCGTTCATCACGAGCACCTCGACCGCCGGGATCCGCCCCCGGCCGTCGGCCCGGGGGATGAGCCGCTGCGACACGATCCCCTTCAGCGACGCCGACAGCGACACCCGCACCTGCTTCTGCTGGTGCGGCGGGAAGAAGTCGATGATGCGGTTGACGGTCTCGGAGACGTCGGTCGTGTGGAGCGTCGAGATCACGAAGTGGCCGGTCTCGGCCGCCTGGAGCGCCGCCTTCACGGTCTCGGGGTCCCGGATCTCGCCGACGAAGATCACGTCGGGGTCCTGACGCATCGCGGCCCGGAGCGCCGTCGCGAAGTCCGCGGTGTCGTGGCCGATCTCCCGCTGGTTCACGATCGCCATGCGGTCGGGATGCAGGATCTCGATCGGGTCCTCGATCGTGAGGATGTGGCAGGAGCGCGTGGCGTTGATGTGGTTGAGGATCGCGCCGGTCGTCGTCGTCTTCCCCGACGAGGTCGGGCCGGTCACCAGGAGCATCCCGCGGTGCTCGTCGGCCAGCGACCGGACGACGGGCGGCAGGCCGAGGGTCTCGAAGGCGGGGCTCCCCGGCAGGACGCGCCTGCAGGCCATCCCCAGCGACCCCCTCTGACGGAAGACGTTCACGCGGAAGCGGCCGAGGCCGTGCTCGGAGTAGGCGAAGTCGACCTCCCCCTTCTCCTTGAACATCCGCGACTGCTCGTCGTTCATGAGCTCCAGGGCGGCGCGCTCACAGTCCGGAGCGGTCATCGCGGGGAAGTCGGTCCTCACGAGGTGGCCGTTGATCCGGACGTACGGGGGGCCCCCGGCCTTGACGTGCAGGTCGGACCCCTTCTTGTCGACTACGTACCGCAAGAAGTCGTGGACGCTCGCCATGTGGTCAAAGTCGCTTTCTTGGGAAAGTGGGGAGATCTCTCACGGGATAGTTCGGCACGCCGGGGCGGCCCATTGAGCGCGATGCGCACGAAGCATCGCCTCGGCGATGCTCCACGGACAGACGGCGCCCGTCGAAGGACGAATCCGCCGAACTTGCTCCGTTTGCCCCCCGTCCGGCGCGGGTAAGCAAGCTCCCGCCAGGGCAGACACGTTTCCGGGACAGCAGGTGCCGGGGGACGAAGCACGGAAAGGGCCACACGATGGAAGAGACCAAGAAGATGACGCGAGCGGAAGCCGGCCGCAAGGGTGGCAAGACGACGAAGGAGCGCTACGGCGAGGAGCACTTCGGCCGCATCGGCAAGATCGGCGGCAAGAAGGGTGGCGAGACCACCAAGGAGCGCTACGGCTCGGAGTTCTACCAGAAGATCGGCCGCCTCGGCGGCTCGAAGTAGAACCACCCTCATCCCGGCTACATAGACACCTCCCCGGCGGGGAGGTGTCTGCGCGTCCGCCTGTCCTTATGCTGGCCACATGCGCAGGCTGGGTCGGGTGTCGCTCGTCGTGGGGCTGCTCGCCGGGCTCCTGGCGGCCCCCGCGGCCGCGCAGGTGGAGGGAGACCCCGCTGCCCTCGGCCCCTACGCGGTGAGGGTCGTCGCCCAGCCCTTCTGGTACGGGTCCGGCCGGTCGCTCGACATCCAGGTCAAGGTCGAGAACCTCTCGGAGGAGCCCCTGGAGGGGTTCCGGCTCCAGATCTCCTCCTACGCCCGAGTCACCAGCCGCTCGGAGCTCGAGGAGAGCTTCGACGGGGACCCCTTCGGCAATGCCCAGGTCGTGACGTTCGAGCAGTTCGACGCCGTCGTCCCCGCCGGCGGGGAGCAGAACGTGACGCTAAAGACCCCACTCGCGAGCCTTGCGACGCTGGCGACCGGGTCGGGGGGCGTCTACCCCCTCGGGATCGACCTCGCCGACGTCAACGGGACCCTGCTGGGGGCCGCGGTCGTCACCGAGCTCATCTACTACCCGGGCGAGCCCCTCGAGACCTCGCTTCCCACAGTCCTGGTCGCGCCGCTGAACGACGTGGCGACGAAGGGGCCGGACGGGGTCTTCGCCGCGGACGACGACGGGACGGTCCCGCTCGAGGAGGCCCTCACGCCCGACGGATGGCTCTCCGGAACGCTGGAGGCGATGCAGCTGGCGGCGGACCGGAGGGGCCTCCACTTCGGGCTCGCGCCCACCCCGCGGCTCGTGGAGGAGATCGCCGACATGGCCGACGGGTACACGCGCCGCGCCGCCGACGGGACCGAAGAGGAGGTGCCGCCCGACGCCGAGGCGGCGCAGGCGGCGCGGGCCGCGCTGGAGACGCTCACGGGCCTGCTCG
Source organism: Actinomycetota bacterium (assembly GCA_035942255.1). Classification (GTDB taxonomy): domain Bacteria; phylum Actinomycetota; class CADDZG01; order CADDZG01; family WHSQ01; genus JALZEG01. The sequence continues at coordinate 22,547 of DASZDG010000127.1, read as the reverse complement.
AGACCAACGGCGTCCAGCCGCTCCTCGTGCCGTACTCGTTCCCGGACGTCCCCGCCCTCGCTCACACCGAGTCGCGCACGGGCCCCGGCCCCCTCGCGTCCCAGCTGACCGTCGCGGAGGAGGTCCTCGCGGCGCTCGACCTGGCCCGGGGCGGCTTCACGAGGCGCTGGATCTTCCCGCCGGCGGGGCGCCTCGACGGGGGGGCTCTGGAGGAGCTGCGGGTCCTCAGCGCGGCGACGGGGTCGCGGACGTTCTTCTCGGCCGAGTCGCTGGTCCGCCCCGTCGACTCGACGCTCGCCGGCTGCCCCGTGGAGCTCCTCACGTTCGCCTGTCCGGTCGCCGTCGGCGAGACCCAGGGGTACGTCGCGGACCCCGGCCTCCAGGAGCGGTTCATCGCGCTGGCGGAGCCCGGTGACGACCGGGTCGACCTCCAGAGGCTGCTCGCCGAGACCGCGATGATCCGCGAGGAGGTGCCCGGGGTCGAGGACCGGGTGATCCAGGCGACGATGCCGTCCCTCTGGCATCCGCGGCCCCGTCTCGCGCGGCTGCTGCTCCGCGCCCTGGCCGACGCGCCGTGGCTGACGACGCTCACCCCCAACCAGGGGCTCGCGAACACCGCGCCTCCCGTCCCGCGCGAGACCGTCGCCGTCATCGGCGACCTCCCGCGGGCGCCCGACGAGAGCTACTTCGCCGAGCTGGCGGAGGCCGAGGACGTGGTCGAGGACCTGCGGGCCGTCGGTGCCCCCGAGTCGCTGGTGACGAGGCTCTCCCGCGACATCCTCGTGGCGTTCGGCCGCTCCTGGTGGGCCGAGGACGCCCTGGCGGAGCGGGGGGCGGAGTACGCAGAGTTCGCACGCTCGGAGGCGGAGGAGCACCTCGGGCGCATCGAGATCCTGGCGGCGCCCAACATCACGATGACCTCGCGCGCGACCGACGTGCAGTTCCTCGTGCGCAACCAGAACCCGTACCCCGTCCGCCTCGACGTCGCGCTGGAGTCACCCAATCTGCGCGTCGACGACCTCAACGTCCCCGAAGAGTTCCCGGCGGAGGCGACGACCCCGGTCGAGGCCTCGGTGGCGGCTCAGACGAGCGGGATCTTCCAGGTCTCGCTGACGGCGAACACACCCGCGGGCAGCGTGGTCGACGAGCTGGTGATCTCGGTCCGCTCGACGGAGCTCAACCAGATCGCGCTCGGGATCACGCTGGGTGCGCTCGCGTTCCTCGTCTCGTTCTACGTCTACAGGGGAGTCCGCCGGCGCCGCGGCGCGGAGGGCTCCGAGACAGCGACGGCTTGAGGGCTTCGGGCGGGGCGCGGGCGACCGCGCTCATGACCGTCGGGACCGTCTTCTCCCGCATCACGGGCCTGGCGCGGGTCGGCGCGATCGTCGCCGCTCTGGGCGTCGCCGAGACGAAGTTCGCCGACACCTACAACCTCGCGAACACCGCGCCGAACATCATCTACGAGCTCGTCCTCGGCGGGATCCTGACGTCGGTCTTCGTCCCGGTCTTCGTGCAGCTGCTCGAGGAGGAGGGCCGCGACCGCGCCTGGGAGGTCGCGAGCGGGATCGTCAACGTCGCGATGGTCGTGCTCGCGGCCGTGACGATCGTCGGGATCGTCGCCGCGCCGTGGCTCGCGAAGCTCTACGCGCTGCGCCTCGAAGGCGACCAGACGGAGCTCCAGCGCGAGGCGCTGACGTTCCTGCTGCGGCTGTTCATCCCGCAGATCGTCTTCTACGGCCTCACCGCGATCACGGCAGGGCTGTTGAACGCGCACAAGCGCTTCGGCGCGCCGATGTACACGCCGATCCTCAACAACCTCGCGGTGATCGCGATCTTCCTCGTCTTCTACCGGCTGTACGGGACCGTGACGCTCGAGACCGTGACGACGTCGCAGATGCTCTTGATCGGGCTGGGAACGACGGCGGGCGTCGTGCTGATGGCACTCGCGCAGCTCCCGTTCCTCCGGGGGCTGGGGCGGTACCGGGCGACGCTGAGCATCCGGCATCCCGCGGTGCGCAAGCTCGCGCGGCTCTCGACGTTCGTCATCGGCTACGTCGTCGTCAACCAGATCGGCTACTTCGTCGTGCAGATCCTCGCCAACGAGGAGCAGGGGGCGTACACCGCCTACGTCACCGCGTTCACGTTCTTCATGCTCCCGCACGGGCTGTTCGCCGTCTCCGTGATCACCGCGCTGTTGCCGGGGATGAGCGGGTTCGCGGTGCGAGGGGAATGGGACGCGTACCTCGGCCGGCTGGCGACCGGCGTGCGCGCGACGGTGTTCCTCGTGCTCCCGGCCGCGGTCGGATACCTCGTCCTGGGCGAGCCGATCGTGCGCCTGCTCGTCGAGCGCGGCGTCGTGACCGAGCGGTCGACGGAGCTAGTCGCCGGCGTCCTGCGCGTGTTCGTGGTCGGCCTCGTGCCGTTCTCGCTCTTCCAGCTCTTCTTGCGCGCGTTCTACTCCCTGCAGGACACGAAGACGCCGTTCTTGATCAACTGCGGAGCGGTCGCGCTCACGACCGGGCTCAACGTCCCGCTGTTCCACCTCTACGGAGTGCGCGGCCTGGCCGCGGGGCACGCGTGCGGCTACGCCGCGGGGGCCGCGGCGCAGGGCCGCGTGCTCGCGCGCCGGCTCGAGCAACGGGGGCCGCGCGCGCTGTTCTCCGGGACGCCGCGGACGCTCGCGGCGGCGGTCGGAATGGGCGCGCTCGTGTGGCTCGCTGCGCGCGCGGTCGCGGCCCTCGTCGACACGAACGCGTTCGTCGGCAACGTACTCGAGGTCGTCGTGCCGGTCGCCGTCGGCGTCGTCTCCTACCTCGGGCTCGCGCACGCGCTCCGCGTCCCCGAGCTCGAGCACGTGACCCGGCTCGTCCGCGGACGGCTGCGCAAACCCTCATGAGACGGGGGCCGCGGGTCGATAATGAGAACGTGGAACGCGAAAGGGACTGGTGTGACGAGCGCGGCGTCGTGGTCACGTGGCTCCTCCGCGTCCTGGTGGTGATCGCGATCATCGGCGCGGTGCTCTTCGACGTCGGCGCGATCGGCGTCAACTTCTTCACGCTCGACGGGACCGCGGACGAGGTCGCGGTCGAGGTGTCGACGCTCGTCTCGACGGGGACGGCTCCCGTCCCGAACCTGCAGTGCCTCAAGAGGTCGAACGTCCCGGCGTGCGCCGCCGTCTACAACGTCGCCCGCGAGCACGGCGTGAAGGTCGTGACGGCGACCTTCGACCAGGAGGGCGTCTTCCACATCGAGCTGCGGCGCACCGCCAACACCCTGATCGTGTCGCGCATCGGGCCGATCGAGGACTGGGCGACCGCCACGGCAAGCGCGTCGGCCGGAACCACGAACTAGGCCCGCTCGTCCCGCCGTACCGGTCGAATACCCTTCGAACCATGTCTTCGGAGGGCAGGGACGCGCTTTCTTCTGCCGTGGACCGCTCCGTCGCCGGCAGGTACGTCCTGGAAGACCTCGTCGCCCGGGGCGGCATGGGGTCCGTCTACCGCGCGCGCGACGAGGTCCTGGCGCGTCCCGTCGCGGTCAAGATCCTCCACCCCCACCTGTCGCAGGACGAGAGCTTCCTCGCCCGGTTCCGGCGCGAGGCCGTAGCGGCGGCCGGTCTCAGCCACCCCAGCATCGTCGCTATCTACGACACCGGCGCGGACGCCGCTGAGGACGGGGCCCGGCGCCACTACATCGTGATGGAGCACTGCGCCGGGGGCACGCTGACTCAGATCCTCGCCGCCGAGGGGACGTTCGCGCCCGACCGCGCCGCCCACGTGGGCGCGGCCATCTGCTCGGCCCTCGACTTCGCGCACCGGGCCGGCGTGGTGCACCGCGACGTCAAGCCCGACAACGTCTTGTTCTCCGACGACGGCACGCTGAAGGTCGCGGACTTCGGGATCGCGAAGGCCGCGTACGCGAGCGGCGATATCACGACGACCGGATCGATCCTCGGAACGGTCACGTACATCTCGCCCGAGCAGGCCGAGGGGAGCGAGCCCGACGCGCGCTCGGACATCTACTCGGTCGGCGTCCTGCTCTACGAACTCCTCGCGGGACGCCCGCCGTTCCGGGGGGAGACCGACGTTGCGACTGCGATGATGCACCTCCGCGAGGCCCCCGCGCCGGTGCGCGCGCTCAAGCCCCACGTCCCGCGCGGGCTCGACGCGATCGTGATGAAGGCGCTCGCGAAGGACCCGGCGCAGCGATGGGGAAGCGCCGCGGAGCTGTGCAGCGCGCTCGAGCACGGGGCCGGCGCGTCCGGTGCGACCGTCGCGATCCCGCGCCCGTCACCGGCTGTGGAGGCCGCGCCTCCCGCCGACACGCATCGCAGCGACACGCGCTGGATCGGCCCCGTCGTCGCGTTGATCGCGTTCGCGGCCCTGCTGGCCGTGGTGATCCCGCGCCTCGTCGAGGACGATCCCGCGGGGCGCACCCGCCGTTCGGCGGGATCGGGCGGTGCACCGGGGGCCGCGGCTCGTCTCGAGGTGGCGTCGGTCGAGTCCTTCGACCCCGACGGTGACGGCGCCGAGCACTCGGAGGAGGCGCCGCTCGCCGCGGACGGCGACGAGGGCACCGGGTGGGGCTCGGAGACCTACGACGACCCGCTCGGCCTCATCAAGGAGGGGATCGGGCTCGTCTTCGACCTCGGCTCGGCGCAGGAGGTGAGCGCGATCGAGCTCGTCACGTCCACGCCGGGGTTCGCGTTCGAGCTCCGGGCCGGCGACGGCTTCCCGGAGACCGCCGACGACCTCGAGGTGGTCGCGCGCACCGAGGCCGCCGCGGCCGTCGACGAGCACGAGTTCGACCCGGTCCGGGCCCGTTACTGGCTCGTCTGGATAACGCGGCTCCCCGGCGACGGGACCGGGACGGCGGAGGTCGAGGAAGTCACGTTCCGTGGAAGGTCCTGACGCCAGACGCGGCGACGAGGAGCTCCTGCGGCTCGCCGCCGGGGGCGATCAGGCGGCGTTCTCCGCGCTGGTCCGCCGGCACGAGGATCGCGTCTTCGGGATCGCGATCCGCATGACCGGCGACCGCGCCGACGCGCTCGACGCGACGCAGGACACGTTCGTCGCCCTGTTCCGGCAGGCCGGGTCGTTCCGCGGCGACGCGGCGTTCACGACGTGGCTCTACCGTGTGGCGGTCAACGCGACCCGGGACCTGTTGAGGAAGCGGCGGAGGCTGCCGGACCCGACGGAGGAGCTGCCCGAGCAGACCGCTCCGGGGACGCCGCCCGAGGAGACCGTGAACCTCCGCCTCGATCTCGCCCAGGCGCTCGCGGGGCTCCCGGACGAGTACCGCGAGGCGGTTCTCCTGCACGACCTCGGAGCGGTTCCCTACGAGGAGATCGCGCAGATCACGGGGGCCGCGCTCGGGACGGTGAAGTCGCGGATCAGCCGGGGGCGCAGGCGCCTCGCCGCCGCGTTGAGGGACGTGGAACAACCGGCACGGCCACGGACGTCAAAGGGTGAACATGGCTGAGATGACCCACGACCGCTGCTCCGAGCTGCTGCGCGCGTACTCCGCGGGGGAGCTCCCGCGCGACGACGCCGAGGCAGTGCGTCGCCATCTGGCGGAGTGCGAGGACTGCCGCGCCGAGGAGATGGCGGTGGCCGCGCTCGCAGCGGAGCACGACGCGCTCACCGACATGGAGCGCGCGCGGCTCCACCGCGCCCTGTCTCAGGAGCTCTTCTCCGCGCGGGCGAACGAGGACGTGGCGACGCCGGGTGGGGGGCCGGGGTGGAAGCGCTGGATAGTTCCCGCACTCGGCTCGGCCGCAGCCGTCCTCGTCGCGCTGGTCGTGATCACCGGCGGCCTGACCGGCGGTGGGGACGACTCGTCGACGAGCGGCGACGCCGGCGGGTCGGACGCGACGCTCGAGTCGGCGCGGGGCGCGATCGGAGCCGCCGAAGGCGGCGGGGGCGCGGCCGCCCGGGCCGGCGACAAGCCGAAGCCCTCGAAGGACCGCCAGCTGTCCGCGGTGTCGAGCGGCGCCGCCACGACGTACGACGCGGCCGGGCCGCAACCCCGGTTCGACGCGAACGCCGGCGACCTGTCGGCCGAGGAGCTGTCTTCGATCGGGCGCAGCAGCGACCTGTTCCAGTCGTTCTCCGACCGCTACACGCTCGACGAGGTCGAGGGGCTGCGGGGGCCGTTCCTCCGCCGGCTCGCGAACTCCGCCGGAGACGCGGCGCCCCAGGTACGGGAGTGCGCGGCGACGCTCCCGGACGACGAGCCGATCCTTCCCGCGTACGGGGCGACGGGGACGTACGACGACCGCGACGCGCTCGTCCTCGGGTTCGTCACGGCCGACGCGGGGTCGCCGTCGCTCGACCGCTACCTGATGTGGGTGTGGACGAAGGGCTCGTGCCGTCAGCCGGTCGACACGCTGTTCGAGCGCATCGACGACTAAGCAAGACGGAATACGGGGCGCTCGGGGTCGTTCGGTAGGGTATGGACACCATGCCCGAGAAGCGCCGCGTGATCATCATCGGGTCCGGCCCCGCCGGTCTCACCGCCGCCGTCTACACGGCGCGCGCGAACCTCGAGCCGCTCGTGATCGAGGGCATCGAAGCCGGCGGCCAGCTCATGCTGACGACCGAGGTCGAGAACTACCCCGGCTTCGTGGACGGGATCATGGGCCCCGAGCTCATGGAGTCGATGCGCAAGCAGGCCGCGCGCTTCGGCACCGAGTTCCTCACCGACAACGTCACGTCCGTGGACTTCTCTTCGAAGCCCCTCAAGGTCGAGACCGCCGGCACGTCCTACGAGGCCGCCGCGGTGATCATCTCGACCGGAGCGTCCGCGCGGATGCTGGGGATCCCGGGCGAGCGAGAGCTCCTCGGCCACGGCGTCTCGACGTGCGCGACGTGTGACGGCTTCTTCTTCCGCGGCCAGGAGATCGTCGTCGTCGGGGGCGGCGACTCGGCGCTCGAGGAGGCGAACTTCCTCACGAAGTTCGCGTCGAAGGTCACGGTCGTCCACCGTCGCGACGCGCTGCGCGCCTCGAAGATCATGCAGGACCGCGCGTTCGCGAACCCGAAGATCGAGTTCGTGTTCGACCACGTCGTGAAGCAGATCAACGGCGACGGCAAGGTCGCGGGCGCGACCTTGACGAACGTGAAGACCGGCGAGGAGCGCGAGCTGCCGGCGAGCGGCGTCTTCGTCGCGATCGGCCACACGCCGTCGACGTCGCTGTTCGAGGGGCAGCTCGAGCTGTCCGAGGGCTACATCGTCACGAACGACGGCACCGCGACGTCGGTCGAAGGCGTGTTCGCCGCCGGCGACGTGGTGGACTTCCGCTACCGCCAGGCGATCACCGCGGCCGGGATGGGGTGCATGGCCGCCATCGACGCCGAGCGGTACCTCGAGGACGTGCCGATCACCGAGCGTTTCTGGTAGCGAACTCCCCCTCGCTCGCGGGAGTCTTCCGGTAGAGATGCCTAGGTCGCGCGCGCTCGTGGTCGCGCTCACGCTCGCCGTGGTGGCCCCGCTCGGGGGGCCTAGCAGCGCGCAGCCGGCGGCGGAGATGACCTTCCCGGTCGCCCGGTCGGACTGGTACTCGGTGATCAACTTCCGCGACGACTGGCACGCGCCCCGCATGCGCCTGCAGCCCGACGGCACCTGGGAGCTCGCCGGGTACCACGAGGGCAACGACATCTTCGCCGAGCCGGGGACGGCCGTGAAAGCCGTGCTCGCCGGCCGGGTCGAGCAGCTCGGCTGGACCTTCTACAGCGGGTGGCGCGTGGGCATCCGCGGGGTCGACGGCCGCTACTGGTTCTACGCGCACCTACAGGCGTTCGCGGCCGGGCTGGCGGTCGGGAGCCCGGTCGCGTCCGGCGACGTGATCGGCGAGGTCGGCAACACCGGGTACGGCGCCGTGCCGGGCCATCGGGACGAGTTCACCTATCACCTGCACCTCGGCATCCAGGAGGCGGACGGCACCTGGGTCAACCCCTACCCCGTGGTCCGGCGCCTTTACGATGCTGCCGTGATCGAGTCGTGAAGGGGCTGATCAAGCAGGGCGACCGCTCCCAGCAGGTCGCCGACGTCCAGGCGCGCCTGCGCGCGCTCGGGCTCGCGATCGAGGACGACGCGGGCGCGTTCGGCGACTCCACGCGTCACGCGGTGAGGGCGTTCCAGCAACAGCGCGGGATCCTCGTCGACGGCATCGTCGGCCCCCACACCTGGAGCGAGCTCGTCGAGGCCTCGTGGCGCCTGGGTGACCGCAGCCTCTACCTGAAGCACCCCGCGTTCCGCGGCGACGACGTCGCGCTGCTCCAGAAGAGGCTCAACGCGCTGGGGTTCGACTCCGGCCGCGAGGACGGGATCTTCGGCGACGACACCGCCCGCGCGGTGCGCGCCTTCCAGAAGGAGTACGGCGTCGCGGAGGACGGGATCTGGGGGCCGCGGTCCCAAGTCGCGCTGGCGGGCCTGCGCGTCGACCGGCCGGGGACCACCGCTCAGCTGCGCGAGGAGCTGCGGCGCTCCGGCGCCCCCGACCTCCACGACGCGCTGGTCGTGCTCGACCCCGGGCACGGCGCGGGCGACCCGGGGCCGCGCAGCCGCGGGGGCCTGGCCGAGGCCGACGTCGTGTGGGACCTAGCGGTGCGGCTCGCCGACCGTCTCGCGGGGATGGGGGCGCGCGTGCGGTTCACGAGGACGGAGGCCGAGTGCCCCGACGCGTCCGAGCGCGCCCGGAGGGCGAACGAGGTGCGCGGGGACCTGTTCGTGTCGCTCCACCTCAACGAGCACGAGGAGACGACCGCCGAGGGGGCCTCGACCTACTACTTCCACACGTCGTCGGCGGGGCGCGCGCTGGCGGAGGGGATCCAGGAGGCGCTCTCCGAGCTCGGCGTGCGCGACTGCCGCAGCCACGCCCGCTCCTACACGGTCCTCCGCGAGACGCGGATGCCGGCGGTGCTGGTCGAGCCGGTGTTCGTGACGAACCCCGACGAGGCGAAGCGTCTGGAGGAGCCGGAGTTCCGCGCGTCGCTCGCCGAGGCGATAGCCGCCGGCGTCAGCCGCTACTACGGCTCGGGCGCGCCCGGCTGATCCTCGCCGGCGATCGCCCTGACGAGGCGGTCGAGGTCGTCCGGCGACACGAACTCGAGCGTGATCTTCCCCTTGCGCTTGCCCATCTGGACCTTCACGCGCGTCTGGAGCCGCTCGGTGAGGCGCCGCTGTGCCTCGGTTGCCGCAGCGGACTCCTCCGCGGCCGCGCGTGACCGCGTGCGCGGGGCCACCCCCTCGGTCATCGTCACGTAGCGCGCGACCTCGTCCTCGGTCTCGCGGACCGACAGCTTCTCTTCTGCGGCCCGCCGCGCCATCCGCTCCTGGAACGGGTTCCCGGCGAGCCGTAGCAGCGCTCGTCCGTGCCCGGCGCTCAGCCGCCCCTCGACGAGCAGCTTCTGGATCGCCGTCGGGAGATCGAGCAGACGCAGTGCGTTCGTGATCGTCACGCGGTTCTTGCCGAGGCGCTCGCCGAGCTGTTCCTGCGTTAAGCCCGCGTCGGCGATGAGCTGCCGGTACGCGGCGGCCTCCTCGATCGGGTTGAGGTCGGCGCGGTGGATGTTCTCGACGATCGCGCGCTCGAGCGACCCGCGTTCGTCGGTCTCCACGACGATTACCGGCACCGCCCCGAGGCCGGCCGCGTGCGCGGCCCGGAGCCTCCGCTCACCGGCGATCAGCTCGTAGGTCCCTCCGCCGGTGTCGCGCACGAGCAGCGGCTGGAGGATGCCGAGCTCCGCGACGGATACCGCGAGCTCCTCGATCCCCGCGGGGTCGAACGTGTGGCGCGGCTGGTTCGGGTTCGCGGAGATCGCCTCGACCGGCACCTCGAGCAGGCTCCCGCGCGCCTCGAGATCGTCGCCGCGGCCGCTCGACGGGAGCAGCGCGTCGAGCCCGCGCCCGAGCCCGGTCTTGCGCGTCATGAGGGCGCCGACCAGATCTCGCGCCGGGGCCACACGGAGTCGTCGAAGTCGGGGCGCGCGGTCGTCACGCCGTAGCCGCGGTCCCCGGGCCCGGGCTGCGACGGGCGCGTCGCCGTGACCGCGGCCACCGTCGCCACCTCCGGGGTCGGCGGGGGCGGGGGCGGCGGCTTGTGGACCTCGAGCCCGTAGAGCGCCTCGACCTCCGCGGCGAGCAGCCGGTAGGCGACCGCGCCGCGCGACGACGGGTCGAGCGTCAGGACGGGCTCGCCGTACGAAGGCGCCTCCGAGAGCCGGACGCTGCGCGGGATGCGCGTCTCGAACACGAGGTCCCCGAAGTGCGACCGGACGTCGTTCTCCACCTGGCTCGACAGCTTCGTCCGCGCGTCGTACATCGTGAGCAACAGCCCGGCGATGCGCAGGTCGGAGTTGAGGCTCCGCCGCACGCGCTCGGCGCTGCCGAGCAGCTGGCCGAGCCCCTCGAGCGCGTAGTACTCGCACTGGACCGGGACGATCAGGTCCTGCGCCGCCGCGAGTGCGTTGACGGTCAGGAGGCCGAGCGACGGCGGGCAGTCGAGGAAGATCAGCTCATAGCGCTCTCCGGCCCCCTGCAGCGCCTCGCCCAGACGGCGCTCGCGCGCCATCGTGCCCACGAGCTCGACCTCGGCCCCCGCGAGGTCCAGAGACGCCGGCGCGCAGTCGAGGTTCTTGATCGCGGTCGGGACGACGATGTCCTCGAGCGTCGCGTTCCCGAGGAGCAGGTGGTAGGTCGACTGCTCGACCGCGCGGTGGTCGATGCCCAGGCCCGTCGCCGCGTTCGACTGAGGGTCGATGTCGACCACCAGCACCCGGTGGCCTCTGAGCGCGAGTCCCGCGGCGAGGTTCACCGACGTCGTGGTCTTGGCGACGCCGCCCTTCTGGTTCGCCACGCACACGAGGCGGCCCCGTCCCGCGACGATGGGGCGCCGTTCCAGGAGTTTCCAGTTCTTGGATTGGGTGTCGGTCACGGGGCTCCCTGATCGGTTCGCCTCATGATAGTCAGCCCGGGAGCCCGCTCCTCGGCACCCTGCGGCAACGCGGCGCCCCGCCCCGTGAACACGAGGGTGATGCCGTCGGGCCTGAGCAGCGGCGCCGTCATGTGGGGCACGGCCGACGGCTCTGCGAGGGCCCGGGCGGTGGCGAGGGCGTGGATTCCCGCGAGGGCGTCGTCAAAGGCGCATTCCTCCGCCGTCGCAGCGACTACCTGGCACGCGAGACCGAGCTCACGGACGACCTCCTCGAGGAACGCCGCGCGGCGGTGACGCGGCTCGATCAGCGTCCAGCGTCGCTCGGGCCGCGCGATGGCGAGCGGTATCCCGGGGAACCCGGCCCCCGAGCCGATGTCGGCGCAAGGTCCGTCCGGGAGCTCGTCGAGAAGCGGCGCGGCCCGCAGGGAGTCCTCGATGTGTCGTTCCTCGAGGCGATCGAGATCCCCGGGAGAGACCAGGTCCAGGCGGGGGGCCCATTCCCGGATCAGGGCGGCATAGGCGGCGAACAGATCGGCGACGGCGCTCATGTAAAACGTGAAACATCGGCCGCCAGCCCACGTTTCACGCCAAACATCCCGCTACTCGCCCCGGACGACTACCTTGCGGTTCGGCTCCACGCCCTCGCTGAAGCTCGTCGCCCCGTCGATCTCGGCCACGGCGTCGTGGACGACCTTCCGCTCGTATGCCGACATCGGCTCGAGCTCGATCTCCGTCCCCCGCTCCTTCGCCCGCTCGGCGATCGACCGGGCGTAGTCGGCCAGGGAGGCGCGGCGGCGGGCCCGGTAGCCCTCGACGTCCACGAGCACGCGGACACGGCCCTTCAGCCGTCGCTGCACGGCGGTCCGGGTGATCTCCTGGAGCGCGTCCAGGGTCTGGCCGCGGCGCCCGATGAGGCCCCCCAGCGCCTCGCCCGAGACCTCGATCGATGCCGTGTCCCCCTCGATCGACGAGGTGACCTCGGCCTCCAGGTCGAGCGACTTCAGCAGCCCCGACACGAACTCGGTCGCGGTCGTCGCGACGTCCTCGGGGGTCGCCGGCTCCAGCGGCTCCTCGGCCCCCTCGCCCGTCTCCGGAACCTCTGCGGCGTCCTCCAAGGGGACCTCGATCTCCTCGTCGGCGTATGACGACTCGTCGCGCTCTTCGATCACTTCTTCCTCTTCTTCTTGCTCGACGGGTGCGGCTTCGACGATGCGGTGGCCGGTGTCTTCGCACCGTCCGAGGAAGTCTTCGACGAGTTCCCCGAGGTGGCCTTCGCCGCCTTCGCCGCCTTCGCTGTCGTGGGCGTCGCGTTCTTGGGCGCCTTGGGTGTCTTCGGGCCCGGCCCCCCGGCGGCAACCGGCAGCGGGTGCGCCGCGAGGATGATCCGCTGCTGGACGATCGTCCACAGGTTCGTCGTGACCCAGTAGATGACGACGCCGGCGGGGAAGTTGAACGAGAACACCATGAGCATCAGCGGCATGATCTTGGCGAACATCTGCATCTGCTGCGCCTGGGGGCTGTTCGGGGTCGACTTCTGCATCTGCTTCTGCTGGTAGTAGGTCGTGAAACCCATCAGCAGCACGAGCAGCAGGTACGGCAGCGCGGTGACCACCCCGCTGCCGCAGGCGTCCGCCAGCGCCCGGTCTAGCTGGCTGAGGTCGCCCGTGGCACTGTTCCCCGTGACCGTCCCGCTGGCCGAGCAGTTCAGCCTGATCCCGAGGAACTGGTTGATGTCGAGGGCGGTCCCGATCGAGCGAAGCCCGTCCGCGAGGGCGGACCCCTCCACGACCTCGCCCATGTACCGCAGCGGCGTCCGGATGACGTAGAAGAGCCCGATCAGGATCGGGAACTGCATCAGGAGCGGAAGGCACCCGCCGAAGGGGTTCACCCCGTGCTCCTTGTAGAGCGCCATCAGCTCTTCGTTCATCTTCTGGCGATCGCCCTTGTGCTTCGCCTGGAGGCGCTTGATCTCGGGCTGGATCGCCTGCATCTCGCGCATCGACTTCGTCTGCTTGATCGACAGCGGGAGCAGCAGGAGCCGGACTGCGAGCGTGAGGAGGATGATCGCGAGGCCGTAGCTCGGGATGACCGCGTAGAAGCCGGCGAGCGCGGTGGAGAAGAGCTCGAAGAAGCCCATCTAGGAGGCGCTCTTCCCGAGCGGGCCGGCCGGACGAGCGGCGGGAACCGGATCCACCCCGCCGGCGGCCCACGGGTGGCAGCGCGCGACCCGTTTGACCGCGAGCCAGCCGCCGCGGACGGCTCCGTGCGTGCGGATCGCCCCCGCGGCGTACTCGGAGCACGAGGGGGCATAGCGGCAGTGGGGGCCGAGGAACGGCGAGATGACCCTCCGGTAGAAGGCGATCAGCAACAGGAGCAGGCGACCGAGGGGGCTCACGCCCGGGCCACCCCCACCCTTGCCAGGCACTCGTTTACATATTCTTCCACTTGGGCGAAGGGGGCCGCATAGACCGGCTCCCGGCCCACGACGACGATGTCCGCCGGGCGGGGGCCGTAGCCGCGCACGGCGGCCCGCAGACGGCGCCTGATCCGGTTGCGCACGACGGCCTTCCCGGCGGAGCGGCCGACCGAAAGCCCCAGGCGGACGGGGCCCTCGTCCCTCGGGCAGGCGACCACGGTGACGCCGTCGCGCGAGCACCTCCGGCCGGACGCGTACACGCGGCGGAAGTGGGGTTTTCCCGACAGAGCTTCGATGGAAGGCATGAGACGAGCTAAGCGGACAGGCGCTCGCGGCCCTTCGCGCGCCGCGCCTTCAGGATCGCCCTCCCGGCCCGGGTCTTCATGCGAGCGCGGAAGCCGTGCTTGCGCTTGCGGCGGCGCGTGTTCGGCTGAAACGTTCTCTTCGTCATGTGGACATCTTCCGTTCCGGTGGTGTTAGCGAGCCGTTTCGTGCGGTGGCGACGGTGGTCGCGAATTCCGCTGGCCCTCGGAGGTGCCGGGCGAGTATAGCGGAGGCGCGTTTGTCCACGTCAAAGGCGTCGCCAGACATTTCGTCGCGACCCCGGCCGCACAGCTTGACGCCGCGGGACGGCTGCTGCGTAGGATACGAACCGGTCTTGAGCCTCGAGGATCGGGCGAGCGACTAGTGGTACTTCCCCTCGGTTACACCGGTTGAGCAGCTCGGAAGCGCGTAAGGCTTTCTTCGTAGTCCACACCTGTGGATATACCTGTTAGCCGCAGTGTTCTCCCTGCTCAGGCCCACCTTTCGTCTTCCCCGTGCCACTGCGGCTGCGCAGTGCTCTCGGGTGCTCTGCCGCGTACGTTTCGCGGGGGATGTGGAAAACCAGGGCAAGGGGAGGGCATGAATGCGCAACAGCACGATCGGTGAAGCGTCGTCTGCGTCGCTCGCGACCGGGGAGGATCCCGCCGAAGGCTCGCCGGCGGTGGCGATCTGGGGGCGGGCTGCGCAGGACCTCAAGCTCGCGCTGTCGGAGAGCAACTTCTCCGCCTGGTTCGGACACACGGTTCCCGTGGGGCTCGACGGCGACACGCTCGTGCTCGGCGTCCCGAACCACTTCACGAAGGACTGGATCGAGGGCCGCTTCCTCGAGCCGCTCGTGACCGCGGTCACCACGGCAGCCGGACGCCCGCTGGAGGTCGCGATACTCGCCGACGCGGCGTACGCGGGGGAGGACACGCCTTCGGCCCCCCCGGCGGTCATCACCCTTCCCGACGACGCCGAGCCAAGCGCCCCCGACGACGTCTTCCATCCCAACTACACGTTCGAGTCGTTCGTCATCGGCTCCTCGAACCGGTTCGCTCACGCGGCCGCGCTGGCCGTCGCGGAGGCCCCCGCGCAGGCCTACAACCCGCTGTTCATCTACGGCGGCGCCGGCCTCGGCAAGACCCACCTGCTCCACGCGATCGGCAGGTACGCGCAGCAGTGGCACCCGGGCACCGTCGTCAGGTACGTGTCGACCGAGCAGTTCATGAACGACTTCATCGTCGCCCTGCAGCGGCGCAACATCCCGAGCTTCCATCGCCGGTACCGCGTCGCCGACCTACTGCTCATCGACGACATCCAGTTCCTCGAGGGCAAGGAACGCACGCAGGAGGAGTTCTTCCACACGTTCAACGCGCTCCATCCCAAGAGCCAGATCGTCATCACGTCGGACCGGCCCCCGAAGAAGATCTCGACGCTCGAGGAACGGCTGCGCACGCGTTTCGAGTGGGGCCTCATCACCGACATCCAGCCCCCCGACCTCGAGACGCGCCTCGCGATCCTCCAGAAGAAGGCCGAGACCGAACGCCTCGTCGTGGGGCACGAGGTCATGTCGTTCATCGCGAGCCGCATCCAGACGAACATCCGCGAGCTCGAGGGCGCGCTGATCCGCGTCGCGGCCTATGCGTCGCTGACCCGCTCCGAGCTGACGCTCGACCTCGCGCAGCAGGTGTTGCAGACCCTCCTCCCCGACACCCGCGAGGCCCGCGTGACCTCGGACCTCGTCGTCTCGGTCGCCGCCGACTACTACGACGTCACGGCCGAGGAGATCTGCTCTTCCAGCCGCTCTCGTCCTCTCGTCAACGCCCGCCAGATGGCGATGTACCTCTGCCGCGAGCTGACGGACCTCTCGCTTCCCAAGATCGGAGAGCGTTTCGGGGGCCGCGACCACTCGACCGTCCTCTACGCCATGCACAAGATCAGGCAGCAGATGAAAGAGCGTCAGAGCTGCTACCAGCAGGTCGAAGAGCTCACGACGCGGATCCGCCAACAGGCCGCTCGTGGATAACGCCGGCGAGGGCTGCGCGGAATGTGGAACCGCAGTCGCATTACCAGGGTTTCGCGTCCTCGGTCCACGTTGTTCGACCCGCTCCGCACACGCCGCGCGCATCGCGAAACCCGCTCTTACCAGGACGAACGGTGCTTATCCGCACTGCCAACAGGGCCTAGTACGGACTACTGAAAGATCTATATCAATACCCAAAGCACCAAACCGGAAAACCGTTCTTCTCAGCTTCTTGTCATATGAGTTCTCTATGGTGGTTCCGATCGCGCGGTGCCAGATGGGAGGAGCACGATGAAGTTCAGGTGTGAGCGTGACGACTTGCTCGAGGCCGTGCAGTTCGCGTCTCGTGCGATCTCGAACCGCGCGACGTTGCCGGTCTTGTCGGGGCTCCGGATAGACGCGATCGAGGACGGGATCGTGACCGTCGCCGCGACGGACCTCGAGCTCACGATGGAGACGTCGTTCAAGGCCGGCGTCGACGAGCCCGGGAAGACGATCGTTCCGGGCCGGCTGTTCGGCGAGATGAGCAGGAGCCTGTCGTCCGGGCAGGTCACGGTCGGGGGAGGCGAGGGCGAGGTCGAGATCGGGTCCGGCCGCGGGAACTTCCGTGTGAAGTCGCTGGCGCCGGACGACTACCCCGCGCTGCCGATCGAAGCGCGCGACGACGCGGGGGCCGAAGGCGTGGAGGTCGAGGTGGACGCGGCGCTGCTCGCGACCGCGCTTTCACAGGTCGTCCGCAGCGCGTCGGGCGACGAGAGCCGCCAGGTGCTGACGGGTGTGCTCTGGGAGATCGAGTCAGGCAGCCTGACCCTGGCCGCCACGGACTCGTATCGCCTCGGTGTCCGCACGTTGAAGGTCGACGGGGGGCCCGCGGAGCTGCGCAAGGTGATCCTGCCGGCACGCGCTCTGCACGAGCTCGCACGGGCGCTCCAGGGCGGCTCCGGCTCGGTGAGGGCGACCGTGAAGGAGAACCTCGTGGCGTTCGCGATCCCCGCGGCGGGCGAGGGCTCCGGGGGCGGCGAGTCGGTGATCGGGTCGCGGTTCATCGAAGGCGAGTTCCCGAACTACCGCCAGTTGATCCCGCAGGGGTACCCGAACGCGCTGACGGTCGAGCGGGACGCGCTCCTCGAGGTCACGAAGCGCGTCGGTCTGCTCGCCCAGAACAACCTGCCGGTGAAGCTCCAGCTGGGGGCCGAGCTCGAGGTCTCGGCGCACACGCCCGACGTCGGCGAGGGCCAGGAGGTCATCGACGCCGAGTACCAGGGCGAGCCGTTGGTGATCGCGTTCAACCCTCAGTTCCTCCACGACGGCGCGTCGGCGATCCAGGCCGACAAGATCGTCGTCGAGGTCTCCGACGGGCTGAAGCCCGCGATCCTGCGCGGAGAGAGCGACGAGGACTACACGTATCTGCTGATGCCGGTCCGGCTGTCGTAGGAGGCATGTGCGGGTAGACGGTCTGGCGCTCGAGGACTGGCGGAACTACGAGCGCGAGTCGCTCGAGCTGTCGCGGGGGCTGAACCTCGTGGTGGGGCTGAACGCGCAGGGCAAGACGAACCTGCTCGAGGCCGTCCATTGCCTCAGCGGGTTCGGCTCGCCGCGGGCCGCCGATGCCGCGCTGGTGCGACACGGGTGCGAGCGCGCGCTGCTGCACGCAGCTGCCGTGCGGCGCGACCGGGAGGTGCGCATCGACCTCGAGGTGCGACCCGGCAAGGGGACGCGTGCGTTGCTCAACAAGACGCCGGTCCAGCCGCGACTTCTGGGCGACGTCTGCGTGAGCGTGTTCTTCGGCCCCGACGAGCTCTCGCTGATCAAGGGCTCGCCGGACGGGCGGCGCCGGTTCCTCGACGAGCTCGTAGTGAAGCTGCGCCCGGCGCGCGACGGCCCGCGACGCGAGTTCGAGCGGACGCTCAAGCAGCGCAACGCGCTCCTGAAGTCCGCTCCCCGCGGGGGTTCGTCGACGGTGGCGCAGACGCTCGACGTGTGGGACGCGGCGCTCGCGCGTGCCGGCTCGGCCCTGACCGCGGCGCGCTTGGAGGCGCTGGCGGGTCTGATGCCGCTTGCCGCGAAACGCTACGAGGAGGTCGCGGGGGCCGGACGGCTCGAGCTCGAGTACGCGAGCTCCTGGATCGGCGAGGACGGCGTCGCCGAGGCCGCGGGGCTCGAAGAGCGCCTCCGGGACGCGATCGCGTCGGCACGGCCGCGTGAGATCGAGCGGGGCGTGAGCCTCGTGGGCCCGCAGCGGGACGACGTGACGGTACTGCTCCAGTCCGGGGACGCGGGGGCCCCGCAGGACGCCCGCGTGTACGCGTCGCAGGGAGACCAGCGGACGTGTGCCCTCGCGCTGAAGCTCGGCGAGCACGACCTCCTGTCGGACGCCCTCGGTGAGGAGCCGGTCCTGCTGCTCGACGACGTGTTCTCGGAGCTCGACCCGTCGCGCCGCGCGTGGCTCGCCGACGCGGTGCGGTCGATCGGGCAGACGCTCGTGTCGACGGCCGAGCCGGAGGGCGTCGAGGCGCTGGCGCCCGACGTCGTGGTCGAGGTGGCGGGCGGGAAGGTGCGGGTCCGGTGAGAGACGACCCACGGCCGCTGAAGGACCTGCTCCCGGACGCGACCAAACGCCTCGGGATCCCGTCGCCCGAGGCGACGGGGAGGGTCTGGGCCCGCTGGAAGGAGGTCGTGGGGCCGGACGTCGCGGCCCACGCCGAGCCGACCTCGTTGCGCGCGGGGGTGCTGCGGATCCGCGCGGACTCGCCCGCGTGGGCGACCGAGATCGGCTATCTCGCCGGCGAGATCCGCAGCCGCGTGAACGCCGCGACGGGGGAGCCGCTCGTCTCCGAGGTCCGGGTGTGGACGGGGCCGCCTCCGGCGCGTGCGAACGTGCCCGCGGCCGCGCCCGAGGGGGCCGGGGAGGAGCCCCAGCGGGAGCCTCCGGCGGACCCCGCGGAGGCCCTCGAGCGGGCGCGGCGGGCATGGGCGAAGAGGCGCTCCGAGCGGCCCTGACGCAGGGGCCTGAAATCCTCTAAATCCCCTGGTAGATGGTAAGATTTCACCCTGTGAACCCACCCCTCGGACCCTCTCCCGGGCGCGTCCTGAGACGCCTGTGAGGAGCGCTTCACCAGGGTGTTGCGGCCGTCACATGCGGCTGCGGTCCGACCGCTTGGAATAGAGGGACATGAGCGTGCCCAACAACGCATCGGAGACGGCGAAGCCGCGCCGCGACGGCTCTTATACCGGGCAGGACATCACGGTCCTCGAGGGCCTCGACCCCGTCCGCAAGCGACCCGGCATGTACATCGGGTCGACCGGGATCCGCGGCCTCCACCACCTCGTGTACGAGGTCGTGGACAACGCCGTCGACGAAGCGATGGCGGGCTACTGCGACCGGATCATCGTCGAGCTGCTGGCCGACGGCGGCTGTCGCGTCTCGGACGACGGGCGCGGCATCCCGGTCGATCCGATCAAGGCCAAGGGCGGCAAGAAGATCCCCGCCGCCGAGGTCGTGCTGACGACCCTGCACGCGGGCGGGAAGTTCGAGGGCAAGGGCTACCAGGTCTCCGGAGGGCTCCACGGCGTCGGCGTCTCGGTAGTCAACGCGCTCTCCGAGCGGCTCGAGCTCGAGATCGTGCGCGACGGGTTCCTGCACCGCCAGGAGTACGAGCGCGGCCGTCCGCTCGCGCCGCTGAAGAAGGTCAAGCCCGCGAAGCGGACCGGCACGACGGTCGCGTTCTGGCCTGACCCTCTGATCTTCACGGAGGAGCGCGAGTTCAAGCTCGAGACGCTCGCGCAGCGACTGCGCGAGATGGCGTTCCTCAACCGGGGGCTCGAGATCAGGCTGATCGATCGCCGCGTCGAGCCGGCCGCCGAGGAGACGTTCAAGTACACCGGCGGCATCGTCGACTTCGTGAAGCACCTGAACTCGGCGCGGGACGCGATCAACAAGAGGGTCGTGTACTTCGAGTCGAAGGCCGAAGGCCACGAGGTCGAGGTCGCGATGCAGTGGACGACCTCGTTCAACGAGTCCGTGTTCACGTTCGCGAACAACATCAACACGCACGAAGGTGGGATGCACGAAGAGGGCTTCCGCCGCGCGTTGACGCGCGTGATCTCGAAGTACGCGCGCGACAAGAGCATCCTCAAGGAGAAGGACGACGCGTTCACCGGCGAGGACTGCCGCGAGGGCCTGACCGCGATCATCTCGGTCAAGCTGCGCGAGCCGCAGTTCGAGGGCCAGACGAAGACGAAGCTCGGCAACACCGAGATCCGCTCGTTCGTCGAGACGTCGATGAACCAGCGCTTCGCCGAGTTCATGGAGGAGCACCCGTCCGAGGCGCGCGCGATCTGCAACAAGGCCGTGTCCGCGCAACGAGCGCGTCTGGAGGCACGTAAGGCGCGCGACCTCGTGCGGCGCAAGTCGCTGCTCGAGTCGTCGACGCTGCCGGGGAAGCTCGCGGACTGCCAGACGCGCAACCCGGACGAGGCCGAGCTGCTGATCGTCGAGGGTGACTCGGCCGGGGGCAGCGCGAAGCAGGCGCGCCAGCGCGAGTTCCAGGCGATCCTCCCGCTGCGCGGCAAGATCCTGAACGTCGAGAGGGCGCGGCTCGCCAAGATCCTCGAGAACAAGGAGATCCAGGCGATCATCACCGCGATCGGCACCGGCATCGGCGACGAGTTCGACATAACGAAGTGCCGCTACCACAAGATCGTGTCGATGGCCGACGCGGACGTCGACGGCGCGCACATCAAGAGCCTGCTGCTCACGTTCTTCTTCCGCTACATGCGCGAGCTGATCGACGCCGGCTACGTCTACGTCGCGCAGCCCCCGCTCTACCGCGTGCCCTACAAGGGCAAGGTGCACTACTTCAAGAACGACGAGGAGCTCGACGCGTTCAAGGCCGCGAACAACGGGTCGAAGATCGAGGCGTCGCGCTTCAAGGGCCTCGGCGAGATGAACCCGTCGGAGCTGTGGGAGACGACGCTCGATCCCGAGCGCCGCACTCTCCTGCGCGTGACGATGGAGGACGCGGCGCTGGCGGAGGAGATGTTCTCGACCCTGATGGGCGAGGACGTCGAGGCCCGTAAAGGATTCATCCAGCGGAACGCCAAAGACGTGCGTTTCCTAGACATCTAGAACCCCAAGAGGCTCATGGCTGACGACCCCACGCAACCCAGGTTCCCCGGCGGCGACGACCCGTCGATCAGCGACATCACCATCGAGGAGGAGGTCCAGTACTCCTTCCTCGAGTACGCGATGTCGGTCATCGTGTCGCGCGCGCTGCCCGACGTCCGTGACGGCCTGAAGCCCGTGCACCGACGGATTCTCTTCGCGGCCCTCGAGGCCGGGCTGCGTCCCGACCGACCGTTCCGCAAGTGCGCGGCCCTCGTCGGCGACGTGATGAAGAAGTACCACCCGCACGGTGACCAGTCGATCTACGACGCGCTCGCGCGCCTGGCCCAGGACTTCTCGACGCGCAACCTGCTGATCGACGGCCAGGGCAACTTCGGCTCGATAGACGGCGACGCACCGGCCGCAATGAGATACTGCGTCACCGGCGACACCCTCGTCCGCACACCCAACGGAACCCGTCGCATCTGCGAGCTCGCAAGCGTCGCGCCCGATTCGGAAGCGGACGTCGACCTGAAGGTCCTCGACCGCTCGGGAGATCCCGTCCGGGCGACCAAGCTGTTCCACAGCGGTGACCACGAGACGCTGAGGCTGCGGACGACAGAGGGTTTCGAGCTGACGGGGACGACGAACCATCCCGTGCTCTGCCTCGTCCCCGTCGCCGGCGTGCCGATGCTGTTGTGGAAGCTGCTTTCGGAGATCCGTGCCGGTGACGCGGTCGTGTTGCACCGTGGGGCGCCGACGGAGGACGGAGTGCTGGACGACATCCAGAGGGCGACGGCCCTTGTCGCGGGCGCCTGGGTCGCGGAGGGCTTCGCCTCGGAGACGCGTGCCGGGTTCAACAACATCGACAAGGCGTACTTCGACGCGGTCGTGGACGCGTTCGACGCCGTCGTAGGCGGCCCCCGATACGTCTACGAGCGCGTCATCCGTTCGGGGAGCCTCCTCTACGAGCTCGACGTCCAGGACATGTCCGCGTTCGCCGCGAGCCCCCTCGGGGAGCTTATGGGCGATCGCAGCGCTGCGAAGCGCGTCCCTTCGTTCGTCTGGACGGCGTCGCCCGCCTTCAAGCGAGTGTTCCTGCAGGCGCTGTTCGAGGGCGACGGGTCCTCGGCCCTGCTCGGCCGGAACACGATCCAGGTCTGCTACTCGACCCGCAGCCCCGAGCTCGCCGGCGACGTGCAGAAGCTCCTCCTGGAGTTCGGGATCGTCGCGCGCCAGTCGCTCTCGCGCCGAGGCGAGATCAAGGTCGTGGTGACGAATCGCCGCGACGCGCGGCTCTTCGCCACGCGCGTCGGTTTCCTCGGGAGGAAGCAGGCGAAGCTCGTGCGCGACCTGGCGACGATTCCCGTCACGAGCAGGGCGCTCTCCGGCGACCACGTCCCCTTCGTCGCCGAGTACGTGCGGGCCGAGGGCGCTACGGCCTGGCGCGACCGCGAGTGGCTCATCAAGCACAACGTCGACCGGATCGAGCGGTGGGAGCGCGACCGCGACGTCATCCTGTCGAAGATCACGTTGGACGAGGTCCGGAAGGTCGTCGAGCCCCTCGTCGACGGGCGCTACTACTACGCCCGGGTTGCCTCGGTCGAGCCCGCCGGCGTCCGGCCCGTGTATTCGATCCGCGTCGATTCCGACGACCACTCGTTCATCACCAACGGGTTCGTCAGCCACAACACCGAGTGCCGTCTCTCCAAGCTCTCGATGGAGCTCGTCCGCGACATCGACGAGGAGACCGTCGACTTCC
>DASZDG010000126.1:0-57990 GCA_035942255.1 Actinomycetota bacterium | reverse complement strand
CGCCCACTCCGACTCCCGAGCCGAGCCCGACCCCGACTCCCGAGCCGAGCCCCACGCCTACCGTCGAACCCAGCCCGACTCCCACGCCCACCGTGGAGCCGAGCCCGACGCCGACGGTGGAGCCGACCCCGACGCCGACGCCGGTGGAGCCGACCCCGACGCCCACGCCCACCGTGGAGCCGACCCCGACTCCGTCACCTACGCCGCTGCCGCTGCCGATCCCGCTGCCGCCGTTGAACGCATCGGCGATGAACGTCCCGGGCTCCAACAGCCAGCTCGACGTGATGTGGAACGACGTCGCCTCGGAGGTGGGATACCGGATCGAGCGGTCGCCCGACGGCGTCTCGGGGTGGACCGTCGTCGGATCGACAGCGACGGACGTCGCCGCGTACCGCGACTCCGGTCTCGCACCGTCCACGACCTACTACTACCGGGTCAGGGCGTTCAACGAGGCGGGAGTCTCCGACCCGTCGAACGTCGCCACGGCGCGGACGAACGGCGACGTCACTGCACCGGCAGCTCCGACGATGCTCAAGGCGTCGGTCAGCCGCGGCAAGATCGCGCTGTCGTGGAAGGCCGCGACCGACTCCGGGGGCAGTGGCCTCGCCGGGTACAGGGTCCACCGGGCGACGAGCAGCACCGGCACGTTCACCCAGATCGGCACGACCTCTATGACGTCGTACAACGACGGCACGGTTGTGAGGGGGACGACGTACTGGTACTACGTGACCGCCTACGACAAAGCGGCGAACGAGAGCTCGCCGTCGTCGAAGGTGAGCGCGAAGGCGACCTAGGCATCACCGGTTTTACATCGAACGGCCCCTCCTGATCCGGGAGGGGCCGTTCGCTTCCCGGGGGGCCGCACGGGGTATGAGTCTCCCGACGTGAGAGCTTCCGCCGAACCCGCCTCCACCTACGGCCTCTTCGCCCGGGCGACATCGTTCTTCCGGAGCCGGGAGCCGCGCTCGGTGGCCGCCCTCGGGCTCGTCCTCGTCGTCGCAGTCGGCGTAATCGACTACGCCACGGGGGAGGAGTTCGGCCCCCTGATCTTCTACGTGCTCCCGGTTGCGGCCGTCGGTTCCACCGGCAGGAAGGACCTCGCGATCGTGGTTGCGGTCGCCGCGGGGGTGTCGTGGATGGTGATGGAGGCGGCCGCGGGCCGGACGTACTCCTCGGGTTGGATCCTCACGTGGAACGGCGCGATCAGGCTGGCTGTCTTCCTCCTGATCGGCGTGCTCGTGGCCTCGCAGACCCGAAGCCGGTCTTTCGAGGCCCAGGTTGCCGCGGCAGCCGACGGGCCCGCGCCGCCGTGCCCGTACTGCGGGTCGAAGGACACGTTGCGCCTCGCCCGGAACCTCGTCTGTCGGTCGTGCCAGCGGCTCGCGGCCGTCGAGGGTGCCCCCCGCTGACGAGGCGCCGCCTTTCCGTCGCAGGGGTCGCCTAGTCTGACCCCATGCCGTCGCGCACCCTCGTCGCTCGCTTCCCGGTCGACCTCGCGCTCACGTTGCGACCGCTGCGGTGCGGGGGCGGTGACCCGACGATCAGGCTGACGCGCTCGTCCGCCTGCCGGGCGACGACGACGCCGGATGGGCCTGCCACGACGGCGTTCACCCTCGCCGGATCCTCGATCGAGGTCGAGGCATGGGGGCCGGGGGCCGAGTGGGCCCTCGACCGCGCGCCGGCCCTCCTCGGCCTGGCCGACGATCCCGACGAGTTCGCGCCGGCGCACCCCGCGTTGCGCTCGCTGCACCGGCGGCTGCGGGGGCTGCGGATCGGCCGGTCCGACGCCGTGGTCGAGGCCCTCCTGCCTGCGATCCTCGAGCAGAAGGTCACGAGTATCGAAGCCCGTCGCTCCTACCGGAAGCTCGTCGCCGCTTACGGCGAGCCGGCTCCCGGCCCCCTCGGGCTGACGCTGTCGCCGTCGCCGCGGCTCCTCGCCTCCCTGCCGTACCACGCGTTCCACCGCTTCGGCGTCGAGCGGAAGCGGGCCGAGACGATCCGGCGCGCGTGCTCGTACGCACACCGGCTCGAAGAGGCCGCGGCGATGCCCGCCGAGGCCGCACGGCGCCGGCTGCTCGCGCTGCAGGGCATCGGCGCGTGGACCGCCGCACGCGTCGCGGGGACGGCGTTCGGCGATGCCGACGCGGTCGTCGTCGGGGACTACCACCTCCCGCACCTCGTGTCCTGGGTGCTGGCGGGGGAGCCGCGGGCGGACGACCGCCGGATGATCGAGCTCCTCGAGCCCTACACGGGGCACCGGGGACGGGTCCTCCACCTGATCGTCGCCGGCGGAAGCCGCCCTGAGTCCCACCACCCCCACCTGCGCCTGCGGTCGATCGCGTCGATCTAGCGCCGCCGTTACGTCACCGGGGCCGTTACGTCCTGTTGAGGTGTGGCCACTTCGGCCCGGCCACAGGGTGCCGGTGCCGCGGCGGCGAAACACAACAGGTGATGGGACGAACGGGAGAGACGTCATGAGGAAGCTGCTCGGAGCCGTCGCGGCCTCGCTTCTCGTCGCGGGCGCCGCCTCGCCGTCCGCAGGCGCCCCGGCCACGGGGTTCGCCAGCTCGAACGTCGAGCACGTCACGACCGTCCCGATCGAGGCCGGCGCGCCCACCGGCGCGCGTCTCGTCGGCGACTACCTCTACGTCGCGGGGGCCAAGAGCTTCTCGATCTACGACGTCACCGACCCGGTCGCGCCGGCGCTGCAGAGCATCACGCCGGTCGGGTTCCAGTTCGCCAACGAGGACGTGGATACGAACGGCGAGGTGCTGATCATGTCCGCCGACACGGAGATCCGGAAGCTGTTCGTCTGGGACGTCACCGACAAGAAGAAGCCGGTGAAGCTCGCCGAGGTCGAGGACATGCGCGACCACAACTTCGCCTGCGTCCTGGACTGCACGTGGGCCTACGGGTCGCGGGGCACGATCGTCGACCTGCGCGACCCCGCCGCTCCGCGTGTCGCCGGGTTCTGGGGCGGCGGCGTCACGCCGGGTGACGGCTTCGACACGACCGAGGTGTCGCCGGGCATCGTGCTCGCGTCGACGCGGATCCTGCGCGTGCTCGACGCCCGGA
Source organism: Actinomycetota bacterium (assembly GCA_035942255.1). Classification (GTDB taxonomy): domain Bacteria; phylum Actinomycetota; class CADDZG01; order CADDZG01; family WHSQ01; genus JALZEG01. The sequence goes on along the minus strand of DASZDG010000126.1, from coordinate 54,915 downwards.
AGAACCCGGCCGAGCCGAAGGTCCTCGCCAGCGCTACGACGTCGACGAACCGGCTGCTGCACTCGAGCCGGTGGCCGCGCGGCGGCAAGGACAGGTTCGCTCTAGTGCAGGAGGAGACGTTCGCCGAAGTGCGGTGCGACGAGACCTCCGGCGCGTTCATGACGTGGGACACGCGCGGGTGGCGCAAGACGAAGACGTTCCGGCTCGTCGACCAGTACCGCGCGACGAGCGGGACCTTCACCGACGGCAGCCCTCCGGCCAACGCGCTCGGCTGCACCGCGATGTGGTTCCAGGAGCACCCGGACTTCGCCGACGGGGGTCTCGTGACGACCGCGTGGTTCGAGCACGGCACGCGGTTCCTCGAGGTCGCTCCGACCGGGCGGATCAGCGAGGTCGGGCACTTCCTCCCGTGGGGCGGCTCGACGATCGCGTCCTACTGGATCACCGACGAGATCGTGTACTCGATCGACGTCGTCCGCGGGATCGACATCCTGCGCTTCGCGCGCTAGCCGACCCCCGGAAGCAGCACCTCGAACGTCCGCGCCCCCGCGTCCAGCCGCGCCGTGACGCCGAGCGGGAGCGTGACCATCGGGTCGGTGTGCCCGCAGTCGAAGCCTCCGAGGACCGGGATGGCCGCAGCCGCCGTCCGCTCTTCGACCACGCGCCAGAGCGTCTCCACGTCCTCGTCCGAGTAGCCCATTGGCCGGCCGACGACGAGGGCCGCGCACGCGTCGAACGCCCCCGCCAGCTCGAGGTCGGTGAGGTACGCGTCGACGTGCGCGGGTGAGGGGGCCTCCTCGGACGTCTCGAGGAACAGGATCGCCCCCTCCGGCGACAGCCAGTAGTCCGAGCCGAGGAGGTGCCAGCAGACGGTCTCGAGGCATCCCCCCACGACCGGCCCCTCCGCCGTCCCCGGACGGATCGTGCGCCACCCCGGCGACGGCTTCGTCGCGCGCGGCCTGACGTCGGCCCCCGCATCCCAGTCGAGGAACTCCTCGGTCCACTCGGCGGCGGGCTCGTAGCGCAGGGGCTCCGCGCGGAACCACGCGGCCCGCAGCCATCTGTCGGTGTAGGGGAGCGGCGCCGGCACCTCGCCCATCTCGGACACCAGCGCCGGGCCGTAGAACGTCGCCACGCCCGTGCGCCCGAGCATCGCCCAGTGCAGCACGGTGATGTCGGAGTACCCCTGGAAGACCTTGGGGTGGGAGCCGATCAGCTCGAAGTCGAGGTGAGGGAGGACCTGGTTGGAGTGGTTCCCCCCGATCGAGCACAGGACGACGCCGACCTCGTCGTCCTCGAACGCCGCGTGGATGTCGTCGGCTCGGGCCTCCGCGGGGGCCGAGGCCCATCCCTCGTTACGGGCCGCGTTCGGCATCACCCGCACGCGCAGCCCGAACGACGCCAGGTACGCCGTGCCGCGCTCCAGGCGGTGCGGCCAGGCTCCTGCCGCCCCGAACGAGGGGGACACGACGGCGACGGTCATCCCCGGCTCGACCGGGGGAGGCGGCTGGCTCTGCACGCCGCCACCCTAGTGGGACGAAACGGGCGAAGGGGAATCGAGCGGGGGGGAGAACTAGGTCCCAGAGCCGTCCGTCACCACCCACAGGGGGTACGTCTTGCTGTCGACCAAGCTTCGCGCCCGCCGCGTGCAGGCCCTGATCCTCCTCACCGCGCTCGTCGCGGCCGCCGCCGTGCAGGGCTTCACGACCGCCGGAGCGGCGGGCGACGGGTCCGCCGGCAAGGCCGTCGCCCATTACGCGGGCGGCAAGGTGATCAAGGACCGGCGCATCGTCGCGAGCGCCCCCGACGCGCGCACGTACAGCCCGGGCATCGACGCGAAAGAGCCCACGCTCGGCCTCACGACCGACGGCGACGTCTTCTTCGTCGGCATGGAGGGACAGGGCGCGTCGATCATGCGCTCGACGGACCAGGGCAAGACGTGGGAGGAGAAGTCGCCGAACGCCGGCGGCGTCGGCACGCACCCGGTCACGCTCGACCCGTACGTCTATGTCGACGAATGGACCGACCGCGTCTTCACGATCGACCTCGCCGTCGCCTGCTCGTTCATGTCGTACAGCGACGACAAGGGCGAGAGCTGGGTCACGAACCCGCTGGCGTGCGGCCGTCCCGTCAACGACCACCAGACGCTGTTCTCCGGGCCTCCGGTGTCGAGCCCGACCGTCGGCTACGACAACATCGTCTACTACTGCTGGAACGACGTCGCGACGTCCTCGTGCAGCAAGTCGCTCGACGGTGGGATTACGTGGCACGTCGCCGGCGAGCCCGCCTTCCACCCGGCCGAGGCCGAGGAAGGCGCTCCGGGGACCCGTCACTGCGGTGGCCTCCACGGCCATGGTGTCGTGGGCGACGACGGGACGATCTACCTCCCGAAGGAACACTGCGAGGAGCCGTGGGTCGCCATGAGCCGGGACGAGGGCAAGACGTGGGAGCACGTGCGGGTCGCGCCGCGCGGCACCGCGATCTTCGGCCCGGACCCGAGCGTCGCCGTCGACTCGAAGGGCAACGTCTACTACCTGTACGTCGAAAAGAACCGGCTCCCGTACCTCGCGGTGTCGCGCAACGGCGGGTACTCGTGGAGCAAGCCGATGATGGTCGGCTACCCCGGCCTCGGAGAGGTCGCGCTCGCGACGCTCGACGCCGGCGGCCCCGGCAAGGTCGCCATCGCCTACTACGGCACCGACGACGTGCGCGGCAAGATCGACGAGCGGATCTACGACAACGCCGAGTGGAACTACTACGTGACGATGTCCGCGAACGTCTTCGAGAGGAACCCCGTCTTCTACTCGGGCCCGATCAACGACCCGAGCGACCCGACCGCGCTGAGGGAGTGCGGGCCGCGGCGGTGCTACGACGCCCTCGACTTCATCGACGTCGTCGTCGGCCCCGACGGGACGCCGTGGACGTCCTTCGTCGACAACTGCACGACGCCGTGCGTTCCGCCGGGCGCGAAGATGCCGGTTACGAACGGCCTCGTCGGCCGCTTCGTCGGCGGCCCCAGCCTCAAGTAGCGGCACGAGCTTCTCGGCAGCCCCCGCGACGCGATGCGGGGGCTGCTGCGCGCCGGGGAGTTTGGCGGAAGCGCCGGAAGGGAAGGAAGCAAGCACAGGCTTAGCAGCGAGCCGCCCGGAACACTCGCCGGACGCGAGCTCTGATCTCCGGTGCGGCCGGAGGGGCGAATGCGGATGCGGGTGAGTGACCTTTCGATCCTCGTCGACACACGCGCGCGCCGGACGACGATCCGGTGCAGCGGCGAGCTCGACGTCTCGACGTGCAAGGAGCTGCGCGACGCCGTCACGCGCGCCCTGACCGGGGATCCCGAACGGCTCGAGCTCGACTGCTCCGGCGTGTCGCTGCTCACGGCGGCCGGGATCAAGTGCCTCGTGGAGGCCGACCTCGCCTGCCGCGCGAAGGGGATCCCGCTGGACATGAAGCTCTCGCCGGAGGCGCGCAAGGTGCTCGACGTCGTGGGCCTGTGGTGGCTCGGCGTCGTCAAGGACGGGATCGCGGTCGAGATCGCCCTCGAGCAGGCGCTGAGGCGGTACGGGAGCAGGGGCCTCGACGGCGCCGCCGGGACGATGGAGCAAGAGCCCCGCGCCTGAGCCGGCCGCAGCGGCACCCGCCACCGTTCCTCGTTTATCGTCTGCGCCGAAGCAAGCATGCTCCGCCGCCGCGGGCGGCAGTCGAGCTCTCGCACGCCGAGGAGGAATGGAAGCCATGACCGCACTTGCGCACGCGCTCGGCCGGAGGACGACGGCGCAGTCGTCCCTGCTGACGGACATCGCACTGATCGCGCTCGGGAGCGCGGTGATGGCCGGGCTCGCCCAGCTGTCGTTCCGCCTGCCGTTCACGCCGGTCCCGATCACGGGGCAGACGCTCGGCGTCCTGCTGGTCGGAGCGTCGCTCGGGGCCTGGCGCGGGGGGGCCGCGATGCTCCTGTACCTCGGCGAGGGGGCCGCCGGCCTTCCGGTCTTCGCCGAGGGGATGTCCGGGGTTCACTGGCTCACTCCCGCGGCCCCCACGGGCGGCTACCTGTGGGGCTTCGTCGTCGCGGCGGTCGTGATCGGGGGCCTCGCGCAGATGGGCTGGGACCGCGGTCTCGGCAGCGCGATCGGCGCCATGCTCGTCGGCGAGGTCATCATCTTCAGCTTCGGCGTCCCATGGCTTGCGAACCTCTTCGGCATGCCCGCGGAGCAGGCGCTCGAGGCGGGGCTCTACCCGTTCGTGATCGGTGAGGTGCTGAAGATCATGATCGCCGCGGGGCTGCTGCCCGCGGCGTGGCGGCTGGTCGGGCGAGACGACGCGTCCATGTCGCTGCCGTCGTTCCGGAGGTAGCGTTTCTTCGATGCCGTGCCACCTGTGCGGGAAGGTGCAGACCGACCCGGTCCGGGGGGCCTCCCCGTGGGTGCGCGGTGTCGTGGGGGGTGAGCAGATCCTGGTCTGCCCCGACTGCCAGGCGGGGGACCGCGGGTGGACCGCGTTGCTCCAGCGGTGTCCGTCGTGCTCGGGCACGCGGCTGTCGATCGTGCTGGGCTCCGTGGTCTGCCGGGAGTGCGGCGCGCAGTCCTGAGCGCCGAGGGCGAGACGCGGATGCCGTTATCCTGCGCCGGAACGAAGGGATCACGCGTGGCGGCGTGGCCGAGTGGTTTAGGCAAGGGCCTGCAAAGCCCTGTACAGCGGTTCGATTCCGCTCGCCGCCTCCAGAGACGGGGCCGCTCCGGTGCTCCGTTAGGATGCAGTCGAAAGATCCGGGGGCGTTAGCTCAGCGGGAGAGCGCTTGCTCGACACGCAAGAGGTCACTGGTTCAATCCCAGTACGCCCCACTCGACAAAGGCCCTGGTGACGGGGCCTTTGTCGCGAGCTGTTCTTGCACGATGGCCGGCGGTTGCGCACATCCCGCAGAAATCCCTGGAAGGACGGCCAGCCCGCCCACGATCACGAGGACGATCGTTAGCCGCCTCTGAAGGTCGGAGCGACTCCGAGCAAGTCCCAAAAACGGCGCAAGGGCTTAGGAGCCATGACCCGATGTACGCGGCCGCTACGACATCTACTTGTTTTCTCCTGACACTGACGCGAGCAGCGCCGGGTGAGATGTGCCTCCGGAGGGCAGGAAGCTATTGCATCGCAATCTCACAGTGCAGTGGAAACTGGATTCTCATCAGTTTGATGGAGCTCTGATGAATGGAATCCTTTCCGTCGCCGCACACGGTCTTCGTCTGAGGGCCCGACCTTCAGAGAGTTGGACAAAGGAGATTGATTCGACTGCCTGGGCAATCGACGACGTCAAGAGCGCGAATCCAAAACTTGCTCTAGCGGTCGCCGCGATACCCCCAAACCTCGAAGTCGAAGGCGTACGAGAACGCTGTCCATGTGTTCGAGGGGACGCAGACGTAGCTGAGGAACCAGATCTCAATGAGGGCCGTGGAAGTGGCGAAAAGGGGCCCAGAAGCTCGCCCTGGGAATCGAGGCGGACGCGAGAAAGCCTTCAGCTCTCTTGGCGGCGGCTACTCACCAGCCCGACTGGCCAGTCCGGGGATGAGGCCGCTACATTGATCCTACAGCCGCCGCTACACGCAACAGTAGTGTAGTATTCTTACAATGAGCGAACTCGAAGATACCGATCAGGACGAAGAATTTACGGCAACGCTGGCGCCGGAAGTGCTTGAAGCCGCCCTGAAATCCAAGGAGAGGCTGATCTCCTCCTATCGGGCCAGACTCGCTCGGGCCCAGCAGGAGGCTCGCCTGATTGAGCAACTTCTCATGCTGAGTAACGAGCCCGGAGCCGACGATGCAGAGGTTGCCCCGTTAACGATTGCAAAGGCTCCTCAAGGCAGGCGACTTTCTCCCTCTCGACACCCCGTGGTGGACGAGGTGGCGGCTCTGCTGGAGGCGGAGGGACATCCCCTGCACATCTCGGAGATCATGCGGCTGCTCGAGGAACGGAAAACCGTCCTTCCAGGGAAGGGCAATCAAGCCAACGTCATCGCTCATATTCGTCGAGACCCACGGTTCGTGAGGCCGAGCAGAGGGGTCTACGGGCTCGTCCCTTGGGGGTTGCGAGCCTCTTCCGGGGACGACGGACCAAGACGCCGAATCAAGAAAACTGTTCGAGAGGCATAGGGGGAAACGAGTGACAATCGAAAGAACCAAGCCTATTCAATGGCATAGCGAGGGGACCCTTCGAGCAGCAACTCGCTGGATCTCCGGCCACGATGACGGACTCGCTGAGTTGTGCAAGAACGTGCGTCGCGCGTACCAGCCGGACCGACTCGATGTCGAGATCGATCACCGTGTCGCGGTCTTGCTCTTCCAGGATGGGCACGACAATGAGCCGGGACGCATCGCCGTACTCGATGTCGGCGGGGCGATGCTCGATGACGTCGAAGCCTGGAGCGTTTGGCACGACCCGAGCGCGTCCCACCGCAGCTCCCGACTTGATGAGGAGCAAACCCAAGGTCAAGGCGGAAAGGCGTACCTCTTCGCGATGTTCGAAGGGCAGTGTCGCTTCCTCGGGATCAACGATCGCAAACGCAACTCCAAGGGTTTCGATGGTCCTCCCGAGTCGGAGGACCGCGGAACACCGGGTTGGATTCCAAGTGAAGCCGAGGGACGAGAGGTCCCCATTGCGTCGATCGGTGCGGAACTCAGCACTGCACTCGAGCCGTACGGAATTGCTCCTGACGATCTCCCAACGAGTGTTCGCGAGGCGATATTTGGTCGGCAAGCCTTCACTCTCGTGGAGGGAGTCGCCCCAGCTGACATGTACAAGCAGCGAGTCCCGGCCGAAGATCTGGTTTGGAAGCTCCTACGCCACGATCAGACGGCCCTAGTTATCGAGCAAGTGGAGATGTACGCGTTCCATAACGGAAAGATGATGAACGCAGAGAAGCACCTTCAGCTGCCTGAGATTCCTCCCTACCCAACCCTCGAAAAACCCGAGGTCTACGTAATCCCTGACGAGCTGCCCCTACCCAACGGGCAGCTTATCTCCACCACCGAAGGCGGAAAGAGGGCTGCGGGTCGTCTCACCCTATTTACCTCCAAGGACAACATGCACTGGGCTTACAAGCTCCTTCGCCCACGCTGGCGAATGAACTACCGCGCCGGAAAGCAAATGATTGGGTCGAAGAGCATCGCGGAGCTGTCGCCCGGCAGCAGCGGGGCACAGTACGTATATGGAGTAATCGAGCTGCCGGCGCTGGACCCTGGCTATGTCGAGACGGGCCGCAAGCGCCCGAAAGAAGGTCCCCTGCTCGAAGCAGTCGATGCTTTCATCACCGACAAAATCGCTGAGGTTGCGAAGCGCATCAACGATCTTCGGCGACAGGAACTTGATGAGCGATCTCTAGACCGAGTACACGAAGAGAACCGCAGACTCGATACTTTCAAGAACAACTTCTTGCCCTCGGGTCAGGGGGGAAGTGGCAGTGGTGAAGGTGGCGATGACCCGTCTAAGAAGCGTCGGAGGCGCACAGAGAAGCCCAAGCCAGGCCTTCCCTCTGAGCTCGAATACGCGTTGCCCGAGGGCGGTCTGCATGTAGGCCGCGATGTGGACGTCAGCCTTTCCTATCAACTCGGCGTGCGCGTTCTGGACGGCGATGGAATACGCATCGCGACGCCGAGATTGGAGTGGTTTAGCAGCGACCCGAAGGTCGCCCGAGTCGAGGGTGACTGGCTAAAGCCGGTAGCGAAAGGTAAATGCGACGTATGGGTGCGTGTCAAGGGCACGGCGCTTGAGTCGGAACATGTGTCCGTCCGAGTCTGGTCAGTCGAGCACATCTTCCTAGCACCAAGGGAGCTGTCCGTGGAGGTGGGCAAGAAGTCATTAATCACGGCGGAAGTTACGGACGACGATGGTGACCGCTCAACAGACGTGCTCCTTGATTGGCGCCACGACTCGGCGGATCAAAGCTTGGTTCGGATTGGGTCGATGGGTTGGGTCACGGGCAACAAGGAGGGGCAGACCGGTGTATTCGCAGGCGCGGACGGACTGTGGGCTCGTCGGCCAGTAGAGGTGACAATCCTGCCATCCAAAGATCGAGAGAAGACCGGTGGCGGGTTCCCCGAACTGAAGCTCACGGACAGGGATGTCGACCCCGCAACCGGGCGAATCCGCGAAGGCAACCCGGACGCGCCAGCCTTGTGGCAAGAGACGGTCGACTATGTCAACAATATCTTCTGGCTCAACCTTCAGAGCCCTGCCGCCTCCTATGCATTTCAGCAACAGGCAGACACACCTCGGCTATGGCGACTGTTCCATGTTGAGCGGCTGATGGAGATGGTGGAGCTCGTCTGGATGGATGAGGAATTCACCCGACGAGGCGAGAACGAACCACCTGATCTGTGGGTTTCGCACCGGGTCGCTCTCGAAAATCGCCGCGTGCAGACGATTCAAAACATGTGGAGCACGCTTCGTGGCTACGTCGAGGGCGGGAGACTTGAGGTGAATTGATGGCTACTAAAGCTGGTGATCTGAAGGCGAAAATCCTGCTAGCAGCTCTCGAATGTTCCGGCGGGGATCTAGATAAGACGTTCACCATGGAAGATCTTCTCGTCGCCGCTTGGGGGTTGGATCGCGTGGCTTTTGGGTTACGCGGCTTTGAGAACGAACACCCTGATTCGGATCGTCTCACTCGGGAACTGGATAGCAGAGGGAAAGATCAGAAAGGTCTCGTTGACCAGGGTTTGGTGACCAAAGTTCGGGCCCGTGTCTACCGCCTAACTGTCAAGGGTCTTCAGCGGGCATCGGCGATGACTCCCGACGACGTTGGTGCTCGAGAGAAGGTCGACCGCAATCTAGAGGAGAGCGTGCGAGCGGTTCTTGACCACGATGTTTTCCGTAGCTGGATCCAGGATCACGCCAGACCAAAGAGCTTCCGTGAGGCGGGTCACTTTTGGGGCGTAGCGCCAGGCACACCGCCCCGGGTTATCCGAGAGCGCGTAGAGCGCATCGATCATGTCGTTCGAGCAGCTGTTGAGGAGTTGGATTCACGAGACCTACAAGAACTGGCCGATGGCCGGGGGCGCGTTGCTTTCGATCGGCAGGACCTAGACCGCGTCCAGGAGTTTCAAGAGACTCTGAAGTCAAGATTCGCCGATGATCTCCGACTACTCAACGCTTATGTATCGTAGTAACCCTATGCCGACGCCGTCTAGCAGCTATGGCTGTCCGCGATCGCGCAAAATCTCGCAGACGAGCGCGTCTTGGCGTCAAGTATCGTCAATGAGCGGCAGGGGCATACCCATCATGACCTGCGGAAACGTGAGTTGAGCACCTAACGCAATTGGGCGCGGGCGTGCTCGACACGCAAGAGGTCACTGGTTTCAATCCCAGTACGCCCCACGCAACAAGCGTCGATCGGGAAGTCGACGCAATGGCGGCCCCTTCGGGGGCCGCTATTTTCTTGCGCCATGGCCGCGAACAAGGGAGAGAACTTGTGCCTGCGTAGGTTCTTTTTGCCGCGGGGGACGAGGCGCGTGTGCAGATGGCTTGCTAGGCGCCCTAGATATCAGTTCATTGCCATGACGCTTGGGGGGAGCTTTGACCACGACTCTTCGTGTGTCTGTGTGTCGATTGAGCGTCCGCCGCCTCTCACAAAGAAGCAGCGCCCGGGACCCATCCGGGAGACTCGAGAATTGACGGAGTCGTTTCGTCGAGCGGTCGCTCGGCAGCGAGCACTACCTACACTGGTCGTCATGGTCTCTCCTTCTCGGTCGACCCTGAAGGGTGGAATTAAGGAAGAGGCCGATGAGGATGATGCCTGCGACGGCCTCAGATCCCACCAGAGCCCTGGCCGTATCTCCAGTCGGCACGATGTCCCCATAACCGAGGGTAGTGATGGTCACAGCGCTGAGATACAGCATTCGAAGGTAGCTACCGCGCGTTTCGGAGGGGAATCCTCGTGTAGCAGCCCAGAACCCCTCGATGCGTTCACCGAGCGCGGCGCTCATCGGGTAAATCCCTGATCTGGAACGCGGGCCAGACACCGACGCAGCAGCAGGCAATAACTTACTTAGTGGGATGTTTACTGATGTCCTTACGAGTCGGACTGCCGTGTGATGGGTGACGACCCCGTTGGGCGAGACGGATCGGGCGAGGGCGTTGTTAGCGTTGAAAGCGAGAGCGAGACCGAAGGAACCCCTCACAACCGGCGTGGGCTCGCCGATGGGCGTCATACCTGCCCTTAGATGCACACGCAGTGTCGGGCCGCGAGTGCTCAGTCGGATGGCTTTGATCCCGGCGATATGTAGGCGCCCAGGGTACTGATCCCCATAGAGCGGAAACGCGTCGTCCAGAACGAGGTGGTCGGATCCGCTTTTCGCGACGTAGCCATCGATGATCTCGGTCTCGATCTGGTCAAGGATCGCGTCGGCCTCGTCAGCGACGGAACGCTCGAAACGGGCGGTCGAGTGATGGAATTGTTCAGCTACTGCCAAGTACGCGACGGCAAAGCCGGGAATCGCGCCTAAGAAGAGCACGCCGTACAGAGTGGGAGGCAGAAACCACCGACCGACTGTCCTCGGCCACTGTCGAAAAGCGCTCACCGAGCCCCCTCCCGTTGCACTCCCTATAGGACTCGGGAAGGATGACAACATGGAGATCTTCCCGGGGACCATGATCAATCCGGACGCGCGGTTCGGCAAGCCAGCCCTGCGTGGCGGGAACTCGCGTGGACTCGCCACCGTCGTGGGAGCCGTGTCCGCCGGTGAGGAGATAGCCGTCGTCGGCGAGGAGGCTGGCTTTGATGGGGCTCAGGTGCAGGCCGCGCTCCGGTACGTGCCTCACCTAACCTGCCACGGCCCGCCGTGCGCGAATCTATTTGACCATCGTCCTCGACGAGAACTTTCCTCTACGCCCTGTCCCACGCCTGCGGACTTCGCGCAATCGACTGCGATCACGTGATCCTGTTGAAGCTCAGGGAAGCCAGCTTCCCAACGATCCTCGAGCGAGTCGACGTGGCGAAAGGGCTGGTTTGCTGATCCGGGCGGTGATTTCGAGCCCCTCGCCAGGGGCAGGTCCTGATCTCGGGATTGCCGCAGGGCCTCCCGATCCAACGCCGCGTCGACGTGGGGATGCAGGCGATAGGGACCCTTCTGGTCGAATCGACCTACGGCGAGGATCCTGGAGATCACGCCCCACGGTGCGCTGCGGAGGTCGGAACCAAGGGGCGTTAGCTCAGCGGGAGAGCGCTTGCTCGACACGCAACACGTCATTGTTCCGATTCCTCTACGCCGCGAGCGTGGCAACCGATATCGCCGACCTGCTCGGGCCATCGGAGTGGGACTTCGACCAGCATCGGCAGATCGTCCAGCGGAAGCGTTGAGAGGTGCCGCGCCCAAAGAATCTTCCGCCAGACCGTCGCCTCCGGACGCTCGGCCGCTCGCAGGGGCCGCGATAGATTCCCTCTGGGTGAAGGACGAGGTGGGGAGGGGAGATGGCGACGCGCTATGCGATTCATCCGTCGTTGGGGGTTGCCCGACTAGGCGACAGCGAACACAGCTTCTATCTCGCTCCGGAAGAAATCGGAGGCCTTCCGCTCGAGTGTGACGAGGCCGGTGACCCCGTCGTCGTGGACGGGCGACCGCAACTGGTGAAGCGGTTCAAGGACGACGAACGGCGCGTTCGCCGCCAGGCCGCGCGCTTCAAGCTGTTCGCGTACGAGGGCGACGACGATCCGGGACGTGAGGTGACTCTCGCAGACGACGAGATCGTGAGCATTCAGTGGGTCGTTCACCTTGCCAACAAGAAACCTGTCTGGCGCGAGGGAGCGCAGTTCGACGGCAATCCGATGCTGGGCGAGTGGGATGGGACGGCCAATACCAACTCCTACGACGCGAAAGACGTGCCGTGGCGGAATGCGCAGATCGAGGGGGAATCGGAGCGGCGGAAGAGGCTGATCATCGATCCCGGCCCCCGGACGGTCGACAAGCCGGGCCAGCGCGCGGCATTCTCGCGGGACACAGTGCCCGACGGCTACCCGTACGGGTCCTTTCCTCCCGAGACGTTGCGCCCATATCCGATCGATTCTCTCGGAGAGCTCGTCATGGATTCCGAGGGCCGGCTCGTTGCCCTCGGCGGTTTCGGGCGTTCGTGCGGCGATTCGATCATCGCCTCGTTCACGGGAGGTGAGGGTTGGTACGACGACATCTCCGACGGTCCCGTCACCTGCATCCTGAAGACCAAGAGCGGCGAGTACGAGCTCTCGGCCTGGCTCCTCGTGGCTCCTCCCAAGTACGCGCCCGAGCTGACGAACATCGTCACTTTGGACGATGTCATGGCCGACGTGGGCGTGCGCTACATGGGTCTGATGCCCGACCTGTACGACGAGGCCCGGTGGAGCGGGTCCGGCGGGTGGAACCCGGATTACGAGGCGAGCTTCGAGCGCGACATCCGGCCGATCATCGAACGGCCCGCCGACTACCTGTGGGTCGCGAACGTCCCGTCGATGATGGCGTTCTCGGCGCCGAAGTTCGATCCGCGGGACGCGTCCGAAGCCAACCGGGCGAACCGTGAGGGGTTCTTCAGGTATTTCCGTGATCCCGGCGATAACGAGCTCTCTCTCGGCCACCAAACCCTGATGTCATCCGAGGGCATCCCGCTCATGCCCTTGAACGCCGGAAGCAACCCGGTTACCAACAGCAACGTCGACAAGTTCATGAGCCTCACGCAGACGCAGTACCGGTTGTTGCAGCTATGGGCACGCGGACGGTTCACCGTGGAAGCGCAGCCCCCGCCCTTGCCCGGCGTACATCCACTGGATCGAGCCTCATGGGGCAACTGCGCCGGACATCCGATGTCGCCGGGGTGGGAGGTGAGCTGGAACACTCGCAACCCGACGTTGTACGAACGGCCCTATGCCATCAAGCATCGCTACGCCGAGTCGCACTACGGGGAGAACGGGCTCAGCGTCTCCTATGACGAGTGCATGCCCAATCCCGACGGCGAGTTCGAGGGGCTCGAGCCGGGGGACCTCACGAAACGCATGTCGGCGCCGTGGCAGGCCGACTTCTATCAGTGCGCGATCGAGTACACGAACTTCGATCGGCTCGGCTACAACCAGGACGACGAGACGCAGATCCCCCCGCCGCCGACCTACTACTCGTTCTGGTGGCCGCCGCAGGCGCCGGTGTACGTGATGGCGGGAGAGATGACGGCTGAAGGCCAGAAGGAAGCAGGCGTCCCTCCGGGTTTCCAGGTGTACTTCGCGCGGGGGGCGAACAACATCGCACGGTTGGTCGTGGCGTGGAAGTACATGGGCTTTGTGACGAACCAGAACACCGCCGAGGACGCTCGCCGGTATCCCTATTTCGTCGAGGTCGAGCGGAACCACGACGAGTTCGAAGTGGCGACCGTCGCGGTGGGGCAGGCGATCAACCAGCTTGCGGCGTCCGGCAGCTACTTCACCGAGGACAATTTCTTCATCCCCACCTGGTACCTGAAAGACGACGAAGGCATCGGCGGACCGCGCCGTCCGTGAAGCAGGAGCTTGCAGCCGGCGGCGCTCGGTTCGACGTCGTGATCGCCGGAGGGGGCCCGGCAGGGAGTGCGGCGGCGCTGACGTTGTTGCGCTACACGAGCTTACGCGTCGCGCTCGTAGAGGAGTCGGCGCGCTCGCGACCCCGAGCGGGCGAGGTCCTCACGCCCGGCGCGTACCCTCTTCTCGAATATCTCGGAGCTGCGGCGCGGTTCTCGGGTGCAGGTCATCGGCCGAGCAGCGGGATCGAGTCGACCTGGGGGTCGGGCTCCCTCTCCGCAACGGACTTCGTCTTCAACCCCCTCGGTCACGGATGGATACTTGCGCGCGACCGGTTCGACGGTGCGTTGACCGACTCCGTTCGAGACCTCGGGGGAGTCGTTCTGGAACGCGCCTCGGTCCAAACGGTTCGCCGGGGCCGCGCGGCGACGTGGAACGTCCATGTGCGGTCCGAGCAGGGGGCTTCCGTCATCCGCGCCCGATCGCTGATCGACGCGACGGGGAGGCGGGCGGCGATCGCCAGGCGGCTCGGGTCCGGCTGCGTCGTAGCAGACCGGCTATTCGCCGTCGCGGGTACCTATCGTCCGGGTAGGTCCTCCACCCGCGCGTCGTCGACGCTCGTCGAGCCGGTTCCGGAGGGATGGTGGTACCAGGTCCGCCTCCCCGATGATCGGTTTCTCGTCACCCTGATCACCGACGGGACCGGCGTCCGGTCTCAGGGCCTGCCGCGAACGCGCGCATGGAGATCGCTGGTCGAGCGAACGACTCACGTCGGGCGCCGGATAGGCGATGCGGTCCTGGACTCCGAGCCCCACGTGGCCCCGGCCTCGTCGCAGGTGAGTCAGCCGGCGGCAGGCCCCGGATGGATAGCGGTGGGGGAGGCCGCGGCGGCGTTCGACCCCCTTTCGGCCATGGGGCTTGGATACGCGCTTTACACGGGTATCGCCGGTGCCCGTTCGGCCGAGCGCCATCTCGTGGCCGGGTCGGACGGCTTGAGCGAGACCTATTCGGCCGAGGTCTCTGCTCATTACCGACGTTATTGGGCGAGGCGCTCGGCGTACTACAAGCTCGAGCGGAGATGGCCCGGGGCGCCGTTTTGGAGGACCCGTCACGCGTTCGGTGCGGATCTTCCGGAAGGTGTCACCGGCGTTGCCACAGAGTTGTCGTCTAGCGACGCACTCCGGTCGACGCACGCTGCTGACGACGGCTGACGCTACCGCTATGGAGCGATCAGCTGACGCGAATTAGAGTTGTCGTACGGACGGAGCTTCCTTCGACGCGGGTGACTCGTCGTGTGGGAGCGGGGGAGAAAGGTTTCTGCTATGGCCGGAGGCGTCGATCAGCGGCCCGAAGAAAAGCCGGAGGCGGCTCGGAAGAGCAATACGAAACGCAGGACCGGTCCCCCTTCCGACGTCACGCGCCGGAAGGTCGCCATCCCGGCGCCACCGCAACAAGCGGCCTCCAGACGGGAGCGAGTCAAGCAGAAGCAGCTGAAGCGTCCTGCAGAGACGACGACCGGTCTTGCGGCGCTCGCCACCGTGCTCGTGTCCCTGACCGGCCTTACGGGATCCAGTGCCGAGGAGATCACCGCCGCGATGACTGCCGTGGTTGGTCTCATTCCCATCGTGGTGTCGAAGTTCGTGGACTGGAAGCGCAATGCCGACCTGCGCAACGCCGAAAGGGACGACCTCTTGGAGCGCGGCGTACGCGCATTGGAATCCATTGTCGGTCAGTCGGGGAAGGACGTGACGGTTCGGGACGTCGCTGCCGTCCTGCGCGGCGAGGTCGACCTCGATAAGGAAGACGGCGCCGTGGTTAAGGCCTGACGGACTGCGTCGGGCCGACGCGCATAGAGCGCGGCCCCCGGAGTCGGGGGCCTCTCTCTGCAACGACCGGCCTAGCGGGCCGCCATCTCCTTGGCTTCTCCGGAGGCTCGCTCGATCGCGGCCCTCATGCCTCCGTTCTGGAGGCCCTGCGCGAGGATCTCGACCGCCTCGAGGATCCGCTCGTCGCGCTGCTCGGTCGACATCGCCGCGAAGTCCTGACGCGGCGGGATCTTCCTGATCTTGCCGCCGCCGGTGATGCCGATGCCGTCGCCGCCCCGGTCGGCCCCTCCGAACATCAGGACCAGGGTAAGAACCTCCTCGAACGTGCTCGGACTCTCGACTGCCACCCTCACCACCCCTTTCGATCCGCCTGTTCTCTTCGAACGATGGTGACGGTCGCCAGGCTCCGCTGCTGTTAGATCGCTGACTCGTATCGGGCTGGATCCGGAACCGGCTACGACAGCTGCGCCGCCACGCGCGCGAGAAGCACCACCGCGGTCGCGAGGAGGGTGAGCGCGCTCAGCGCCATCACCGTCTTGCCGCTCGAGCGGGCCTCGGCGTCGGGCGACTTCATCACCACGAGCGACCCGGCGACGAACGCGGCGGACGCGAGCGCGATCCCGCTCACGACCATCACGCCCGAAAGGTGCAGGGGCTCGTCCGGGACGATCGGCGCGAGGACGGCCAGGGCCGCCACCGAAGAAGCGAGAAGTGCCGTTCCCGGACGCGAGCTCATGAGCCCAAACCTAATGCTCGATCCGAACGCCCTCGCGGCCCCGGCCCGCGAAGATGGCCCCCATGGCCACTCCCTTCCTTCTCGTCCAGCTCAGCGATCCGCACATCGGCGCCGAGTGGGCGCCCGGTGATCCCGTGGCAGGGCTCGCCGCTGCGGTCCGGTCGGTCCTCGCGCTCCCGTGGCGGCCTCACGCGGTCTTGATATCGGGCGACCTCGCCGACCACGGCGCGGACGCGGAGTACGAGAAGGTCCTAGAGCTGGTCGCTCCCATCGACGCGCCGCTGTACGTGCTGCCCGGCAACCACGACGACCGGCGGGCCCTGCACCGGCACTTCGGCGTACCCGGAGCAAGCGGGGAGCCGGTTCAGTACTCCGCGGACCTCGGCCCCCTGCGTCTCGTGGTCCTCGACACAACGACGCCCGGCGAGGACGAAGGCGCGCTCGACCGAGACCAACTCGACTGGCTGCACGCGGAGCTCTCCGCCGCGCCGTTGATGCCGACGCTGCTGGCGATGCACCACCCACCGCTCGCGACCGGCATCCCGGCGTGGGACGAGCTCGGTCTTGCGCGAGAAGCAAGGGACGCATTGGGCGAAGTCGTCCGGCGCCACCCCCAGGTCCGGCGGATCGCCGGTGGCCACGTGCACCGCGCGATCGCGGCCGAGCTCGCGGGCCGCTATGTCCTGTCGGCGCCCAGCACCTACGTGCAGGTGCGGCTGACGTTCGGCTCGGACGAGGTAGAGCTCGCCAACGACCCCCCCGGTTTCGTCGTCCACGCCGTGGTGGACGGCGACGTGATCTCCCACGTGCAGCCGGTCGAGCGTTAGGCGGGGCAGAGCCAGTCGTCGCGGTCGTCCGCCACGCGCTCTCCTGCCGGGGCGGTGAAGCGGTGCTTGAACGTGAACGCCACCGGTGTCGGGCCGTGCTCCCGCAGGAACTCGAGCCGTTCCTCGGCCTCCTCGACCGTCGGCACGTGGCCGGCCGGCACCCTCCACAGCACGACGTGCGCCGCCTCGACCTTGTGGAACCACTTGCGCCGCTTCGTCAGGACCGCGCGGTGCTCGGGGTGACGGAAGACGTACTCCGCGAGCGCCTCGACCGACTCCCAGACAGACATGTTCACGATGATCCGGTCGTCGTCGAACGCGCGGATCGAGGTCGCGTCGCCGTCCTCGGTCTGCAGCCTCCACACGAACCCGGGGGCTGCGTCGGCCGCGGCGTTGACGGGATCGAGCTCGGAGACGAAGTCCGCGAGCAGGTCCGAGTCGATGGGCTCGCGCAGCAGCGCGACGTTGACCTGCGCGAGGTGGAAGAGCTCGTCGATGCCGTCAGCCCCTTACGCCGTACCCGTAGCGCCGCAGGAACGGGAGCGCGACGAGCGTCGTGATCGCGCGCTCGACCCGCGTCTGCGCGACCCGCCACTCCGACCGGTCCTCGAGCACCAGCGTCCCGGTGGCGAAGCGCGACGGGTTGCCGGCGATCGTGTGGTTGATGCCAAGCGTCACGGTCCGCTCGTCGAGGAACGGCGACGCGCCCTCGGTCTCGCCCATCAGCTCCCGCGCACTCTCCACGGTCGTACGCGGGGCCGCGACGAAGTCCTCGTAACGCACCCTCAGCGAACGGGACGGCCCCGCCCTGCGCAGCACTGCCTCGGACCCCAGGTTCAGCAGGTCCCAGCGCACGGTCGCGTCGAGCGCGCTCCGGCGGCGGACCTCGCCGTCGCCGCGCGCCGAGGTGTACTTGCGGTTCCGCCACGAGTACGCCGACGCGTGCGGCTCCCGGACCAGGTGTACGTAGAAGGGGTCGAACTCGTCGAGCGTCCCGAGGAACGCCGCGTACGAGGGGCGCTTCGACGTGTCGACGATCACCCGCGCTCCGGTGATGCCGGCCAGCGCGTCGTAGAGCCTCCGCATCACCGCGGCATAGCTCTCGAGCGCGTGCCAGCTCCGCCCGCGCCGGTGCCGCAAGAGCTTGACGGTGTTGTGCTCCTTCACGATCGCGTGCTGCCACGCCACCACCTCGTCGAGGTCGACGTCGGAGAGGCGCGCGAGGACCTGCGACCAGACAGGACACTCGAAGACGATGCTGCCGCACCCGCACACGGAGCTGCGGACGACGACGGGATCCCACAGGAACCTGATCTCCCCGCCGCAGAAGAACCGGTCCAGCTCGCCCAGGACGTTGCCGAAGATCGTGCTCCCGCTGCGGCCACGTCCGAGGACGTAGAGGACCTTCATCGTCGAATCGTAGTGGGGGCCGCGGGATAAGCACAGGGCCATCCGGTGGCACCGATGTGGCGCGGCACTGTCACAGGAGAAGCTCGCCGTTACAGCGAATCAACCTCCGAACCCATCGACGTACGACCTGGAGGTCCCACGATGTCCCGCGGTTCGACCACCGCCCTGAGAACGACCTGCGCCGCAGTCGCCGTCGCCACGATAGCGGCCCTCGCGCTGCCGTCCGCGGCCGCGGCCGGACCGGCGCGGCCCCCGCTGACGCTCGACGACTGCTTCGAGAACACGGCCTTCTTCCCGATCCCGAGCGACGACGCCCGGCTCTACCTTCCGACCGGATTCGAGCCCGCGGCCGCTCCGGCCGACCAGGAGTCGACGACGAACTTCTACGTCCGGTCGCTCGTGTGCGGTGACCCCGCCGCGCCGGCGGTCGAGATGGTCACCACGTACATCGCGGTGAACCCGCCGAAGCGGCTGGCGCCCCGCCGGGGGAGCGAGCTCTTCATCGTCGACTCGGGTGCCGAGGGTCCCGGCGCGGCCGCGCTCGAGGACGCGCTCTGCCTGGGATCGATCCTCGAGGACGCGTCGATCGACGTGACGCAGCAGCGGGCACAGTCGCCGCTGGGCTTCGGGCCCGAGGCCGGTGTCGCGCGCACCTCGGTCACCTCCGGGTTCCTCACGACGGACTTCACGGTCGCCGCCGAGGGAAGCACGACGCCGATGCGCGACTGGGCGCGCTGGTTCTACGGCGACGGGAGGACGTACTTCGACGCCTACTACGAGCTGAGCGTCTGGGGGATCGGGTCGTCCGCGGTGACGTTCACGCAGCCGTACCTCGAGCTTCCGCCGGCCGCCGGCGGCGCGTCGGTCCAGAGCCTCGCCGACATCTCGATAACGCCGCCGCGCGGCTGCAAGGGCTAGGCCAGGCGCTCGACGACCTTGCCGGCGCGCGTCACCCTGAGCGCGAGCGGCACGACGTCCACGTGGTACTTGCGTGCGAGCGCGGGTTCCTGCGTCACGTCCACGAGCACGACCTCGTCGCCCGCGGCGCGCAGGTCACGTTCCAGCGAACGGCAGTCGCTGCAGAGCGGATGCGTGAACTGCACGACGGAGTCGCGCATCAGGCGGAAGTCCGACGCGTCGACCTGGTCGTGGTGGCCGGGCCTGATCCCGCGCAGCCGCGACGCGACGCGGTACATGCTGCAGCCCATGCAGAAGCCGGTAACGACGGCCAGGGTCGCGAGTGCCGCCACCATGGCCGTCAGCGTCCAGCCGAGGGTCCGTAGGCCGGCGAGGTGCGCGGCCCCCGCGCCGAGCAGGAAGGCCGCACCGAGGACGTTCGCGAAGCGCGGGGGCCGCGCGTCCTCGACCGCCCCCTCGCCGATGCGCGGCTGGACGACCTCGAAATAGAAGACGCAGGGGAGGCAGTACCGGCGCCCGAAGACGAGGCCCACCGCGAGCTGCACGCCCATGGCCGCGGCGAGCCACCACGCCCCGGTCACCAGCGACAGCGTGGTGAGCAGCGCGACCGCTCCCTGATTGAAGCGGGGCGCCCGCTCGTCGACCACGTCGGTGTCCCGGTAGGGGTCGGCGGTCCTGCGAGGTGCCCTTTCCACTATTTGCACGGGTAAAAGAGTACCATCCGTCCCCGAGCTCGGCCCCCTCGACATTCCCCAACGGACGGAAGGGAAGCGAGCGAGCAGCGGCGAAGAACAGCGGGGTCCGGGCGGGCATGCCGACCCTGTCCATTCGAGGAGGTCCACCTTGCTCCGCAAGACCAAGAGCCTGATCGCCGCGGGCGCCGCCGTCGCGGCTCTGGCGGGCGTTGTCCCCGCTGCGGCCGCCGACACCGCGGCGGTCGCCGCATGCCGCGCCGTCGGCGCTACGGCGACGCCGCCGTCCCAGACGGTCGTCATCGAGGGGCATTTCGTGGCGCCCGGCCCGTACGACACCCGCCTCACGTGCTCTATCAAGCAGAACGGCGTGACCGTCGCGAGCTTCACCGACGCCGCGTCCGGGCCCGTGGGCGTCGTCGTCGGTACCGTGGCGATCCAGTTCGGTCCGTACGAGGTCTGCCACACCGCGTTCAGCCGCAACGTCATCGACGGTAGCTCTCGTTCCGAGAGCAGCTGCTAACCACCCCATACCGAAACGGGAGGTATCTCATGTTCCGCAGATCCAGGAGCGTCGTCGTGGCCGTGCTCGCCGCGGCAACGCTGGCATCGCTCGTCCCCCCTGCCGGCGCATTGGGCTACTGCCAGGCGAGGTACACGGGGATCGGGACCGGCTTCACCGAGACCGTCCTCGTCACGGGCGAGTACGCGCCGGTTGGGGCCATAGACGTCGTACTGACGTGTGGCGTGGTCAAGAACGGGTCGACCGTCGCCCGGTTCACCGATGGGCTGACGGGACCCGCCGCGCTCGTCGCGGGGACCGTGAACCTGACGGCGGGGACGATCTCCGCGTGCTACGAGTCGACGGTCTACTACCCCGACGGCAACGTCACCCTCTACGACGGCTGCCCGTAGCCAGACGAGAGATCAACCCCAAGGCGGGTAACGCGCCGGCTCACGCGCGTGAACGCCGGACCGCGCGGTCAAGTCACGAGAAAGTGGAGCCAATACCGATGTAACCTCTGGACGCGTTCACGCTTGTCCGATTTAGTGAAGCGGAGCAACCGGGGGAGGTGATGGGCTGGCTCCAGGACGACTTCCCGTCCAACGCGCGGGAAGCACGAGGAGGGCGACGAGGGTCGCCGCTCGCAACGTTTCGAAGTCGCGTCGCCGATGAGACGGCGGCGGCTTCGGTCGACAACTGAGTTCTCGCAACCCTGAACGATTTGCACGCGACCTTCGCGCGGCGCGGCCGCGGACCGTAGGAGCGCGCGATCGGACGGGGCGGGACGGACGACGAGAGGATCGGCATGGGAGACACATTCGTTGGTGGACAGAGCACGAACACGACCCTGACGCCCAACAGCAATGCCACGTGCACGCCGTTGGGCGACGACAACAACGACACCAATATCTCCTTCATGTACAACAATCAGCAGGCGTACTGGAACCCGTCGGTGTCGTCGGGGAGCACGGCCCCGGTCAAGCTCGGCGTGAACAGGGGCAACGGCGTCGTCACGTTCGTGAAGGGCCTGACGGTCGAGTACATACCACTCGACAGCGGGCACTACATGGTGAACGCCAGCGGGACGATCTTGGACTCCGGCAGCGAGTACGACATCAACACGTCGCTCGGCACGTACCCGATCGCAAAGCCCTCGGGCGGCTAGGGCGGCGTAGCGCCGGCGAAGACCACGACCTCGGTGGGCGCGGTCGTCAGCTTCGAACAGCTCGGCGAGTCCGCGCTCTTTGCGACGCGCGTCGAGGGCTCCGTCGGATGGGCGGCCTACGTGCTGCCCGGAGGGACGCTTCCGCCGTCGATCTCCATGGCGGATTCGTTCGGGAAGTACCAGGGCCACTACCTGTTCGCGGCGACCGCGCCCCCGCTTGCGGCGACCGATCCGACGGCGTTCGCGCAGCAGGCGCTGAAGTACTTCGCCAAGTACGCGGGGATCAACCGAGGCGTCGCCTGGTTGGAGGGCGACGCGTTCGGTGACTTCCCCGGGCACGGCTTCTCCTTCTCCACCGGCCAGTGGGGGACGTCCGTAGCGTCGAACCTCAACGTCGCGCTCGGGCGCAACGTGAACTTCTTCCTCCTGACGAAGGTGACGCTCACGGTAGAGGACACCGGGTTGCTCCTGACGTTCCGTCCGGGCAGCCAGCCGTACATCGGCTTCCAGCGCGGCAGCAACCTGATCGGGATCTCCGTGACGGCTGGCGCCACGCAGGTCGTGCGCATCCCGGTCGCCGGGCCGAGCACCGGCGCGATGGTGTTCCCCGCGACCGTGAACACGGCGGCTGCATTCTCGTCGTCCGGCGTCGCCGCCGGGTTCGAGTACCACTTCGGCACGGGCTCTGCGCTCACGACCGTCTTCTACCCGGCGTTCGACACCGCCGCGCTGCCCGCGACGCTCTCGTGCGTTGGGACCCTGGACCCGAGCGACCGCGTCAACACCGCCCTCGCCGCCGCCGACCTCGAGGCCGGGCACCTGCGGACCGGGTTCACGTTCGCGGGACAGCCACAGATGCCGAGCGCGTTCCGGACGAGCTCGGGCCAGCCCGTCACCCTCGTGCCGCTGGGAACGCCGCAGGGCGCAACTGCGCCGCCGCCGGGAGCCGGAGGCCTCGCCTTCGCCAGCGACTCCGACGCGTCCGCGGGGACCGCACGCACGGTCTACCTCGCGCCGGCAGGCACGTACGGCCTCGCGCCACAGGGGAGCGCGGCCCCCCCTCAGAAGCTGTTGTGCGGGCTGTTCGGGTCGGAGCACCTGACGTTCGACCCGACGGCGCCGGCGAACGACGCGCTCTTCTTCCTGCCGTCGCAACCCGCGTTCGCGACGGGCTATCCGTATCCGGAGGCAAGCCTGGACCACCCCGGCAGCGGCGACGTAGCGGCGCGCCTGGATCCGAGCCGCGTTACGTCGTGGGCCACGATCGTGAGCGCCTCCGGCACGTCCACGTACAGCGCGCAGCCCGAGGGCACGCCGCTGTACGGCGCGTCGGGCGCGAGCGACGACGGAACGCCGAGCGTCCTGGACGCGGTGCCCCCGGAGCACCCGCTTCCCCAAGGGCCGGCCAACGCGTTCCCGCTGGTCCCCTACGCGGGCGGGCCCTCCGCGGTGCGAGGCTCCGCGGCCCCCGCGGTCGTGACGAGCCTCGAGAGCCAGGTCATCGCTCCGGAGCGCAAAGCCATCGTGTCGGCTGCCGCGACGGAGACGTGGGCCGCGCGTGCCGCCCACCGCACCGCGGCCGTGACGTCCGCGCCCACCTACACCACCACGCCTCAGGGCTTCGTCGTTCAGCTCGACGGCGCGACCGGCACCTATCGCAACGTGCAGCTCGCGCAGTCGCTCGGCCCGTCGGGGGCCCCCGTCCCGTTCGCGTTCGACAATCCGACGATCGGGGTGCAGGACGCGCTCCAGACGAACCAGCTCTTCCTCGTCGCCGCCAACGGCGCTCCGTTCGACTCGGACGGCGCGAGCTTCGAGGACAAGGTCCTCGTGGAGGACTGGACGATGGAGGCCCCCGTGGGCAACGGCGCGTCGCTCACGGACTACCGCAACGTGATGATCCTGAAGTTCTGCCACGGCGCGCTGGCCGACCGGGTCAAGAACCCGAACCGCTGGACGGATCCCGGGACGTTCTCATTGCTCCCGGGAGCCGACCCCTCGATCGCCTTCACGGGGCTGTCGCAGTGGCTGCAGAGCTACATCGCCTCGGCGATCGCGCTCGCGGACGGCGGGTCGCCGTTCTACGCCTATTTCAAGCAGATCGTGACGGATGCGAGCTGGAAGGGCGTCCTCGTGCTGCGCTCCGACCTCGCGGCCGACGACCTGCCCCCGGAGATCCGCGGGATCGCGCCCGGGATCGACTTCTCGAGGTTCTACGCGCACCACTTCGGCTTCACGGTCAGCCCGGTAAAGGTCACGAACGACCCGAACGCCGGGCAGACCATCACCGTCGACGGCTCGTCGAGCATCTTCGGGCTCATCGACTACCAGAATCCCGCCTACGAGCAGAACACCGCCGCCGGCCTCGATCCCGACACCCCGATCAAGGTGGCGACGTCCGGCGACTTCGCGTTCACGGTCCTGCAGCTCCGCTCGCGCTTCGAGAACACCAAGCTGGTGGAGTTCGAGAGCCGCGTGCAGCTCACGGTGGAGAAGCTGTTCGGCTCCGGCGTCACGCAGGCGCTGACGGGCGGCGTGCCGCTGCCCGCGACCGGGGTGGTCCTCGACGGCAGCTACGTGGACCAGGGCGGGAAGCCGTCGTACGTGTTCCAGACCGGCGGCGTGACAGTCCTCCGGCTCGACAGCAACGTGCTGCCCGCGATCGCGCTCGACCGCGTCCAGTTCAACACGCTCGACAGCGCCGGTGCCGGGGGCAGGGTGTCGAGCCGGTTCCTGGTGTGGGGCGCGCTCGACTTCGCCCCGCTGAACGACAGTGACGGGGCAGTCTTCGACGTCCTGTCGTTCGGCAGCGCCCCGGCCACCCCCGCCGCGGGGCTGGGGACGGGGCTGGCGTTCTCGAACCTCGCGATCGAGATGAGCTTCCCGGCGACCACCCCGAACGCGCCGGCCTTCGGCGTCGACGCGGCGAACCTCGCGTGGGACCTCGCCGCGAGCACGCCCCGGGCCGAGAGCCTCTTCAAGGGGTTCGGGTTGCAGCTCGCGGGGTTCGTCGGCGAGGCCGCCGGCAAGACACCCGCGGACCTCGGGTACCTGCCGGTGTCGACGTCGCTGCCGCTGACGGACCTCGGTGACGAGTGGTTCGGAGTCGTGTACGACGTCACGCTCGGGGGCCCCGGCGCGCTCGCGTCTGCGGCCGGCTTCAGCTCCACGATGTTGCTGGCGTGGTCACCCTCGTCGGCGGCGTCGGACGAGGAGACGTCGCTGTTCGTCGGGCTGAGCCTCCCGGGAGCCGCCCCCGGAGCAAAGCTCTTCAGCCTGCAGGGCGTGCTCAAGGTCGCGGTCGGAGCGATAACGCTGATCCGCCAGCCGGTCCCGGGAGGCTCAGGCGACCTCTACTGCCTGCGCCTCGACGACATCGCGCTAAAGGTCTTCGGGGTCGCGAAGCTCCCGCCCGACGCCACCATCCAGTTCTTCCTCTTCGGCGATCCCGGCAGCACCGGGAGCCTCGGGTGGTACGCGGCGTACGTCGCCGACGACGCGAAGCCGAAAGCGCCTGCGCTAGAGACCCCCGGGCCCGCGCTGCCCGCGCCGCCGTCGGGGGAAGCGCGATGACGACGAAGCTCCTCGTGTGGAACCTCTCGAAGTTCGGTGTCAACAAGACCGACAACCCGTCGCTCGAACGGAAGCCAGGCGCGGGAGGCAACTCGTACGCGGCGGCGGCCGCCTTCCGGCACCAAGTCATGGTCCAGGCGCTGAACGCGGCCGACCCGGACGTCTTCGTCATCATCGAGCTCTCGTCGGGCGACAGCTCTCCCGCCTCGCTCGTCACGCCCACCGGGGGGCTCGCCGGCGCGATCGTGTGGCTCAACAGGCTGCGTGCCGCCCAGCCCGCGGCTCTGTGGCGGCTCGTGCCCCCGTTGCGGATCGGCACCGGTCGCAAGGCCGAAGGCGTCGCCGTGTTCTACAGGGGCGCCTCTCCCGCGCCCGGGGGCGTGATCACTCGCTACTTCACCGGGCCCAACGCGTGGAACGGGGGCATCAACGGGACCTCGTTCGACCCGGCGGCCGGCGGGGTGGCCAACCCGTACCCCAACGCCGCGCCGGGCCCGGACCTGTCGACTCTCCTCGATTACCCGGCGCCTCCCGGACCCCCGGTGGCTCGCGTGACGCCGGCGAACAGCCAGCACAACCCGAACGTGCCCGAAGGCATCCTCGCCGCGCGGACGGTCTTCGCGATGGCCGGCGCGCCGGGATGGTTCGTGAACTTCCAGGGCCTGCGCGAGCCGTACATGGTGACGTTCAACGAGCAAGCCCCGGGCGGGGCCTCGCGCGACCTGACGTTGTTCGCCGTCCACTCCCCGGCGGTGACGGGCAACCAGGCGGTCTTCGTCGACGCGCTGGCGCTGACGTCCGCGGTCACGTCGGTGCCTCCGGCGACCGAGACCAGGATCGTGGCCGGCGACTTCAACCTGCCGTTGTTCGACGCGGCCGGCACCTACGCGAACGCGTACAACTCGCTGACCCTGGGCGGGTTCGTGCCGCTGCTGCTGTCGACGGCGGCGGTGCCTCCGGTGGCGCAGCAGGAGCAGTACAAGGGCTACTTCACGACGCACCTCCGGCACGTCGCCAGCCTGGACCGCGACACGAGGTTCCTGTGGTCGGACGTGGGCATCCCCTCCTACTACCCGGGCTACGGGTACATGGGCAGCAACATGGTCGACGACTTCGAGTCCATCGACAACATCCTCGTGTGGCCCCACGTCCCGCCGCCGTACGACTACCGGACGACGATCCTGAACCACGTCGTCGGGTCGCCTCTGACCGCGGCCGGCGTCCCTCCGGCGGGAGCCCCCGCCGGCACGCTCGCGATGGCGCCGTCGATGGCGCTCGCGGGTGCGCCCTGGCCTGCGGTGCCCGCCGCGGGTGCGTGGACGATGGGCGGCGCCACCCACGCCACGGGCTGGAATCAGTACGGACACATTCGCTCCACCAGCGACCACTTCGCGCTGTACGCGGAGATACCTTGAGCGTCCCCCCGCTGCAGTCGCTGCAGGCCGCGCTTGTCGCGCAGCAGGGGTCTGGGCCGTTCGCGCTCGACTCCGCGTTCCTCGGGCCTCCGTCGGGGACGGGGGGCGTCGCGGTCCCGGCCTCCTACGACGCCGACGTCGCGGCCGCATTCGGCGCGGGGGCCGCGTCGTCGTTCAAGGTGACGTTGCCGGGCGGGAGCGTAGGCGCCGTATCGGACGCGGGCTTCACCGTGACGGGCGCGACCGTCCCGTTCTTCGGCAAGTCGTTCCCTGCCGACATGATGTTCGGCGTCGACGCCACCGTGTCGCCGAACGAGCTCGTCGTGCAGGTCCGTGTGCGGCCGCAGACGTGGACGTGGACGGACTCGTTCGAGTTCGCGTCCGGGTGGCCGTTCAGCCTCCTCGATCTCAACGGGGCCACGTTCGTCTTCTCCACCGTGGACGGCCCCTACCCGTGGACCGACACAAAGGCGGCGAAGGTCGAGGGGGGGCCGAAGCAGAACCTCGCGGCGACGCTGCCGTTGCCGGACGCCGTGACCGCGGTCGGCTCGTTGTTCGACCAGTCGTCGTGGCCGACGTCCTTGACGTTGCGGGGCGCGCTCGACTGCTCGGCGTACAACGGCACCACCGTGCTTCTCCCCAAGGGCGCGCTCACCGCCGTGCTCTACTCCGGGAGCGTCGAGTTGCTCGGGTACCTGAAGGCCGCCGATCCCTCTCTCGTGCTGACGCTGCCGCCGCCGCCCCCGCCGCCGGAGCAGGACGCGCAGTCCCCGATGCTCTCGGTCTCCGTCGGGTTGGGGGTGGCCGGCAACTCGCCGTCGGGGTCGCCGTACGCGCTCTTCGTCGACCTGCTTCCGGCCCCCTCGAGCCCCACCGCCCTCGCGCTCGCCGGCAGCGGAGCCACGGGCTACCAGGTCCGGCTGGTCTCGACGGGCGCCGCGGGCCTGCTGTCGCCTGCGGCGATCGTCGACCTTGTCGGTGGAGGGGACAGCTTCTTCTCCGGTGTCCCCGCGCCCGTGCAGCAGTTCCTCACCGAGGTCGGGCTCCTGGGGGTCGTCTTCGCCGGCGAGCTCGACCCCTTCTCGCTCGACTCCGTCAGCGTGTTGATCGGAACCGCGCCGGACATGCCGCCGTGGGTGCCGATCCCCGAGGTCTCCGACCTGATCGGCTTCTCCATCGAGGGCTTCGCGCTGCAGTGGACGATCTCGAAGCCGTTCGGCGGCGCGCTCCGCCGGCAGTCGTTCGTGTTCCGCACCCAGTTCACGCTCGCGCCCTCGGTGTTCAAGGGCCCGGGCGGTGTCGGCGACGGGGTGTTCGAGGTCGAGTTCACGTCGGACCTCCAGCTGTACGCGTCCTTCACCGGCACCGCGAAGCTCTCGGACTTCGTGTCGACCCTGACCGGGCTGGCGTTGCCGGACGGCATCGACACCGAGCTCTCCGACGTCGCGCTCGCGCTCGACTACAGCGCGAAGAGCTTCCGGCTGTCCAGCGGCTATTCCGTGAGCCTCGCCTTCCTCACGATCGGCGACAAGCCCGTCCTGTCGATCACGAACGGGGAGGTCACGGTCTCGGCCGTCACCCCGTCGAACGCGCCGGGCGGCAAGCCGACGGGGGCCGTGTGGTCGGCGGAGGTCAGCGGCCTGGTGGCGATAGGCCCCCTCGCGACGAACGCGTCGGTGAGCTACGACGGCGGTGGCGACCAGGCGGGGTGGAAGCTCCACGCGGCGCTGGCACAGCAGATCGACGTGCAGCAGGTGATCGAGCAGTTCTTCGACCCGGGGGGGACGTACACGTTCCCCGACTTCCTCCCGGGTGACCTCAAGATCAAGGCGTTCTCGATCGACGCGCTGCTGCCCGCCAAGGGGGCCTCGAGCTACACGGTCATGACGACGTTCTCGTGGATGTTCGATCTCTCCGGGCAGTCGTTCGGCATAGAGACGGCTTCCATCGTCGTCAAGTACGACGGCTCCAAGGTGTCGGGATCGGCCGAGGGGACGACGAAGCTCCCGGCGCTCGGCTTGAAGCTGAAGATGGGCTACACGTTCACGCCGAGCACCCAGGGCGCCAACCAGACCCTCTACGTGGAGTGGGAGGGGTTCCGCGCCACCTATTCGTCGAACGACAACACGATCGCGTTCACGATGAAGGGATGGACGCTGGGGTCGTTGATCCAGGCCCTCGTCAAGACCCTCGGCGATCCGTACTTCACGCTCCCCGCGCCGTGGGACCTGCTGAACAAGGTCTCCCTCGACGGCCTCGAGATCGACGTGGGGCTGAAGCCGGTGTCGGTCTCGGCGAAGTACACGCTCTCGAGCCCGCTGGACCTGGGCTTCCTCACGATCAACAAGCTCGTGCTCGGCCGCGAGAAGGGCGACGACAAGGGCAAGGGCGGGAAGGTCACGCTGGCGATCGAGGGCTCGGTCCCGGACGTGCTGAAGCCGGCGTTCGGCAGCCTGCTCGACCCCGCCAAGGGGCAGGACGTGCAGAAGATGCCCGACGTGCCCGGGCGCGGGTCGTCCTACTTCAAGGTCGAGCTCCTGGTCCTCGGCCAGCGCGTGGGGATCACCGGGCACTCCTCCTTCGCGAACGTCGCCGACGCCATCGCGGCCCTCTCGTCGGTGCCGTCCACGACCGGGGACAAGAGCCCGGTCAACCCGACCGCCGACCCTTCGGCCCCCGCGGGGCAGCCGTACTACGAGCAGTCCGCAGGGTGGCTCGTCGCCGGCCACCTGAAGCTTCTCCAGGTCGAGGGCACGTGGACCGTCGACGTGATGGCGGTCTTCGCCGACCCGGACCTGTACGGCCTGCGCCTCCAGCTCGCCGGTCCGAAGGCCGGGGGCCTCGCGGGCCTCTGCATCGACATCCTCTACAAGAAGATCACCGACGACATCGGGCTCTACCAGGTCCAGTTCACGTTCCCCGACTCGATACGAAAGCTGAACTTCGGCGCGGTGGCGGTGACGCTGCCGCAGATCGGCGTCCAGGTCTACACGAACGGCGACTTCCTCATCGACATCGGGTTCCCGTACAAGATGGACTTCAGCCGGTCGTTCTCGTTCTCCGCGATCGTGTACGGGGTCCCGGTCCTCGGGTCCGGAGGGTTCTATTTCGGGAAGCTGAGCAGCGCGACCGCGACGCAGGTGCCCGTCACCCAGAAGGGCACGTTCGACCCGGTGATCGTCTTCGGGGTCGGCCTCCAGATCGGGCTCGGCTACGACTTCACGAGGGGGCCGCTCTCCGCGGGGTTCGCCATCACGTTCTTCGGGATCGTGGAGGGCGTCATCGCGCCGTGGCACCCGTATCCGAACAAGGCGCTGCCGGAGGCGACCGGCACGATGCAGGACGGGTACTACTTCAAGCTGAGCGGCACGATCGGCATCATCGGCCTCCTCTACGGCAAGATCGACTTCGCGATCATCCAGGCGACGCTCAACGTCAAGGTCGTCCTGTCGCTGCAGATCACGTACGAGTCCTACCGGGCGATCCCGCTCGTCGCGTCGGCCTCCGTCGACGTCAGCCTGGAGGTGAAGATCGACCTCGGGCTCTTCTCGATATCGATATCGCTGTCGTTCTCGACGACCGTGACGGCGACGTACGCGCTGGGCAGCGACTCGACGGCGCCGTGGGACGACGACGGCAGGGCCGAACGTCTCGCCGCGCGCCCGACCGTCATGCTCGGGACGTCGCCCGCGCTCGTGCGGGCGCGCGCCCGGGAGATCCGCCCGGCGCCCAAGAGGATCATCCCGGCGGTGGACAGGGCGCAGGTGACCGCGGTGCTGTCACCCAAGGCGACGGTGCTCGCTCCCGAGGGCGCCACCGACCCTTCGCTGCAGGAGGGCGCGTTCGTCCTGCTGCTGGCCATGGACGCCCCCGACCCCACGAGCGGCGCCGCTGCCGGCGACACGTCGTTCGACCGGCTCTGTGCCGCGTACTTCCCGTGGCTGGTCGATGCCCTCGCGGTCGCGGAGGGCGACACCGTGGACCCGGTGAACGCCGCGGCCACCGTCGTCACCCACGAGGAGCTGGAGTCGTTCGTCGCGCGCCTCGCCGACCTCGACGACCCGGCGCTGTCCATCGGCGACCTGCTCGGCTTCATGCACGACGCCGTCGACCTCGACCTGCGCACCGCCCCCAACGCGACCGCCGAGATGCAGGCGGCGCTGTCCGCGTCGGCGACGCTGTTCCCGGTCTTCGACGGCCTGTCGCTGACCGTGCCGGATGTCGCCGGAACCGGCACGAAGCCGATCGACTTCGAGACGTACACGACCGCGACCCCCGCGTACCGGAAGGCCGTCGCGAGCTTGTTCGAACAGGTCGAGGCCACGATCGCGCACTCCGGTGCGCCTCCCGGCGGCGTCCCCGCGGAGCCGGCGCCCGTCGACGACGACCCCGAGTCGATGGCCGCCCTGGTGTTCGTCGACGCGTTCTCTATCGTGGGCCGGCAGCTGCTCCAG
The DNA here is from genome assembly GCA_035942255.1 of Actinomycetota bacterium. GTDB lineage: Bacteria > Actinomycetota > CADDZG01 > CADDZG01 > WHSQ01 > JALZEG01. The sequence goes on along the minus strand of DASZDG010000126.1, from coordinate 23,901 downwards.
AGCGCGCTCGACGCGCTCGCGAGCTACGCCTACCCGCTCGGGGCGCAGGACTCGATCTCGACGATAATCACGTGGGCCGGGACGGGGAACGCCCTTCATCCCGACGACGTCGCGCTCCCGAACCAGAACCACGCGTTGAGCCCGTCGATCCAGCTCGCGATCGGCGGCCTGACGTCCGCGATCCAGGCCTCCGACACGCTCACGACGATCGCCCAGCGCTACTCGGACTCCGCGGGCAGCCCGCGCTGGACGACCACTCCCGCGGAGCTGATCACCGCGAACCTCACCGCCCGGGTCCTGGCCGAGGGTGTCACGGTCACGTTCGCGGGGAGCTCGGGCCCGCTTCCCCCGTACGTGACCAAGCCCGGCGACAGCTTCGGTGCGATCGGGGATGCGCTCGGCATCGACATCGCGCAGCAGACCGCGCTGTACGACCTCGCCGGGCTGCTCGTGCCCGCGCAGACGATCTCGGTGCCGGCCATCAAGTACACGACGGCTCCCGCCCCGGGCCCGGACGACCCCTCACCGGACACGCTCGCGACCGTCGCGCAGGCCTTCGCGACGACGGTCTCCGCGCTGGCGGCGGACAACACGACGGTCGGCCCCCTGTTCTCTCCGAAAGCCGAGGGCGGCCTGCTGACGCTCGCGAACCTGAAGGAGCTGTCGGTGGGCGACCTGTGGACGTCCGTCGCCGCGACCGGACAGGTCGCGCACGTCGCCGGCATGGTCGCGCGCTTCCTGATGTTCGGACTGCGGCTGCCGTCGGCGGGCGGCCTGACGCAGTCGAGCGAGTTCCTGTACCCGGCGGGCCAGCAGGGCTACGGCCTGTATCAGCTCACGGGCCAGCAGTTCCCCGCCCCGGGCGCCACCGATCCTTACTCCTTCACGATCGCGCGCGCGGCGCAGTCGCACGACGTCGACCTCGGCTTCGTCACGTTCGACGGCGCAGCCGTACCGAGTGCCGACGTGCAGGTCGACCACCAGACGGTCACGGACCTCGCCGACCTCGTGACGTGGGCGAAGGCCGGGAACTTCCAGCCCGCTCCCACGTTCGAGGCGCTCCCCGGCTCGATCGAGACGCCGAAGGCGTTCGCCGCGCAGTCGTTCTCCCGCTGGACGACCTCGGCCCTCGACGCGCTCGCGGCGCTCACGGACCGCGGGACGGGGGCCGGGACGCCGGCCGCCCAGCCTCAACCGACGCTGTGGATGCTGCCGCCCGCGCTGACCGACGCGGTCTCGACGCGCGAGCAGACGATCGAAGCGGCCGTCGGAGGGCTGGCCAAGACGATCCCGCTGTTGCCGCAAGCCGTCCCACAGGTCGGTACGACCTCGCCGGCGAGCAAGCAGACCTCCTACAGCGACCTGACCGGGTGGGCGTGGACGACGCGCGTCGACTTCGGCGTCAAGAGGCTGCCGGCCACCGGCGGGTCGGACGCGTCGGAGCCCGCGGGCCCGGCGTCTGCGCCGTCGCTGCCGAACGTCTACGAGATCGTCGCCGCGTCCAGCGCGCAGACGTTGCTGCTCGAGCAGCTGCTCGTCGCGATGGACGCGCTAGGCGAAGACGTGGTGTCGTCGGCGTTCCTGATGTACGAGCAGGGTGGCGCGCTCACGACGCTCGGCGCGTCGGAGTTCCTCGCTTTCGTCACGCAGACGAACCTGTCCACCGAGACCAACCCGGAGCGTTCCCTCATGCTGGCGAGGGCGATGGCGGGCGCGGCCCCCACCGGCATCGGCAACTCGCCGGGCGAGCTGGTGAGGCTGCTCTGGGAGCTCAGCGTCGTCCGGTCGGGGGGCTACTACCTCTACTACCGCGTCGCCTCGAGCGGCGAGGGGCTCCCCGCGCCCGTCTTCGACACGAGCGGGACCGGGACGGTCAGCCTCGTGGTGACGTACGCCGCCACAGGATCGAAGTCATTCGGCACCGCGGTGCCGAGCTTCGTCAACTCGTTCGTGACGACGGACGCGCTCGACGAGCGCGACGTCGTCCGGCTCGAGTCGGTCGAGGGAACGGGAACGAGCGCCGCCCTCACCGGCGCCGCATCGGAGACCCTTGCTGCCGTGGCCGCCACGTACGGCGCGACGCCCGGGCGCCTCGCGTCGGCGAACTCCACCACCGTGCTACACGCCGGCAGCACGATCCCGTTCGCGGGCCTGACCTATCAGCTGACCCCCGCGGACGTGGAGGCGCCGGGGGACGCGCTCGACGCGGTCGCGGGCCACTATTCGGTAGGGGCGGCATCGCCGCTGACGGGAGCGCAGATCGCAAGCTTCAACCCGGGGGTCCCGGTCGCGGAGGGATCGATCTTCTTCATCCCGACGTTCGACTACGTCGTTCCCGGGGCCGTCGTCCCGTCGCCCGGCCCCGGCACGAGCTTCGGATCGATGGCGGCGTACTACGGGATCCCCGTCGAAGCGGTTGCGGTGGCCGCCCTCGACGTCGGCTCGCTGTTCGACGTCGGGACGGTCCTGCAGGTCGACACGCAGATGTTCGACGTGCAGGCGAACTTCGGCCCGGGCAACGTCGCATTCGAGCTGGAGATGCCCTCGGCGGTGTCGGCCGCGGTCGGCTCCGATCCCGCTACGTCGATGGCGGGCCTCTACCGCACGCTGAGCGCGGGCCTCCGCGCGAACGCGTTCTTCGGCGCGAGCCCGATGGGCCTACCGTTCGGCCCCCAGGCGCCGGACGATCCCGCGGCGATGCCCGATGCGTTCGCCGGCCACGCGTCCAGGGCGAGACATCGCACCGCCCGGCTCGCCGCGGTCGCCGCGGCCGACGACCGCTACGTCCAGACGCTCGGCTTCGGGAGCTTCGCCTCGCTCAACGCAGCACCCGACTCACCGGGGCTCCCGGCGAAGGCCGCGAACCCGTACGTGGGCGTGGGGGCCGCGGCGTCCGTGGCGCTGCGGTGGCAGGACATCTTCGGGAACACGACCGTCACGCCGTTCGAGGCTCCGCCGGCCGGCTACAGGGGCGCGATCGACGGGGCCGCGGCGCCCGTCGCGTACGGCGACCTGCTCGTGGGCCTGGCCGCGTGGCCCGGGGTGCGCGCGAGCTACGTCTACGAGGGCACCGCCGGCGCCCCGGTCCTGACGATCGACTTCGCGTTCGACGGCACGATGTTCGCCGGCGACCCGGACGAGGCGAAGCGGGCCCTGGCGGTCTTCGAGCTCGTGTACTTCCAGCTCCACCAGGACTACACCGGCCTGGGCCTTCCGGGCGTCACCGGGAACGCGGTGTCGATGGCGGTCACGAGCTCGCTGCTCGCGACCCAGGAACGCGCTCTGTCGGACACAGAGGCCGCGATCGTGCGCGCGTTCGCCGCCGCGTGCGTGCAGTACCTCGAGAGCGCAGCCGGGCCGTCCGCTCTCATTGCGACACCGCCCACCGCGACCCTGTCGCTCCCGATGACGGCCCCGCTCGTGGACGGCAACGTCGTCGAGCTGGGCGTGCAGCTCGTCATGCGGCGCCAGCCGCAACTCGTGGATCCGAAGGTCGCGGCGCTCGCGGGCGGGCTCGAGACGGCAAGCCCGGTCCTCGCCAAGTCCGACGACACGGGCGGCGCCGTGTCCTACCAGACGTTCGCCACGTCGTTCGAGGCGGTGTTCGCCCGCGACGAGTGGTCCATGAAGGTGGCGGAGGGACTGCCCAACGACCTCGACCCCAACGGCGGGCACGACCTGTGGGCCGTGCGCTTCGGGAAGACGCCGGGTCAGGCGATCTACTTCGACGTCACCGGCTCGCCGAGCTACTACGCGCCGAAGCCCATCGCCACGGCGCTCGTCAACGACACCGCCACGATCGTCGACTACGCCGACCCGACCAAGAGCACCGAGATCAGCTTCAGGGGCGTCGACCAGAACCTGTGGTTCGAGGCGGTGCTCGGGGCTATCGACGCGTTCCTGTCGGCGGAGAGCTCGGCCGCGGCGTTCGTGCTCGACAAGTGTCTGGGCACCCACGACCCGCAGACAGACGGCTATCTCGGGAAGGTTCTGGACGCCAAGCAGTCGCTCGCGGACAGCATCGGCAAGTCGGTCGAGCCGATCCTGTCGACGAGCGCAGCGGACGACTCGACGGCCTGGGCCGCGGCGGGCGCGATGCGCCAGCAGCTGTTGAACCGGCTCGCGGCCGCCTACACGGCCGGAGCCGTCATCGTGTACGGGCTCGACGACGTGTCCGGGGGCGGCACCGCGGGGGCCGCCGGCCCGCCGAACCTCTACGCCCATCCCGGCGCGTCCATTGCGGGGGCCTCCGAGAACCAGAACTTCACGGTTTCCACGGGACGGATCCCGCTCGGCCCGCTTACGGACGACGGGAAGACGTACGACCCGCGCCTCGCGTTCACGTTCGTCTCGAAGAACGTGCAGGGCGACTCGACCAACGCCCAGGGGGGCGCCTACGTCCCGCTCGAGCTCGACGTGAAGATCAGCCACATCGAGGTCGACCGGACGCTCGTCCCGGGGATCGAGGGCTACGTCCAGAGCCGGTGGCTCGCGTTCGTGTGCGGGCCCGTGCCGTGCCCGATCCCGTCGGACGCGCTGGACGTGCCGGTGGTGAACCGCGCCCTGCCCGCGCCGCCGACGGTCCAGTCCCAGTCCGGCACCCGGCCGTTCGCGACGCCGCGGACCGTGACGGACCTCACGAAGTGGGACTACGGCTTCGGCTACACCTACGGCCTTGCCCCGGGCGACTCCGTCAACGTCGAGATCAGGCTGAACCCCAGCGACTCCACGCAGTCCCAGCAGGTGATCCCGGAGTACAAGGCGCTCTTCGACGCCCTGGCGCAGTTCGTCTCCTCGTATGCCGCGATCGAGGACGACCTCGCCACTTACCTGCCCAAGATCGCCCGGGGCGAGGTGGACGCCGCGACGCTCGCCGCGGCGAAGAAGGCGGTGTCCGCCTTCGAGCAATACGTCACCACCGTTGCAGCGGCCTATGCGGCGTCGCTCAACCCGACCCTCACGGACGACCTCCTGGAGGGGCTGAAGCAGGCCGTCGTGACGTTCGAGGTCGTCCTCGACAGCGACGAGTCCGGGAACGCGCGGACGGACGTGGCGTCGCTCGAGATCGACGGCGTGGCCGCGACCTGGGACCCGACCGCGGGGACGATGACGAACGGGACCCTCGTCCTCCCGGCCCCCGTGATCGCCATCGCGCCGGCCCTCTACACGCCCGAGCCGGTCGCGCCGCCGCCGAACGTCGAGATCTCGTACCGGTACAGCCTGACCTCTACGCCGCACGGTGTGGCGCCGGTCTACCTGTCGTACGAGGACGCGGAGAAGGACTCCGCGCGGACGGTCTCCATCAACGGCCTCGACGTCATGGCCTACCAGGGAGGTACGTCCGCGGTCTGGGTCGTGCGCAACCGGTTGCTGTTCCCCGTCGGGGACATCGGCGAGATCTCCACCCGCGACACGTTCCTGTTCCAGACGCCCGTCGTGAGGTTCGCCGACAAGATCACGCCCCGTCTCGAATACGCGTCGTTCCCGCTCGGCTCGAGCTGGCCGGGCGGGGCGGCGGCGCTGCAAGAGGTGCTGGACTCCTTCTTCCAGAGCCTGTTCACGGGGGGCGACGGCTCGACGTCGGTCAAGGTTCAGATGACGGCGGCGTATTCGTACGAGCCGGTCGAGGGCAGCACCCTCTTCCCGCGGGTCGTGCTCCCGATCGCGATGCTCCCGCCGGCGCTCGCGAGCGTCGATCCGGCGACGGCCCCGTCGTTCACCGGCCCGCTGGCCTCGGCGGTGGACGACTGGAGGCGGACCAACGACCCGACCCTCGACGGCGCGCCGGCGGTGGACTTCACGCTGCAGGTCTTCGGCACGTCGGGGGCCCAGCAGCCGCTGCTCGTCGTCGACGACCTGGGCGTGGCGGTCGAGCCTCCTTCCTAGCGGCGACCGCGGGCGGAGCCCGCGTCCCAGGGACTCATCACGGCGTGTTTGCGAACGCTCAGAACTGAGCGGAATCCCGAGGAGCCGCTACCTACGCTAACGAGCAGACGACCACCTTAGGAGGGTCTGCATGCGGGCGGGTCTGCTCGACCGTAATGGGCGGGGGCGGGGCGCGGTCAATCGATCTCGTGAGCGCCCTTGGATGACACGTCACGGTCGCTCGTGGTGGCGTCGCGTCGTCTCGATCGCGTCGCTCGTCGCGCTGGCGGCTGCGTGGCCGGCTTCTCTCAGCGCCCGGCAGCCCGGGCTCGACCCCGGGGACGACGAGCGCCCGAACGTCCTGATCGTCGTCACGGACGACCAGCGCGGGGGGATGTGGGTCATGCCACGGACACGCCGCTGGTTCGAAGACGGCGGGAGAACGTACTCCAACGCGTTCGCGACCACACCCCTTTGCTGCCCGTCCCGGGCGTCGATCATGACCGGCCTGTACGCGCACAACCACGGCGTCGTCAAGAACGAGAACGGTGCGTGGAAGGAGATGGATCCCGAGCTGACCATCCAGGCCCAGCTTCAGAAGGCGGGCTACCGCACGGCCCTCTTCGGCAAGTACCTCAACCGCTTCCCGGTCACCGACGATCCGCCGTGGTTCGACGAGTGGGCGCTGCGGGAGACCGACCAGAGCACCAGCTATTACGACGGGAGGTGGAACGTCAACGGCAAGGTCGAGACGGTCACCGAGTATTCGACCTCGTTCATCGGGCGTCTCGCCGACGACTTCATCCGCAGCTCGGAGCGCCCGTGGCTGATGTACGTCTCGGTGTCGGCGCCTCACTTCCCGATGACGACAGAGCCCTCCTACGCAAACGCCGAGGTCCGTCCGTGGCCCATGACGCCTGCGATGCGCGAGAGGGACCGCACCGACAAGCCCGCCTACGTGCAACGGGCGAGAGCAAGCGTCTCCCGCAACGAGCGCCTCCGGCGCCGCCACCTCAGGACCTTGATGTCGGTCGACGACCTCGTCGGGGGAGTGCGGAGCGCGCTGGAAGAGACGGGACAGGCCGAGGAGACGCTGGTCTTCTTCCTGAGCGACAACGCGCTCGTGTGGGGCGACCACGGTGTCGAGGCGAAGGTCGTCCCCTACATGCCGGCGGTCAAGGTGCCGTTCTTGGCGCGATGGCCCGGGCACATAGACGAAGGCACCGACGATTCGCTGGTCGCCACCGTCGACGTCGCGCCGACCGTGCTGGAGGCTGCGGGGATCGAGCCGTCGACTCCCATGGACGGGCGCTCGCTCCTGACGGGGTTCCGGCGCGACCGGCTGCTGACCGAGAACCTCGACCCCTTCAAGGGGGTGCCGGAGTGGGCGGCGCTGGTGCTCGACGACGGACGTCATTACATCGAGTACTACGACACGACGGGGGAGACGACGTTCCACGAGCTGTACCGGCTCGGCACGGACCCGTGGGAGCTGGAGAACCTGCTCTACGACGGCGAGTCGACGAGCCCCGACCCCCACCTATCGCTGCTGCTGGCGAACGACCGGGCGTGCGAGGGCCTGCTCTGCCCGTAACGTGTCGTCTATCTTTCGGCGATGCGGCTGGGGCGGCCGCTGTGGGCGACGCGGTTCCTGATCGACGGCGGCGTTGACCTCGACGTGATGCGGGGGCCGCGGCCACATGTTTTCGGTGACGGTGGGTAGGTGGAAGACCGACTACACCACAACGACGGAGGAGGAACCATGGCCGACGAGAGGGCGGAGGCCCGGCACGAGATGGCCGACGAGATGGAAGGCGCGGTCGTCGCCCCGGGAGTCGTCGCGTCGAAGAGCCAGACGCAGGGTGGAGCTGCAGGGATGTTCGGCCTCGGCTTCATCGGCCTCGTCCTCGGCGTGATCCTCGGGCTGATCGCGTTCGGCGGGTCGACTCAGGCCGTGATCATCTCCGGCGTCGCGTTCGCCTTCGCCGGTGGGACCGCGGGGGTCCTCATCGGGGGCTTCGTCGCGCCGCGCAAGAAGCTCGAGAACAGCGACACCGCCGCCGACAAGTAGCGCTCAGCGCGGCTTCGGTGCGGGATAGCGCGTCCGCAGGACGAGGTCGAACGCGCGGTCGGGGAGCAGCCGGCGCGCCGTGATCAGCGCCCGTCCCATCGCGGGATAGACGTAGCGCGTCCGCGGCCTGCGCGCGCTCACCGCGCGCTCGATCACCCGGGCCACTCCCTCGCTGGTGCCCATGCCCCGCGCCTTGTCGGAGTACGCGCCCGCGACGACGCGCGCCACGCCCTGGTTGAACTCGGCGTAGGGCCCGTCCGGATCGCCGAGGTCGATCGACCCCACGTTGACGTCGCCGAAGCGCGTCTTGATCACGCCCGGCTCGATCACGACGACGTCGACCCCGAACGGCTTCACCTCGAACCGCAGCGCATCGCTGAGCGCCTCCACCGCGTGCTTCGTCGCGTGGTACACGCCTCCGCCGGGGAGGGTGAGCTTGCCGCCCATCGAGCTCACGTTCACGATCCTGCCCCACCGCTGCCCCCGCATCCCCGGAAGGACGAGCTGCGTGAGCCGTGCGAGCCCGAAGACGTTCGTCTCGAACTGGCGGCGCATGTCCTCGACCGGCACCTCCTCGATCGCGCCGCCCTGGCCGTACCCCGCGTTGTTCACGAGTACGCCGACCGCGCCGTGCTCGTCCTCGATCGCGCGCACCGCCGCGGCCATCGAGCTCTCCTCGGTGACGTCGAGGCGAAGGAGCCGGCACCCGGCGGGTTCGAGATCGGCTATCGAATCGAGGCGCCGCGCCGACGCGTACACCGGCCATCCCCGCTCGGCGAGGTGGGCGGCGGTGGCGCGGCCGATCCCGGACGAGGTGCCGGTGACGAGGACGGCTCGGGAGCGGGCGCTGGGCATGTGCTGCCGAGGATGCCAGAAGCCGGACGCGAGCAGGTGCTCCCTGGCAGGCCAAGCGGCTGAGAGCCACCGTATGAGTGACGAGCCGGGCGTTCGACGCACTGTCTGCCCGCTTCGGCGTTCCGTCTCTCTTGGTCGAATCGAAGAGCTAGCCGAGGAGTTCTGCCGGGGAGCACCTCGTCGCCGACGCTATGCCCGCGCCGGCCCGCGGTCGATACGTAAGGTCGGTAGCGGGGCCCGCTAGTGGTCGTCGTCCGGCCGCCGGTCGCGCGACTTCCAGCGGACGACCGACCCGCCGAACAGAACGCTGAGCCGGCACCGCTCGCACTGGTGGCGCGTGCCGTAGTCGGGGACCTGCACGGCGACCATCGGCTCGCCGCACTCCGGGCACGGCTTGTTCGACACGTACTTCTTCGTAGGGGACGTCCGCACCTCGACCTTCGTGCTCTGTCCCGCCTCCTGCTCCCGCCACATGTAGAGCGTCCCGCCGGCCATGCTCAGCTTGCACGACGCGCACTGCCACAGTCGTCCCATGTCCTCTACGTCGACGATCCACATCCGCCGGCCGCACTTCGGGCACAGCTTCTCGGGCTTCTCCTGGAGCGCGCTCATCCGTTCGCCGGCTTCCTCGCGCGCCCCGTCTGCGTCGCGGCTACGAGGGCCGGGTGCTCCGCGTTCTGCTCGAGCAAGCGCATCGTCCCGTCGCGCGCGCTCTGCGAGAGCGCCGCACGATCGAAGTGCCGCATCGAGTTCGTGCCGTGTGCCTTCAGCTCCGTGAGCCACGGCCGCACGACGAGCACGTCGACGCCCGCCGTGCGCGCTGAGAGCACCTCGCGGCGCAGTGCCCGCGCGAAGAGCGACCGGACCAGCACGCTCGACCACAGGCGCGGGTCCCTCACGCCCGGCTGCTCGTCGCGGCGGAAGCCCAGCGGCGCGACACACACGACGGAGCTGCATCCCGCCTCGACCGCGAGGTCGAGCGACGTAGCGCTTACGACGCCGCCGTCGACGTACTGGCGGTCGCCGATGCGGACCGGCGGGAACACACCGGGGATCGACGTGGACGCGCGCACGGCCTCGGGGAACGTGGCCGGGGGAGCGCCGGGGGCGCCGAACGCGACGCGCTCACCCGTGTAGAGGTCGGCGGCACAGATGTAGACGCCGTCGCGCGGCCATTCCTCGGGAAGGTCGTCGTGCAGCCTGAACCTGGTGTCCTCGGTCGAGTAGAGGCCGGCGGGGAACGCCTTGCGCAGAGCGCCGGCGGGAACGCGCCCCCGGACCGCCTTGTTCCAGTAGCCGCGCGAGGCCGCGACCGCGAACATCGACCCGACGCTGCGCCTCATGCGTTCGGCACGCGAGTGCCACATCGGCGTGAAGATCGTGCGTACCTGGTCCCGCTGCGACGCCTCGTCCCGCTCCGAGGAGGGGTGGCGCCCGTGCGCGTACTCGTAGAAGTCGTCGCCGGTCCAACCGGACGCGATGTAGGAGCCCATGACGGCACCGGCGCTCGTGCCGACGATGACGTCGGCGCCGCCGAGGTCGACGCCCCATTCCTCGAGCGCCTTCAGCGCCCCGGCGTGGTAGCCCATGCCGATAAGGCCGCCTCCTCCGAGCACGAGCGCGCGCCGGGGGGCCGGAGTGGCTGGGCGGGCTACCCCGTAGGCCTCCATCAGGTGGAGAAACTACCGCCCGGCAACCACGTCGGAGAGCGGCTTGCGCAGGTTGTCGTAGCGGAGGACCTCGCGCATCCCCGCGCTCTCGTAGAGGGCGCGCGCGGCGGGCAGGTTCGACGAGGAGACCGTGAGCCCGACGCGCCTGACGCCGCGGTCCCAGTACGTGGCGAACGAGTGCAGGAGGAGCAGGCGACCGAGCCCGCGGCCCCGTGCCTCGGGCACCGTCCCGAGGTACTGCACCCATCCGAGATCCGGGTACTGGTCGCAGAGCGAGAAGGCGACGATGGCCCCGTCCTCTTCCGCGAGGTGCCACGTCGCGGGATCGAACGTGTCGGCCTCGGTGTGCTCGAGGAACCGCTCGAGCGGCTCTGGCGCCCACCGGTCGCCCTCGTACTGCGCCCACGCCCGATTGAACGCCGCGTGGGCCGCGGCTTCGTCGCGCCCCGGCTCGTACGGTCGCACGGCGACGCCCGGCGGGGCGTCGGGGACGCCGGGCCGGCTCGCCAGCTCGATCTCCATCCGCGCGTAGTGGTGCGACTCGGTGTAGCCGGCCGCCTCGAGCAGCGCCCGCGCCGCGGGGTTCCGGCTCGTGACGTTCTGGCGGATCATGCCGTCGCGGCTGCCCTGCTCGGCGGCACGCGTCTCGGAGAGAGCGAGCAAGTGCGCGCCGATGCCCTGCCCCCGCGCCGCCGGGTCCACGCGCACGTCCGCGAGCCCCTCGAACACCCAGCCGTACGCGACGAGGCCCCCGGCCCGCTCGACCACCCGCGTGTCCGAGGAGAGGTCGAAGCCGTCGGTCCGCCAGCGCCAGAGGATCTCCTCGTCGTCGCTGTCGACCGCGCCGACGTCGACGGCGTCGGACGCGCGGTAGAGGCGGACGAGCTCGGGGAGGTCGGCGCGGGCCGCGGGCCGCACGGCGTCGCCTGGGGGGAGCGGCATCGGGTCACGCTACCGCGCCCCCGCTCGGGCAGAATCGACCCCGACATGATCACGATCTCCGGCCTCAGGAAGTCCTTCGGCGCGCGCGACCTCTTCCGGAACGCGCAGCTCCAGGTGGGCGCGCGCGACCGCGTCGCGGTCGTCGGATTGAACGGGACGGGGAAGACGACGCTGTTCCGGATCATCGCGGGGGAGCAGGAGCCGGACGAGGGCGAGGTGGCGATCGCGCGCGACGTCGTCGTCGGGTACCTGCGGCAGGAGACCGACGCGCTGCGGGGTCGCACGCTGCTCGAGGAGGTGCTCACCGCGGGGTCGGAGGCGACGGAGGCGGGCCATCGCCTCGCCGTGCTGGAGGCGGAGATGCAGACGCTGCCGCCCGGCGACGACCTCGACCGGCTCGGCGCCGAATACGCGCGGCGCCAGGCCCGGTTCGCGACGCTGGGCGGCTACGAGATAGAGGCGGACGCGAAGCGGATCCTCGCCGGGCTCGGCTTCGCCGAGGAGGCGTTCGAGAAGCCGACCGACACGCTCTCGGGTGGCTGGCTGCTGCGCGTCGCCCTCGCGAAGCTGTTGCTGTCGGCCCCGGACGTGCTGCTGCTCGACGAGCCGACGAACCACCTCGACCTCGAGTCGGTCGACTGGCTCGAGCGCTTCCTCCGAGGCTACGAGGGCGCGGTCCTGCTGATCTCGCACGACCGCGACTTCATCAACGGCATGGCGACGAAGGTCGTGGAGATCGACGGCGGGCGGCTCACGACGTACACGGGCAACTACGAGTCGTTCGTCGAGCAGCGGACCGAGCGCGCGCGGCAGGCTGCCGCGGCCGCCGTGAACCAGCAGCGGAAGGTCGCCCAGACGCAGGCGTTCATCGACCGCTTCCGCTACAAGGCGACGAAGGCGAAGCAGGTGCAGAGCCGCGTGAAGGCGCTAGAGAAGATGGAGCGGGCGGACGGTCCCGCCCGTCGCGCCAGGACGATGAAGCTGTCGTTCCCGCAGCCCCCGCGCCCCGGCCGTGTCGTTCTCGAGCTCTCGAACGTCGGCTTCTCGTACGGCGAGACGCGGGTCTACGACGGGCTGGACCTCGCGATCGAGCGGGGGCAGAAGATCGCGCTCGTCGGCCCCAACGGCGCCGGCAAGACCACGTTGTTGAAGCTCGTCGCCGGCGCGCTCATCCCCCAGAGCGGCGAGCGCAAGCTGGGCCACCACGCGAAGGTCGGGTACTTCGCGCAGCACCAGATCGAGGAGCTCGTCCTCTCGAACACCGTCGTGCAGGAGCTGCAGCGAGCGGTGCCCTCGGGGACGACCGTCGCGGCGCGGGACCTCCTCGGCAGGTTCCTGTTCTCGGGCGAGGACGTGGACAAGCCGGTCTCGGTCCTGTCGGGGGGCGAGCGCAGCCGCCTCGCGCTGGCGCGCATGCTGGTGTCGCCCGCGAACCTCCTGTGCCTGGACGAGCCGACCAACCACCTCGACATCCCGAGCCGCGACGCCCTCGAGGACGCGCTCGAGGAGTACACCGGCGCGATCGTGCTGATCACGCACGACCGCCACCTGATCCGCAGCATCGCCGACCGGATCGTCGAGGTCCGGCCCGGGCGCGTGACCTCGTTCGACGGGGGCTACGACTACTACCTCGAGAGGACGCAGCCCGAAGAGGCCGCCGCCGGCGCGACGTCCGAAGATCGGGACCGCGGCCCCCGCATGAACGCGAAGGAGCGGCGCCGGATCGAGGCGCAGGCGCGCGCCCGGACGAAGGACCTCCGCGACCGGGTCACGAAGATCGAGCGCCGGCTCGCGGAGCTGGGGGCCGAGCTGAAGCGGCTCGAGGCCGTGATGGCGGACCCGGAGGTGTACTCGTCCGGTACCGACGTCGCCGCGCTCGTGCGCGACTACGAGTCGGCCAAGCGCCGGATGGCGCGCCTGGAAGGGGAGTGGGAGACGGCGGCCGAGTCGTTGGAGGAGGCGCAGGCGGGGGCGTAGTAGCCCGCTAGAGGCGGCCCTCGAGGAGGCTGCGGTACTCGACGTCGAGCGTGTCGAACATCCGGTCCTCCGCGATCTGCATGAGGGCCTCGATCGCCAGGAACAACGGCGAGTCGAGCGTCTGGCCGAGGATGCTCATCAGCCGCTCCTCCGCCTCGTCGGTGAGGCCGAAGTTGCGGGACCAGGGGGTGGAGCGCATGAAGTGGTCGACGGCGGCCTTGTCGGCGAGCCGGCGCTCGTCCACCACGTGGGCGATCGAGCGGGCGAGCAGCCCCATCTCGAGCGTTGCCCTCATCTCGGTGCGGACGTAATCCTGGAGGAACGCCCAGTCCTCGCCGCTCAGCAGGTCTCGCCAGTGCGCGGTCAGGTCGTGGGTCGCGGGGTCGAGCTCGCGCAGGACGTGGTTGATGCGGGCATGCTCTTCACCTGTGAAGGAGATGCGAGGCACGGAGGGGTCCTTGCTCACGACGGCTCGGTCGGGGTGCAACGGCATTATCGGGACGCCGGGACTAGTCATGCAAGGCCCTTGCCGGTATTGCGTACCGCCTGCCGGCTCCCGTTACGGTGGCTCCGCGGTGGAACCGTTTCGAGGTCCGGGGCGTGTAGGGGGGCATGGAAGGCGATGCCCTGCTGCAGGCGCGGCCGCTCCGGACGCTGGCGGAGCGCGACTTGGCGGATAAGGAGACCGAGCGCGACCAGCGGGTCGCGGCCCTCTTCTACGAGCACTACGACCCGATGAGGCGGCTCGCCTACGTCATGCTCGGCGACGGCGACGCCGCCGAGGAGATAGTGATGGAGGCGTTCGCCAAGGCGCTGACCGGCTGGCGCAGCTTCCAGAGGGTCGAGTGGCCCCCCGCGTATCTCCGCCAGATGGTCGTGAACGCGTGCCGGTCCCGGATGCGCCGCCGGGCGATCGAGAACCGCGTGAACTCCTTCATCCACCACCGTGACGAGCAGCGCGAGAAGACGTTCGACGTCGAGGAGCACGGGCTCGGCCTCGACGTGTGGGAGGCGGTGCGGACGCTGCCAGAGCGTCAGCGGACGTGCGTCGTGCTCCGGTACCTCGAGGGCCTCACCGAGCCCGAGATCGCACAGACGCTCGACTGCCCCCTCGGCACCGTCAAGTCCCAGCTCTCGCGGGCGCGTGCGCGGCTGGCGGATCATCTCGGCGCCGACTTCATGACGGGAGAGCGCGGATGACGCCCGACGACTCGCGCCTCGAGGAGGCGCTGCGCTCCGTCGGCGACGACTACCTCCGGAGGAACCCCGCCGACTTCCAGGCGGTGCGGGCCCGGGTGCGGAGGTCGCAACGGCGACGGGGGTGGCGGAATGGGGCGCTCACCGCGCTCGCGGGGGCCGCCGCAGTCGCGGTCGTCGTGTACGCGTGGCCGTCGCAGCGCGTCTCGAACGAGGGGCTGCCGCCGGCCGGGCCGCGCGTGACGTCCGAGGTGACGATCGAGGTGGGGGCGGGGCCGAGCGAGGTCGCCGTCGGCAGCTCCGCGATCTGGGTCTCGAACACGCTCGACGGAACGGTGTCGCGCATCGACCCGTCGACGAACGAGGTGGCCGCGACGATCAGCGTCACCGGCGCGCCCGGCGACCTTGCGGTCGATGGCGGGGCCGTGTGGGTAGCGAACACCGGCCTCGGCGCGGTCCAGAGGGTCGACTCCGTGAGCAACGCCCGCGCGCCCGACGTCGTGATACCGGTGGCGGAAGAGGGCGACGCGCTCGATCTCGCCATCGACCGGTATCTCTGGGTCGCGGTCGTGGGGAAGGAGCTGGTGCAGGTCGATCCGACGACGTCGAAGGTCGTGCGGAGGATCACCGACGTGACGCCGGTGAACGTCGCCGCGCGCGCCGGGCGGGTGTTCGTGCTCGAGGACGACGGGGCGGTCGTCGAGCTCGACCCGATCACCGGCGAGCGCACCGGCTTCGAGCGGACCTTCGACGTGAGCGACCGCGGGGACGTGCACTTCTACGGCGGCAAGCTGTGGGTCGCCGACGGCGACGGCAGCGTCGTGTACGCGGCGGACGCGTCGGACACCTCCGCTGCGATCGATGTCTACGAGTTCCCCGGCTCGTACCAGGAGATGGTCCACTTGCCCACGGAGGTCCTCGTGCTGTCCGACTCCGGGAGCGGGGGCATCCTGTCGGCCGTCACGGCTGCGGGGGTCCGGACGTTCGACGGTGTCGAGCTCGGCATGACGCGCGATCTCGTGCTCGGCGCCGGGTCCTTGTGGGTCTCGAACGACGAGGCGGGAACGGTCACGCGTCTACGGGTGGTGACGGGCGCGACGTAGCGACCGCGCCGGGGGCCACCGGTAGGGTGGCCGCATGGAGAACCGGCCCCCGGTGGCAGTCACCGTGATCGGCACCGACCGCCCGGGCATCGTCGCGGGCGTGACGAAGGCGTTGTTCGAGGCGGGGGTCAACCTCGAGGACGTGACGTCGACGATCCTGCGCGGGCACTTCTCGATGGTGATGATCGTCCGCGCAGTGGAAGACGTGTCGGCGGAGGAGCTCGAGCGGGCTCTGGGGCCGGTCGCAAGCGACATGGACCTGGTCGTCGCGGCGCGGCCCGTCGAAGAGGCGGACGCGGTGCCGGACGAGGCCACGCACCTGGTTTCCGTCTACGGCGCCGACCATCCCGGGATCGTCTTCCGCGTCACCGACGCGCTCGCCGCACGGGGGGCGAACGTCACCGATCTGACGTCCCGCGTGATCGGGTCCCCCGACGAGCCGGTGTACGCGCTCATGCTCGAGGTCTCCACGCCCGATCCCGACGACGTCGCCGCCGCGCTGGACGCGCTTCGAAGCGAGGTCGGCGTCGAGGTGAGCATCCACCCGATCGAGCGGGACGTCCTCTAGGCGTGGCGGTCCGGCCGGTCTGCCGGCTGCCGGCCGCGGTGCTCAAGCAACGGGCGGAGCCGCTCGCGGGAGAGGACGGCGAGCAGATCGCCGAGGACCTCGTCGCGACGATGCGTGCGTCGCCCGCGTGCGTCGGCCTCGCCGCCCCGCAGATCGGCGTCTCCCGCCGCGCGTTCGCGCTTGACGTCAGCGAGCATCCGAAGACGACGGTGTGCCACGGGTTGGTCGTGCTGTTCGATCCCGTCGTCGTCGAGAGCTCGGGCCGCGCGGTGGGGCGCGAGGGCTGCATGAGCGTGCCCGACCTCACCGCGAACGTCGCCCGCGCGACGAGCATCGTCGTCTCGGGGACGACCCCCGAGGGAGTGCAGCGGGTGATCGCGACCGAGGGCTTCGAGGCCCGCGCGTTCCAGCACGAGATCGACCACCTCGACGGGATGCTGATCCTGGACCGCGTCGCGTCCCTGGCGACGGACGTGTTCAGAAGAAAGGTCTACGAGTAGAGCGAGAGTTCATACTGCTGGTTGATGGAACGCAACCCGATGGCCGTCTCCGCGGAATCCAAGTGAAGCTGTCCTGGGCGATCCTGTGTCAGGACGTCACGAGCGAGGGAGCAGGTGGAGCGGTAGACATCCTCGGCGCGGGGGTGGCGACGACGATTGCGCCGGACGAGCCGCCGCCGTGGGGGATGCCGATTTGCATCGCAACGTGCGTCGTCGCCGGATACGACGAGCTCCAGGAGGATTCTGACCACGTCTTCCGGTTCGCGGTTTCCGACTCGGCGGCTGGGCCCGTGTTCAGCGGCCGCGAGGTCGTCCGTTACTTCGCAGGTGGCGGGTACAAGGACTTCCCCCACACGGACATCCAGGGATGGAAGCTCGAGCCGATCATCATGGGTCCCGGCGACTACACCATCGAGGTGGTGTTCGACCGTCAGACGCCGGTCACGCTGTTGTACCGGGTGTTCTCTCTCTGAGACGAAGGAACGGGACGCGGCTTCTGTCCGAGCTTCTTGCCGGGATTCATCTCCCGGACCGCGGCGCTGCGACCCTTGGGTGCGCGGTCGGCCTTGGCTACGTCGGCAGGCGCGCCGTTGACGGCCGCCGCCAGCAGCTGTTCCTTCGTCATCTCGAGCGCCTCGCGCTCTTCTTCGTCCATCAATCGATCCTCCATGCAGTTAGACATTGCCACACGCCGTCATCTGTGTCGATGGGCCGGAGGTAGACGAGGATCGGACCGACGAGGTCCGAGCCACGGAGGATCAGTCGGCGCCCGTACACCGGATGGTCGTGCCACACCGCGGTGTCATGTTGCCCGCAAGCCACTGCGGAACGGACTTGATCAGGCGTCAGGTTGTGCTTGCTCCGGAGCTTGCTCGTGACCGCGTCGCTGAATCGGATCTCGCCTACCCATTCGGCCATCCCGATTCACGATACCGAGGGGGTCTGACACAACCCATGACGAGGGCCTTGCCTACTCTGGCAATACCAGCAACTTAGCCTTGCGCGTTCCTCGCCTGCGCGACCTCGTGACGCGGTTGCGACCCGCCCTCTTCGACTCGTACAGCGCTTCGTCCGCCGCCTTGATCAGGCCCTCGGCGTCCGCAGCGTGGGCCGGGAACGTCGCGACACCGGCGCTTCCGCTCACGGAGGTGACGGTCTCTATCTCGGATATCGCCTCGCGCAACCGCTCCGCGACCACCAGCGACTCCGCGGACGAGCAGGCCGGGAGCACGATCGCGAACTCCTCGCCGCCGTAGCGCGCGGCGGTGTCGAAGTCGCGGCACGCCGACGCGAGCACTCCGGCCACGAGCTTCAGCACGTCGTCCCCGGTCTGGTGCCCGTACTTGTCGTTGAGCGACTTGAAGTGGTCGATGTCGACCATCAGGAGCGTGACGGGATCGCCGCTGCGGGCGGCGCGGGATAGCTCCCGCTCCAGCGTCGCCTCGAACGTGCGCCGGTTCGCGAGCCCCGTGAGGCCGTCGGTCTCGGCGAGCTTCTGCACCTGCTGCAACAGCCACGAGTTCCGCAACGCGAGCGCGGCGTGCGACGCGAACTGGGCGACCATCGAGACGACGCGCCGCTCCACCCGTCCGGCTCTCTTCGTGCCGTGCTCGAGGACCAGTGCTCCGCTGGTCGTCCCGTCCGCCGACAGCGGAACCGCGACGAGGTTGCGCGCGAAGGGGAGGATCCCGGCGAGCCATTCCCCGGCGTCGAGGGATTTCACGAGGACCGCGCTCCGCTCGTCGAGCAGGCGCTTCAGCACGCCGTCGACCCGCACGGGCACGTCGGGAAGGTCGCCGGGGCCGTGGAACGCGAGCA
Organism: Actinomycetota bacterium; assembly: GCA_035942255.1. Classification (GTDB taxonomy): domain Bacteria; phylum Actinomycetota; class CADDZG01; order CADDZG01; family WHSQ01; genus JALZEG01. Next base: position 5,335 of record DASZDG010000126.1, on the reverse strand, counting down.
GCTCCAGCGATCCGCCCTGGCCCGCGACGACCGCGCCGCGCGTGAAGCCGAAGGTCGCGCAGACGTCGTCGAGCAGGATGCGCGCGACCTCCGCGGGCTCGGACTGGGGCTCGAGCCGCGCCGCCGTCGACGCCAGCGCCTCGACGTCGGTCTTGCGGCGGCGTAGCTCCCTCTCGTTGACGGACGAGAACGCGGTCGTCGCGCCGGCGACGAGCCAGAACGCGACGACGTTGAAGAGTGACGGCCGGCCGGAGTCGATCCGCGGGACGATGTCCGCCACCTGCGCGTAGAACACGACGAAGAACAGCAGCGAGTGCCACAGCGCGAGCTTCAGCCCGGTCCGGTACGAGGCGAGCAGCGTCACGCCGATTAGGTGGACGTAGACCAGGAACCGGAGCGGGCTCTGGGTGCCGCCGGTGAGGTAGAGCACCCATGCGAGGAACAGCCCGTCCACGAGCAGCATCCCGCCGACCGTGACGAGCCCGCGTGTGCGGCCCGCGCGCCTCAAGCCTTCGCCCGTCGCGGAGAGCACGAGGTAGCCGACGCTCGGGAGCAGAAGGTCGTCGAGGCCGGCTCCGATCACCGACGAGGCGAGAGCGCCCGCGAGCAGGACGACGAGAGCGAGGGCGAGACGCAAGGCCTGCAGGTATCCCATCCGCTCGCCGAGCGAGACCATCTCGGCGGCGGCAGGGCGTGCCGGTTGCGTCACTCGAACCCCAGGAGGTCTTCCTCCGCGTCCAGGGCCGCCAGCGCGAGCTTCGGGTCCTTGCGATCCAGCCGGTTCTGCACCAGGACGAAGCCACCGACCGCAAAGGCGAGCAGCAGCGGGAACGCGATGCGCTCGGCGACGTCGAGGGCCGAGCGCGCGATCCGCTCGGCGAGCGAGGCCCCCGGAACGCCGGAGCCCGAGGTGGACGCCGACGCCGCGACCGACGTGCCGGTGAGGGAGGGGGCGCTTCCGGCGAACCCGTCGGGCGACACCGCCGCGGCGAGGCCGCGTGAGGTCCTCGTGCCGGCGACCTCTCCCGGGGCGTTCGCGGTGCGCCCGCCACCGGCTATTCCGGCGCCGGGGCCAGTGGTCTCGGTCCCGGAGCCGGGCTCGACCGAGCTGTCGCCGGTCAGCGCGTCGACGGCGTCTCCGACCTTCCCGACGATCGCGCCGGCGTTGTTCCCGAGCTCGCCGCCGACCTCGTCGACGGTTCCGGTCACTGTGTCGACGACCTCTTCCACGGGGCCTTTGACGCCGTCGGTGACCTCGTCGACGACTCCGCCCACGGGGCCGCCTCCGCCGCCACCGGTGACGCCGTCCACGACCTCGTCGACCGTGCCGCCACCACCCGTGACCTCGTCCACGACCTCGTCGACCGTGCCGCCACCACCGGTGACCTCGTCAACGACCTCGTCTACATCGCCGGTGACCTCGTCCACGACCTCCTCGACGACCCCACCGACGTCGCCTACGGCGTCACCGGCCCCGCCGGCAACCTCCTCGACCACGTCGACGACCGGTTCGACGGCGCCCTCGAGCTCCTCCACCGGGATCGGGTTCGTGACGACCTCGGGAACGGGGTCGACCGCCGGCAGCTCGGGGAGCTCGGGTACGGGAAGAGATGGAACGCCCGGCTGGGGGATCGGGAGGTTCGGGGCCACCACCGGAGGCGGAGGGACCTGAGGGACCTCGATCCCCGCGGCCCCCGCAAGGGGTGCGCCGAACGCCACCACGAGCACCGCGCCGGCGGCGCCGATCGCAAGCCGGTGGGACTTCGGGCGCTCGAGCTCGTCGGTCACGTTCATCCCCCTGTAGGCCGCGCGCCGTGCGGACGAAAGACGGCGTCACGAGAGGTATCGGCATGGCCCGCTTCTGCTTTAACTACGTATGCGGCGGTTCCCATATCTCCCGCTTCGTGCGGGGTTGGGGAAGACCTTTCCCCGGCGACACCCGGCCTCTATAGTTCTGCGCGTCGGTTGCGGGGGCGCTCAGCGGTGGCGCCGTACCTATAGGAGGCGTGGATGTCTCGTCCCAAGGGGGCCGCGCGTGTAGCCGCGGCCGCTGTTGCCCTGTGCTTGGGGGTCGTCGCTCCCGCGTCGACCAGCGCACAGGTGTCGATCCAGACGTCGTGGTCGCTGCGGCGCGGGGTGAAGACCCGCAACGTCGTCGACCACCTGCGCAAGCTCCAGCAGATCGCGAACCGCAACGACGGCACGCGCGCCGCCGGCTCGCCGGGATACGAAGCGTCCGCGCGTTACGTAGAGCGGAAGCTCGACCGCTACGGCTGGAGGGTCTCCACGCAATCGTTCGAGTTCCTGGCCTTCGAAGAGGTGACGCCGACGGTGATGGAGCAGGTGGCTCCGGAAGAGGTCGCGTACGAGAACGAGATCGACTTCTCGATCATGTCGTACTCGGGCAGCGGCGACGTGACGGCGCCGGTCACCCCCGTCGACGTCAACGTAGAGGACCCGAGCGAGATCACGAGCGGCTGCGAGGACGAGGACTTCGCTTCCTTCCCGGCCGGGAACATCGCGTTGATCCAGCGCGGCACGTGCACGTTCCAGGAGAAGGCCGTGAACGCCGAGGAGGCCGGCGCGGCCGCGATCATCATCTTCAACCAGGGCAACACGGAAGAGCGCAGCCTCCTCCTCGAGGGCGACCTCGGCGACGACACGACGACGACGATCCCTGCGGTCGGAACCACGTTCGCGCTCGGCGAGGAGCTCGTCGCGACGCAGGGCCTGCGGATCCACCTCGTCGCAGAGACGGCGACGGAGCTGCTCACGACGCGCAACGTCTTCGGCGAGTGGCGCGGCGACGCGCGCCCGGGTGCCGACGTGGTCATGGCCGGAGCGCACCTCGACAGCGTCCCCGAGGGGCCCGGCATCCAGGACAACGGCACGGGCGTCGCGGCGCTGCTCGAGATCGCCCGCCAGATCCCGCGCTACGCGCCCAAATTCCCGAACCGCGTGCGCCTCGGCTTCTGGGGCGCGGAGGAGGCCGGGCTGATCGGGTCGACCGAGTACATCGCGGCGCTGACGGAGGAGGAGGGGGCCGAGATCGCCGGCTACCTCAACTTCGACATGATCGGCTCGCCCAACTACGCACGGATGATCTACGACGGCAACGGGTCGTCGGCTCCCGACGTGGGCGGCGGCCCCGCCGGCTCCGAGGCGATCGAGCGGGTCTTCCAGCGGTACTTCCAGCGGCAGGGGCTCGCGACGATCCAGACGCCGTTCGACGGCCGCTCCGACTACGGTCCGTTCATCGACGTCGGCATCCCCGCGGGCGGGCTCTTCACGGGGGCCGAGGACGTCAAGACGATGGAGGAGGCCGAGCTCTTCGGCGGGACGGCCGGGGAGGCGTACGACCCCTGCTACCACGAGGCCTGCGACACGATCACGAACGTCAACCGCAAGGTGCTCGGGCAGATGACGGACGCAGCAGCCCACGCGATCTTCGTCTTCGCCACCGACACGAGCACCCTCCGGGAGGGCGAGTAGCAGGCGAGCCCCAGCGAGCAAACTAAGCGCCCCGGGGGTTCCCATCGGACGCGATCGCTTGCGATCGCGTTAGAAAGACGGGAATCTCGGGGGCCGCGGGCGCGTTCTGGTTCTCTGCCAGCCGAGATCGCGCGGATTTTTCCCGAGGTGGTTTGACGCACCCTGGGGGCGTCCGTAGAATGTCGAGGCTGTTCAGGAACGAGAGAGGACACTTGGTGCTGAAGGACTTCCCAGGGGTGTGCGCTTAGGCACAGGCGAGAGCCAACTGCCATAGCCTCCCCGCCGGCCCGGAACACTCAGCCGGCGGATTTTTTTGCCCGGGAAAAGCCTTCGGCGACTCGAGCACCGCTCTCGATCCGAAGTTGAACGGATGGACCTTGGAAACTCCATAGCGAGCGCGAGCATCTATACCAAGCTGATAAGGGCGTACGGTGGATGCCTTGGCGCTAGGAGCCGACGAAGGACGCGGTAGGCTGCGAAAAGCTCGGGGGAGGAGCCAAACATCCATTGATCCCGAGATGTCCGAATGGGGGAACCCACCAGTGGTCATGCGCTGGTACCCAGGTCTGAACACATAGGGCCTGTGGAGGGAACCGGGGGAATTGAAACATCTAAGTACCCCGAGGAAGAGAAAGTAAATAACGAGTCCCTGAGTAGCGGCGAGCGAAACGGGATCAGCCCAAACCTCTGTGGTGTTAAAGCCTTGCAGCGTTGCCACAGGGGGGTCGTGGGACCCATCAGACCGGGTGCAAGACCGGTCAGGGAGTTACAAAGTCAGCGGTTAGTCGAACTTTCTGGAAAGTTAGGCCAAAGAAGGTAATAGCCCTGTAGGCGAAAGCCGACTGACCTCCCGATGGTGTTCCCAAGTAACACGGAGCCCGAGAAATTCCGTGTGAATTTGCGAGGCCCACCTCGTAAGGCTAACTACTTCCTAGCGACCGATAGCGAACCAGTACCGTGAGGGAAAGGTGAAAAGTACCCCGGGAGGGGAGTGAAATAGTACCTGAAACCGTGCGCCTACAAACAGTCGGAGCAGGACTTCGGTCCTGTGACGGCGTGCCTTTTGAAGAATGAGCCGGCGAGTTAGCGATACGTGGCGAGGTTAAGGCGTGAGCCGAAGCCGAAGCGAAAGCGAGTCTTAATAGGGCGACTTAGTCGCGTGTCCTAAACCCGAAGCCGGGTGATCTATCCATGGGCAGGGTGAAGCGGGGGTAAGACCCCGTGGAGGCCCGAACCCACCAGGGTTGAAAACCTGGGGGATGACCTGTGGATAGGGGTGAAAGGCCAATCAAACCCGGTGATAGCTGGTTCTCCCCGAAATGCATTTAGGTGCAGCGTCACGTGTTCAGTGCCGGTGGTAGAGCACTGGTTGGGCTAGGGGGCCAACAAGCTTACCGACCCCAGCCAAACTCCGAATGCCGGTACTCCAGAACGTGGCAGTGAGACCTTGGGGGATAAGCTCCATGGTCGAGAGGGAAACAGCCCAGATCTCCAGCTAAGGTCCCTAAATCTTCGCTAAGTGGGAAAGGATGTTGAGTTGCCCAGACAGCCAGGAGGTTGGCTTAGAAGCAGCCATCCTTGAAAGAGTGCGTAACAGCTCACTGGTCGAGTGATTCGGCGCCGACAATTTAGCGGGGCTAAGCAAAGTACCGAAGCTGCGGGATTGTTGCCTTCGGGCAATGATCGGTAGGGGAGCGTTGTGTCAGCTGTGAAGGTGTTCTGTGAGGAATGCTGGAGCGGTCACAAGTGCGAATGCCGGCATGAGTAGCGAAATGGAAGCGAGAAACTTCCACCCCGTATGTCCAAGGGTTCCTGGGGAAGGTTAATCCGCCCAGGGTAAGTC
>DASZDG010000125.1:0-86467 GCA_035942255.1 Actinomycetota bacterium | reverse complement strand
AGATAGAAGGGGCCGAGGGCCGATCGTCGCCTCACTCCGCGCGCGAGCGAGGGGGCGGCGGCCGCCACCCCCTCGCGTCCGATCCGTCCTAGCAGCTGACCGTGACTCCCGGGTTGGTCACCGCAATCAGCGAGAAGTGGTTCGTGGAGCCATCGACCTTCGTACGCCATGTGCCGCTCTGGCACCCGGACGTACTCACCGATGCCTGGAGCTGCGTGACGGTGCCCTGCTGGTTGGTGTTGCTGGCGCGCGTGTCCCAGCTCCCGTCGGCCGCTCGCCGCTGCAGCGAGACCGTGATCGTGATGGTGTGCGTCGAGTCGCACACGATCTTGCCCGCGCCGTATACGTTCCCGCTCTCAGCCCGCGGGTTCGAGGTCACGCTCGGGGTGCAGCTACCGTGCGCCACAGCCGCGCCCACCGGCACCAGCGTGACCGCCAGGACTACCGCGGCCATTGCGGCCGCCTTCCTCTTCCTTATCTGCACGCTTTTCATCACGATCCTTCCGATAGTGGCGGCCGACGTTCGACCTCCGCTCTCCCAACGCCTCCTGCCGACTCGAGTCGATCGAGATGATCACGGGCCGTCGCGAGGGCAGCAACGGGGGTCGCCCGGAAGCGGACCGAAGGGACGACACGTTGGACCGTTTGGGTCCGCCTGGCGGGCGGGGGTGCGTGGCGGAGACCCAAGCCGGTCGGGCGGGTGGCCGGTTTGGGTCACACGTCTTTTAAGCTGTGAGTGTGGTCGAGTTAAGGACGGAACCCGTCAGCGTTGCGGTCGTCGATCAACAGCCGTGTGTGGCGAGAGGTCTAGCGGCCTTGTTGGCGGCCGCGGGCAGCCGCTTCGACGTCGCCGGCACCTTCACCTCGCTCGACGAGGCCCGTTCATACCTCTCCTCCTTGGCGCCGGCGATCGTCCTCATCGACATAGCGGCCGGGGGGCAGGTCGCCGAGGACTTGGCCCGGGAAGCGCGGGAAGAAGCCGGGTCGAACGTCGTCGTCCTGAGTGCCGCCGAAGATCCCCGGGCGATCCGAAAGGCGCTGGAGCTCGGCGTCCGCGGGTACCTGTCGAAGAAGATCGAGGTCGACCAGTTGCTCGCAGCGCTGGAGATGGTCGCTCATGGGGAGGTCGTCATCGGCCCCGAGGTCGTGTCTACCCTCCTGGAAGCTCCGCCAGCCGGGCCGGTCCACCTGACGGAGGCGGAGCTTTCGCTTCTGACGCTAGTCGCCGATGGTTACGACAACAGCGAGATCATCGGCCGCATGCATATCAGCGAGTCGACCCTCAAGAGGCGCATTGCGGCGATCACGCGGAAGCTCGACGTGCAGAACCGCGTCCAGGCCGCCGTAGTGGCAACTAGACTTGGGATCATCTAGGGCGCGCGCCTCGTACCGACACGCCGGAGTGGCGGAATGGCAGACGCGATGGACTCAAAATCCATTGTCCGCAAGGGCGTGTGGGTTCAAATCCCACCTCCGGCACGACTCGGCGGTGAGGGCCGGGCAACTGAAAAGGCCCGGCGGCGGGAGAGCGTCGTCGGGCCTGGTCAGGGTCTCCTGGAAACGGTGCACGTCACGGACGTGGCCGCCTCCCTTTCTGAATCCTGATCTGCCGCACTGCGAGCCTCCTTGCGACGATTCCCGGTAACTGTTTCATCTATCGGCCCCGGAGGCGGGATTTTGAGGATGGTCCGCCTAGCCCGTTTTGCTCATTTACGACCTAGTCCCCAACCGTCCTCGCCCGCTTCCGGGACCTGCCCTTTCGACGCTCTCGAGCCTCCCAAGGTTGCGCGCCTCGCGAAATACGCAGTGGGCGCAAAACGGGCGAAACGTGGCTGTTAGGTCCCGTTCAGCGCGGCCCTCACGTCGGCGAGGAACGCGCGGGCCGAGCCGGCCCCCTCCTCCAGGACCAGGCGCACGACCGCGGTCCCGATCACGACGCCGTCGGCGGTCGCTGCAGCCTCGACCGCGTGGGCGGGGCTCGAGACCCCGATGCCGACAAGGACGGGGGCATCGGTGGCCTCCCGGCACGCCGCGACGACGCGGGCGGCCCGCTCCGACAGCTGCTCGCGGGTGCCGGTGACGCCAAGGGTCGAGACGGCGTAGACGAAGCCGGTAGCCGTCGCCGTGATCGCCGCGACGCGATCGGGCGGCGACGTGGGGGCGACGAGCGGGATCCACGCGAGGCCCGCCGCCGCGGCGGCCCCCCGGAGCGGCTCCGACTCCTCGACGGGAAGGTCCGGGACGATGAGCCCCGCGATGCCGGCCGCGGCCGCCCTCTCGCAGAACTCCCGCTCCCCCGTGCGGTGGATCGGGTTGTAGTAGGTCATGGCCACGCGGGGAGGTCCGCCGTCCCCGGGGCCCGCGGCCTCCAGCGCGTCGACCGGCCCCAAACCGCCGCGGAGCGCGCGCTGCGCGGCCTCGGCGATCACCGGGCCGTCCATGAGCGGATCGGAGAACGGGAGCCCGAGCTCGACGGCGTCGGCGGACTCGGAGACCGCGGCGAGAGCGTCGGGGAACGACGCCCGGTCGGGGATCCCCGCCATCAGGTACGGGACGAGGAGCTTCCTGCCGTCCCGGATGAGCGCGTCGAGGTGCGCCCGCAGCGGGCTCATCGATCGCCGAGGGCAGCGGCGATCGTCGCCACGTCCTTGTCTCCGCGCCCCGACAGCCCCACGAGGACGGTCTCGGCCCCCGTGGTGCCGCGCAGCACGTACGCGAGGGCGTGGCTCGGCTCGAGCGCGGGCAGGATGCCCTCGGTCTCGGCGAGCGTGCGGAAGGCGGCGAGCGCCTCCTCGTCGGTCACCGCCTCGTAGCGGGCGCGGCCGCTGGCCGCGAGCCACGCGTGCTCGGGGCCGACGCCGGGGTAGTCGAGCCCCGCCGAGATCGAGTGGGCCTCGGTGATGAGGCCCTGGTCGTCCTGGAGGACCATGCTCCGGGCCCCGTGCAGCACGCCGGGCCCGCCCTTCGTTATCGAGGCCCCGTGGCGGCGATCCAGCCCCTCACCCGCGGCCTCGACGCCGACGAGCGCGACGCCCTCGTCCCGGTAGAACGCGCGGAACAGCCCGATCGCGTTCGACCCGCCGCCGACGCACGCGACGACCTCGTCCGGGACCCCGCCGGCGGCCGCGATCACGCCGGCGCGCGCCTCCTCGCCGATCACGGACTGGAGCGACGCGACGAGCTCGGGATACGGATGCGGCCCCACGACGGACCCGATGACGTAGTGGGTCTCCTCCACGTTCGTCACCCAGTCGCGCAGCGCCTCGTTGATCGCGTCCTTCAGCGTCGCGGAGCCCGCCTCGACCGGCACGACGGTCGCGCCGAGCATCTCCATCCGCACGACGTTCAGGTTCTGGCGCGCGACGTCGGTCGCTCCCATGTAGACGACGCACGGGAGGCCGAAGTACGCGGCCGCGGTCGCGGTCGCGACCCCGTGCTGGCCGGCCCCGGTCTCGGCGATGATCCGCGTCTTGCCCATCCGGGTAGCGAGCAGGACCTGGCCGATCGTGTTGTTGATCTTGTGCGCGCCGGTGTGTGCGAGGTCCTCCCTCTTCAGGAACACCCGCTTCTGCGCGCGCTCGGAGAACCGCTCCGCCTCGTAGAGCGGGGTCGGCCGGCCGACGATCGAGCCGAGGAGGCCACGCAGCTCCGCCCCGAAGCTCTCGTCCGCTCGCGCCGCCTCCCACGCCCTCTCGAGCTCGTCGAGCGCGGGCATGAGCGCCTCCGGCACGTACTGGCCGCCGAATGCTCCGAAGCGTCCCTTGACGGAGGTCACGTGCCCAGCAGCTCCCTGATCTTGGCGGCGGGGTCTTGCGCCGTCACGATCGACTCCCCCACCAGGACCGCGTCCGCGCCGGCGGCCTCGAGGTCCTCGACCTCGGCCCTGGTCGAGACGCCGGAGAGAGCGACGGTCACCCGGTCCTCGGGGATGCGGGGCGCGAGCTTGGCGGTCCGCTCCGGGTCGACCTCGAACGTCGTGAGGTCGCGGTGGTTCACGCCGATCACGGTCGCACCCGACCCGAGCGCCTCGTCGAGCTCCGCCTCGTGATGGACCTCGACGAGCGCGTCCATGCCCAGCGCCCGGGCCGCGCCGACGAGGGGGCCGAGGTCGGCGCCCACGACCCGCGCTATGAGCAGGATCGCGTCCGCCCCTTCGGCGCGCGACTCCATGACCTGCCACGGGTCGACCACGAAGTCCTTGCGGAGCACTGGGACGCCCGCGGTCAGAGCGGCCCCCATGTCCTCGATCGACCCCTTGAACCCGTCGGGCTCCGTGAGCACCGAGATCGCGGCCGCGCCCGCGGCCGCGTACGTCCGGGCGAGCCGACCCGCGTCGAGGTCGAGGTCGAGCGGTCCCTTCAACGGGGACGCCCTCTTTATCTCGGCGATCAGCGAGATGCGGGGGCCGCGGAGCGCATCGGCGAGGGAGCGCGCGGGGGCCGCGGCGGCGAGCCTCTGCTCGAGCACGTCGTCGGTGACGGCGGCCTTGCCCGCCTCGGCCCGGGCGCGTGCGCCCGCAACGAAATCGTCGAGAAAGGACATGGAGCGACCCTAAAGGGTCGCTAGATGCGCCAGCAGCACCCGCGCGACCGCCTCGGCACCGCCCTCGACGAGCGTCGTGTCGAACCCCGCCGCCGTGAAGACGCCCGCGGTGCCGGAGCCCTCCCCCGTTGCTACAACGCGGACCGGGACTCCCGCGCTCGCCGCCTCGCCACGGATTGCCTCCTCTGCAGCGCCGCTCACCTCGACCCGTTCGCCTCCGGCCTCGACGTTCCCGATCACGACGATCGCGGGAGAACGACCGTCGTCGGACAGCTGCTGCGCAAGCCTGCGGGAGCCCAGCCTCCCGTCCCCGGTCTGCGTCTCCTCGGCCCCCAGCGCGACGAACTGGACGCCGTGGGCGCGGTCCACGACGCGCAACGCGCGCGCGACCTCGAGCCACACGCCGATCGCGTGGCCGTTGGGCTCGGAGGTCTCGGTGCTGTCGTATCCGGCGACGACGATCGTGCCGGCCTCCTCGCCGCCGGGGGGCAGCGCGACCACGTTCGTCGACCGCACGAGGTCCCGGACGGGAACGGCATCGAGCCGGAACACGTACCCGGCGTCGGTGACGTGGGCGACGATGTAGGCGGACGCGGCGAGCTCCTGTTGCGACCCCGGCTCCCGCACCGGCTCCTCCTCGTCGAACTGCGCGGCGTGGCGCTCGATCGTCGCCGGCTCGATCTCGGGCGGCCCGGTGACGGGCGCGTCGGACCGCTGTCCCTCGGGCAGCGTCGAGCAGGCGGCGCCGAGGAGCAGGAGGGCGAGAGCTACGGTCCGGACTGCGCGCACGGGGGCAATCTAGGCGAGCCCCGGCCCGTAGACTCGCAACATGCCGGAAGACCGCCAGATCGCCTGGCTCGCGCTCGAGGAGGGCACGCCGATCGTCGCGAGCGACGGCTCCGAGGTCGGGCGCGTCACGACCGTCGTGGCCGACGAGCAGAAGGACATCTTCTCGGGCGTGACGTTCCGCCCGGGACTCCTGGACGGACAAAAATTCGTCCCCGCCGACGCGATCGACCGCATGACCGCGGACGCCGTGCACCTGAAGATCGCCGCTTCCGAGACCGAATCGCTCGAGGACTACTAGAGCCCGGCGGCCGCCGCCGCGGCCCGCAGCAGCGCCTCCGCCTTCCGCCGCGTCTCCTCCGCCTCGGCCTCCGGCACCGAGTCCGCCACGATCCCCGCGCCCGCTTGGACGTAGGCGCGGCCCCCGGTGGCGACGATCGTTCGGATCGTGATGCAGGTGTCGAGGTTGCCCGAGAAGTCGAAGTAGCCGACGACACCCGCGTACGGCCCCCGCTTCGTCCGCTCGAGCCCGTCGATGATCTCCATCGCGCGCACCTTCGGCGCGCCCGACACGGTCCCGGCGGGGAAGCACGCGAGAAGCGCGTCGAACGGCGTCCGGTCCGGGCGCAGGACCCCCGTGACGCTCGAAACGATGTGCATCACGTGCGAGTACCGCTCGACGACCATCAGCTCCTCGACGCGTACCGACCCGTACGTCGCGACCCGGCCGACGTCGTTACGAGCGAGGTCGACGAGCATGACGTGCTCGGCCCTCTCCTTCTCGTCGGCCAGCAGGTCGCGCTCGAGCTCCTCGTCCTCGGCCCGCGTGGCGCCGCGGCCGCGCGTCCCTGCGATCGGCCGCGTCTCGATGCGGTCCCCGGTCACGCGCACGAGCGGCTCGGGCGACGACCCCGCGATCTCGAACTCGGGGTGCGATCCGCTCGCGCCGAAGCGCAGGAAGTACATGTAGGGGCTCGGGTTCAGCGCGCGCAGCGCGCGGTACGCGTTGAACGAGGAGCCCGCGAGCGGCGCCTCGAAGCGCCGCGACGGGACGACCTGGAAGACGTCGCCGGCGTAGATGTGCTCGCGTGCGGTCTCGACCCATGCCGCGTACTCGGCGTCCGCGACGGCCGCGTCCGCGGGGAGCGGCGAGAAGTCGAGCTCCGCTGCCGGCGCGCCCAGTGGCGCGGCGAAGGCATCGACGACCTCGTCGCAACGCGCGGTCGCGTCGTCGTAGAGGCGGTCTGCGGAGACGCCGGGGCTCCTCATCACGTTCGTGATCACGAACGCCTTCTGGAGCAGGTGGTCGAACACCACGAAGGTGCGCGTGAGCAGCAACGCGAGGTCCGGGAGCCCTAGGTCGTCCGGCGGCGCGTCGGGGAGCCGCTCGAGCTCGCGCACGCAGTCGTATCCGAGGAACCCGACGGCGCCCCCGTGCAGGGGCGGGAGCCCCGGGAGGGCCGGGGCGCGGCACGCCGCGAGGAGGCGGCCGACGTAGGCGAGCGGGGGCTCGCCGTCCTCCGGCGCGACGGGGGCCTCGCCCTCCAGCGACACGACGCCGTCGTGGGCGCGCACGGTGCCGAACGCGTCGCCGCCGATGAACGAGTAGCGCGCCCACCGCTCGCCGCCCTCGACGCTCTCCAGCAGGAAGCCGTTCGGCCGCGGGTCGAGGCGCATGAAGGCGGCGACCGGCGTCTGCGCGTCCGCCAGCACCTCCCGCCACACCGGGACGATGACGTTGCGCTCGAGCAGCTGCGCGAACTCCGCGCGCGCCGGCCGGTGCGCGGTCAGAACCTCCGGTAGAAGCAGGTCCGCTCGCCCGTGTGGCAGGCGGGGCCCGCGGGCTGCACGACCATCAGGAGCGCGTCCGCGTCGCAGTCGTACCGGAGCTCCACGACCTTCTGCGTGTTGCCGGACGTCGCGCCCTTGTTCCAGTACTCGCGGCGCGAGCGGCTCCAGAACCACGTCGTCTTCGTCTCGAGCGTGCGCCGCACGGCCTCGGCGTCGACCCACGCGAGCATGAGCACGTCCTTCGTGGCCTCGTCCTGGACGATCGCCGGGGCGAGCCCCCGGTCGTCGTAGACGATCTCGTCGGGGTCCACGTGTCTCAGGGCTGCAGGTCGTACGGGAACGGGTCCGTGAAGTGCTCGAACCCGTTGTCGGTCACGAGCACGGTGTCCTCCAGCCGCACCCCGCCGAGCCCGGCGAAGTAGAGGCCGGGCTCGATCGCCACGACGTCGCCCTCCTTGAGAGCGTCGGACCTCCGCCCCACCCACGGCCGCTCGTGGACCTGGAGCCCGACGCCGTGGCCGAGGCTGTGGACGAACCCCTGAGACGGGTAACCCTCGCCCTCGTGGTGGTCGACGGTCGGGAAGCCCTGCGAGTGGAAGTACTCGGCGACCTTCTGGTGCGCGTCCGCGGAGCCGGGACGGATCGACTCGTACGCGAGCTCGAGGGCCTTGCGGCAGTGCCCGTGCAGCCGGATCACGTCCTCGGACGGAGTGCCCGGGACGAACGTCCTCGTCATGTCCGTGTACGCGCCCGAGCGGCGGTCGCGCGGGAAGCAGTCGATCACGCACGTGGTGTCCGGGAGGATCGGGCCGATGCCGGGGTCGTGCCCGGTTAAACAGGCGTCGCCCGACTGGACCAGGATCTCCTCGCTCTCGGCCCCCTGCGCGAGCAGCTCCGCGTTCATGACCTCGCGGATCCACTCCGCCGTGAGGATCTCCCCCTCGAAGCGCAGCCGGTTCCCCGACGTCGGCTCTGCCTCGCGCAGCATGCGGGCCGCCGTCAGCATCGCCGTCTCGGTCGCGCGCTGGGCGCGCTCGATGCCCTCCAGCTCCCACGGCGTCTTGCGCCGCCGGCGCCGGGCCCACGCGTCCGGGTCGACGACGACGTCGACCCCGTTGTCCCGGAGGTAGTCGGCGACGAGGCTCCAGAACGTCGCCGGCACGCACACCTTGTCGACGTTCAGGCGCTTCAGCGCCCGCGCTACGAGCTCCGGGCCGATGTGGATCTCGGGGAAGCTCGTGTCCTTGATCAGCTCGGCCCACCCGAGGCTCGGGTAGTCCCAGACCTCGTCGACGACGTCCTCTCGCCGCGACAGGATCGGCGCCTCGAACATGCTCGTGACGACGATGCGCTTCCCCTCGTGCTCGACGAAGATCAGGGGGTCGCCGATCGGCTCCGCGATCTCGTGGCGGAGCTCCGGGCTGCGCAGGGCGTCGTCGTAGATCAGGAAGGTCGTCATCGGGCGGCGATCCTAACGGGCAGCCCTCGCCTCGCTATGGCGTCCTTCGCGTCGGCGATCGAGAACGTGCCGAAGTGGAAGACCGACGCGGCGAGAGCGGCGGCCGCGCCGCCTCGGGCCGGGTCGACGGCGTCGGCGAGGTGCTCGGGCGTCCCGGCGCCGCCCGACGCGATCACCGGCACGTCCACGGCGCGCGTCACCGCAGCCGTAAGCGCGAGGTCGTATCCATCGGTCGTCCCGTCGGCGTCCATCGAGGTCAGGAGGATCTCCCCCGCGCCGCGCTCCGCCGCCTCCTCGGCCCATTCGACCGCGTCGCGTCCGGTGTTGCGGCGGCCGCCCTCGGCGAAGACCTCCCAGCTCGTGCCGGAGCGGCGCGCGTCGATCGCGGCGACGACGGCCTGGGCCCCGAACTCGTCCGCGGCGCGGCGGAGGAGGTCCGGGTCGTCGAGGGCCGCGGTGTTGATCGCGACCTTGTCCGCGCCGGCGCGCAGGAGCGTGCGGACGTCGGCGACGGTGCGGACACCGCCGCCGATCGTGAGGGGAATGAAGAGGGTCTCGGCCGTGCGGGCCGCAACGTCGAGGATGAGGTCGCGGCCCTCGGACGACGCGGTGATGTCGAGGTAGACGAGCTCGTCGGCGCCCTCGGCGTCGTAGCGGGCCGCGAGCTCGACGGGATCGCCGGCGTCGCGGAGCCCCTCGAACTTGACGCCCTTGACGACGCGCCCCTTGTCGACGTCGAGACAGGGAACGACGCGCTTGGCGAGCATGTGGGGACCCTAGCGGGGCGGGGGCCGCGTTCTTGTCGCACCCTCTCCTTACGTTGGAACCGGCGTCAGCGGAAGAAGGCGAGTGCGTGAAGTTCCGAGAGGTCATCAAGCTCATCGAGGCAGACGGATGGTTCCTGGCGGCGCAGCAAGGGAGCCACCGGCAGTTCAAACACCCCGTGAAGAAGGGTCGTGTCACGATCGCTGGAAAGCCGAGTCACGACGTCCCGCGGAAGACGCTGGCGAGTATCCTCAAGCGAGCGCAGCTGAAGGAGACGCCGTGAACGAGTACCTGGTCGTGGTCGAGCGGGCCGAGGGGAACTTCTCCGCCTATCTTCCCGATCTGCCGGGATGCGTCACCACCGGAGACACTCGCGAGGAGACGCTCGCTCTGATGCGCGACGCCATTGCCCTGCACCTGAAAGGCCTACAGGACGACGGGCTGCCGATCCCGACCCCCACGACGTCGGCCGAATATCTCGCCGTCGCAATCTGACACGACCCCTCGCCCGGAGGTCGCGGCGCTTCGACGGCGAAGTACAGCGCGTGGCCTTACGTCCGTATCGACCCGCTCTGGCTCTCGCGGCCGTGCTCGCGCTCGCCTTCCCGGTCCCCGCGTCGGCTGCGGTGCAGGACGCGTCCGAGGCCCCGCGGACGTCCGGCCCCCTCGTCCCCGGGTCTCCCCTCGGTTGCGAGGACGACGGCCCGCCCGGGCCGGGGGAATCTCGCGGCCAGTCCTGCGCCTGGGCATACGACCTCGTGCCGGCGGACACGAACGCCGCCGAGGACTTCGTCGGGTACTGGATCCAGATGGAGGCCAACCCGGCCCCCGGCATGTGCGTGAAGAGGATGCACTTCGACACGACCGGGCCGCAGAGCGCCCGGCTCGTCTCGGCCACCCCCTCCACCGGCAAGGCGCGGGGCGCCACGACGGTGGAGCTCGTCGTCGACGGCGAGGGTGCGGCCCCCGCCCCCGGCACGATCGCCCAGGACGTCGACCTCCCGAAGGGCCGCGTCCGGACCACCCTGCGGCCTCATCGGTTCACCTACGACTGGGCCGGCAACGCACCCGGGAAGGTCGTCCTCGCGTTCGGCGTCCAGTGGGCGTACCAGGTGCCCCCTTCGTTCGCGCCCGCGTGGGCGGAGGGCCTGGGAATGGCCATCGGGCCCTGCCGGGGCTCCACGATCCGGCTCGGCGGGCGCTGAGCCCTACGGCTCGATGAGCGGCGGCTCCGCCCGGCCCGCCGCGGCTTCGTCCGCCGCGTAGTTCGCCTCGCCGACCCCGAACTTCCCCTCGTAGAGAGCGCGGCCCACCACTGCGCCGGCCACGCCGTCGGGTCGCAGACGCGCCACCGTGCGCAGGTCGTCCAGCGACGAGATGCCCCCGGACGCGACGACCGGAAGGCTCGTCGCCTCGGTGATCCTCAGGAGGCCCGCGACGTCGGGCCCGCTCATCGTCCCGTCCCGCGTGACGTCGGTGTAGATGAACAGCGAGACGCCGGCCGCTTCGAACGCCGCGACCGCCTCCAGGACCGGGATCCCGGTCCCGACGGTCCACCCGTGGGACGCGAGCTCGCCGCCGCGCGCGTCGAGCGAGACCGCTATCCGTTCGCCGTAGGTCTTGCAGGCCCGCGCGGCCGCCTCGGGGTCCTCGAGCGCGACCGTGCCGAGCACGGCGCGGTTCGCCCCCGCGGCGATCACGTCCTCGACGTCGTCGAGCGTCCGCATGCCTCCGCCGGCCTGCACGGGGCACGCGGCCCGGCGCACCACTTCGAGCACGAGGTCCTTGTTCGCCCTCACGCCGGTCTTCGCCCCGTCGAGGTCGACGATGTGCAGCCAGCGCGCGCCCGCCGAGCAGAAGCCGAGCGCGACTTTCACCGGATCGTCCGAATACACGGTCTCGGTGCCGAAGCGGCCCTGCAGCAGGCGCACGCACCGGCCCTCGGAGATGTCGACCGCCGGAAAGACCGTGAAGCTCACGCCGCCTCCTCTACCCACTCGCGCAGCAGCGCGATCCCGTCCCGCCCCGACTTCTCCGGATGGAACTGCACGCCGAGCATCCGCGGCCCCCGGACGATCGCGGCGAACGGGCCGCCGTGGTCGGCCCATCCCGCGACCGGCGTCCCGTCCCCGGGGTACGCGGCGAACGAGTGGTCGAAGTAGTAGTAGGTCCCGCCGACGGTGTTCCAGCCGATGTGCGGGACCGTGACGCCCTGCGGGAGCCGGCGGACCTCGCCGCGGAGGATGCCGAGGCCGGGCGCCCCGCCCTCCTCGCTCGACTCGAACAGGACCTGCATCCCGAGGCAGATCCCGAGGAACGGCCGCTCGTCCGCGATCCAGTCGCGGATCGACGCGTCGAAGCCCGACTCGGTCAGCGCCTCCATGCAGCGGCCGAAGATGCCCTGTCCCGGAACGCACAGGCCTTCGGCCCCCGCCGCGGCCCCCGGCTCCGACACGAGGGAGACGTCCGCGCCCGCGGCTTCCAACGCCTTCGCCACGCTGCGCAGGTTGCCCATGCCGTGGTCCACGAGCGCGACCCTCACGCGAGCATCCCCTTCGTCGACGGGATGCCGCCCCCGCGGGGATTGATCGACACCGCGGCCCCCAGCGCCCGCGCCACGCACTTGTAGATCGCCTCGGTCGCGTGGTGCGCGTTGCGGCCGGCGAGCAGCCGGACGTGCATGTTGATCCCGCCGCTCCGGCACAGCGCCTGGAGGAACTCCTCGGTCAGCACGACCTCGTACTGACCGATCACCTCCGCGGGCATCGGCGCGTCGTAGACGAGCAGGGGCCGGCCCGAAAGGTCGAGCGCGACCTGCGCGAGCGCCTCCTCCATCGGCACGAGCGCGTCCCCGTAGCGGGCGATCCCGCTCTTGTCCCCCAGCGCGGCGACGAGGGCCTCACCGATGCAGATGCCGGTGTCCTCGACTGTGTGATGAGCGTCGACCTCGAGGTCTCCCCGCGCCCCGACGCGCAGGCCGATCCGCGAGTGGCGGCCGAGCTGGTCGAGCATGTGGTCGAAGAACGCCACGCCGGTCGAGACGGCGACGTCTCCGCCGTCGAGGTCGACCTCGACCGTGATCGCGGTCTCGTTCGTCGTGCGTGCGACGGAGCCCCGGCGTGTCATGCCTCTACGTTCCTCAGCCGGAGGAGGAACTCGTCGTTCTCCTCGGGCAGCCCGATCGTGACGCGGGCCCACGGCCGCAGCGTCTCGGGCTCGGCGTACGACCTGACCAGCACTCCTTCTTCCAGCAGGCACCGCCGCAGCAGGTCGCCGTCACCGCCGTCGTCGCGGAACAGCACGAAGTTCGCGTCCGAAGGCCGGGCCCGCACACCTCCCTTGGGGAGCGCGCCCAGCGCGTGCACGACCCGCTCTCGTTCGGCGACGATCTTCGTGACGTTCGCGCGCGTCTCCTCCTCCGCGCCCAGCGCGGCAACGCCCACGGCCTGGGCCAGCGTCGACAGGTGGTACGGCAGCCGCACCACCGCCATCTTGCGCACGAGGTCCTCCGCCGCCAGCAGGTACCCGAGCCGCACGCCGGCCAGGCTCCAGGCCTTCGAGAACGTGCGCACGACGACGAGGTTCGGATAGCGCGACAGCAACGGGACGGTGCTGGCCTCCGGTGGGGCGAACTCCGCGTAGGCCTCGTCGACCACGACGAGGCCGGGGGCAGCGCGCAGCAGCTCCTCGACGACTTCCACCGGCGTGCAGTCCCCGGTGGGGTTGTTCGGCGAGCACACGACGACGATCTCGGGCGAGTGGTCGGCGAGGTGCCGGAGCGCGGCCTCGACGTCGATGCCGAACCGCTCGTCGCGGTCGAGGTGCGTCACGGACGTCATCGCGATCCGCGGGATCAGCGAGTGGAGGCTGTACGTCGGCTCGAACGTCAGCGCCGTCCGGCCCGGCCCCCCGAACGCGAGGAAGAGGTGCATGAAGACCTCGTTCGAGCCGTTCGCCAGCCAGATCCCTTCACGCGGCCACTCCCACTTCTCGGCGAGCGCGTCCACCAGTCCCGTCGCGTCGCGGTCCGGGTACCGGTTCAGCCTCATGTCCCCGACGGCTTCGGTCAGCGCGTCGACGACGCTCTGCGGGGGGCCGTACGGCGACTCGTTCGTGTTCATCCGCAGCACGCCGTGGAGCTGCGGGGAGACGTACGGCTCGACCTCCTCGAGGTCGGGGCGGAGAGAGAGCATCTACAGGACCGGGCCGCGGCGTTGCTCGAGGCGCGCCCGCACCGAGCGGGCGTGTCCTCCCAGCCCCTCCGCCTCCGCCAGCGCCTCGACGTGCGGTGCCAGCCGCTCGAGGGCCGAGGGCTCGAGCGCGGAGACGTAGATCCTCTTGACGAAGTCGCCGGCGCCGAGCCCCGACGCCCACCGCGCGGTTCCGCCACTCGGGAGCACGTGGTTCGTCCCGCCGACGTAGTCGCCGATCGCGACCGGCGAGTAGGCGCCGACGAACACCGCGCCGGCGTTCCGCACGCCGTCGAGCGCGTCGAGCGCGCCGGCAAAGCTCAGCTGCAAGTGCTCGGGCGCGTGCGCGTTCACGGTCTGCAGCGCGTGCTCGGCGTCGCGCACGAGCACCGCGACGCCGCCTTCGATCAAGGCGTTCTCGACGTCGTCGGGCCGCGGGTGCCGCGCGATCTCGAGCTCCAGCAGCGCCATCACGCGCTCCGCGACCTCCGGCACCCAGGTGACGAGGACGTGCGAGCCGAGGGGGCCGTGCTCCGCCTGCGCGACGAGGTCCGCCGCGAGGACGTCCGGGGCGATCGTGTCGTCGGCGACGATCGCGATCTCGGTCGGGCCCGCTTCGGAGTCCGTGCCCACCCACCCCTGCACGAGCCTCTTCGCCAGCGTGACGTAGACGTTGCCGGGACCGACGATCTTCTCGACCGGGCGGACCGACGCGGTCCCGTACGCGAGGGCCGCGATCGCCTGCGCGCCGCCGACCCGGTAGACCTCGTCGATGCCGAGGACGGCGCACGCGGCGAGGACGGCCTCGGCGATCTCGCCACCGGGTCCCGGGGGTGAGCAGACGGCGATCCCGTCGACGCCGGCCACCTGCGCGGGGACGCACCCCATCACCACGCTCGACGGATACGCGGCGCGGCCCCCGGGGACGTAGAGGCCCGCTCGCCGGAGGGGCCTGACGATCTCGCCGACGACCTCGTCGGGGCCGTTCTCCATCCAGCCCTGCGGGAGCTGCCGCTCGCACGTCCGCCGCAGCCGCTCGGCGATGACCTCGAGCGCGTCGACGAGCTCCGGCCTCACCAACGACCGCGACTTCCGGATGACGGCGGGGTCGACGCGGATGCGCTCGGGAGTCAGGTCCGCGCCGTCGAGCCGGCGCGTGTGCTCGACGACCGCGTCGTCCCCTCTCAAGCGCACGTCGTCGACGATCGTCTTCACGACCTCGCCGGGAGACTCGCGGCCCGGCACCGGGCGGGGCCGCGGGATGTGGACCGGCGTCGCCTGGTCCCGGGCGTCGATGAGCTGGAGCATCGACTGAGAGTAGTAGAGCGGGGAGCTAGAGCGTCGCGAGAGAGGAAGGGCCGAGCAGCGCCTTCAACTCCGCATGGAGGCCGTTCGTCTGGTCCACGCAGAACTCGCTCCCCAGGCGGAGCATCTTCGACCTCTCGCCGTACGCGAGCTTCAGGAACACCTGCGTGCTGCCGGGGTGGCTCGCCAGGACTTCCTTCAAGGAGTCCACGACCCGGTCGGTGCACGAGCCCGCCTCGAGGTTGATCAGCAGGGGCCGGTCCTCGCCGAGCTTCGGCTCGTTGACCTCCATCGCGATCATCTTCACCGAGTCGTCACGCGCGTCGCGGTCGAGGCGGCCCCTGACGAGCAGGATCGCGTCCGGTCGCACGAGGTGGCCGAACTTCTCCTGCGCGGTCGGGAACACGATGATCTCGACGCTCGCGCCGGAGATGTCCTCGAGGTCGGCGAGCACCATGATCCCGCCGCTCTTCGTGACCTTCTTGCGCAGCGACGACACCATCCCGCCGACGGTGAGGATGTCGCCGGGCGTGCGGCTCTCGAGCGACGTGATCGAGCAGTCGCACATGCGGGCGAGCAGGCCCTCGACACCGAGCAGCGGGTGGTCCGAGACGAACAGGCCCAGCATCTCCTTCTCCTGCGCGAGCAGGATTTCCCTCGGGTTCTCCTCCAGCGGGATCGGCCGCTCGGCGTGCGACGACGCTCCGTTCGTGCCGCCCCCGCCCGACGACCCGAACAGCGAGAACTGGCCGGCCTCCTCCTGCTTGCGCTGCGCGCAGATCTCGGCGGTGACGCCCTCGTAGACCTCGAGCAGCCCCCGGCGCGTGTGGCCGAGCGACTCGAACGCGCCGGCCTTGATCAGCGACTCGATCGTCTTCTTGTTCAGGCAGATGTAGTCGACCTTGCGGCAGAAGTCGAAGAACGACGTGAAGCGGCCCTTGCGCGTGCGCGCCTCGATGATCTTCTCGACCACGCCCTCGCCGACGTGGCGCACCGCCGAGAGGCCGAAGCGGATCGACCCTTCCGCGGGGGTGAAGTCCACGAACGACTCGTTCACGTCGGGGATCAGCACGGGGATCCCCATCTTGCGCGCCATGTGCAGGTACTTCGGCTTGTCGTCCTTGCGGTCCTTGACCGACGTAAGGAGCGCGGCCATGTACTCGACGGGGTGGTGCGCCTTCAGCCATGCCGTCTGGTACGCGACGTACGCGTAGCAGGCGGAGTGCGCGCGGTTGAACGAGTAGTCGGCGAACGGCTGGATGAGCTTCCAGAGCTTCTCGGCGTCGGGCTTCGCGAGCCCGACCTTGCCGCAGCCCTCGATGAAGCGCGGCTCCTCCGCCGCCATGATGTCGCGCTTCTTCTTGCCGATCGCCTTCCGGACGAGGTCGGCCTGGCCGGGCGTGTAGCCCGCGAGCTTCTGGAGGAGGAGCACGATCTGCTCCTGGTAGACCAGCACGCCGTAGGTCTCGCGCGTGATGTCCTCGAGCGCCGGGTGGAGGTACTTGACCTTAGACGGGTCGTGCTTGCACTCGATGTACGCCGGGATCTGCTCCATCGGCCCCGGCCGGTAGAGCGCGATAAGGGCCATGATCTGCTCGAAGCGGTCCGGACGGAGCTGGCACAGCAGGCGCCGCATCCCCTCGGACTCGAGCTGGAAGACCCCGTCGGAGTCGCCCTTCTGGAGCATCTCGTAGACGAGCGGGTCGTCGAGCTCGAGGCTGTCGACGTCGACCTCTTCGCCCTTGTTCGTGCGGATGTACTCGAGCGCGAGCTCGATGACGGTGAGGTTGCGCAGCCCGAGGAAGTCCATCTTGAGGAGGCCGAGCTCCTCCACCCCGTTCATGTCGTACTGCGTCACGACCTCGCCGTGGTCGCCGCGCTTCAGCGGGACGTGCTCGACGAGCGGGTCGCGGCCGATCACGACGCCGGCCGCGTGGATGCCGGCCGAGCGCTTCAGGTTCTCGACCTTCAGCGCGGTGTCGATGATCTCCTTCGCCGCGCCGCCGGACGCGTACGCCTCGCGCAGCTCCGGCGACGTCTCGAGCGCGCTCTCGAGCCCGGAGTCGCGGCCCATGATCAGAGGCGGGTACATCTTCGTGAGCCGGTCCCCCTCCGCGTACGGGAACCCGAGCACGCGGGCCGCGTCCTTGATCGCCTGCTTCCCCTTGATCGTGCCGTAGGTCACGATCTGCGCGACGTGGTCCTCGCCGTACTTCTGGCACACGTAGCGGATGACGTCGCCGCGCCTGCGCTCGTCGAAGTCGATGTCGATGTCCGGCATGGCGATGCGCTCGGGGTTCAGGAACCGCTCGAACATCAGGTCGTACCGCAGGGGGTCGAGCTCGGTGATGCCGAGCGCGTAGGAGACGACCGAGCCCGCGGCGCTCCCGCGGCCCGGTCCGACCCTGATCCCCTGCTCCTTCGCCCAGTTCACGAAGTCCTGCACGACGAGGAAGTAGCCCGGGTACTCCATCTTGTTGATGACGTCGAGCTCGTAGCGGACCCGCGTCCGGACGGTGTCGTCGACCTCCTCGTAGCGCTGGCGCACGCCGTCCATGACGAGCTGCTCGAGATACGTCTCGAGCGTGTGGCCGTCGGGCACCTCGTAACGCGGCAGCAGGAGGTTGCCCATGTCGATCGACACGTTGCAGCGCTCTGCGATCTCGAGAGTCGTCTCGCACGCGCCCGGCCAGCGGGCGAACTTCGCCGCCATCTCCTCGGGCGTCTTCAGGTAGAACTCGTCGGAGTCGAACTTGAAGCGGTTGGGGTCCGAGAGCTCGGTGCCGGTGTTGATGCACAGCAGCACGTCGTGGCCGCCGGCGTCGTCCTTGTGCGTGTAGTGCGAGTCGTTCGTGCAGACCCACGGGATGCCCATCTCGGTGCCGATCTTCACGAGCTCGTCGTTCAGGGGGGCCTGCACGGGGATGCCGTGGTCCTGGAGCTCGAGGTAGAAGCGATCGCCGAAGACCTCTCGGTAATAGGCGACCTTGTTGCGGGCCTCGGTGAGCTTCCCGGCGACGATCAGCTTGGGGATCTCGGCGGAGAGGCAGCCCGACAGGCAGATGAGGCCCTCGGAGTGCTCGGCGAGGATCTCGTGGTCTGCGCGCGGCCGGTAGTGGAAGCCCTCGAGCCACGCCCTGGAGGACAGCTTGACCAGGTTGCGGTACCCGGTGTCGTTCGAGGCGAGCAGCGTGAGGTGGCACGTCTTCTCGGAGTCGTCGCGCTGGGGGGGCTTCTCGCGGCGGTCGCCGAGGAAGAGGTACCCCTCCATGCCGAGGATCGGCTTGACGCCCGACTTCCCGCCGCTCTTGTAGAACTCGAGGGCCCCGTACATGACGCCGTGGTCGGTGATGGCGCAGGCGGGCATGTCGGCGGCCGCGGCGGCCTCGAACATCTCGCCGATCCGGCTGGCGCCGTCGAGCATCGAGTACTCGGTGTGGGCGTGGAGATGGACGAAGCTCTTGCTCACAGGTGCGGCTCGCTCCTTCTGGCGGACGAATCGAGTCCCGACGAGGTAATTACAGCAGTGTCATTGATACACCACCGTACGAGCCTGACGATGGAAACCTGCGAGTTCAAGATGCGGAATCGCGTGGAGAACCCGCCGATCCTGTGGACGCCGTGTTAGCGCTTGCGCTCCTTGCCGATTTCGCTCTGGAGAAGGTCGTTGACGGAGGCCATCCCCGTCTTCTTCAGGAGGGTCCCCACCTGCATGTCCGACCGGACCCCAAAGTCACGCTTGTACTGTTTCTCGAGCGTTCCGACACGCTTGTCGTCCCGAGTGTCACGCAGCCGTCCATTGCGGTTCCTTGAACGTTTGCCTCTCATACCCGGCGCGTCTGCCATCAGATCTCGCTCCTTTCCAGAGAGTACGGGCCGACAGCGATTCTATCGAACGCGTGTTCGTAGAGAGGGATAACCCTCGGGGAGTGTCAGACATGTCAGACGTGTCTGACGTCCCTGCCGGAAGACATCACCGCCACAGGTAGGCGATGACGGAGGCCGGCACAAGCGATTCGATGGGTGCGATGGCGCGACGGTGGACCATCGCACCCATCGAGTTCGAGGGGGTCCGGCGGGCTAGCCGTGCTCCGCGAGACCCGCGGCCCCCAGGGCCGCCACCAGGTCCTCCGGCAGCTCGTCCTCCACGGCCACCTCCCGGCCGTCGTCCGGGTGCGGGAAGCGGAGCGAGCAGGCGTGGAGGAACGGCCTTGTCAGGCCCAGCCCCCGGGACAGCTCCGAGAGGCCCCCGTAGACGCGGTCGCCCAGCACCGGGTGCCCGAGGTGCGCCAGATGGACGCGGATCTGGTGGGTCCTCCCGGTCTCGAGCTTGAGGTCCAGGAACGAGACCTTCTCTCCCAGGGCACGGACCGTGTAGTGGGTGATCGAGGGCCTGCCGTCGGCGACGACCGCGAACTGGCGGCGCTTGACGGGATGCCGCCCGATGGGGGCCTCGATCGTGCCGGAGTCAGACGCGAGCCGGCCCCGCACGAGCGCGACGTACCGGCGCTCGATCCGCCGCTCCTTCAGCGCCGCCACGAGGTAGGCCTGGGCGTCGTCGTCCTTCGCGACCAGCAGCAGCCCGGACGTGTCCTTGTCGAGGCGGTGGACGATCCCCGGCCGGATCGAGGTCGCGCCGGCGAGCGGCTCGCCGAGCCCCAGCAATGCGTTGACGAGCGTCCCCGAGGAGTGGCCGCGCGCGGGATGGGTGACGAGGCCCGGGGGCTTCGACACGACGAGCACGCGCTCGTCGTTGTACCGGAGCGTGAGGTCGACGTCCTCGGCGGCCGGCAGCTCGGTGGTCGGGACCGCCACCTCCCCCGCCACGAGGTCGCCGGGCTCGAGACGGTAGCTGGGCCGCGCCGGCTTCCCTGCGACCGTCACGGCCTCGGACTTGATCGCCGCCTGCGCGAGCGCACGTGTCACCGCGGCCCGGCGCGCCACGACCACATCGAGGCGGCTCCCGCCCTCGTCTTCCGATGCAGTGAACGAGAGCTGCTTCACCGCGAGGCGGGCGCCTCCTCCGCGGGCGAGCCCTTCGCGGAGCCCTCACCCTTCGCGCCGAGCAGCAGCAACAGCCCGACGCCGGTCACGATCGCGGCGTCGGCCACGTTGAACACGGGCCACCAGTGGAGGTCGACGAAGTCGACGACGCCGCCGTGGCCGCGCAGAACGCGGTCGACGACGTTGCCCACGCCGCCGCCGAGCACGAGCCCGAGCGCCACGAGCCACGGCCGCTGCTCGACGTGGCGCGCCCACACGAGGATCGCGACGACGATCCCGATCGTCGCGACGAGGAAGAAGCCGGGCACTCCTTGCAGGACGCCGAACGCGCCGCCGGAGTTGATCGTGATCCGCAGCGTCACGACGCCGCCGAGGACGTCGACCGGCGAATCGGACAGCGTCTCGAGCGCGAGCGTCTTGGTCGCCTGGTCGATCGCGACGACGAGCGCGGCAACTACGCCCAGAAGGCGGTAACCGCGCACGCGACGCCTAGCGTCCGCGTTCTTCGCGGCGCTTGCAGTCGAGGCAGAGCAGAGCGTGCGGCAGCGCCTTGAGGCGCGCCGCGTCGATGGGGCGCCCGCAACGCTCGCACGTCCCGTAGGTGCCCTCGTCGATGCGCGCGACGGCGCGCGTGATCTGGTCGATGAGGTCCGTGATGTTGTTGCGGATCGAGAGGTCGCGCTCGCGGTCGAACGTCGCCGTCCCCGCGTCGGCGAAGTCGTCGTCGAGGCCGATCTCCGCCATCGCCTCGGCCTGCGTCCCCTCGGCGTCGAGCTCGCTCTGCTGGTGCTCGAGCTGGGCCTTCTCCTCGAGCAGCCGCTCGCGGATCCCGGCGAGCTGCTTCGCGTCGAACTTGGCCGGCCGGGCTGCGCGCTGCGGTTGTGCGGGGCGGGCCGCGGGCTTGGGGGCGGGCGACTTCGCGGTCGTCTTCTTCGAGGGGGCCGCCGGCGCGACCGTCTTCTTCGCGGCCGTCTTCTTGGCCGGCGTCTTCGCTGTCGTCTTCTTCGCGACCGGCTTCTTGGCCGCCGTCTTCTTGGCGACCGGCTTCTTAACCGTTGTCTTCGGCGCGGCGGTCTTCTTGACCGGGGCCTTCTTCGCGGCCGTCTTCTTCGCGGGGGCCGCGGTCTTCTTGGAGGTCGCCTTGGGCGCGACCTTCTTCGCCGCGGACTTGGCGGCGGACGCGGCCTTCGACACCGACTTCTTCGCGGTCGCCGCCGCCTTCTTAACGGTCTTCTTGACCGCTGGCTTCGCCGTGGACTTGCCCGAGGCGGTCTTCTTGGCGGTGCGGGATGCGCCGGCCGAGGCCTTGGGACCAGTCCCCTTCGAGCTAGCCGCGTTCTTCTTAGCGGGCTTCTTAGCCGGGCTCATGGGCGCGGGACGATAGCACAACCCCCAACCTAGTAGCCACATCTTCAGGGGGGATCCCGCGCAGCGCGATCCGCTTGTGACGGCTCCCGTGACCCGACACGACCTCGACGTCCGCGCGGCGGATCCCGGCGAGCCGCGCGACGAGCTCTTCGACCGCCCGGTTCGCCTTCCCGTCCACCGGCGGCGCCGTCACCTTCACGCGCAGAGCGTCACCGTGGACGCCGCCGACGGCGTCCTTCGCGGCCCCCGGCTGGACGAACGCGTCGAGGATCGTCCCGTCGCGCGACGGCCTCAGATAGGGAGGGAGAGGCATCGGGGCTCAGGCTAACCTGAGGCCATGTCCGAGCCCCTCTACAGACCCGTCGACCCGCACGTCTCGTGGCCGGAGATGGAGACGAACGTCATCGCGCGGTGGCGCGAGAAGGACGTGTTCGCGCGCTCTCTGCAGATCCGCGAAGGGGGCCGCGAGTGGGTCTTCTACGACGGGCCCCCGACCGCGAACAACAAGCCGGGCATCCACCACGTCGAGCCGCGGGCGTTCAAGGACGTCTTCTGCCGGTTCCAGGCGATGCGCGGCCACTACGTCCACCGCAAGGCGGGCTGGGACTGTCACGGCCTCCCGGTCGAGATCGAGGTCGAGAAGGCCCTCGGGATCAAGCAGAAGCGGGAGATCGAGGAGAAGGTCGGGATCGAGGAGTTCACGCGCCGCTGCCGCGAGTCCGTGCAGCGCTACGTCGACGACCACGAGCGGCTCACGGAGCGCATCGGCTACTGGGTCGACCAGGACAACGCGTACTGGACGATGTCCCGCGACTACGTCGAGAGCGTCTGGTGGATCCTGAAGCAGATCTGGGACAAGGGGCTGCTCGAGGAGGACTTCAAGGTCGTCCCCTACTGCCCCCGCTGCGAGACCTCCCTGTCCTCGCACGAGCAGCACCAGACCGGCGCCTACCGCGACGTCGTGGACCCGTCGGTCTACGTGCGGTTCGTCCTGGAAGGCGATCCGACTGCCGCCCTGCTCGTGTGGACGACCACCCCGTGGACGCTGCTCTCGAACATGGCG
Source organism: Actinomycetota bacterium (assembly GCA_035942255.1). Classification (GTDB taxonomy): domain Bacteria; phylum Actinomycetota; class CADDZG01; order CADDZG01; family WHSQ01; genus JALZEG01. The sequence continues at coordinate 64,194 of DASZDG010000125.1, read as the reverse complement.
GCGGCAGTCGGCCCCGACATCACGTACGCGCGCGTCGCCGATCCCGGGCGGGAGGGCGCGACGCTGATCGTCGCGAAGGACCGGGTCGAGGCCCTGCTCGGCGAGGAGACGGAGGTCCTCGAGGAGATGAGCGGCGGCGACCTCGTCGGGCGCGGCTACGTCCCGCCGTTCGGGTTCGTCGAGAGCGAAGCCGGCCACAAGGTGCGGCCGGGCGACTTCGTCACCACGGAGGACGGCTCGGGGATCGTCCACCTGGCGCCGTACGGCGAGGAGGACATGGAGGTCGCGAAGCGCGACGGCCTGCCGATCGTGGGGATGATCGACGCGTCGGGCAAGGTCGTGCCGCGCGGCGAGCCGTTCGCGGGGCTCTGGGTGAAGGACGCCGACCCCCGCATCATCGAGGACCTCGGCGCGCGCGGCCTGCTGTTCAAGTCCGAGGACTACAGCCACGCGTATCCGCATTGCTGGCGGTGCGGGACGCCGCTGCTCTACTACCCGCGCAAGGACTGGTACGTCCGGACGTCGCAGATCAGGGCCGAGCTGCAGGCCTCGAACGAGGACACGACGTGGCAGCCGCCGACGATCAAGTACGGGCGCTTCGGCGACTGGCTCGCGAACAACGTCGACTGGTCGCTGTCGCGCGACCGCTACTGGGGCACGCCGCTCCCGGTGTGGCGGTGCGAGGCCGGGCACGCGACGTGCGTCGGCTCGCTCGCGGAGCTCGGCGAGCTCGCCGGCCGCGACCTGTCGGACCTCGACCCGCACCGGCCGTACGTGGACGAGGTGACGATCACCTGCCCCGAGTGCGGCGAGAGGGCGACGCGCGTCAAGAGCGTGATCGACGCGTGGTTCGACTCGGGCTCGATGCCGTTCGGGCAGTGGCACTACCCGTTCGAGAACGAGGACGTCTTCGAGACGCGCTTCCCCGCGGACTTCATCTCCGAGGCGATCGACCAGACGCGCGGGTGGTTCTACTCGCTGCTGGCCGTGGCGACGCTCGTGCGCGGGATCAACTCGTACCGCAACGTCGTCTGCCTCGGCCACATCGTCGACGCGCAGGGCCGCAAGATGTCGAAGTCGCTCGGCAACGTGATCGACCCCTGGGTGGTGCTCGACGCGCAGGGAGCGGACGCGCTGCGCTGGTACCTGCTGACGTCGGGGTCGCCGTGGTCGGCGCGGCGGGTCTCCGTCGAGATCATCGAAGAGAGCCTGCGCAAGTACCTGCTGACGTTGTGGAACACGTACTCGTTCTGGGTCACGTACGCGTCGCTCGAGGGCTTCGACCCGGAGGCGCACGACGTCCCCGTGAGCGAGCGGCCCGAGATCGACCGGTGGATCCTCGCCGAGCTCGACCACACCGTGCGAGAGGTGACCGACGGGCTGGAGGGCTTCGACGCGACGCGCGGGGGCCGCCGTCTCGACCGCTTCGTCGACGACCTGTCGAACTGGTACGTCCGCAGGAGCCGGCGGCGCTTCTGGCGCTCGGCGTCGGACGAGGACACGCGCACCGCGTTCCTGACGCTCTGGGAGTGCCTCGTGACGGTGGCGAAGCTCGCCGCGCCGTACACGCCGTTCGTCGCCGACGAGATCTTCACGAACCTCACCGGCCGCGACTCCGTGCACCTCGAGGACTGGCCGGAGCCGGACGGCTTCCGCGCCGACGACGACCTGCGGCGCAGGATGCAGCTCGTCCGCCGCCTCGTGACGCTCGGCCGCTCCGCGCGGACCGAGGCGAAGGTGCGCGTGCGCCAGCCGCTCGCGAAGGCGGTCGTGGTCCTGCCGAGGGCCGAGGTCGAGGACCTGGCGGGGCTCGAGGAGCTGCTCGCGGAGGAGCTCAACGTCCATGAGATCGAGGTCGCGCGCGGGCTCGGCGAGCTCGTCACGTACACGGTCAAGCCGAACTTCAAGGCGCTCGGCCCCCGCTTCGGCGCGCAGGTCCGCGACGTCGCCGCCGCGCTCGCGGCCGCGGACGCGCACGGGATCGTCGCGGCGCTCGAAGGCGAGGGGGCCGCGTCGATCGAGGTCGCCGGAGAGGCCGTGGCGCTGACGCGCGGCGAGCTCGACGTGCGCGTGTCGGGGCGCGAGGGCTTCTCGCTCGCGCAGGAGGCGCACTACGGCATCGCGCTCGACCTCCACGTGACGCCGGAGCTGGCGGCGGAGGGCGTCGCGCGCGAGGTCATCCGCGCGGTGCAGGACCTCCGGAAGTCCAGCGGCCTCGCGGTCGAGGACCGCATCGAGCTATGGCTGGCGTCGGACGACGGCGCGATCGCGGAGGCGCTGGACCGGCACGGCGAGATGATCGCGGGCGAGGTTCTGGCGGCGTCGGCGACCGCGGGCGATGCGCCGGACGGCGCCGCTACCGACGAGGTGAAGCTGGACGCGGGCTCAGCCCGCGTCGGCCTGCGGAAGGTCGGCTAGCCCCTCGCGCGCGAGCTGCACGACCAGCTCGAGGTCGGGCGGCTCGCCCTTCAGGAACGAGTGGTCGGCCCAGTCGGGCGTCCCCTGGAGCACGCCGGAGAACGCGACGATCCGCACGTTCGGGTTGTCGAGCCTGATCGCACGGGCCGCTCCCCCGCCGTCGAGCACCGGCATCCAGTAGTCCAGGAGCACGACGTCCGGGACCCACTCCCGGCAGATGCGCACCGCGTCCGAGCCGTTGCTCGCCTCGCGCACCTCACCGACGCCGGCCTCGTGGCACAGCGCGACCCGAAGGAAGCTTCTGATGCTCTCGTCGTCGTCTGCGATCAGCACGTTGACGGGTCTCACAACGCGGAAGTCCTTTTTGGAGATGTTCCGGCCCTGCGAGAAGTGTGAGGGAGGCCGCGCGGCTGCGGAATAAGCAAAACACGCACGAGGCGACGGCCTCAGGCGCCGTCGCCCTTCGATCCGCGGGAGGCGGCGAACAGCAGGAGCGCGGCGAGCGCGCTGGCGGTAAGCGAGGCCCAGACGAGGGCGGGGTCGTTCGTCGACCACCCGAGGAAGAGCGCGACGGCGGCGCCGACGGCCAGCAGTAGAGCGCCGCCGACGAGGAGCGACATGCGGTTAGCCCTCGTCCCTCCAGAAGAGGCCTCTGACGCCGCGCCGGCCGTGGCCGACGCCGGCCGCGGGGGCCGCGGTCGCTTGTGCAGGCGAGGCCTCAGCGCCGTTCGTCCCGTTCGTGGACGCCTCCGGCAGGGTCACGACCGAATCCGTCGCCCCTCCCGCGGATGCGGCGACGGGCCCAGTCCCGGGCTCGTCCTTCTCGCTCTTCTCGCTCTTCTCGGTCGCGGCCGGCGTCTCGGTCGCGGCGGCGTCGGAGGAGACCGCCGCGGCCGCTGCATCGCCCGCCGGCTTGGCCTCGCCGGGGCCCTGCACGGCCGCCGCGGCATGCTCGGTGACGTCGAGGCCCTGCAGCATCTGCGCCTGCTGCTCGAGGAACCCCTTGATCCGCCCCTTCAGCTCGTTCTCGAGGTTCTGGAGCCGCTCGATGTTCGCGTCGAGCTCGGTGCGCTTCACCTGGTGCTCACGCTCGGCCTCGAGCGTCTTGCGCCGCGCCTCGGCCTCGGCCGACTGCACGCGCTCGGTCGCTTCCTCGATCGAGCGGCGGGCGCGCTCCTCGGCCTCGGTGATCAGCTCGCTCGCCTTGGCCTTCGCGGTTGCGATCGCCTCCTCCGCGGCCTGCTGCGCGCTGACTAGCGTCTTCTTCAGCATCTCTTCCGTGTCGCGGCTGGCCGAGACGGCGGAGTCCAGCTCGTTCACGCGCTTCTGCAACGTCTCGTTCTCGCGCTGCACGCGGTCGAGGACCTCGGCGATGCGGTCGAGGAAGTCGTCGACCTCCTCCTGGTTGTAGCCGCGCCAGGCGTCGTGGAACTGCTTCTCGTGGATGTCGCGGGCGGTCAGGTCCATACCGGGGAGTATCGCATCAGAGCCCCGCGAAAACCCGGTTCTAGCTGCAGGCCCCCGTGTCGCGAACGACCTGTACCCCTCCGTGCTCCGGCGCGGACAGCGCGGCCGAGACGCCTTCCGGCACGAGCACGCGGCTGTGCACCGCATCGTCGAGCTCGCCGAGGGAGTCGACGACGCCCACGGTCCTCACCGCGATCACGACGGGCTCGGCCCCCAAGCGGTTCCGCACGTCTTCGAGCTGCTCCGCCACCACCTCGACCGAGGTGCCCGTGCCGCCCCCGATCGAGCCGCCGGTCGCGCCGCCGGCGGCGTCCTCGACGGTGAACCGGACCTCGGCGGGAGTGACGTCGGCGGAGCTGAGGGCATCGAGCACCCGCGCGGGCTCCTGCGGCCGCTCGAAGACGAAGGCCGTCTGGCACGAGGCGTCAGGGGAAGAGCGGCAGGCCGCCGCGCACAGCAACAGAAGGAGTACCCCCACTCGCCTCATCGCCCTGTGCGTCGGTTCTACCGAGCCGCCGATTGAGCAATGCGAGCGTCTAGCCGCAGCCGATCTGGCGGCGGACGATCGACAGGATGATGAAGATGAAGATCGGCGAGAGGTCGAGGCCCCCGACCGGCGGGATGTACCGGCGGAAGAAGCCCATGATCGGCTCGGTCAGGTCGTAGACGACCCTGATCGCCGGCGAGAGGGCGGCGGGCGGGGACCAGAACATCGTCACCCACGACAGGATGATCCGCGCGAGCAGGATCAGGTAGTAGATGTTGAGCGCGACACAGAGGATGTCTACGGGTTCACTCCCCGCCTATGCCTGATTGAAGAAGCCGCGCTCTTCGAGGAAGCGCTGCCTCTCCTCGGCGGAGACCTGTACCCCCGGCGGCGTGATCAGGATGACGTTCTCGCCCGCGGGCTGGATGCTGCCGCCCATCCCGTACGCGAGGCCGCTCGCGAAGTCGATGAGGCGCTGGCGCTCGCGGCCCTCGGCCGCGTGCAGGTTCATCAGCACGGAGAAGCCCTCGCGGAACTTGTCGCCGACCTCCTGCGCATCGGCCTTGAACTGGGTCGGGTTGACGAGGTGGAAGCGGGCCTGCGGCTGCGTCGGGATCGAGCGCACGACCGCCTCTCGCTTAGGCGCGTAGTCCTCGATCGGGTCGCGCGCTGCGGGGGCCTGGCTCGAGCGCCGCGAATGCCTGCGGCGGGGCTCCTCCTCGACCTCGTGCTCCTCGTACGCGTACTCGTCGAGCTCGTCGTCCTCGACGAGACCGAGATACACGAGGGTCTTCCTCCACACGCCGGCCATGGCGGGAAGGATAGCCCGCCAGCGGGAGCCTCGGCGGTCGCGCTAGGACTCGAGCCTCAGCGGGTGCGGCGGGGGCCGAAGATCGCCTCGCCGACGCGCACGATCGTCGCCCCCTCCTCGATCGCCTGCTCGAAGTCGCCGCTCATGCCCATCGAGAGCTCCTGTGCCCCCACCACGGACGCGGCGACCAGGTCGCGCAACGCCGCCAGGTCGCGGAAGTACGGCCTCGACGCCTCCGGATCCTCGGCGCGGGGCGGGATCGCCATCAGCCCCCGGACGGCCACGCCGTCCAGCGCGGCGACCTCCTCCGCGAGCCGGACGGCGCCCGCGGGCTCGACGCCGTGCTTGGTCGCCTCGCCTCCGACGTTCACCTCGACGAGCACGTCCTGCACGAGGCCGAGCGACCGGGCGCGCCGCGCTATCGCCTCCGCGAGCCCGTAGCGGTCGACGGAATGGACGAGCTCCGCGACGCCGACGACCGCGCGCACCTTGTTGGACTGGAGGGGGCCTACGAAGTGCCACCGGACGCGGGAGCCGAGCACCGCGTGCTTCTCCTTCAGCTCCTGTGCGCGGTTCTCCCCGAAGAGCGCGACGCCGCCCTCGGCCGCCTCCGCCAGCACGTCGGCCGGCCACGTCTTCGAGACCGCGACCAGCGTCACGTCGCCGGGATCGCGTCCTGCGCGGCGCGCCGCCGCGGCGACCCGCGCTCGCACGCTCTCGTACCTGTCGGCCAGCGTCATCGCAGCAGCGAGACGAACGCTCCGTGCCGGCCGGTGACGCCGTCGCGCCGGTAGGAGAAGAAACGGGGGTCGCAGGACGTGCACACGTCGCTCATCACGAGACGCTCGACCCCCGCGTGGCGAAGCGCGACGCAGGCAGCGCGGCCCGGGTCTACGTGCGACTCGTCGGCGACCGGAAGGCCCGCGTCGCGGAACGCGTCTACGACCTCGGGACCGACCTCGTAGCAGCACGCGTGGATGGCGGGGCCGACCCAGGCCGCGTGCACCTCGCCGACCCGCTCCACGCCCTTCGCCACGACGCCGGCGACGAGACCTCTCCACCCCGCATGCACGATCGCGACGCCGGCGCTGCCCCACAGCGTGACGGGGGCGCAGTCGGCGGCGAGGATCGCGAGTACCGGTCCGGGGGCCGCGCTGAAGAGCCCGTCGGCCTCGCCGAGCACGCCCGCGTCGCCCGCGGCGGCGTCGATCACGTCGGCGGCGTGGACCTGGCGCGCGAGCGTGAGCCGGTCCAGGTCGAACCCCAGCGCGGCCGCGGCCCGGCGGCGGTTCTCCGTCACGTCGGCGCGCTCGTCGCCGACCCGGAGCGCGAGGTTCAGCGAGTCGTAGGGGGGCTTGCCGACACCGCCGAGACGCGCGGTGAACGCGACGAGGACGCCCGCGTCGCGCGCGGCGTCGTCTCCGAACCAGACGAGGTCGCCGGACGTGTGCTCGTGGAGCCGCGGTGTGAGCATGTCCCGCCAGTGTCCTACGCGCCCGGCGGGCGCGGCTCCACGTCTACTTGGTGAACGTCGCGGTGATCGTCCCGCTCGTGGCCGGTCCGACGCACGTCGTCTGGCCGACGCCCGGCGTCGCGTACACCGAGACGCGCACGGGCAGCCCGCCCTCGATCGGCAGCGGCTCCTCGGTCTTGCCGCACGCCGTCGCGAAGATCTCCCAGGAGTCGTCGCTCGTGTCGGTGTTCTGCGAGAACGTAAGCGTCGGCGAGCCGCCCGAGTCGTCGTCGACCTCGACCGAGATGAACCGCTCGCCGGCGATCGTGCCGAACTCGTACGCGCCGCCGGCGTTCGACGTCCCCGCGACCCCCGGGATGCCCACGGCCGGGTTGTCGTACGTCCCCTCGGCGACGCGCGCCTTCTCCTTCTTCTTCCCTGCCTCCGCCGGCGCGATCAGCGCACCCGCGACGACCGCGGCCACCAGCCCCGTAACGATCAGCTTCTTCATCCTCGGATCCCCCTTTCCGACTTCGTCCGCGAGGACTTCTACGCCGGGGGCCGCACCTCCTCCGGCGCGACGAAGGCGGCCCGGAGGCCGCCTTCGAGACTTGCCGTGTTTGCGCCGGGGCTATTCGTTCCTGAGGAACGACGGGATGTCGAGGTCCTCCTCGGCGTCGAACACCAGGCGCTCGCGCTCGGTCTCGCCGAGGAACGCCGGCTCGGAGTCGTCGACTGCCGGGATCGAGAAGATCTCCTCCTCGGGCTTCACGAGGTCTTCGGCCTCGCGCTGCCCCCAGCGGTCGAACCCGGCGGCGATCACGGTCACGCGCACCTCGTCGCCGAGCGTGTCGTCGACGACCGCTCCGAAGATGATGTTCGCGTCCGGGTGGGCGGCCTGCGAGATGATCCCGGCCGCCTCGTTGACCTCGAAGAGGCCGAGGTCGGACCCGCCGGCGATGTTGAGGAGCACGCCGCGGGCGCCGTCGATCGACGCCTCGAGCAGAGGCGACGAGATCGCGAGCCGTGCGGCCTCGGCGGCGCGGTTCTCGCCGCGGGCCTGGCCGATGCCCATCAGCGACGAGCCGGCGTCGGTCATGACCGCCTTCACGTCGGCGAAGTCGAGGTTGATGAGGCCCGGCGTCGTGATGAGGTCGGTGATGCCCTGGACGCCCTGGAGCAGGACCTCGTCGGCCATCCGGAACGCCTCGAGGACCGACGTGGTCGCGTCGCCGACGTCGAGGAGCCGGTCGTTCGGGATGACGATCAGCGTGTCGACCTTGTCCTTCAGGTTCGCGATCCCGTGCTCGGCCTTCGTGGCGCGCTGCCGGCCTTCGAAGCCGAACGGCCGCGTGACGACGCCGATCGTGAGCGCCCCCATCGACTTGGCGATCTCGGCCACGATCGGCGCGCCGCCGGTCCCGGTGCCGCCGCCCTTGCCGGCGGTGATGAAGACCATGTCGGCGCCCTTCAGGACCTCCTCGATCTCCTCGCGATGCTCCTCGGCGGCCTGCCGGCCGACCTCTGGGTCGGCGCCGGCGCCGAGGCCGCGCGTGAGCTCCCGGCCGATGTCGAGCTTGACGTCGGCGTCGGACATCAAGAGGGCCTGGGCGTCGGTGTTCACCGCGATGAACTCGACCCCCTTGAGCCCGACCTCGATCATCCGGTTGACGGCGTTCACGCCTCCGCCGCCGATGCCCACGACCTTGATCACGGCCAGGTAGTTCTGCGGTCCCGTCGCCATCTGCGACCTCCTTCGCGTGGTCTTCCGGGTGGTCTTCAAATTCACTCCGATCCCTCGACTCTGACTTCAACGTTCCGTGCCGCTCGCGGCTCCGGAGCGTTTGTCCTGGTCAGAGTGGGTGAGCGAACCCTGGAGTCTCGACTTCACCCTTAAGGTTATGTCAACCTGAACTAACGGTCGAGGAATATACCATTTAGGCAATGGCCGTCAAGGGCGGCGCGGAGCACCCCGGCGGCGGGGGTGTTACTGGGCGGCGAAGTTCGGGGTCGTCTCGGGGAGCTCGGGAGGCGGCGGCCCGACGGCCGGGCTCGTCGGCACCCGCACGTCCACGTAGAGCGCGAGCCTCCCCTCCTCCGCCAGGCGCTTGCGGAGGGCGAGCAAGACCTCGTTCTTCGCGTCGAGGCGCTCCGCTGCTCCGTAGCGCACCTGGGTCCCGTCGACGAGCGTGAACGAGATCCGCTCGAGGCTCGGGGCGAAGATCGCCTGCACGTCGGACGCCAGCTTCTTGGGCAGGGAACGCCAGGTCGCCAGCACCTCGTCGATCACCGCGCCACTCAGGCGCTTGCCCGGCTTGATGTCGCCGACCTCGACGTCGCCGATGACGGGGAGGCCGGGCTCGGTCTGCCCCGCGGCGAGGACGTGGCCGTGCGCGTCGATCGTCCACCGTGCCGCGACGCCGAGCGAGAGCACCAGCGCGGGCTTGCGCTCGACGACCTTGACCTTCACCGTCCCCGGCAGGCGCCTCTCGACCTCGGCGTCGGCCACCCACGGCAGCGAGCGAGCGGCTTCGACCACCTCGCCCGCAGAGAGCAGCAGCAGGTTGTCGTCGGGGCCCAGGCCGGCCGCCGCGGCGACCTCCGCGGCGGTCGTGTGCGTCGCGCCCGTCAGCTTGACGTCGCGCACGCTCAGCAACGGCGACCAGAACGCGCCCCACGTCGCGAGCGCGAGCACGGCCAGCGTGATCACGACCGTCAGGAGCTTCCGCTTCCGGCCGCGGGCGACGTCGTTGCGCCGGCGGCGGATGCGCGGGTCGGTCTGGACGCGGGTCATCGCGCCGTCCCCTCAGCGAAGCTCCCCGCGAACCTGACCTCGGGCTCGAGCTCGACGCCGAACGCGGCCTTCACCTTCGCCCGCACCGTGTGGACGAGGTCGAACACGTCCTGGGCGCGGGCGCCGTCGCCGGCGACGAAGAAGTTCGCGTGCATCTCGGACACGCGCGCGCCGCCGACGCTGAAGCCCTTCAAGCCCGCGGCCTCGACCAGCCTGCCGGCGTGGTCACCCGGCGGGTTCTTGAACACGCTTCCGGCGTTCGACGCAGCACCGGGCTGCGTCGCGGCGCGGTGCCTGCGATACGACTCCATGCGTTCCCTTATAGCAGCGCGAGGTGCCGGTTCCAGGGAAAAGAGGGCATCTATGACGATCTGCCGGGGGCCGAGAGCCGACCGCCGGTAGCTCATCTCGAGCTCCTCCACCGCGAACGTCGACATCTCGAGCGAGCCGAGGTCGAGGACGGTCGCGGAGGTCAGCGTGTCGGCGATCTCCCCACCGTGGGCGCCCGCGTTCATCCTTACTCCCCCGCCGACGGAGCCCGGTATCGAGACGAGGTACTCGAGCCCGGCGAGGCACCGCCGCGCGGTCCAGTTCGCGAGCTGGGGCAGCGTCGTGCCCGCGCCCGCGCGCACGCCACCCGGTGAGGCACCGTCCTCGATCCACGACAGCCCCGACCCGACGTGCAGGGCGATGCCGGGCCACCCGCCGTCGGACACGACCGTGTTCGACCCGCGCCCGAGGACCAGGACGGGAACGTCGCCCGCGCCGCGTAGGACACCGGCGAACGCCGCGACGTCGTCCGCGGACGAGGGCTCGACCAGCACCGCCGCGGGGCCGCCCAGCCTGTAGGTCGTCAACGGCGCGAGCGGGGCGTCCCGTGCGACGCGCCCGGGGAGCGCCTCCTCCATCGCCCGCGCGACCGCATCGAGGTCCACGTCAGCCCCCGATCTTCTCGAGCAGCTCCTCGCCCACGGTCGTCACGTCTCCCGCGCCGAGCGTGAGGATCGCGTCGCCGGGGCGCGCGGTCGCCGCCAGGTACGAGAGCAGCTCGTCGCGGTGCGGCAGGTATGCGACGGGACGGCCCGGATAGGCGCCGCACACCGCGTCGGCGACGAGCTTTCCCGTCACGCCCGGAACCGGCTCCTCGCCGGCGCCGTAGACGTCGGTCACGACCACGCGGTCCGCGCCGCCGAACGCCGCGCCGAACTCACGGGCGAACGCGCGGGTCCGCGAGTAGCGGTGCGGCTGGAAGACCGCGACGATCCTCCGCCACGGGCCCGGCCGCGCGGCCCCCAGCGTCGCCCGTACCTCCGTCGGGTGGTGCGCGTAGTCGTCGACGACGGTGACGCCGCGGGCCTCGCCCCTCACCTGCCAGCGCCGCTCGACGCCTCGGTACTCGCCGAGCCCGTGGGCGACTGCCGCGGGTGACAGCCCGGTCTCGAGACAGGCGGCCGCGGCCGCCAGCGCGTTCGAGACGTTGTGCATCCCGGGCACCCGCAGGGCGACCGGATGGGACTCGCCGGCGGCGACGAGGTCGAACGCCGCGCCTCCGGGGTCGAGCCGGACCGCCGACGCGGATACGTCGGCTCCGTCGCCGAACGTCACGCACCGGACACCCGCGTCGCGGCCCCACGAGACGACCTCGGGCTGCGCCGCGGGCACGACCGCGGCCCCCTCGGTCGCGCCGAGGAAGCGCCGGAAGGCGTCGTGCAGCGCCTCGTCCGACGCCCAGTAGTCGACGTGGTCGGCCTCGACGTTCGTGACGACCCCGACGTGCGGCTGCAGCAAGAGGAACGACCCGTCGCTCTCGTCCGACTCCGCGACGGCCACGTCGTCGCGGCCCGACTTCGCGTTCGTCCCCGCGTCGTTGAGCCCCCCACCGACGAGATAGGTCGGGTCCCCGCCCGCGGCGCGCAGGACCGACACGATCATCGACGTCGTCGTGGTCTTGCCGTGCGTCCCGGCGACGACGATCGACCGCGCCCCGCGGAGCACGGCCGCGAGGGCCTCGCCCCTGGTGACGACCGTGATGCCCGTGTCGCGTGCGGCCCTCAGCTCGGGGTTGCGATCGGGGATCGCCGACGACACCACAACGGCGTCCGCGTCGCCGACGTGGACCGCGTCGTGGCCGACGTGCACGCGCGCGCCCATGGCCTCGAGCAGCGTCATCGGCCGCGACGGCTTGAGGTCGGATCCGGACACGGCCACGCCGCGCTCGAGCAGCACCTTCGCGATCGCCGACATCCCCGCGCCGCCGATGCCGACGAAGTGGACCGAGGAGCCGGGGTCGAACGAGAGGCCGGGCTGCATCGAAGATCAGACGTGGTACTTCTTCGTCTTGAGCGAGCCGGGATTCTCCCGGACCCACTCCGCCGTGCGGCGCAGGCCTTCCTCGAGCGTCACGCGCGGCTCCCAGCCGGTCCACTCCCGGGCGCGCGTGTTGTCGCACAGCAGCCTGTGCACCTCGCTGCCGCCGGGGCGCATGCGCTCCTCGTCCGACACGACCGGCTTGTCGATGCCGGTGACCTCCTTCAGCAGCTCGACGGTGTCGCCGATCGAGACCTCGCGGCCCGTGCCGACGTTCACGACCTCGCCGAGAGCGCGGTCCGAGTCGGCGATCGCCATGAAGCCGCGTGCGGTGTCCTCGACGTAGTTGAAGTCGCGGGTGGGGCTGAGCGCGCCGAGCTTCACCTCGGCGGAGTCGCTGTAGAGCTGGCCGATGATCATCGGGATCACCGCGCGCGTGGACTGGCGCGGGCCGTAGGTGTTGAACGGCCGGATGATCGCCACGGGGAGCTCGAACGAGCGATGGAAGCTGATCGCCAGCGCGTCGGCGCCGACCTTCGTGGCGGCGTAGGGAGACTGTGGCTGCAGCGGGTGCGACTCGTCGATCGGCACCGTGCGTGCGGTCCCGTACACCTCGCTCGTGGACGTGCACACGACCCGGGGCGTGTCGTGCCGCCGCGCCGCGTTGAGGATGTTGTACGTCCCGAGCACGTTCGTCTGCACGTAGCTCTCGGGGGCCCCGTAGCTGTAGGGGATGCCGATGAGGGCCGCCAGGTGGAGCACCACGTCGCGCCCCTCGACCGCCTGCTGCACGCGCTCGCCGTCGCGCACGTCACCCGGGATGATCTCGACGTCGTCCTCGCGCGCGCCGAGCCACCCCCACGTCCCCCCGGGGTTGTAGTGGACGAGGCAGCGGACGTCGGCTCCCTCCTCGAGCAGGAGGTCGACGAGGTTGCTCCCTATGAAGCCCTCGCCGCCGGTCACCATCACCTTGCGTCCGTCCCAGGAACCCATCAGTCCTCCTCGCTGAGCGTGAACTCGGTGCGGGCGCGCTCGAGGTCCTCGAGGCGCCCGACGTCGAACCATTTCTCCAGGATCGGGAACACGCAGACGGGGAGACCCTCCGCCAGCACGTCCGCGACCAGGTCGGGCATGTCGAGCGGCGCGCGGCCCCTTATGAAGCGCAGCACCTCCGGGTCGAGGACGTAGATGCCCCCGCTGCACAGCACGCGCTCCTCCGGCTTCTCGTCCATCCGGAGCATGTAGTGCCCCGCCGTCCGCAGCACGCCGTACGGGATGTGCGAGACGTAGCCGACGGCTGCGACCGTTATCGCGGCGCGATGGTGCCAGTGATAGTCGAAGAGCCTCGCGAAGCTCATCGTCGTGAGGATGTCCGCGTTAGCGACGCAGATCGGCCGGTCGGGCGTCTCCGGGAGCAGCGACAGCGCGCCGGCCGTGCCCATGCGCTCCTTCTCGATCATGTACTTGAGCGACACGCCCATGCGCTCGCCCGTGCCCAGGTAGTCCTTGATCGCGTCGGCCTTGTAGTTCAGCGCGAGCGTGATGTCCTTGATGCCGGCGCGGCGCAGCGGGGCGATCACGCGCTCGACGATCGCGCGGTCCCCGACCTTCACGAGCGGCTTGGGGACGTGCTCGGTGAGGGGGCGGAGCCGCCGGCCCTCACCGCCGGCCATGATCACCGTCACCGGCAGGATCTCGTCCTCGACGAGGCTCGTCAGCGACCTCACGTCGACGAGGCGGCCGTCGTCCACGATCGGGACCGCGCGCAGGCGGTGGAGGCGCATGACGTCGAGCAGCTCGTCGTTGCTCGTGCCCACCGGCGCCCGCACGGGGTTGCGCGACATCACCTGCGTGACCGGCGCGGTCAGCTCGACCGCGCTCAGCGTCGCCCGGCGGATGTCGGCGTCGATGACCGTCCCGAGCACGCGGCCCGACTCGTCGGTCACGACCGCCACGCCCTCGCGGTTCGCCTGCAGCGCGCGCATGGCGTCGGCAAGGGAGTCGCTCGGGCTCAGCACGTAGGACTCTCGTTCGGCGTCTCTCATCTCTTCTTCCCCTGGGCTGCGAGCTCGAGGACCCACGCCGCCAGCTCGTCGGCGGCGTGGGGCTTCGCGAGCGCCCGCGCGCTCTCGCCCATGCGTGCGAGCCTCGGCCGGTCCTCGATCAGCTCTTCGAGCAGCGGCCCCACTCGGTCCGGCTGCGCCTCGGCGTCGGCGACGACGTACGCCGCCCCGGCCGACACGAGCGGCTGGGCGTTGAGCGTCTGGTGGTCGCCCGGGGCATGAGGATAGGGGATCAGGATCGCGGGCAGTCCCGCGGCGGGCAGCTCGGCGACCGTCCCCGCCCCGGCCCTCGTGATCGCCACGTCGGCGGCGGCGTAGGCGAGCTCCATCCGGTCGAGGAACGCGGTCGCGTGCACGACGTGCTCGGCCCCCAGGTCCGCGAGCTTCTTCTGCGTCGACTCCATGTGGTCCCGCCCCGCCTTCAGGACGATCCGCACGTCCGTGCGGCCCTTCCATCGCTCGGCGAGCCCCAGCGCGAGCTCGTTGAGCCGGAGCGCGCCGAGGCTCCCCCCCATCACGAGGATCGCTACGAGGTCGTCGGTGAGGCCGTAGGACGCGCGGGCCTCGTCACGGAGCGTGGCGCGGTCCATGCGCGCGAGCGCCGGGCTCAGCGGCATCCCGGTCGTCCGCGTGGGGCGGGAGAAAGAGAGCGCGGCCTCGTCGAAGCTCAGCGCGATGTTGCGCGTCAGCCGCCCCGCGATCTTGTTCGCGAGGCCCGGGATCGCGCCGGACTCGTGCAGCAGCGACGGCAGCCGCATGCTCGCGGCGGCGGCCATCACCGGCAGGCTCGGGTACCCGCCCATACCGGCGGCGACCGACGCCTTCAGCGAGCGCAGCAGGCGGCGCGCCTGCCACGTGGCGCGCACGAACGCCGGGCCCGCCATGAGCGGCTCGACGCCGACCTTCCTCTGGAGCGGGAGGACGTCGATCATGTGGAGCGGATATCCAGCCTCGGGGATCAGCCGGCCCTCGAGGCCCCGCGGCGTCCCGACGAAGTCGACGGTCGCCGAGGGATCGGCGCGCTTGATCGCGTCCGCCAGGGCGAGCCCGGGGAAGATGTGTCCGCCGGTCCCGCCGGCCCCGATGACTACAGAAGGCATGGCGCGCGCCTGCGGCTCAGGCGCTGCGGCCCTGCCGCGCGATGTTCGTGAGGATCCCCATCGCCGTGAGGCAGATCACGAGCGACGTCCCTCCGAACGACACGAGCGGGAGCGGCACGCCCGTGACCGGCAGAGCGGCGGTCACCGCGCCCATGTTCACGAGCGCCTGCAGCGTGATCCAGATCGTGATCCCTGCGGCGACGAGCATCCCGAAGCGGTCGGGGGCGCGGCGCGCGGTGGTGATCCCGAGGTACGCGAGGAACGAGAACAGCCCGACGATCACCAGCGTGCCGAGCAGCCCCATCTCCTCGCCGAGGATGGCGAAGATGAAGTCGGTGTGCGCGTTCGGGACGTAGGTCCACTTCTGGCGGCTGGCGCCGAGGCCCACGCCGAACCATCCGCCCGAGCCGAGCGCGATCAGCGACTGGATCGTGTGGTAGCCGGTGTTGAGTGGGTCCGCCCACGGGTTGAGGAACGCGAGCACGCGCGCGCGGCGGTACGGCTCGAACAGCGCCGCGCCGACCGCGAGCGTCGTCCCGGCGAGCGCGAACGGGAGCATGTGGCGCACGCGGGCGCCTGCGACGAACAGCATGCCCATGCCGATGAAGCCGAGCAGCGCGGTCGTCCCGAGGTCCGGCTGGAGCATGACGAGCGCGGACAGCACGCCGAGCACCGGGATCATCGGCACCGCCGCGTGGCTGAAGTGCTTGAACATCTTCTCCTTCTTGCGCGAGAAGACGTCGGCCGCGAACAGGATCAGCGCGAGCTTCGCCGCTTCCGAGGGCTGGAAGGAGAGGGGGCCGAGCCGGAACCAGCGCGAGCTCCCCCCGACGTTCGTCCCGATCCCGGGGATCAGCACGACGAGCAGCAGCCCCACGACGATCGGAAGCAAGACGTACCCGAGGCCCTTCAGCCGCTTGTAGTCGAAGCGCGCGAAGAAGAAGAACGCGATCAGGCCGAGCGCGGCCCACAGCGCCTGCTTGTTGAAGTACAGGAAGGGCGAGCTCTCGCTGTTCCAGAGGCTGGCCGAGAGGATCATCACGAGGCCGACGAGCACGAGGACGCCGGTGGTCGTCATGAGGAGCCCCGCGGGATCGGACCAGCGGATCGGCTTGACCGCGGCCTTCGCAGCGGCGCGGGCCGCGGTCTTCGTCCGCGGCTTCGCGACGCCGATCGTTCCGCTACGAGTCGCTATGGCCGGCACCTCCTTCCCTCATGAGATCGCGCACGTGGCGCGCGAAGTCGTCCCCGCGCGCCGCGTAGCTCGTGTACATGTCCAGGCTCGCACAGCCGGGCGAAAGTAAGACGGATCCTCCGGGAATTGCACGCTTGCGCGCGGCGGCCACCGCGGCCCCCATGCCGTCCACGATCTCGACGGGGACGAGCCCGTCGAACGCGGCGGCGACCTCCTCCGCGGCCTCTCCCAGCGCCACGACCGCGGTTACCGGGGGGGCCGCCGCCCGCAGCTCGGAGAGGTCGTTGCCCTTGCTCCTCCCGCCGGCGATCAGCACCACGTCGCGCCGTCCGCGCAACGCCGACAGCGTCGCGTGCGGGTTCGTCGCCTTCGAGTCGTCGACGTACTCGACGCCGTCGATCGTCGCGACGGTCTCGAGCCGGTGGCCGAGCGGGCGGAACCCGGCGATCGCCCGCGCCACCGCGTCGGGAGCGGCGCCGTACTCGAGCGCGGCCCCCGCGGCCGCCAGCGCGTCCTCGATCCCGGCGCGTCCCGGCAGCGTGAGGCTCGCCAGCGACGCGAAGCCGGTGCCGTGCCACGTGAGCTCGTCGCCGGCGAGCGCGAGGTCCGCGCCTCCGTCGGCGGCGGAGAACGTCACGACGCGGCCCGGAGCCTGCGCCGCGACCTTCATCACCAGCGGGTCGTCGAGGTTGCACACGAAGACGTCGCCGGACGTCTGGTTCTCGACGATCCGCGCCTTCGCAGACCAGTACGCGTCCAGGGCGCCGTGGTAGTCGAGGTGGTCCGCCGCGACGTTCAGCATCACCGCGACCCGCGCGCGGAACTCGTGGATGGTCGCGAGCTGGAAGCTCGAAGCCTCGACGGCGACGACGCCGCCGGGCCCGACCTCGGCGACCGCGTCGACGAGCGGCAGGCCGATGTTCCCGCCGGCGACCGAGCGCATGCTGGCCTCCGCGAGCATCGCGGCGAGCAGGCTGGTGGTCGTGGTCTTCCCGTTCGTCCCCGTGACCGCCAGGAACTCGCACTCGCCGATCCGGTACGCGAGCTCGATCTCGCTCCAGACCTCGGCCGCCCGCTCGGCGAGCGCGCGCAGCGCGGCCGACGACGGAGGTATCCCCGGGCTCACGACGGCGAACGAGACGTCGCCGGTCGCGAGCCGGTGGCCGCCGAGCTCGACCTCGGCCCCCCTCGCACGGAGCTCCGCCGCCCTCTCGCGCAGCGCGGGCGTGTCGGCGAGTTCCGTCACCTGCACGCGCGCGCCGCGATCCAGCAGGACGCGCGCGGCGGCGTGACCGCTGACGCCGAGACCGACGACGAGGACGTCCCGGCCTTCGAAGGACGTCACAGGATCCCGCCCTTCGACAGGAAGTCCGCGTAGAACAGCCCGAGCCCGAACGCGACCGACAGGCCGGAGAGGACCCAGAAACGAACGATCACGGTGAACTCGGCCCACCCCGCGAGCTCGAAGTGATGGTGGATCGGCGCCATCAGGAACAGGCGCCGGCCGGTTCGCTTGAACATCGCGACCTGCGCGATCACCGACAGGGTCTCGACCACGTAGAGCCCGCCCATGACGATCAGCAGGAGCTGGGTGTTCAGCAGGATCGCCAGCACGGCCATCGAGCCTCCGAGCATCAGCGACCCCGTGTCGCCCATGAAGATCTTCGCCGGCGCGGTGTTCCACCACAGGAAGCCCGCGCACGCGCCGAACATCGCCGAAGCGACCAGCGCGAGCTCGAACGGGTCCGACCCGGTCTCGCCGATGTCGTAGAAGATCTGGTGCCGGAACTGCCAGAAGCCGATCACGACGAACGCCGCGAGCACCTGCGCCGCCGACCCCACGGCGAGGCCGTCGAGGCCGTCGGTGAGGTTCACGCCGTTGGACGCCGCGGCGATCATCAGGAAGACCCAGATGTAGAAGAAGACGCCGAGGTCGAGCGCGGTCGAGCGGAAGAACGAGAGATCGGTGCCGATCCCGACGACCTTCACCGCCAGCACCCCGAACACCGCGGCGATCAGGAGCTGGCCGAGGAACTTCGCCCGCTTCTGGAGGCCGAGCGAACGCGACTTGCGGATCTTGATGATGTCGTCGAGGAAGCCCAGGACCGCCAGCGCGGCGATCGTGCCGACGGCGAGCACCCCGCTGTCGCGGAACGAAGACCATCCCCCGCGGCCGAAGTGCCCGAGCACGTATCCCGCCACCGTCCCCGCGAGGATCACGAGCCCGCCCATCGTCGGCGTGCCGCGCTTCTCGTAGTGCGCCTTGGGCCCCTCCTCGCGGATCAGCTGGCCCCACCCGCGGCGGCGGAACCGCTTGACCGCGAGCGGCGTGGCGAACAGCGACAGCACGAGCCCGACGAGGCCGGCGACCATGATGTTGGTCACCGGGCAACCGCCTCCAGCGCCTCGCGCGCGACGACGCGGTCGTTGAACGGGACCTTCCGGTCGCGGAACTCCTGCCCGGTCTCGTGGCCCTTGCCCGCGATCACGACGACGTCACCCGGACGGGCGGCTCCCACGGCGAACCCGATCGCCTCTCTGCGGTCGACGAAGACGGCGTCCGCGCCCGCGGCCCTCTCCGCGGTCACGCCCTCCAGCACCTCGTCGATGA
Source organism: Actinomycetota bacterium (assembly GCA_035942255.1). Taxonomy (GTDB): domain Bacteria; phylum Actinomycetota; class CADDZG01; order CADDZG01; family WHSQ01; genus JALZEG01. The sequence goes on along the minus strand of DASZDG010000125.1, from coordinate 45,488 downwards.
TCGCCGCCGGGTCCTCGCTACGGGGGTTGTCCGACGTGACGACCACCACGTCGGCGAGCCGGGCCGCGACCGCACCCATCAGCGGGCGCTTGCCGCGGTCGCGGTCTCCCCCGCAGCCGAACACCGCGAGAACGCGGCCCCCGGTGCGCTCGGCGACGCCGCGCGCCGCGCGCAGCACGTTGTCGAGCGAGTCCGGCGTGTGCGCGTAGTCAACGACGACCGAGAAGTCCTGGCCCGCGTCGACGGACTCGAAGCGTCCGGGGACCGCGACGCCGGAGCCGAGCCCCCGCTCTATGGCGTCGAGCCCGATCCCGGCCTGCAGGCACGTCGCCGCGGCCGCGAGGCAGTTCGAGACGTTGAACGACCCCGTGAGCGACGACTCGACCGCGACGTCGCCCTTCGGCGTGACCATCCGGAACGAGGTGCCGGAGACGCCCAGCTCCACGTCGACGGCGCGCACCTCCGCTTCCGGCGCGATCCCGAACCCGATGCACGGGACGTCCGTCGACTCGAGCAGCTTCCGCCCGTACACCTCGTCGACGTTCACCGCGCCGCGCTCGAGGCGGTGGCTCTTGAACAGCTCGCGCTTCGCCTCGAAGTACGCCTCGATCCCGCCGTGGAAGTCGAGGTGGTCCTGCGTCAGGTTCGTGAACCCCGCCGCCGCGAAGCGCAAGCCCTCGACGCGATGGAGCGCGAGCCCGTGCGACGTCACCTCCATCGCGACCGAGTCACAGCCCGCAGCGACCATCTCCACGAACAGACGGTGGAGGTCGAGCGACTCGGGTGTCGTGCGCACGCCGGGACGAGCGCGGCCCCCGACCCGCGTCTCGATCGTCCCGATCAGACCGGTCGTGCGCCCTTCGGCGCGCAGGATCGCGTCGATGAGGAAGGTCGTCGTCGTCTTCCCGTTCGTTCCCGTCACGCCGAGCAGGAGGAGCTTCTCCGACGGCGCCCCGAAGAACGCGGAGGCGATGCGGCCCATCGCCCTCCTGGCGTCGGCTACCAGGGCAATGGGGAGCGAGACGTCGACCGGCCGCTCGGCCACGAGCGCGACCGCTCCCGCCTCCGCTGCCGCGGACGCGAACGCGTGGCCGTCGGTCGCCGTGCCCGGGATGCAGAAGAAGAGGTCACCCCGGCCGGTGGCGCGGGAGTCGTACGAGAGCCCGGTCACCGGCGTGGCGGGATCGCCCTCGACCCGCACCAGGAGATCGCCGGCGGCGGCCGCGAGGTCGCCGAGGCCGTGGCTTCGGGGAGTGGCCATCATCGGATGCTAGTCGTACGTCACGTCTTCGCCCGCCTGGTCGGCTTCGATGGCCTCGGCGGCCTTCTCGGCGTCTCCGGTGGGCGACACGCCGAGGTGCCTGAGCGCGAACTCGGCGATGGTCTTGAACGTGGGGGCCGCCGTCGAGCCGCCCCAGATCGGGCTCGGCTCGTCGAGCACGACCAGCACGACGATCTCGGGCCGCCCGGACGGGACGAAGCCCGCGAACGAACCGATGTAGGAGTTCCCGTACCCCCCGGTGGGCAGCGGCTTCTGCGCGGTCCCGGTCTTGCCGGCGACCGCGTAGCCCGGGACCTGGGCCTCGATGCCGGTGCCGTGCTTGGTCACGCCGGTGAGGATGCGAGACATCTGCTTGGCGGTCTTCTCGGAGACGACGCGCCGCGATGCCGCCGCGGGAGACCTGCGGATGCGTCCGTCGCCGTCCATCGTCGACGCGAGCAGCTTCGGCTCCACCCATACGCCGCCGTTGGCCAGCGTCGCGTAGGCCGACGCCATCTGCAGCGGCGTCACCGCGATCCCCTGGCCGATCGGAATCGTCGCGATCGTCGGGCCCGTCCAGTCCTCCATGTCGATCACGATGCCGGACGACTCGCCGGGGAAGTCGAGCCCGGTCGGCTCGCCGAAGCCGAACTTGCGCACGTACTCGTCGAGCCTCTCGCCGCCGAGGTCGAGCGCGACCTGGATCGTCCCGACGTTCGACGACTGCTCGATGATCTCGGTGGCGGTCATCTTCAGCGTCGGGTGCGGGTGCGAGTCGTTGAAGATCTCACCCGCGTACTCCATCGCGTCCGGGACGATGTACTCGGTCTTCGGCGTGACGACCTTCTCCTCGAGCGCGGCCGACGCGGTCACGATCTTGAACGCGGAGCCCGGCTCGTAGACGTAGTTGAGCGCCCGGTTCTGCAGCGCGACGGGATCGGAGTCCGTGGGCTCGTTCGGGTCGAAGTCCGGGTAGTTCGCCAGCGCGAGGACCTCGCCGGAGTCGGGCCGCATGACGATCGCCGTCCCGCCCTCCGCGTGGTACTTCTCGGCCGCGTCCGCGAGCGTCAGCTGCGTGAAGTACTGGAGCTGCTTGTCGATCGTGAGGAACAGCGCGCGCCCCGGCTGGGCCCTGTCCATGTCGATGTTGCCGCCGGGAAGGACGTTGCCTTCGAGATCCTGCTCGAACGTCATCCGCCCGGCCGTGCCCTGGAGGATGTCGTCGTACTGCGCCTCGATGCCCTCGAGCCCGACGCCGTCGGTGTCGGCGAACCCGATCACGTGCGACGCGAGCCGCTTGCCGGGGTAGTAGCGCTTGGCCTCGTCCTGCATGAACACGCCCGGGATCGCCAGCTCGGCCACCTTCTCCGAGATGCGCGGCGGCGCCTGGCGCATCAGGTACTCGAAGCGCGGGGCGTCGTCGTCCGGCATCGGGCCGCTCAGCTTCTGGAGCAGCAGCTCGTACGGCTCGCCGAGGATCGGAGCGAGCTGCTCCGCGGCCCCCTCGGGGTCATCGACCATCTCCGGGTCCGTGTAGATCGTCTTCAGGTCGACCGAGATCGCGAGCGGCTCGCCGTTGCGGTCGAAGATCGCGCCGCGACGCGCGGGGAACTCGACCGTGCGGTCACGCTGTTGCGAAGCGAGCTGCGCGTACGCGGGCGCGTCGACGATCTGCAGCATGAACAGCCGCGCCCCCATCGCGAGGAACAGCACGGTGAGCACGACGAACGTGAGGCCCAGCCTCTTCGGTGAACGTGAAACGGACTTCCTCGTCTTGCCCCGGCTCCCCGATCGCTTGCGTGGAGGAGCCAACTAGGGAGCCTCCTCCCACACGCCGGCGGCGTTCGCCGGCCCCGTGCGGGAGACGCGGGCGTGGAGGCCGCCGCGGCCGGAGTCGCGGCCGCGCGTCGCCACGTCGGCGACGATGTACTGCATCGTCGCGGGATCGGGGTCGACCATCCCGAGCCGCTCGCGCGCGTACTGCTCGATGCGCCCGGGGTTCTCTCGTCGCGCGACCTCGAACGTCAGCTTGCTGCGGTACTCGTCGGCAGCCTCGACGCGGCGCATGAGCCGCGTGAGCTCGAACGCCGACTGGGCGAGCATCACGCGCTCGAGCAGCACGCCGAAGACGATGCCGAGCACGCACACCACGGCGACGACCGCCAGCGGGTTGACGCGGACGCGGCGCTTGGACAGGTTCGCCCCTTCGCCGACGACCCGCAGCGCGGCGCGCTCGCGGACCGCCTGCCGCACCTGCTGCGCACGGGCGCTCATGCGGACCTCCTCTGCTGTCCGGGGAGCGGCGCCGTTGCCGGTTCCAGCCGTTCGGCGGCGCGGAGCTTCGCCGAACGGGCACGGGGGTTGGCGTTCATCTCGTCTTCTGTTGGCGTGATCGGACGGCGACTGAGCACTTTGATCCTCGCCTGCGCCCCGCACGTGCAGACGGGGAAGTCAGGCGGGCACGTGCAGCCGCGCGCCTCGTCGTTGAAGAAACGCTTGACGGTCCTGTCCTCCAGCGAGTGATAGGAGATGACGGCGACGCGGCCCCCGGGGTCGAGCACGTCCACAGTCTGAGGCAAGACCCGCTCCAAACGGGTGATTTCGCCGTTCACCTCGATGCGGAGGGCCTGGAAGGTCCTCTTGGCGGGATGGCCGCCGGTGCGGCGCGTGGCGGCGGGGATCGCGTCGCGCACGATCTCCGCGAGCTCCGACGTCCGCTCGACCGGCCTCCGCGCGACGATCGCCCGCGCGACGCGAGCGGCGAACCGCTCTTCCCCGTAGCGGGAGATCACGCGCGCGAGGTCCTTCTGCTCGTATCGGTTCACGACGTCGTGGGCCGAGACTCGCTGACCGGGGTCCATTCGCATGTCGAGCGGGCCATCGCTCCGGTAACTGAACCCGCGATCCGCTGCATCGAGCTGGGGTGAGGAAACGCCAAGGTCGAGTAGGACTCCGCGTACCGCCTCAACCCCGAGTCGTTCCAGAACGGCCGCGAGGTCTTGGAAGTCGTCACGAACGAGAGTGACCCTTCCGGAGTGGCCGGCGAGGTTGGCCCGACACGCCTCCAGCGCGTCGGGGTCGCGATCGATGCCGACGAGGTGGGCGTCCGGCGCGGCGTCGAGGATCCGGAGCGCGTGCCCTGCCCGTCCCAGAGTCGCGTCGACGAAGACGGCTCGACCCGCGCCTTCGAGCGCGGGGAGGAGAAGATCGACGACTTCGCCGGCAAGGACGGGGCGGTGCTCCACGTGAAGCCCACTCTCCTATCTCCCGAGCACTCTCGTCGCGATCGCGAGCATCCCGAGGGCGCCGCCGACGGAGGAGCCGGTGAGCGCGAGCAGCACGATGCCCTGACGCAGCTCGCGCCCCAGACCGTGCCTCGTTGCCTCGACTTTCATCGCCATCTCCCGGCCCTCCTTCTCTTTCTAGAAGTTCAGCGTCGCGGCCAGCTCGTCCAGGTCACCGGCCGTCGCCTCCACCTGGTGCCACCTCTCCGGGCTCCAGATCTCGCCGTGGTCCAGGGCCCCCGTCACCACGCACTCGCGGGTGATCCCCGCGTACTCGCGCAGGTGGCCGGGGACGTTGATGCGCCCCTGCTTGTCGATCTCGTCCGTGTGAGCGCTCGCGGCCATCGTCCGCACGAACGCCCGGGCGCTGGGGTTCGCAGACCCCTGCTCCATGAGGGCGGAGGCGATCTTGCGCCAGCCCTCCTCGGACCACATCGCTATGCAGTTGCCCATCCAGCGGCTGAGGATGACCCGGTCCCCCGTGAACTCCTCCCGGAGGCGCGACGGCACGATCAGGCGCCCCTTGGCGTCGATCGTGTGCCGGTACTCCCCGGTGAAGTTCAAGCGTCTCCCCTGCACCACTGCGTTCCGGAGCGGGCGGCGGGCCGTGGTGCGTGCTGGTCACCGGCACCATTTCCCTCCACTTCGCTCCACCTAGTGGGAAGTTAGACCCCCGGACCCCACGACGTCAACGTTTGCGGGCCGAATTACAGAGTTGGAATTCTGTTGCGCGTGTTGAATGAGTGAACTCTTGTGATTGCTTGAGTTGGCTACGTAAACGTCGCAGCGGGCACTGGCTGGCGCAGCCCTCTCACATCCGGCACGCATACGGTGCCCCACGCGGGAAAGCTCCGCGTCGACGTCGGGATCAGCGTCGGAATGCGGGCTCCACCCCGACGGCGACCGACACGGTCCGGGCGCGGAAGGCTCTCGGGTCGGGCCCGGGCGGGGTGGAGGGAGGCCTCGCCGAGCACTGGTACACGCGGTCCACGCGTGTACCGCGTGTACCGCCTGATGCCGGAGGCCGAGGCCCCTCAACATCCGGCACGAAGCGCCACGCGGTAAAGCTCCGCGTGGACGACTCGATCGGCGTCCGAATAGAGCCTCTTGCCAGTTGCTACCAGGTGCCCCCCGTTGGCCGGCCTCGCCGGCTAGGCCGGCTGGAGCGAGCGCGGGAGCTTCAGATACTGCTCCCAGGTGGCGTCGACGCGGTCGACTGCGACCACGATCCAGACGCTCTCGTGCGGGGGCGACGGGGCCCGGCGGAGCCTGAGGCCCACGTCGGCCGGGCTCCGGTTCTCCTTCCGGGAGTTGCAGGGGCGGCAGGCGGCGACGCCGTTGTCCCACGTGTGGCCCCCGCCCCGGCTGCGCGGCACAACGTGATCGACGTTCTCGGCGGGCCGGCCGCAGTACTGGCACTCGTAGTTGTCCCTCACGAACACGGCCCGGCGGGACATCGACGCCCGGGCCCGGTAGGGCACGCGGACGAAGTAGTTGAGGCGGACGACGCTGGGGGCCGGGATCTCGAGCGACTCGGAATGGAAGACGACGCCGTTGTGGTGGAGGACCTCGGCCTTCTCCTTCAGGGCGAGGACGATCGCCCGCCGGACCGGAACGACGCACAGCGGTTGGTAGGAGGCGTTCAGGACCAGCGCTCTTCCCAAGGCCGCCTCAGTATATGTGTGCCCGTGCCGCTTACGTCGCCTCTGGCGACGACGCAGCGTCGTCATAAGCCCACGAGGCGTGGCGCAACGGTTTGCACCCTTTGGCAGCGTCCGCTACGGTCCGCCCCTGTACGTGCCCGGCCCGGGCGGTCGCCCTCCCCAGACAGGTGGAGGCGTTGCGGCTTCGAAGTGCCCCGGGCTCCGGCCTCCCCGCGGGGGGTGGCCGCTGCGGCCCGCTGAAGGTGCGGGCCCCAGGGCGGAAGCCAACGACGCTGTGCCTGCGTCTGCGCCTCACTTGCGCGCGCGGGCCGACGACCGATCGCCTCGGCGATCGGCCAGGAGAGGAGACGACCCAATGACGCGCCGCCACCAGCTAGGAGCCATCTGGCTCGCCGCAACGATCGCCTTGGGTGGGCATGCCCTTCCGGCCGCCGCTCAAACGCCCACGGAGGAGCCCAAGCCCGTCATCCAGTCCGTGCCGTGGAAGGTCTGGCTCAAGAAGGACGCTCTCGTGAAGGGCCGTCTGCGCCACGGGACGCCGGGGGCCGAGGTCACGCTGCAGCGCCGCCGGGCCGGCGGCGAGTGGAACGATGTCCAGACGAAGCCGGTGGGGAACGAGCTGAAGGTCCGCTTCCGCCTCGAGGACCTCGGCGCGAGCGCGCGCTACCGCCTCCGCTACACCGACGACGTCGACGGGACGCACAGCTTCAGCAACGTCGAGGAGATCAGGGTCGCGTCGAAGCTCGGCTTCAGGGCGTCGCCCGACGACGCGTACGCGGGACGCCGCATCCGCCTGTCGGGGACGCTGTTCCCGAAGGCCCCCGGCCGCAGGGTCGTCGTCCAGCAGTACCACGGGGGCAGGTGGACGACGATCGCGCGCCCGCGGGTGAGGGACGGTCGCTTCTCGGCGACGTTCCGGCCGCAGGAGACGGACCGCAAGAGGCCGCTGCGCGCGTGGTTCAAGGGCGACGGGACGAGCCTCGGGCGCAAGCGCGCGGACTCGGTGCGCGTGTACCGCAGCGACCTCGCCACCTGGTACGGGCCGGGGTTCTACGGGAACCGCACGGCGTGCGGGAAGACGCTCGGCTACAGCACCCTCGGCGTCGCGCACCGGACGCTGCCGTGTGGGACGAAGGTCGCGATCATGTACGGGGGCCGGACGGTGACCGTGACGGTGATCGACCGGGGGCCGTACGCGCGGTCGAACTGGGACCTCACGCGCGAGACCGCGGACCGGCTGAACTTCAGCGGCACCGACTCGATCGGCGTCGCGCACTAGCACGACTTAGGCTGGCGCGGTGAAGCTCCTCCTCGCCGCGCCGGCCCTCGTGCTCCTCCTGGCCTGTTCCCGCGAGCCCGAGCTCGTGTTCGTCTACGAGGTCGGGGGCCGCGCCGGGACGGTCGACGTCTCCTACCTGGGCGACAAGGGGCTCGTCGAGGAAGAGGTGACGGTCCCGTGGACGAGCGAGGAGATGTACACCACGCCGAGCCGCGACCTCCATATCGAGGTGACCGGGTCGCCCGGCGACAGCCTCGTGTGTGGGCTCCGCTGGCGCCTGCCCGAAGGACGTTACGGACAGGACGGCTCGGGCGCGCTCGGCCAGGAGAACGACCCGGAAGACGCGCACCGCTGCGAGCTCGACGGCCGCGCCGGGACCGAGGGCTAGGAGGGCTCTTCGCGTAGCCCTTCGACGTAGCGGTGGAACGCGAGGTGGTCGGAGGTGCACTCCGTCTCCTCGCCGCCCTTCGCGAGGCGGACGGTGTCCATGGGGACGCCGGAGCTGTTGTCCTCGGTGACGTCCATGACCTGCCAGCCGTCGTCGATCAGCTGACGCAGTCGCTCGAGCTCCGGGTCGTCTCCCCAACCGGCCACCGTGTCTCCTCTCTGTTGCACGACGTGCTCGGGCACAGGGTATCGCGCCCGCAGGGCCGATCCGTGGCCGACCTGTTGTAATGGAGAGATGCGGCGCGCTCGCGCAGTCGTCTCCGTTTGCACCGCGGTCGTTGCGGCTGTCGCGATGACTGCCGGCCCTGCCGCGGCGAAGTGCTGCCCTCTGGAGTACGTCCTTGTGTCGGACTTCGACGGACGGGACGTCCGGATCGAGGCGTCCGAGCTCGGTGAACGCCTCGAGGAGTGGGAGATGCAGCTGGTCTCGTGGCCGGTTCTCAACGGTACGGCCAAAGGAGACAGGCCTCCGCCCGGACGCCTCGGGCGCGGCTATCTCGTGACGTACGTGCACCGGGCGCAGGACGACGAAGTCGTGGTGCGGGAACGCGTCTATCCGTTCGCCCGGCCGAACCCCGTCGCGTTCACGATGAAGGGCCAGACCCAGAAGTGGAGCGAGGACGACTGGACCACTCGTCGTGTCGAGCCGGGATGGAGGCCGATGCAGGAAGGGATCGCCGCGGCGCTGTTCACCCGCGGCGACGCGGATTCCTCCGGCCGCGCGGTAGATCCGTGGACGTGGCTTCTTCCTCTCGCCGGAGTGGTCGCGGCCGTGGCGGGTGTGCTGCTGAGCTCCAAACGCCGGAGGAGTCACGGCGAACCGCGGGCACCGTCACCGATCTAAGGAGTGCCCCGTCTCGTCAGACCGGGACGCCGGCCTCGTGTGGGCGGATCTGCCCGGACTCGATCTCCTCGACCCAGTGGCACGCGACGGTGTGGCCGCCGACCTCGCGCAGCTCGGGGACCTCGTCGGGACAGCGCTCCTTCTGCACGAACGGGCAGCGAGTGTGGAACCGGCATCCGGACGGCGGGTTCGCCGGCGACGGAAGGTCGCCGCGGAGAAGGATGCGCTCGCGCGCGAGCTCTACCTTGGGGTCCGGGATCGGCACCGCGGAGAGCAACGCCTTCGTGTACGGGTGCAGCGGCCGGTCGTAGAGGTCGCCCGCCGGCGCCACCTCCATGATCATGCCGAGGTACATCACGGCGATCCGGTCGGAGATGTGCCGCACGACCGCGAGGTCGTGCGCGATGAACAGGTACGTGAGCTGGAACTCCTCCTGCAGCTCCTCGAGCAGGTTCACGATCTGAGCCTGGATCGAGACGTCGAGGGCCGAGACCGGCTCGTCCGCGACGATGAGGTCCGGGTTCAGCGCGAGCGAGCGCGCGAGGCCGATCCTCTGCCGCTGGCCCCCGGAGAACTCGTGCGGGTACCGGTTCGCGGCCCCCTCGGGAAGCCCGACGACGTCGAGCAGGTGACGGACCTTCGCGGCGACCTCGTCGCCGTCCGCGCCGTGCACCTTCAGCGGCTCGCCGACGACGTTGCCGACGCTCTGCCGCGGGTTCAACGACGAGTACGGGTCCTGGAAGATCATCTGCATGCGCCGCCGGAGCTTGCGGAGCTCGGCCCCCGACAGGCCCGCGATGTCGACGCCGTCGAAGTAGATGTGCCCCTCCGTCGGGTCGTACAGACGGAGGACCGTGCGGCCGACCGTCGTCTTGCCGCAGCCGGACTCCCCCACGAGCCCGAGCGTCTCGCCCTTCTTGATCTCGAAGGAGACGCCGTCGACGGCCTTGACGTCGCCGACGTGGCGGTCGATCAGCAGCCCCGACCGGATCGGGAAGTAGACCTTGAGGTCCTCCACCTTGACGAGATCGGGCGTCGGATCGCTCACGCGGTCTCCTCTCCCACGACCGGAGGCGCCCCCGGCATGTCCTCCACCGGCACCGGGTTCCAGCACGCGACGAAGTGCTCGGGCCCGTCGATCTGGCGGAGGTGCGGCGTCTTCTCGCGCGACTCCTGCGTCGCGTAGAGGCAGCGCGGCGCGAACGAGCATCCTTCCTTCAACGAGCGGAGGTCCGGCGGCGTGCCGCCGATCGGCTCGAGCTTCGCCTTGCGCTCCGCGTCCAGGCGCGGCACCGACTTCAGCAGCCCGAGGGTGTACGGGTGACGGGGCCGCGCGAACAGCTCGGTCGTCGGCGCGGTCTCGATGAACTCCCCCGCGTACATCACGTGCGTCCGGTCGCACACCCCCGCGACGACGCCGAGGTCGTGCGTGATCAGGATCAGCGCCATGTTCTCCTCCCGCACGAGCCCGCGCAGGAGGTCGAGGATCTGCGCCTGGATCGTGACGTCGAGCGCGGTCGTCGGCTCGTCCGCGATCAGGATGCGCGGCTTGCACGCGATCGCCATCGCGATCATCACCCTCTGCCGCATCCCGCCGGAGAACTGGTGCGGGTAGTCGCGCAGCCGGTTCGAGGCGTCGGGGATGCCGACGCGCTCGAGCAGCGCGCGCGCCTCCTCCGTCGCCTCGTCCTTGCCCATGCCGAGGTGCTTGCGGAGGCTCTCGGTGATCTGCCGTCCGACGCGCAGAACCGGGTTCAGCGAGGTCATCGGGTCCTGGAAGATCATCGCGATGTCGCGGCCCCTGATCTCGCGCAGCTTCGAGTCCGGGAGCTTCAGCAGGTCGACGTCGCGGAACACAACCTCCCCTCCCGTGACCTTGCCGGCAGGCTTCGGCAGGATCCCGAGCATCGCGAGCGACGACACGCTCTTGCCGCAGCCGGACTCGCCCACGATCGCGAGCGTCTCGCCCGCCTCGAGGTCGAACGAGATCCGGTTGACCGCGTGGATCGTGGCGCGGCGCGTGAAGAACTTCACCTCGAGGTCGCGGACGGACAGCAGCGCCATGGCTCAGGCCCTCAGCTTCGGGTCGATGGCCTCGCGCAGGCCGTCACCGATCAGGTTGATCCCGAGCACGCTCAGGACGATCGCGAAGCCCGGGAAGAAGATCAGGTGCGTGGACTCGGTGAGCCGGTTCGAGTTGTCCGCGACCATCTTTCCCCACTCCGGCAGGCCGGGATCGGCGGGGCCGAGCCCGAGGAAGCTGAGGGCTGCGACCTCGATGATCGCGGTGCCCATCGCGAGCGTCGCCTGGACGATCACCGGCGCGATGGAGTTCGGGAGGATGTGCACGCCCAGGAGCCGCGGCCCGGTCGCGCCGAGCGACCGCGCGGCGAGCACGAAGTCCGACTCGCGCTGGGCGAGGATCGAACCGCGCAGCAGCCGCGCGAACACGGGAACGTTGATGATCCCGATCGCGAACATGATCGGCAGCAGCCCGCGGTCCGTAGCGGTGACGATCGCGATCGCGAGCAGCAGCCCGGGGATCGACAGCATGATGTCCATGAACCGCATGATCAGCGTGTCGATCCAGCCCCCGAAGTAGCCGGCGAGCGCACCGAGAAGCACGCCGAAGAACAGGCCGATCGCGACCGAGACGACGCCCGACAGCAGCGAGAGCCGGGCCCCGAAGATGATGCGCGAGAGGAGGTCCCTCCCCTGCTCGTCGAGCCCCATCAGGTGCTCGCCCGACGGTCCCTCCGGGTTCGACGCGAGCGCGCCCACTTGCTCGGACGGGTCGTGGGGCGCGATCGCCGGCGCGAACACCGCGAGCAGCACGAACAGCAGCACGACGACCGCCCCGACGATCGCGCCGGGGTTGCGCCGGAGGCGGTCGAATGCGTCCGACCACAGGCTCGCCTGGCTCTCGAGGCTGAGCTCCTTGGCTTCGGCTTCGGCGATGCTCACCGGTAGCGGATCCTCGGGTTGAGGAACGCGTACGACACGTCCACCAGGAGGTTCACGAGCACGATTATGAGGGCGAAGAAAACGAGGCCCCCCTGCAGGACCGCGTAGTCCCGGAAGCTGATCGCGTTGATGATCATCGTGCCGAGACCGGGCCACGAGAAGACCCTCTCGGTCAGGATCGCCCCCGTCAGCAGCAGCCCCGTCTGGAGGCCGACGATCGTGACGACCGGGAGCATCGCGTTGCGCATCACGTGGCGCCGGTCGATCACCGTCGGGTCGAGCCCCTTCGCCCGGGCCGTCCGCACGTAGTCCTCGCTGAGGACGTCGAGCGTGGCGGCGCGCGTGATGCGGGCGACGATCGCGAGCGGGATCGTCCCGAGCGCGATCGCCGGAAGGATCATGTGCTTGACGACGTCGACGAACGCGCCGAAGTCCCCGGCGAGCAGCGCGTCGATCGTGTAGAAGCCGGTCGGGTGCTCGAGCGAGCGCGTGACGTCGATGCGCCCGATGCTCGGCAGCCACCCGAGCTTCACCGCGAACACGAACTTCAGGATGAGGGCGAGGAAGAAGATCGGGAAGCTGATCCCGATCAGAGACGTCACGAGGCTGGCCTGGTCGAAGACGCCCTGGTATCGCTTCGCGGCGAAGTAGCCGAGCGGGACGCCGACGACGATCGCGAACAGCATCGCGGCGAGGCCTAGCTCGATCGTCGCGGGGAAGCGTTGCTTCAGCTCGTCGACGACCGGGCGCCGGGTCTGGATGCTCGCGCCGAGGTCACCGCTCACGAGGTTGCCCGCGTACGTCAGGTACTGCTTGTAGAGGGGCTCGTCGAGGCCGAGGTCCCGCTCGATCGCCTCGACGGACTCCTCCGTCGCGCGCTCGCCCAAGAGCGCGATCGCCGGGCCCCCGGGAAGCGACCGGACGAAGACGAAGACGAGGATCGAGAGCCCGACGAGGATCGGGACGAGGAGCACGAGCCGCCGGACGACGTATCTCAGCATCTAGGCCGCACCTTACGAAAAAAGAAGGGGCGCGGGATGGTCCCGCGCCCCTTCGTTCGATCCTTCTTTACGTGCCTTGCACCGTCACCAGCGAGAACTGCTCGAGCGACACCGGGCTCGGCTCGTACCCGGTGACGTTCGCCGTGAAGGCGAGCGCCGGCTTCGTGTGCACGTACGGGAGGCCCGGCAGGAAGTCCATGATCAGCCGGTTGCACTCCTCGTACTTGGTGGTGCGGGCGTCCGGGTCGGTCTCCGTCTCGGCCTCGTCGAGGCAGTTCCGGATCTCCGCGTTGTCGAAGCCCCACGCCTTCTGCTCGGTCTGGAAGAACGTCCCGATGAAGTTGTCCGGGTCGCCGAAGTCGCCGGTCCAGCCCAAGAGATAGAGGCCGTACCGCCCGTTGTCGACGTTGTCGAGGTAGTCCGGGCTCCAGATCGCGCTCTCCTTGTTGACCTTGAAGCAGCAGTCCTCCAGGTCGGCGACCATCGCCTCGAAGTTGTCCTGCGGCACCGGCATGTACGGCCGCGAGACGTCGGTGGGGTAGGCGAAGCTGATCTCGACCGGCAGGTCGTACCCGGCGTCGGTGAGGATCTTCTTGGCCTTGTCCGGGTCGTACTCGTACTCGGTGACGTCGTCCGCGTAGCCGAACAGCGCCGGAGGCATGAACTGCTTCGCGACCTCGCCCTGGCCCGCGTAGTACGCGTCGACGACCTCCTGGCGGTTGATCGCGTGCGCGATCGCCTTGCGGACCTCGATGTCGTCCAGCGGCTTCTGGGCCTGGTTCATGCCGACGTAGCCGACGTTGAAGGCCGGGCGCTCGAGGAGCTGGAGGTTCTCGTCGCCCGAGATCGTGTCGAAGTCCTGCGGCTCGACCAGGTCGTAGCCCTGGATCTCTCCGGTCTGCAGGGCCTGGAGCCGGGCGGCGTTGTCGGGAATCGGCTGGAAGATCAGCGTGTCGATGTTGCCCTGCTCTTCCTCGTTCCAGTAGTTCGGGTTCTTGACCATCGTCAGCGCCTGGTTGCGCTCCCAGCTCTCGAACATGAACGGGCCGGTGCCGACCGGGTGCTCGGTCCCGTAGGTGCCGGTCGCCCGGAAGATGCCCTCGGCGTTGACGCGGCCCTCGTTCGCGTTGAACTCCTCGAGCGCCGCGGGGCTGCCGAACGTGAAGTTCGTGAGCGCCATGGCGGCGAGGAACGAGGACGACGGCTTGTTCAGCGCGATCGTCACCGTGAGCTCGTCGTCGACCGTGCAGCTCTTGAAGTTGGACTCCGTGGGGGCCCCGCTGTCGGGGTCGGTCTTCGCGAACCCGCCGAAGACCGTCTGCCAGTAGTACGTCGCGGCCGGGTTCTGGAACGACCCGGTGAAGTTGAACCAGCGGTCGAAGTTGTAGCAGACCGCCTCGGCGTTGAACGCCTCGCCGTCGTGGAACGCCACGTCTTCCCGAAGGTTGAAGGTCCACTCGGTCCCGTCCTCGGACGTGGTCCACTCGGTGGCCAGGCCCGGGACGACCTCGGTCCCTCCCGGAGCGAGCGTGACGAGCCCCTCGAACATCTGGTCGATCGCCCTGAGCGACTCGCCGTCGGAGACGAGCGCGCCGTCGAGGACGACGGGGTCCGCCGACGTGCCGAACGTCAGGGTCGCACCCTCCTGGGCGCCGGTGTCACCGTTGCCCTCGGTGTCGCCCCCGTCGTCGTCGCCACCACACGCCGCGATCGTCAACGCCATCACGAGCGCGAGCGCGAGCAGCCTCAATGGTTTGGGCATCAGCGGAACCTCCCCCTTGCACGCAAGTGTCTCTACGGACGCGCGCAGTATATGTCCGCTATCCTCGCCACTGCTACTACCTTTGTAGTTGTCAGCGACCGGTCGCCTGGCGAGCGGCCACGAACAGATGGTTTGTTGCGGCACACTGCTAACCTGGGCGCCTTCGGGAGCCCGGGCCGGAACTTTTCCTCAGGGAGCCGAGTCCCGGTTGTGACGATTCCACGAAAGGGGTAGCCGAATGGCCGACGATGGCCGTGCCGGCGGGGACGGGAGGGACTTCTCCGAGTTCAAGTCCGCGTTCGACCGGATCACGGCGAACATGGAGCGGGCGATCCAGGGGAAGACGGAGACGGTCCGCCTCGCCCTGATCACGATGCTGGCCGAAGGCCACGTCCTCCTCGAGGACATCCCGGGCGTCGGGAAGACCATGCTCGCGAAGTCCCTGGCGCGGTCGGTGGGGTGCAAGTGGCAGCGGATCCAGTTCACGCCGGACCTGCTCCCGAGCGACGTCACCGGCGTCAACGTCTGGGATCGCGCCAGTGGCGAGTTCCAGTTCAAGCCCGGCGCCGTCTTCGCGAACATCTGCCTCGGCGACGAGATCAACCGCGCGTCGCCGAAGACGCAGTCGGCGCTGCTCGAGTGCATGGAGGAGCGGCAGGTCACGGTCGACGGGACGACCCGGACGCTCGAGATGCCGTTCATGGTCATCGCGACCCAGAACCCGATCGAGCACGAGGGCACGTACCCCCTGCCGGAGTCGCAGCTCGACCGGTTCATGATGCGGCTGTCGATGGGCTACCCCAGCCGCCAGTCCGAGCTCGAGATCCTCGAGACCCACGGCCGCCACTCGCTCCTGGAGGAGCTCGAGCCGGTCTCCGACGCGAACGAGGTCAACAACCTCATCAAGCTGGCACGTGAGGTCCACGTGGCCCCCTCACTCCGCCGCTACATCGTCGACCTCTCCGAGTCGACCCGCGACCACCCCGACGTCTACCTCGGCGCCAGCCCGCGGGCCTCGCTCTACCTCCTGAGGGCGTCCCGGGCGCTGGCCGCCAGCCGGGGCCGCGACTACGTCGTCCCCGACGACATCAAGGACCTGTCGGTCCCCGTCATGGCCCACCGCGTGCTGCTCTCGCCGGAGGCGCAGATGCGCGGCGCGTCCTCGGAGACCGTGCTCGAGGGCCTCGTCGGCCGCGTTCCCATCCCTGCGAAAGAGGCTTAGGTGCGAGGCGACCCCCCGCTGGCGATTCCGGCAAGGCTGGGTCAGGGGGCCGGTGGCCTCGGCCAGCGGCCAAACTAGAAATGCTCACGCTTCGGGGTTGGTCGGTGGCCCTCACCGGCGTCGTGCTGCTGGTCGTCGCGAGGATCTTCGGGGCCGCGCCCGTCGAGCAGTTCGGCTTCGCCCTGCTCGTGCTCCCGCTGATCGCGATCGCGGTCGTGCGGCTCGGCAAGCACGACCTCGAGGTCGTGCGGCGCGCCTCCCCGGAGCGGGTCCGCGCCGGGACCAAGGTCAGGGTGACGCTCGAGATCCGCAACCGGGGCCGCGGCCCGGCCCCCCTGCTGCTGCTGGAGGACAGGGTGCCGACCGACGTCGCCGGCCGGGCGCGCTTCGCGCTCCACGGCGTCGAGCCCAAGGGCCGGCGGGTCGCGTCGTACGAGCTCCGACCCCCGCGCCGCGGGCACTACGAGGTCGGTCCCCTCACGCTGACGTCGACGGACCCGTTCGGGCTCGCCAGGCTAGTCTCCGCGGCCGCGCCCAAGTCGTCGATCCTCGTCCACCCCCGGATCGAGCCGCTGGCGCTCCCCCGCGACCTCGGCGACCGCCGCAGCCTCGCGGTCTCGGCGCTCCGGCAGCCGATCGGCGCGCAGGGCGAGGACTTCTACACGCTGCGCGAGTACAACGAAGGAGACGACCTCCGGAAGGTCCACTGGCCGGCGACCGCCAAGCGCGGGCGCTACATGATCCGGCAGGAGGAGACGCCCTGGCACACGCGGGCGACGGTCGTCTTCGACGACCGGACCGCCGCCCACGACGGGATCGGGGACGCCAGCAGCTTCGAGCGCGTGATCGAGGCCACGGCTTCGATCGTCGACCTCTACCAGCGCTCGGGCTACACCTACCGCCTCGCGGGCGCGACGGCGGCGGGGCTCGCGGCGGCCAAGGGGACGCCCCACTTCAACCGCGTTCTCGACCTGCTCGCCACGGTGCGCACGTCGCGCCCCGCGGAGAGCTCCGACGACCCGCTGATCGCACGCCTGCTCGAGATAGAGGCGGGCACCGCCGGTGAGGGCACCCTCGCCGTCGTGTCCGGGTCGCTCTCGGCCGAGGCGGCCGTCGCCGTGACGCGGTGCCGGAGGCGCTTCCGGCAGGTGATCGTCGTGATGTTCCCGGCGCACCGTTTCGGCTCGATGACGACGAAGGCCCGCTGGGCGGCGGAGCAGGAAGTCCTCGAGGTCGTGAAGCTGCTCGGGCGCTCCGGCGTCCAGACCGTCGTGCTCGGGCCGGAGGAGCCTCTGCTCACGGGATGGGACTCCCTCACGCGGTCGGCCGCGGCCGCGAGCCGCTCGAAGGTGGTGTCGCCGTGAGCTCCGAGGGCCGCGCCCGGATCGGCCTCGCCGCGCTGCTGCTGCTCACGCTGCTCGCGTTCGCGCAGGTCTTCGCCGCAGGCGACTACCCCGGCCCCACGTTGCTCGGGATGGCGCTCGCGTCGGGGATCGCGATCGCGGCGCGGAGGCTGGGGGCCGGGACCGTGGCGACCGCCCTCGCCAGCCTCGCCGCGCTGTTCTGGTACCTCGTCGTGATCTTCCAGGCGCGCAACTCCTTCTACCTGCTGCCCTCGCCGGACGCCGTCGCGGGCCTCGGCCGCTCGATCTCGAACGCGCTGAGGCACTCGGCGGTCGACTACGCGCCGGTGCCGGTGCGGACGGGCTACGTCGTGCTCGTCGTGGTGGGGATGTGGGTCGCCACGTCGGTCGGCGAGATCGCGACGTTCCGCTGGCGCCGGCCGCTGCTGGCGGCGCTGCCGTGCATCGGGTTGTTCTGCATCCAGATGACCGTCGGGACCGGCAACGGCGCTCCCGTGCTCGTGATCGCGTTCCTGCTCGCATTGCTCACGTTCTGGGGCCTCGAGTCCGCGCACCGGGTGAGGTCGTGGGGCCGGTGGGTCCCGGCTTTCTCCGGGCGTGAGGGGAAGGAGCCGGAATCGGTCACGGGCGCTCTGGCGCGCCGCATGGGGGCCGGGTGCGTGGCGGCGGCGATCGCCGCGCCGCTGATCGTCCCCGCGCTCGGTGACGGCCTCCTCGTGTGGCGCAACGACGTCGGCGCCGGCGGGTTCGGCGGTGGTGGCGCGTCCGGCGAGATCAACCCGCTCGTGTCGATCGCGCCGACGCTGCTCGACCAGACCGACCTCGTCCTGTTCACGGTCGAGGCCGAGCGCTCGTCTTACTGGAGGCTGCTCTCGCTCGCGCGCTTCGACGGGCGCGACTGGCAGCGAGCCGAGGGCACCGTCGTCGAGCCGGTGATCGACGAGCTCTCCTTCGGAGGCCAGTCCAACGCGCCGCGCGAGTCCGAGCCGCTAGTGCAGACCGTGACCTTCCAGGAGCTGGAGTCCGAACGCCTCCCCGCGGCCATCAACCCGGCGGAGGTCGACCTCGAAGAGGACGTCGAGGTGACCTACGACACGCAGAACCAGGACCTCGTGCTGCCGGACCAGGCGACCGAGGGCTTCTCGTACACCGTGACGTCGAACGTCCCCGAGCTGACCTACGAAGAGCTGACGAAGGCACAGGTCGGGTTCCCCGGCGGCGTCTACCTGGAGGCGCCCGACGCAACCTCCAGGACGATCGAGCTGGCCGAGGACCTGCGCGTGGACCGCGTCACCGGCGAGAGGCTCTCCGACGGCCAGTTCCTGATCGCGCTGCAGGAGGAGCTCCGCACGAAGTTCGAGTACTCCGACGACCCCGAGCTCGTGGAGGCGACCCAGGTCGACGGGGCGTCGGCGAACTACCTCGACCAGTTCCTCTTCGAAGTGCGCCAGGGCTACTGCCAGCAGTTCGCCACCGCCTTCGCGCTGCTCGCCCGGCTCCAGGGCATCCCGACCCGGGTCGCCGTCGGCTTCCTCCCCGGCAACCGCGACGTCCAGACCGACACCTTCACGGTGACCGGCGTCGAGACCCACGCGTGGCCGGAGGTCTACTTCGAGGGCTACGGGTGGGTCCGCTTCGACCCGACCCCCCGCGTCCAGGCCGCGGCCCCCGGGTACACCCGGCAGCCGCTCGGACCTCAGGGCCCCGGCGCACCCCCGGGCGGGACCGAGAACGGGATCGGCGCGGCGACCGGCCGCCAGGACGCGATCGAGGACCGCCGCCTCGCCGGCTCGAACGTCGGCGCCGGCACCCGGGGCGAGCGTGCGATCGGCGAGATCGGCCCCGGCGCGGTCCCCGAGAACCCCGCGTGGACCCGGGCGTTCAACCGGCTCGCGGTCGCGGTCGGGGTCCTCCTGCTCGCGTTCCTCGCCGCCGTGCCCGCCCTGAAGAGGTGGCGGATAGCGCGCCGCTACCGCTCGGCCCGCGGCGCCGACCAGGCCGCGGCCGCCGCGTTCCGCCACTTCGAGGACGAGGCCGCCGAGCTGGCCGAGCCGCGGCGTCCGGCCGAGTCCGCGGCGTCGTTCGCCGCCCGCCTCGGGAAGCTCCGTGCGGTGCCGTCCGACGACGCGGCCCGGCTCGCCCAGATCTACGAGGCGTCGCAGTACGCGCCGCGGGGCGTCGGGAGGGACCAGGCGCGCCAGGCGAGGGTCCTCGCCCGCAAGCTCCGGGCGGTCATGTGGGCCCGGGCGTCGTGGTGGACGCGGGCGGCGCGGCTGTTCTCGCCGAGGGGGCTAGTTGGCCGCTCGTAGGCGGCGGCGAGCGTCCGGCGGCACTTCCTGCTCGAGCGTCTGCTCGACCCGCCGCAGCGCGGTCACGAACTCTTCGCGGTCGTAGAGGTACTCGGCCACGCGTCCGTCCACGCCCGCCGCGATCTCGTCGATGGCGAGGAAGAACGCGAGCTGGCCCTCCTTCAACGCGTCGAGGAGCTCGCCGTCGTTCTTGCAGATCTTGAAGATGCTCTTGCCGTCGGTGACGAGCTTGACCTCGGAGAGGTGGTCGTCCAGCGCCGCCTTCTTACGCAGATACGAATACGCACGCCGCACGCGCTGAAGGCTCATACCGTGCTCCAGCAGCGACTTCACGACCTTCAACGCGATGAGGTCTCGGAACGAGTAAAGCCGCCTCACACCGGGGCGACCGCCGGTTGCCTGCACGCTCGGCTTGACGAGACCGATGCGGTCCCAGTACCTCAGCTGATGTGCTGTGCAACCTGTGAAACGTGACGTTTGTTGAGCAGTGAAACCCTCCATGGATGAGTACGTCCTTCCACTACAGCAACGAGAGAAAAACCTTTGACACGCCTTGAGATACCCGCGACGGGCAACGAGGTGCTGTTGCGTAATGCCCGGTGATGCATTGCCGCTCCGCGCGACGTACGGAATCTAGCGCGGCTTCTCGCGACGCGGCAACCCCAGCGCCGCATTCGTTTCGGAATTAGCGAAAGTTTTTCCCGTTCCGCGTGGAAGGGCGGGCGCTAGCGCCTCTTGTAGCGCTGCTTCAACCGTTGCTCGAGGTCGTTCGCGGCGCGTCCGAGACGCTCGCCGAAGTCGGTGAACGTGCGTCGCGGCGAGGGGGCCGCGCCGCGCACCGAGCCCGCGAGCACGACGATCCCCCACACCATCGAGCCGAACGCGAGCGCGCCGATCCATACCTGCTTCGTCATGAAGAACGCGAACAGCACCAACAGCCCCGCTACGAACATCAGCAACCCGCGGCGCACTGTATGGAGGCCGGCGCCGGTGCGGCGCGGGGGCCGCTCACGCGCGAAGACGGGGTCCTCTTGGTAGAGGCTCTTCTCCATCTCGTCGAGGATGCGCTGCTCGCGCTCTGACAGCGGCACGGTCACCCGATTATAGGTTCGGCCCCGTTTACGGAACCAGAGTCTTCCGGTAGGTACGTCAACCGCGGTCTACCAGCGTCGCCGGCCCGACGGAGGACGCGCCGAAGCGCTTCCTGATCGAGTCGATCGCCGCCGACGCCTCCTGCCACCCGGGCCGGCCCCCCCGCTCGCCCAGAAGGTCGAGCTGCTTGCGCGGGGGGCCGGGCGCAAGCGACGTGACGCTCACGCCGATGAGCCTGATCCGCGGCGCCCCCGGGGCCACCTTCTCGTACAGCTCGCGGGCGACGGCGTAGATCTCGGCGGCCGTGTCCACCTCGGCCGGCAGCGTCTTCGACCGCGTGATCGTCTGGAAGTTCGACCAGCGGACCTTCAGCGTCACGGTCCGCCCGCACAGCCCCTTCGCGCGCAGGCGGCCCGCGGTGCGGTCGGCGAGCCTGAGGACCTCCCTCAGGATGGCGTCGTGGGCGTCGAGGTCGGCGGCGAACGTCTCCTCGGAGCCGACGGACTTCGCGGGCTCGTGCGGCGTGACGGGACGCTCGTCGACGCCGGCGGCGAGGTGCGACAGGTGGCTTCCGAGCGAGTCGCCGATCGCGCGCTCGAGCGTCCGGCGCGGGATGCGCGCGAGGTCCCCGACGGTCTTGATCCCGAGGCGGCGGAGCGCGTCGCCCGTGGCCTCGCCCACGCCCCACAGCGCGGTGACCGGCAGGGGGTGGAGGAAGTGCTCGACGCGGTCGGGCGAGATCACGAGCAGGCCGTCGGGCTTGGCCGCGGTGGAGGCAAGCTTTGCCAGGAACTTGTTGGGAGCCACGCCGACCGTGCAGGTGAGGCCGAGGGCGGCGATCTTCCTGCGCACGTCTTCGGCGATGTCGATCGGGCCGCCGAACAGCCGCACCGAGCCGGAGACGTCGAGGAACGCCTCGTCGAGCGACAGCGGCTCGACCAGCGGCGTGAACGAGAGGAAGACCTCGCGGATGCGAGCGGAGAGGTCCTGGTAGGCGGCGAAGTCGTTGGGCAGGAAGATCCCGCGGGGGCAGAGGCGCCGCGCCTGGATCGTGGGCATCGCGGAGCGGACGCCGAACGCGCGGGCCTCGTAGGAGGCCGAGGTCACGACCCCGCGGCCCCCCTGACCGCCGACGATCACGGGCTTGCCCTTCAGCGTGGGGTCCTTGATCACCTCGACCGACGCGTAGAACGCGTCCATGTCGACGTGCAGGATCGGCGTGTCGACCTTCACCGAACGAGCGTACGCCCCGCCGGTTCCGGGTAGGCGTGACTCGCAGACTTTCCAGAGATCGGGCCCGACCGTCGCCGAAGGCGGCGACGTCAGGAGACGAGGAATCCGCATAGGGCGGGATCGCTTGCGATCCCGCTAGAGCAAAAGGGGGCCGAGTGGGCAGGATCGCGATCGTCACCGCAGGAGACTCCGGGATCGGCAAGGCGACCGCCGTGGCCCTCGCCCGCGCCGGCTGCGACGCCGGCATCACCTGGAACACCGACGAGGCCGGGGCCAAGGAGACCGCGAACGAGATCGGGGCGCTCGGCCGCCGCGCCGAGGTCCGCCATCTCGACCTCACCCGGCTCCCGGAGGCGGCCGACGTAGTCGACGACCTCGCCGGCGCGCTCGGCGGCCTCGACGTCTTCGTGAACAACGCCGGGACCGGCGACAGCACGCCGTTCCTCGAGGTGGCGTTCGAGGACTGGAAGAAGGTGCTGGACGTCGACCTCAACGGCGCCTTCCTCTGCGCTCAGCGGGCCGCCCGCGTCATGGTGAAGGCCGGGGACGGGGGCCGGATCGTCAACGTGACGTCGGTCCACGAGCACACGCCGAAGGAGGGATCGTCCGCCTACTGCACGGCGAAGGGCGGCCTCGGCCTCCTCACGAAGGTGATGGCGCTCGAGCTCGCCGAGCACGGGATCACCGTCAACGCCGTCGCCCCCGGCGAGATCGCGACGCCGATGACCAGGAACGAGGACGTCGACCCGAAGACGGTCTCCCGGCCGGGGATCCCGATGGGCCGCCCGGGCAACGCCTGGGAGGTCGCCCACGTCATCGTCCACCTGACCTCGCCCGAGGCCTCGTACACGACCGGCGCCTCCTACGTCGTGGACGGGGGCCTCATGCTCATGCCGGCGATGGCGAACGTCATGGCCAAGCCGGACTAGTGGCGTTCGAGGGCACGGGCATGAAGGTCGCGATCGTCGGCGCGACCGGGAACGTCGGGACGAGCGTGATCCGGGCGCTGGAGAACGAGCTCCGGGTCACGTCGATCGTCGGGATCGCCCGGCGGGAGCCCGAGCTCAGGGCGCCGAAGGTGACCTGGCGCCGGGCCGACATCACGAAGGACGACCTCGTCCCGCTGTTCACGGGGTGCGACGTCGTCGTGCACCTGGCGTGGCTCATCCAGCCCTCGCGGGACCTCCGGACCCTGCACGCGACCAACGTCGAGGGCAGCCGGCGCGTCTTCGAGGCGGCCGCGGCCGCCGGAGTCGGGGCGCTCGTCTACGCCTCTTCGATAGGGGCGTACTCGCCCGGGCCGAAGGACGACTCCGGGGTCGACGAGAGCTGGCCGACCGAGGGCGTCGAGACGTCCTTCTACGCGCGCCACAAGGCGGAGACCGAGCGGATGCTCGACGCCTTCGAGCGCGCGCACCCGCGCATCCGCGTCGTGCGGCTGCGCCCGGGGCTGATCTTCAAGCGCGAGGCGGCGTCGGGAATCCGGCGGCTGTTCTTCGGGCCCCTCCTCCCGGGGAAGCTCGTGCGCCGGAGCCTCATCCCGGTGATCCCGGACATCGACGAGCTCCGCTTCCAGGTCGTCCACTCCTACGACGCCGGCGAGGCCTACCGCCTCGCGATCGTCAAGGGTGTGCGGGGGGCCTTCAACATCGCGGCCGAGCCGGTGATGGACCCCGCGGGGCTGGCCGAGCTGCTGGGGGCGAAGCTCGTGTCGATCCCGGCGGCGGTCCTGAGGGGAGGGGCCGACGTGACCTGGCGGCTCCACCTGCAGCCGACCCCGAAGGGCTGGATCGACCTCGCCCTGCAGGTCCCGGTGATGGACACGACGAGGGCTCGGACGGAGCTCGGCTGGAAGCCGCGCTTCGACGCCGCGGATGCGATCCTCGACCTCATGGACGGGCTCCAGGACGGCGCGGGGTACGACACGCCGCCGTTGCATCCGAAGACCGGGGGGCCGGGGCGGGTCCGCGAGCTGCTGACGAGGGTCGGTGGCACCTCGAAGTAGCGCGGTCACCGTCAGGGCCGGGCGCCGCAACGTCGAGGTCAGCAACCCCGACAAGGTCTTCTATCCCGAGACCGGGTTCACGAAGGCCGACGTCGTCCGCTACTACCAGGACGTCGCGCCGGTGCTGCTCCCCCACGTGAAGGACCGGCTCGTGACGCTGAAGCGGTACCCCGACGGCGTCGAGGGCGGGTTCTTCTACGAGAAGCAGTGCCCCAAGCACCGGCCCGACTGGGTCGGGACGGCCCCCATGAAGCGCAAAGACGGGGTGACGATCAACTACTGCCTCCTGAACGACCGGGCCGCGCTGGCGTGGGCGGCGAACCTCGCGAACCTCGAGCTGCACACGTCGCTGGCTCGCGCCGGCCGGCTCGACCGGCCCCGGTCCCTCGTGTTCGACCTCGATCCCGGCGAGGGCACGGACGCACTCGACTGCGCCCGCGTCGCGCTCTGGATCAGGGAGGTGTTCTCGGACCTGGGGCTGGAGAGCTTCGCGAAGACGTCGGGCTCGAAGGGGATCCAGATGTTCGTGCCGGTCTCGACGGCGGCGACGTTCGACGACACGAGGGCCTGGGCGCATGCAGTCGCCCTGCGGCTCGCGTCGGAGCACCCCGATGCGATCGTGACCAAGCAGTCGAAGGCCGAGCGGGTCGGCAAGGTCCTGATCGACTGGAGCCAGAACGACGACCACAAGACGACGGTCTCGGTCTACTCGCTGCGCGCCCGCCCGCGGCCGACGGTGTCGACGCCGGTGACGTGGGCCGAGGTCGAGGGGGCCCTGGACTCGGGTGACGCCCCGGCCCTCGTCTTCGAGTCACACGAGGTCCTGGCGCGGATCGAGGAACAGGGGGACCTCTTCGAGCCGGTGCTGAAGCTGCGCCAGAAGCTCCCGCCGCCCCCGGAGTAGCGAGGCTCTAGCGGCCCGCGCTGCCCCCGCTCGAGTGCCACAGCCGTCCCGGCGCGGTGTCGCTCTTGCCCGGCCCGAGGCCCGTCGCCGCCTGGATCTTGCGCTGGCGACCGAGGGCCGCGGCGAGGGAGTGTCCGGCGTCGCGGTCCGCCGCGAGCTGCGCCAGGTCGAACGCCTCCTGCGCCACGACAGTGATGCCGACGTTGCGGGGGTCGGTCCGGTGCACCCGTGACGCGCCGCCGCGCTTGCGGACGATCCCCTTGAAGAGCAGCAGCCACGAATGGAAGACGGTCCGGGCGCAGTGGGCCTGGACCCGCTCGAAGACCGTGATGTCCATCGGCCCCGTCGTGTCGTCGAGCGTGACGAAGATGATGCGCTGCCCGGACCGGATCGCGGGCGTCTGGCTCGACACCTTCACGCCGGCCACCCACACGAGCTCGTTGTTCTTCCGGTCGACGAGCTCCGCCGCCGGGACGCAGCCGATCTCGGCGAGCAACGGCCGGTAGAGCTCCATCATGTGGCGCCGCGCGTCGATGCCGGTGATCTCGAGCTCGGCCTGCGTCTCCTCCAGCGGCGAGTAGTCCGGGAGCCCGGGCAGCGTCTCGGCGATCGGCTCCTCGAGGTCGAACGCCAGCTGGGGGACCTCGGGGGCCGGGGCGCGCCCTCTCCTCCGGCGGGGCTTGCGCGTCGCGGGCGCCCTCGTCGTCAGGTCGACGGCGCGCCACAGGAGCTCGCGCCGGGAGCGGCCCCCCTTTATCGAGTCGAGGGCACCGACGTGGACGAGGTTCTCGAGCACGGGACGGCTCAGCAAGGCCCGGCGCCAGAGGTCCTCGAGCGACTCGAAGGGCTGGGCCGCGACGAGCGAGTCGATCTCCGCGTCGGTGATGTCTCGCACCTCGGAGAAGGCGAGGCGGATGCCTTGCTTGTCGCCGGCGGGCTCGACCCGGTACGTCGCGTGCGACCTGTTCACGTCGACGGCCAGGATCGGGATCCCGAAGTTGCGCGCGTCGGCGACGATCAGCCGGCGCGGGTACATCCCGGGGTCGTGCGTGAGGACACCGGCGAGGAACTCCGCCGGGTAGTGGGCCTTCAGCCACGTCGACAGGTAGGTCGGCAGCGCGAACGCCGCGGCGTGCGCCTTGCAGAAGCCGAACGAGGCGAACGCGAAGACCTCCTTCCAGAGGTCGTCCGCCTGGCGCCGGGTGAACCCGTTCGCGACCGCAGAGGTCTTGAACCACGACTCGACGCTCTCGTCCGGCGGGTTGATCTCGATCGGTTGCGCGACGCCCTCCCAGATGACACCACCCGGGCGCTCCGCGTCGAGGTGGCGGCGCACGTAGTCCGCGTCGTCGAGCGAGCACCCCGTCGCCGCGGCGATCACGCGGATGACCTGCTCGTGGAAGACGACGACGCCGTTGGTCTCGGCCAGGATCGGGCGGAGCACCGGGTGGGGGTACTTCGTCTCGGCGAAGCCGTGGCGGCGGTCGAGGAAAGGGCTCACCATGTCGGACTTCACCGGGCCCGGCCGGAACAGCGAGATGTCCACGATCAGGTCCTCGAACCGGTTCGGCTGGTAGCGCGCGAGGAGCTCCCGCTGGCCCGGCGACTCGATCTGGAAGCACCCGAGCGTGCGCGACGACCGGACGAGCTCGAACGTCGCGCCGTCGTCGTGAGGGAGCGCGTCGAGGTCGAGCTTCTCGCCCCGCGCCCGCTCGACCTCGTCGACCGCGTGCGCGATCGAGGACAGCATCCTCACGCCGAGGACGTCGAGCTTGACGAGGCCGAGTTCCTCGACGTCGTCCTTGTCGGCCTGGAGCATCGTGAAGCCCCCGAAGCTCTCCTGCATCGGGACGCGGTCGGCGAGGTCGCGCGACGACAGGATCACGCCCGACGGGTGGAGCGCGAGGTGGCGGGGGAAGCCGTCGATCTCGATGCAGAGCTCGAAGAGCTGCTCGAGCTGCCCCGCGTCGAGGTTGCTGCCGGCGAGCTCCGGCAACCGCTGGATCGCCTGCGGGATGTCGCTGGCGCGAACCCTCGGGAACGCCTTAGCGACGAGGTCGATCTCCTCCGGCGGGAGGCCGAGGGCCTTGCCGACCTCGCGGATCGCCATGCGCGCCCGGAACGTGTCGACCATGCAGCACATCGCGGTCTGGTCGGCGCCGTAGGTGTCGAGGACGTGGGCGAGGACCTCCTCGCGGCGGTGGGACTCGACGTCGACGTCGATGTCGGGGAGCTCCTCCCTCCTCGTGTTCATGAAGCGCTCGAACAGCAGGTCGTAGCGGACGGGGTCGACGTCGGAGATCCCGAGCAGGTAGCAGACGAGCGACCCCGCCGCGCTCCCCCGGCACGCGCAGCGGATGCCCAGCACCTTCTTGACGTGGTCGACGATGTCGGCGACGAGGAGGAAGTAGCCGGGCCAGCCGAGCTTCGTGATCATCCGGAGCTCGTGCTGGAGCCGGTCCTCGACCTCGTCGGTAATGCGGTCGAAGCGCCGGTAGGCCCCCTCGTAGCAGCGGCGCTCGAGCACCCATTCCGGCAGGTCGCCCTCCGGCAGGTCGAAGTCCGGGAAGTGGTACGTGCCGAGGTCGAGGTCGAAGTCACAGGCCTCCGCGATCCGCAGCGTCTCGTCGGCGGCGTGCGGGGCGTCGGCGAAGAGGGCGCGCATCTCCCGGGGATCCTTCAGGTAGTACTCGGAGTTCGGGCGGATCGAGTGCGTGCGCGAGAGCGGGACGATCTCCTTGATCGCGTGGAGGAGCTCGTGGACGCCGGCGTAGCGCGGGGTCGCGTAGTGGACGTCGTTCGTGGCGATCGGTGTCGTGTTGGTTTCCCGGGCGATGCCGAGGAGCCGGTCCCGGAGCATATGGTGCCCGTAGCCCCGGTGGTCGAAGACCTCGAGGCGGTAGCCGTCGCCGATCGCGTCTCTCCACTTTCTGGCGGTCTCGATCGCGCCGGGGATGTCGCCGGCCGCGGCCCTGCGCGCGACCTCTCCCCTGCTGCAGCCGGAGAGGACGAAGAGCCCCTCGGCCCGCTCGGCGATCTTCGCGAGCGTGGTCTCGGGGCGGTCGCGCTCGTGTGAGAGATGGGCGTCGGAGATGAGCCGGCACAGGTTCGCGTAGCCGGTCTTGTCTCTCGCGATCAGCGTGACGTGGTCGAGGTCCTGCCACCGTTTCGCCTCGTCGTCTTGCCGTCTGACGGTGAGCTCGGCGCCGTATATCGGTTTGATCCCCGCGCTGCGGCACGCCTTCGCGAAGCGCACGGCGCCGGTGAGCGAGTCGTGATCGGTGAGGGCGATCGCCTCGTAGCCGAGCTCGGCGGCGAAGTGCGGGAGGACCTCGGCCGGTATGGCGCCGTCGCGCAGCGACCACACGGAGTGTGCGTGGAGGTGGACGAACCCGCTCACGTTGCGGTGCGTTCCTGGTCGTTCGCGTCGGGTTGGGCGTCGTTTTCCGACGCTGCACCCGACAGCGCCCGGGTCAGGCTTGTGCGGAGAGGGCGGTGCCGCTCGCCTTCGCTACCAGCTTCCCGGTGCCGGTGTCGGTGATCTCGGCCTCCGTGAAGAGGACACGCCGCCCCGCCTTCACGATGCGGCCGGTGGCCCGGAGCCGCGCACCCGCGGGGGCCGGGCGCAGGATCGAGATCTTCATCTCGGCGAGCACGGGATAGAGGTCCTCGGGAAGCTCGTTCGCGGCAACGCCGCCGAGGACCGCGTCGGCGAAGGCCGCGAGCATCCCCCCCTGAAGGTTGCCTTCGGCGTGGCAGTACTCGGGGGGCACCGTCCAGTCGTAGGCGACGCCGTCCGCGTCCCGGTCGATCTCGAATCCCAGCGTCTCGTTTACGGGCAGCGTCACGTCGCCCGCGCGGACTGCCTCCCACCGGGTCCTCGTCATGCGCGGGACGATACCCGCCGGTGTCGTTCGCATCTCTCGCCCGGCCCCCTGTGTTTTTTTCAGAATCCGTTCTGAAAAAAAGAGAGGGCCCCGTAAACGTCAGTCCCACACCCGCGCCAGGCACCACGAGTCTTTGGTCCGGTCCTGGTAGACGTCGTAGACCGCGCCGGGAGAGACCATGAACCCGTCGGGATCGAGGTCGCCGGTCGCGGTCGCGCCCGAGGGCCGGGCGAGCACGCGGAAGTACTCGCGGTCCTGGGCCCCGGGGCCGCGCCACCACTCGCCGGCCTCACGCCACGAGGTCAGCGGGAGGTCGACGTCGTAGCGCCGGCCGCGCCACCTAAAGGAGCGGGGCGCGCCCCCGACGGCAGGATCCGGCGTGACCTCGATCGGCTCGTCGTACCGCTTCGACACCCACCCTCAGCCTTTCCGTCCGCCCACGGTCTCGCCGTTCCGCCGAAGCGGCCCGGCGGAGCTCGCGCCCGCCTAGCACCCACCGCGAACTCACGCCGGGCCGCACCCGCCAGAAATCAAGGGACCCGACTGACCCGCCCCTTGCGGGGAGGGCCCTTCGGGTCCCGTAGTTCGACCGGTGGTCCGGCGGGGCCGGGGAACCTGCGCCGTGGCTCGGGGAGAGGCCACCACCGATGCGAACATATGTTCGATACTAAATCCGCCGCTCAACACTGTCAAGACAGAACGTGGAACAGGAGAAGTTGAGGGTGGTCGGCGACGGCGTCGGCCTGGTGCTAAGCGTCAACCGAACTGAATGTCAGGGCTCCCCTGGAACCCACTTGTTGCTTTTCTCGTCAAGCCAGAACTGCTTTCCCGTCTCGTCAGTCGTCCACCAGACTCCTTCATGGAGAGTCCAGGGCGGGGACTCGCGACGGCAATGCGGACAGACGCGAGCATCCGCTCGCATCAGCTCTTTACAACTAGGACACACCCGGCGCTGAGGCTCGCCCCCTGAGGCCCGCGCCGGCCTATCCCTTCCTGAAGCGGCCGTAGCGCGGACTATCGCCTTGCGCGTACCACGGTGGCTCAGGCCGACGAAGAACATCACTACAGAAACGAGCCACACCAGGAACGCGGCGGGAGGAAAGAAAACCAGCAGGACGCACGCGAAGAAGAACAAGACGAAGGACCCGAGGATCATCCGTCACTGTCCTTCCGCGCACGCCTTCCGCCGTTCACGCGCTTTCTCGGTGTTCTTCGTAGATCTTCAGGACGCTGTTCATCGAGTCTAGGAATGCCTCCAGGAGTCGCGGGTCGAAGTGTTTGCCCGACTCTCGGCGCAGCATGTCTAGGACGTGGCCTAGCGGGAACGCTCGCCGGTACGGGCGCGTGTGCGTCAGCGCGTCGAAGACGTCTGCTATCGCGGCTATGCGGCCCTCTACCGGGATCAATTCGCCGGCAAGGCCGTTCGGGTAGCCCGTCCCGTCCCACCGCTCGTGGTGGGAGCCCGCTATCACCGCGGCCAGCTGGACCACGTCGAAGCGAGAGCCCTCCAGGAGCCGAACACCGATCGGCACGTGCTGCTCCATCCGCTGGCGCTCAGCCGGACTCAGCGTCGCCTCCTTCAGCAGGATCAGGTCCGACACCCCGATCTTGCCGATGTCGTGGAGACGACCGGCGAGCCTGACCTTCTCCGCGGTCTCCGAGTCGGCCCCCGTCGCCTCCGCCAGCAGACCGCAGTACCGGCTCATCCGCTCCACATGGCCGGACGTCTCGTCGTCCCGGTGCTCCGCCACCATCGAGAGCCTCGCCAGCATCTCGTCCAGCGCGGCCCCCGCGTTCTTGCGCGCCTCTTCGAGCTGCATGAGCGACTCCCACAGCTCGGTCGTGCGCTTGCGGATGTCCTCGGCCGCGACGGCGGTCTGGTGCGCCGCTTCGGCGCGCAGCGCGTGGCCCTCGAGCAGGTTCGCGACGCGGACCTTGATCTCCTCCGCGTCCAGCGGCTTGCAGACGAAGTCCCGGGCGCCCAGGGCGAGGGCCTCGCTCCGAGCCATGCTGTCGGACGGCGCGGACAGGACCGCCACGGTCGACTCCGCGCACGCCGCGGTCACCGCTCGGATGGCATCGAGGCCCCGGAAGTCGGGCGGGGCGAGGTCGACGAGGACGAGCTCGGGTTGCAGCTCCCGGCATGCCTTGGCCGAGGACGCCAGATCGGCGCTTACGTGGAGGTCTTCGTACCCGGCGCTGCGAAGGGACTCCTCCAGCGACCTTGCTGCGGTCCCCTCACCCAGCACCAGGACGCGCGCATCGCTGGCTTGCATCGCCTCACCCGGTTAGGCGCCGCCCCCTCGGCGGCGTCACGGACCAACGACCGGCCGGCCCCCCAGCCGACCGGTCGCGGGCCTCGTGCTACGAAGTAACTGCGTGGCACGCACATCTTAACCATATTCTGCTGCTCCCCGCGAGGGATAGCGCGGAAAAATCGCGGCTAGAGCCGGACCGGGCGCGGCGGCATGAGGATGAACCGGATGTGCGGCTCGCTGAGGACGGAGTACGGGCGCAGCCGCTCCCCCGGCTCGATGATGCCGAGCCTCTCCCACAGGTCGAATCGTCCTTCGATCAGCCGCCCCGAGGTCGTGCGGAAGCGCCGGTGGTCGACGCGGCCGTGGCTGTGGAGGCCGAACGGGTTCCTGGCAAATCCGTGCAGCCGGAATGTGATGAATTGTTCGTGTTGGCGGCCGGTCGTGAACGGGTGGAGCGCCGGCGGAGGCTCGGACGTCTGCGCGACGAAGCTGACCTCCTCGGCCCCCGAGCGCGCGCTGCACGCATAGCGCGAGTACCCACGCCCGTCGCGCTCGACGTCGAGGTCGAACTTCGCCAGCTTCGTCCCCCGCGCCAGCAGCCCCTGCACCGCCCATGACGACAGCGTGTCGACGTAGTCGCCGAAGAAGAAGAGCCCGCGGTCGTCACCGTGCGTGACGTACGTGCGGAACGTGATCTGGTTGAACGTGTGCGTCGGGCGGCGCGTGAGCCGCCACCGCACGTCGCGATTGCAGAAGCACGTGGTGGTGACGAACGACGTCTCGCCGCCGTCGGCGCCCTCGAACGTCTCGAGCGCGAGCCCATCGGGGAGGTACCTGCGGATGCGCTCGGCCGGGACGGCATGGGTCACGAAGATCACGTTCTCGAGGTCGACCTCGGCCTCGGCCGCGAGCGGCCCCCGGCGCGGACGCTGCTCGTCCCCCGGCGGCGCGGCCGTCCTGATCGTCGAGCTCACGGCCCGATCATCGCGTCAGCGCGCCGAGGTACTTCCCGGCGGCTCCCGTGTTGTAGAGCACGACGGGGCCGCGCAAAGCGCCGCGCCGCGCGAGAGCCGGCAGCGCCGCCAGCGCCGTCGCCCCCTCCGGGCACACGAGGATCCCCTCGGTCGCGGCGAGGTCGCGGACCGCGTCGAGAACCTCCGACTCGGACACCGCGGCCATCGCCCCTCCCGATTCCCGCACGACCCGCAGCACGAGGTCGGCCTCGGAGGGGGCCGGCACCCTGAGGCCCGCGGCGATCGTCGCCAGCTCCCCCTCCCACGGCTCCGCGACGGACGCCCCCGCGTCGAACGCGCGCACGATCGGTGGGCACTCCTCCGACTGGACGCCCGAGACCACGGGGGCCGGGTCGCCGGTCCACCCCAGGGCGCGCACCTCCTCGGCCGCCTTGGCGCACGCGACCGCGGCCACTCCCCCGCCGACCGGCGTGACGACCGTTCCCGGCAGGCGCATCGACGCGCCGTCGCCGAGCTGGTCGAAGCACTCCAGCCACGCAGACTTCTTGCCCTCGACGCGGTACGGCTCCGCGAACGTCGCAGCGAGGTACGCGCCGGTGTCGGACGCGATCGAGCGCGCCGCCGCACCTGCGTCGGCGATCGTCCCGTCGACCTCGACGAGCTCGGCCCCCGCGAGCCGTACCTCCTCCTTGTTCTCCTCCGGCGCGGTGCGCGCCATCGTCACGGTCATGCGCACGCCGGCGCGCGCGGCGTAGAGCGACCACGCGGCCCCCGCGTTCCCCGCGCTCGGCATCACGATTGCCCGCGCGCCCAGCTCGACCGCTCGCGACAGCCCGGCCGCGGCCCCCCGCGCCTTGAACGTCCCGCTCGGCAGCGGCCCGTCGTCCTTGACGAAGACCTCGACGCCGAAGCACTCCGACAGCCGGGGCGCGGGAAGCAGCGGAGTCGGCCCCTCTCCTAACGAGACGGGCTCGCCTCGGACCGGCAGGAGCTCGCGGTAGCGCCACATGCCCGGCGCGCGGCCGCGCACGGACTCCAGCGAGAGAGGAGAGGTGTCGTAGCGCGCGAGCAGCGTCCCGCCGCACTCACAGCGGTTCCGGAGAACGCCGGCGTCGTGGACGCGCCCGCAGCGGGCGCATTCCAGGTGCCGGAGCCGGGACTCGATCGGTCTAGACGAGGCCGAGCGCGGACTTGGCGAGCGGGTCCATCTTCTCGGGCGTCCAGGGCGGGTACATGACCATCTCGGTCGTCACCTCGCCGATGCCCTCGATGTACGCGGTCGCGCCCTTGATCTCCTCGTCGAGCATCGGGCCGATCGGGCAGCCCATCGTCGTGAGGGTGAACTCGACCCGCACGTCGCCGTCGTCGTTCACGTCGACCGCGTAGACGAGGCCGAGATGCCAGATGTCGATCCCGAGCTCGGGATCGTTGACGGTCTTGAGGGCCTCGACGACCTCTTCGCGGATCTCTTCCTTAGTCGGCATATATCGACTGTAACCGGCTACCCCCCGAGATCCTTCCCCAGCCGGATCGAGCTCCGCTCGTATCCGAGCCGCTCGTAGAAGCGCAGCGCCCCGTCGTTGCCCAGCGACACCGCGAGCCTCACGCCGGCGGCGCCCGACTGCTGCGCCCGCTCCTCGACGGCCTCCATCATGCGTTCTCCGATCCCGCTCCCGCGATGCTCCTCCTCCACCGACAGCAGGTCGACCTCGCACGACCGGCCCCACGACTTCTCGACGAGGCGGAACACGACGAACGCGAGGAGCCGCCCGGCCCCCTCGGCGACCAGCACCGTGACCTCGGGGTCGGAGACGGCCCCCGCCACGAACCCCTCGACACCGCCTCGTTCGAAACGGAAGCGCGCCTCGTGCGGGTTGAACCCGCGGTGGTGCGCCTTCATCTCCTCCATCAGGCGCACGATCTCGTCGCGGTCCCCGGGGGCCGCGTCACGCACTACTACGTCAGACATCCAGTCCCAGCAGGCGCGCGGCGTTGTTCTTCAGGACGTCCTCCTCCTTGTCGCCGAGGCGCATCTCGTCGAACTCGGAGAGGATCCGCCCGGGGTCGAGCATCGGGTAGTCGCTGCCCCAGACGAAACGGTCCGACAGCCGTCCGCGGGCGTCGCGCTTGACCTCCTCGGGGATGTACTTCGGCCGCCAGCCCGACAGGTCGACCCACACGTTCGTCTTGTGCATCGCGCTGGCGAGCACCTCGAGGTGCCACGGGTAGCCGAAGTGCGCCATCACGACCGTGAGGCCGGGATGGTGCGCGGCGACCATGTCCATCAGCATCGGACGGCCGTAGTCGAACGCGATCCCCGAGCCCCCGGCGACACCGGCGCCGAGTCCCGTCTGGCCGACGTGCACGACGATCGGCAGCGCGTGCTCCTCGCACTTGTCCCACAGCGGGTCGTACTGCGGGTCGTTCGGGTAGAACGCCTGGACCTGCGGGTGGATCTTCAGGCCCTTCATCCCGAGCTCGACGACCGCGCGGTCCAGCTCCTCGACCGCGTCGGGCTTGTGCGGGTCGACGCTGGCGAAGCCGACGAACTGCTCGGGGAACTCGCGGCAGATCTCGGCGACGCGGTCGTTCGTCAGCGGCGGGAGCCCCGTCGCCGTCTCCGCGTCCCACGCGAGCAGCACGCCGAGCAGGTCCCACTCCTTGTACTCGGCCGCCATCTCCTCGGCGGTCCGGACGCGCACCTCGCTGCGGAAGTACTTGGCGGTGACCTCGAGCATCGGCCCGATCGAGCCGTTCAGCCACTCGTGCGTCGAGGCGTGGACGTGGAAGTCGATGGCGCGGGGCAAGTAGGGCCTCCTTAGAGGAAGAAGAACGAGACGGCCATGATGCAGTAGGCGCCGAGAAGCTGCGCTCCCTCGAACCAGTTCGAGCGCCCGTCGAGCGCGATGAACCCCAGGACGATCGAGGAGAACGCGACGGCCGCGATCTCGAAGCTCGAGAAGATCAGGTCGAGATACGGCTCGCCGACGAGCAGCGACAGGAATACGAGCACCGGCGCGATGAACAGCGCGATCTGCGTCGAGGAGCCGATCGCGATCTCGATCGACACGTCCATCTTGTCCTTCGCGGCGAGGAAGATCGCCGACGAATGCTCGGCCGCGTTGCCGACGAGCGGGACCACGATGAGCCCGACGAACAGCTTCGACATCCCGAGCTCCTCGACCGTCGGCTCGAGCGCGCCCACGAGGAACTCGGACATCAGCGCGACGAGCACGGTCGCCCCGCCGAGCATCCCCATCGCCTTGCCGACCGACCACTTCGGCTCGCCGTGGTCGAAGTCCGAGCGGAACAGCGACTTGTGCGTCTTCAACGAGAACAGCAGCCCGAGCCCGTACAGCGCGATCAGAATGATCGCGACGCCTACCGAGACGGCCTCGGTGCGGAACTCGCTCGCCGCGGGCGTCAGCGCGAACAGCGCCGGCATCACGAGCCCGATCACCGCGATCACGAGAGAGCTCGAGTGCAGCCCCGACGCGGCCCGGTTGAACCTCTGCTCGCCGCGCTTCCACCCTCCGACGAGGAACGACAGCCCGAGCACCAGCAGGACGTTGCCGATGATCGAGCCGGCGATCGACGCCTTCACGATCTCGAGCTCGCCCTCGAGGATCAGGAAGAAGGCAATGATCATCTCGGTGACGTTGCCGAACGTGGCGTTGAGCAGGCCGCCCTTCTGCGGACCGATGCGCGCGGCGAGGTCCTCGGTCGCGTGCCCGATCATCCCGGCGAGCGGAAGGATCGCGAGGCCGGACACGGCGAAGATCGCGATCGGGTCGCCGTGCGCGATCTCGAGGACGATCGCGATCGGGACGAACACGAGCAGCCACTCCAGCCGCGGCCTGAACATGGGGGGAGATTAGCGGGCGGAAGACGCGGCGGAGTCGAGTCCCGCCCGCAGGCCGGCGGCGGCCTCCGCGGGGTCCTCCGCCTCGGCGATCGCCCGCACGACGACGATCCGGCGGGCGCCCGCGTCGAGCACCTCGCCGAGGTTCGCGTGGTCGATGCCCCCTATGGCGAACCACGGGAGGTCGCCCGGGACCGTCGCCGCGGCGTAGCGCACGAGGCCGAGCCCGGTCGCCGGCCGCCCGGGCTTCGTCGGCGTCTCGAACAACGGGCCTACCGCGATGTAGTCGGGCCGCTCGTCCCACGACAGGACCGCGTCGATCTGCTCCTCCGAGTGTGTCGACCATCCGGTGAGGAGCCCGGGCGCCGCGCGCCGTGCGGCAGCGACCGGCAGGTCGTCCTGGCCGAGGTGGACGCCCGCGGCCCCCGCGGCCACGGCGATGTCCGGCCGGTCGTTGACGAAGAGCGGGATCCCGACGGTGCGGCACGCGATCGCGAGACCCTGCGCGGCGTGGAACAGCGGCCCCGCCTCGGTCTCCTTCTCGCGCAGCTGCAGCACGTCGACCCCGGCTCCGGCGAGCTCGGGAACCAGGTCTGCGACCTTCCCCGCGCGCATGGTCGACTCCGCGACTAGGTAGAGGCGCGCGTCGGCGAGAGCGGTCACAGCGCCACCGCCTCCGGCCCGTCCTCTCCCGGCAACGGCGCGTCGGGGTCCTCGCCCGCGTCCTTCTCGTACTCCTTCATCCGGTCCGCCACCGAGCGCAGCACGTACGGCGTGCGCACGAGCGCGACCGACACGATCAGGTACGGAGTGACGTCGAAGAGCACCTCGTGCCAGCGCTTGTCGAGCAGGCTCGCAGTGCCGACCCAGACGATCACGAGGATCACCATGAGGCCGGCGAGGCGCCGGGAGAGCTGCGGGTCGGCCGCGCGCTCGACGCGGGCGCGCATCAGGATCACGGCGCTGCGCCCGCGCGTCCGCCGGAGCCGCCACCACGTCTTGCGAGCCGGATAGAAGCGGCCGACGCCCTCGAGGAACCCGAGGGCTGCCACCGCCGCGAACGAAGCGAGGATCGCGCTGGTCACCCTTGCAGGCTAAAGCGCCGAAGGAGCCTCTTTCTCACGTCCGATGGGGGCTCCGGACCATGAGTTCATGCCCCGCAGGGGATAGGCGTCGGACCTGCGATGTCGAAAGCATCCAAAGTGCCGGTCACTACGGTGAAGAATACCGGCGTGCGGGTCAGCAAACCCTCACTTTCGCAAGTTCGGCCCTCTGCGATGGCGGCCGCGAACGTCCCAGTCGAGCTCGATGACTGCGACCCGACCGGCAGCAGTCTCCCATCGGTCGCCAGCTGAACGATCGTGACGTCGACGCTGGTAGGTCCTGTCGGCAGACACGTCACGCCACCCACGCCCGAGACGCAATCGGTTCCGCAAATTGCAGGAGGAAAGGCCTTCGCGGCGCAGAACACGGGAGCTTCAACATCGGCGACGACCTCCGGTGGCCGCTCGCCTGCACTTGCAGACATAGGCGTGAAAAGAGCCGCGACCGTTATGCACGCGAATCCCGACGCGATCAGAGCTTTGCGCATCCGCCTCTCCTTCCAGCGACTCCGGGTCCCCACCCGCTGAAGTCCGACGATACCCGCGACCGGGAACGCCGGCTCAGACCTGATCTCTCTGCTTACGAGAAGAGGGGCCCTGTGCGGACCCCTCTTGTTGGCTTCGTGGTTAGGCCTGACTACTTCGGCAGCTTGACTCCCTTGCCGGCCGTGTAGGTGAACGTGGCGCCGGCTCCCGTGTGCATGCACACGATGACCTTCTTCATGCCCTCGGGCACCGTTCCTGCCTCACCGCCCGCAGCGCGGGTCTCGTAGCTGTAGTTCGGCGGCGCGTAAGACGTCTGCGTCGCCTGCTCGACAGTGCCGAACTCCGTGTAGAAGGTGATGTCGAGGTCGACACCACCCTGGCCACCGGTGACCTCGAGGACGAACGGCTTCTTCTCCGTCGCCGGGTCGACGTCGAAGCTGTAGCCGACGACGCCGTTCAGCGGCGCAGCCTCGCTGCTGACCACCATGAGCCTGCGGTGCAGGCCGGAGTAGCACGTCGCGAGGGTGGAGCCGGCGTACGGCGCCATCATCGCGATGCTGCCGTCGACCTTCTGCTGTTTGGGGGCCGCGGCCGTGGCGTTGCCGACGAGCGATCCCGCGACGAGCCCGCCAATCACAAGAGCGACAAGCTTCCTCATGTTGCCCCACCTCCGGTAGAGATCCGTCTACGGAAGACTTCGCTCCCCGGGCGCCGCCTCCCTGCCCCCGCGGGCGCGATTCAGCCTCTAGCGACACAAAAAAGAAGGGGCGGGATAACCCGCCCCTTCTTGCGAACCGTTGACGATTAGCTCTGGACCTTGACTCCCTTGCCCGCCGTGTACTCGAACGTCGCCGCTGCGCCGGCGCCGAGGTC
Source organism: Actinomycetota bacterium (assembly GCA_035942255.1). Classification (GTDB taxonomy): domain Bacteria; phylum Actinomycetota; class CADDZG01; order CADDZG01; family WHSQ01; genus JALZEG01. The sequence continues at coordinate 7,410 of DASZDG010000125.1, read as the reverse complement.
GCCGCCGTACATGCAGACGATCGCCTTGGTGTAGTCACCCTTGGGGATGACGCCGGACTCGCCGCCCTCCTCACGGGTGTTGAAGCCGGTGTTGATCGGGGAGCCGGCGTTGAGCGGGTCACCCGCGACGTCCTCGGGCGTGCCGAACTCGTAATAGAAGTTGATGTCGAGGTCGACGTAGCTGCCCTGGCCGCCGGTCACCTCGAGGACGAACGGCTTGCCGATCGTCGCGGGGTCCACGTCGAAGTGGTAGCCGATGCCGCCGTTGACCTGCTCCTGCGTGAGGATCGCGAGCCGGCGCTGGAGGCCGGCGTAGCAACCGGTGTTGTCGGTGTAGGGCGCGGGAAGAGCGACGCTCCCCGAGACCTTCTGCTGCTTGGGTGCAGCGGCGGTCGCGTTCGGCACGAGCGACGCCGCGACGAGCCCGCCGAGGGCGAGCGCTGCGAGCTTCTTCATGATTAGTCCACCTCCGGTAAAGGGCTGTCAACCGGAGTGGTTCGCCTCCCGCGGGACTACTCCTTCCGCAGATGGCCGTTCCGAGTCACACGATCACGCGGGGAAGTGGCCCGGTGTCGTCCTCTTCGTCCCGTTTTGGAGGGGTTACGCCGGGGGCGTCGGCGGCGGGAAGGAGGCCGGCCGTCACGAGCCTCGTCACCGCTCTGTAGAACTCGTCGGGGTGCGAGAGATAGTTGATGCGGCTGAGCGCTTGCGCCTGCCCGGCGGTCTCCACGATCAGCTCGCCGTAGCCGATGATCCGCCCCCACAGCGAACGCTGGTAGGTCATGTCGGTGAGGTTTCCGAGCGGCATCGACGCGACCTTCCTCGTCAGGATGCCGGACACCTCGAAGATCCTCTTCTCGGTCACGAAGATCCGGTCCGCCCACCACTCGCACGCGCGCCACATGAACCGGAGCAGGAACCAGAGGGCGAACAGGCCGGCGGCGGTGTCGAGGAGGTCGCCGCCGTCGCCCGGGCTCAGCACCGTCCCGACCACGACCGCGAGCGCGATCGCGCCCACCGCGGTGAACGCAGGGCGGGCCAGGACGGCCATGTGCCGCCTCGCCTCGAGGATGACCGTCTCGTCGCCGGCGAGATAGCGGCCGGGGCCGGGCATCACCGGCTAGACCAACGACTTCACGAACTTCGAGAGGCTGTCGGCGGCCGTCGAGAGCCACTCGCCCGCGCTCTCCCCGGTGAGCTTGACGAGCTTCGCCGCCTCACCGGGAGACTCGATCAGGAAGAAGACCCCGAACGCGATCAACAGCAGCCACATCACCCTCTTTAGCCCCATGAGCAACAATCATAGGGGCAGAGGCCCCCTTCGTGTGGATTAGCCCTTCTCCGTCCACCAGCCCAGCCAGAGCTTCCGCGACGTCCGGAGGTGCTCGGGGGCCCGGGAGAAGACCTCCAGCGTGACGGTCCCGTCGTACCCGGCCTCCTTCAGCCACCGAACCGCGGCCTTCCAGTCGATCGTCCCGGCCCCCAGCGGCAGGTGCCGGTCCTCGGTCCCGCCCGTGTTGTCGGAGATGTGGACGTGTGCGAGGCGGTCTCCGTACGCCGCCAGCAGGTCCGGGGTCCGGTTGGGCTCGCCGAGGCCGAGGCGCAGGTTCGCGTGCGCGATGTCGAGGTGGAACTCCGCGTCGGGCGCCGCCTCGAAGATCTCGGTGAAGTCCTCGACGCGGGAGAAGCGGTTGTCGAGGTTCTCGACCATCATGCGGATCCCGCGCTGCCTCGCGTCCTCCACGATGCCCGCGATCGCCTCCGCGTTGGCCTTGCGGATGCGGTCCGCGGAATGGAGCGGGACGCGCTGGTCCGGGTGCACGTTCACGAGCGACACGCTGGCGTCGGCGAATACGTCGAGCGCCCTCCGGAAGAGGTCGCGCGCGGTCGAGCGCAGCTCCGCGAACGGCGACGCGATCGGGAGGTAGTAGGGCGTGTGCCCCACGGCGGACAGGCCGAGGTCGCCGAGCAGGCGCCCGATCTCCTTGCCGTCGGGGAACCACGCGGCGGGGGGCTCCAGCGTGAGGTCGACGAAGTCGAACCGGTCCTCGGCGATCCGGTGGATCTCCTTCGCCACCGACCGGCCGGGGAAGTTCATCGCACCTACTAGCACCGGGCGAGCATACGCGGACCTCTCGGCCCGCCCTATCCTCGCCCCGTGGACACGTTCGAGGCGATCATGACGCGCCGGTCGGTCCCCCGCTGCGGCGGCGAGATCGAGCGCGCCGTCGTCGACAAGCTGCTCGCCGCGGCCGTGCGCGCGCCGAACCACCACCTCACGCAGCCGTGGCGGTTCGTCGTGCTGCGGGGTGCCGCCCGAGCGGAGCTGGGGCGGGCGTGGGCCGCGGGGCTCGAGCGCCTCGGCAAGGACGCGTCGAGGGTCCCGGACAAGGTGCTGCGCGCTCCCGTGATCGTGTGCGTGATCGAACGCCCCCACCTCGACAACCCGAAGGTGGTCGAGGTCGAGGAGCATCACGCCGTGGGGGCCGCGATCCAGAACGTGCTCCTCGCGGCGCACTCGTTCGGTCTCGGCGCGATGCACCGCACGGGCGAGGTCGTGCGGCTCCCGGAGGTGCGCGAGCACCTCGGCGTGGAGCCGGACGAGCTGATCGCCGGGTTCGTCTACGTCGGGCATCCGCCGGAGGGAGACGACCGGCGCCCTCTGTCGCGCCGCACCGACCCCGCGGAGATAACGGAGTGGCGCGGATGGTGAGCCCTCCGCAGAAGGCCGCGTTCTTCGACCTCGACAAGACGCTGATCCCCGGGTCGAGCCTCTTCCTGTTAGCCCGCGGCGCGTACGAGCGGGACATGTTCCGGGTCCGCGACCTGCTGCGCTTCGGGTGGGGGCAGCTGACGTTCCAGCTCGTCGGCGAGCGGGCGCGCAACGTGGAGTCGTCGCAGCGGTCGACGCTCGAGTTCGTCACGGGCCACAAGGCGGAGGAGCTCGTCGCGTGGGGCAAGGAGATAGCGGAGGAGCGCATCCTCCCGCGCGTCTACGCCGACATCGTGCGCGTGATCGACGAGCACAAGGAGCGGGGGGCACTGACGTTCCTCGTCACCGCGGCCCCCATAGAGCTCGCCGGAACGATTGCCGAGGCGCTCGCCATGACGGGCGCGCTCGCGACCGTGTCCGAGGTCGACTCCGCCGGCTACTACACCGGCAGGCTCGTCGGCCCGGTGATGCACGGCCCGGTGAAGGCGGAGGCCGTCGCGCGCGCCGCGGCCGAGCACGGGATCGACCTCGCCGAGTGCGCCGCGTACTCGGACTCCGTCAACGACCTCCCGCTGCTGGAGTCCGTCGGCTTCCCGCACGCGGTGAACCCCGAGCACGAGCTACGGCGCATCGCGACCACGAGAGGCTGGCCGATCCACGAGCTGCGCACGCGCCGGCGCGCGCTGTTGATCGGCATCCCCGCGGGAGTCGGTGGAGTGCTGCTGTTCGGCTCCGGCATCGCGCTCGGCATGTGGGCCCAGAGGCGGTCGGCGGAACGGGCGCCTCGGGGGCCGGTCGAGAGCTTCGGCCGGCGGCTCGGCATCTGAGCTACGACTGCGGCGAGCCGCCCTTCCGCTCCGCGTGGCTCTCGACCTCGGCGTTCAGCTCGCCCCCGACGAGGATCGTCAGCGAGCTCAGGTAGAGCCACAGGATCAGGATGATCACGCCGGCCAGCGACCCGTACGTCTTGCCGTACGACGCGTAGTCGCTCCCGACGTACCAGCCGAAGGCGCCGGACACGGCGAGCCACAGCAACGCGCCGGCGACCCCGCCGGGCGTGACCCAGACGAACCGCGGCGACTCCCGCTTCGGGCCGAGCCAGTAGAAGAACGCGAACAAGAGGACGACGGCTGGCACCGTGAGGGCCCACCCGAGGGCCTTGACCGCTCCCTCACCCTCGAGGAACGGCGTCGGGACGCCGCCGAGGAGCGCGGTCGCGACGAGAAGCGCGAACGCGACCGCGCGCTTGCCGGCGAACTTCCGGTCGGCCGGGACGTCGTACGCGACGTTCAGCCCGCTCTGCAGCGCGACGAACCCCGACGAGGCGCTCCAGAGAGCGAGCGCGACTCCGGTGATCGCCGCGACCAGCGAGTCGCTCTGAGACGGGTCCCGGCCCTGCACCGCGTCGACGAGCATCTGCCCGGCCGTTCCCGGGAGCGCGTCGCGCAACCCGTTCACGAGCCCGGCCGTGCTCGTGCCCATGAGGTCGAGGATGCCGATCGCAGCGATCGTCGCCGGGAAGATCGCGAGGAAGAAGTAGTAGGCCATGCCGGCGGCGGCGAGCGTGGCGCGGTCATCCTTGACCTCTTTCAGCGCCCGCTTGACGGTCGTCTTCCAGTCCGACGCCGGCAGGTCGGCGGGCGTGTCGGGGGCCGCGGGAGAGGCGGCCGCCCGAGGGGCCGGCTCCGGTCGAGGCGGCGGGGCCGGACGAGCGGGGGCCGCCGGCTCTCCGCGCTTCGCGCGGTAGCGCTTGGCGAAGAGGAACACCGCCAGGAAGCGGGCGACGAGCTTCACGGACATCTCCTTTTGGGGTCGGGCTCGCGCCGCTTCTTACCCAGGACGCCTCCGGCGAAGCAGCTCGCCCCGGGGGCCGGGGACGGGTTAAAACGCCCCGTAACTTTCCGGCCAGCGGAGAAGGAAACCGAGGGGCGCGCGGCGTATCATCCGTATATGCGACGAGTGGGCTGTGCAGCCGTGATCGCCCTGGTGGCGGCAATGTCGTCTCCGGCCCCCGCCGGGGCCCTCGAGCCCGGCTGCCGGAAGCCTCAGGCCCGGGCCGTGGTGAAGGGCTTCGTGGAGGCGTTCTCGCGCGGCGACGTCGACTACCTCGACCAGCTGTGGGCGGCCGAACCCGACTTCTTCTGGTATTCGGTCAACACCGACGCGACCAGGCGCGGCGTCCTGGCGGAGGACCGCTCGACGCTCCCGGCTTACTTCCACGAACGCAGCTCCCTCGGCGACGCTCTACGGATCCGCAAGCTCACCGTCGACTGGGAGGCGGACTGGCACGGCGCGTGGGGCATCGACTTCGTCGTCCGGCGCACGTCGGACGAGCCGGGTGCCACGGGGGTCTACTCCGGCACCGGCGCGGTCACCTGTAACCGGATGATCGCCTGGGCCATGGCGAAGCAGTCCGGCTAGCCTCCTCCTCCTACTAAGCAGGACGAAGCTTTTCTCATCAGGCCGCCGGTGTCGCCGGCATGCTCCCGAGCGTCGGTGACTCTCCGACCCCCTCGATCACGCCGACCTCTTCGCCGAGGTGAACGTCGACGATCACGATGCTGCGTGCCTCGGTGCTGATGCCGTAGACGTACCTGCCGCTCGGGCTGACGGTGAGGCTCTGGAACGGGAGCGAGGTCTCGATCTCCGCGACCGTCTCCCACGTCCCGGTGTCGGCTACGAGGACGCGGTCGGACGTCAGCCTGTCGAGCGCGTCCTCGACCGTGCCGATCCCGAGGAAGAGGCGATCTCCCGCGGGCGATATCTCGCCCGCACCGAACGGCACGAACGCGTCCTCGGACAAGCCCAGGTCCTCCGTCCGCGTCACCCGTCGTGCCGCTCCGTCGACGACGGAGACCCGGCCGTTCTGCGTCACCGCGTACATCCGGCCGTCCTCCGGCCCCCTCACCGCCCACGCGACGCGCCACAGGTCGAACGAAGTCCCGTGCCGGTCCTTGCGGCCGTCCTCGTGACGCGGGAGCTCCGTCCTGCTGCTGGCCTCCGCTGCCCCCTCGGGTGAGACCGTGACCCGCCGCGCGTCGTGCGACAGGTGGCAGGCCGCGGAGAACCCCACGCCTCGGTCCGCGGGCACAAGGGCGGCGCCACCGCACGAGGGGACGCTCGCGCTGCGCGGCAACAGCTTCCCGGTGCGTGTGTCGAACACGGCGACCGAGTCCTCGGTAGCGTCGCCGCCGGTGACGAGGGCCTCCAGGATGTAGAGCCAGCGCCCGTCGCTCGACAGCTCCATCGTCGGGAAGTACGCGGGCAGACTGCTCATCCACCGGTTGCGCAGCGCCACTTCCTGCAGCACCTCACCCGTGGCGGCGTCGACGACGCGCAACGTGTCACCCGACCCATCCCTCGACGCCACGTACAGGCGCGTCCCGTCCGGGGAGACCGCCATCGCGGGGTCACGTCCCGCGTCGTACGTCCTCCTTATCTCCCCCGCCACGGTGTCGACCGCGAGGATCTGCGACGACATCCCGAGGTTCTGCGGGTCGAGGACGTAGAGGATCCCCGGCTCCTGGACTATCCCTGCAGCCGACCGGCCGGCGGACGCGTCGTCAGAGGGCGCGCCACACCCCGAAGCGAGGAGGCAAGCTGCGAGCGCTACGACGATCACCGTGGCTTTAGGCGCGGACGATGCGGAACGGTTGCGCATCTCAAGAACCTCCTGCGGGAGACAAATAGCCGGCCGAGCTAGCGATAACGAGGTAAGACGCGACGAACGCGAGCGCGAGACCATTCGCGAGGTGAACCAGCGGCTGCCACACGAACAACGCGTCCGAGACAGCCGTCAGGGACGCCTGGTCGCGCGCTGCCCCGGGACCGATGACGAAGAGGGGGACGGCCCGAGCTGCGCCGTACGCGGCCATCGCCGCAACCGCGGCCGCTCCGGGCGACAGCAGCACCCACGCCGCGACGACCAGGAACGTTCCGACGGGGATGTACGTGACGAAACCCGCACCTAGTCCGAGGCCGTAGACGAACGCGGCGAACCGCGGCCGCGCGTCGCGGCGGCCACGGCTCTGCGCGACCTGCCGCGACCGGCACGGCACGCGGAGACGGGAGAGCCCCGCTTCGCGGACGCCGTACAACGCCGCCAGCCCAGCGACGATCGTCGCCGCGGTCGCCTCACCCCCGATCGCGAGGCGCGTCACGACGGCACCCACAGTGACGAGAGCGAGCCCGACGGCCGCACCGGCAACCGTGGTGCCGAGCGCGTGCGCCCACAGCACGCCGGCCCGCCTTCCTTCTTCGCGTTCCCCATGCCCGATGGGGAGAAGTGTTCCCACCATTGCATAGCCTCAGGGCGACCAGAGGCTCGAGATGCCGGCGAGCATCGCGGTGGCGAACAGGAGCGGCGTGATCCACCCCGGAGCGGCCCACGCCGCCGCCGCTCCGGCGAGCGCCGCCCCGATGAGCTGCGCGACGCGGACCCGGCGGGAAGGGAGCTCGAGCCGCGCGTGGACCGCGTCACTCCCGGCCGGGACGTCCGCGGCAAGACGCGCGCTCACGTCGAGCACCCGAGGCCGCACACGTTGCTGGTGACGATGACGGCCGTGCACATGTACGTGCCGTTCCCCCACACGGGTTGCGGGCACCCGCGGCTGCAGCTCGTGCAGTTCTGGCACTGGTTGTACTTCTCGTTGCTGCAGCTGCCCTTCATGCAATCCCAATACCGGACGGTGTAGGCG
>DASZDG010000124.1:0-1790 GCA_035942255.1 Actinomycetota bacterium | reverse complement strand
TCGACGTGATGAACCGGTACGCGGGCGCTCCGCAGGGCCAGGTCGCCGAGGGCTGGGTCAAGGGCATGGAGATGTGCGCGCACATGCTCGCGTGGGGGATGCTCCAGCCGAGCCAGGGCGGCGCGACGGTTCGCGCGGCCGACACCCTCACCGCGTACTACGAGGCGCTGCCCAACGAGGCCGGCGTCATGGAGCCGGTGCACTTCGACGCGTCGGGCTCGCACGTGCAGACGGCGGGCGGGGGCACGTCGACCGAGGGCCTGACGTACGACTGGGACTTCGGCGACGGCACGACCGGCACGGGCAAGGACCCGTACCACCGCTACGCGGCGGAGGGCACCTACCAGTCCAAGCTCACGGTCACCAACACCGCGAACGGCCAGACGGCGACGATGGAGGTGCCGATCGTCGTGCAGGCGGTGCCGGCCATCCCGCTGCCGATCCCGGCGCTCGTGGCGCCCGAGACCGACGAGGACGGGACGTTCGACATCGGGTACTCGGTCGGCGACACGCCGAGCAACCTCCAGGGGTGGCAGATCCTCGAGGCGTCGGACTACAAGCGCCTCCTCGCCGACGACGCGGAGGGCCCGATCGAGACGAAGTGGACCCCCAGCGAGCCGACGCATGCCGACATCGAGCCGTGGCAGGCGAGCGACTCCGACACCGAGAAGTTCCGCGGGAACGTGTCGTCCAGCGGCGAGCGGAGCTACTGGACGGGCGTGGCGACGGAGAACTTCAAGCCCGGCGTCATCCAGCAGGGCGAGTCGATCCTCACGCTCAAGGAGCCGCTCCAGGTCCCGCAGGAGGCGGGCTCGGCGCTCTCCTACAACTCGCTGTTCCTCAACGAGAGCGACGACCGGGGCATGGTCCAGGTGGCCGAGGCCAAGGACGGCGACCTGAACTGGGAGACCGTGGATCTCATGGGCGGTCAGAACGACACCTGCAACCCGAGCGATCCGGCGAACACGCTCCTGAAGGAGCTCGCGCCGCGCGGCGCCGACCTCACGAACTACGCGGGGAAGCGGATCTTCGTTCGGTTCGTGTACCAGACCGGTGAGACCAACCCGGCGGCGTCGCAGCCCTGCGGCTGGTACATCGACGACGTCGAGATCGCGGGCGGCACGTTCAAGCCGGTCGACCGCAGCAACCAGATCGCCGACGTCGGCCAGTTCTTCGAGGGCACGTACACGGTGAGGGGACGCCAGAAGGGGCTGTACGCCTACCGCGTGCGGGGCCTGTACCCGCCGGGCGGCGAGTACGAGGGCCCGGCGTCGAACATCCGCGTGGTCGACGTGACGAAGGGTGCGAACCCGCCGGCGCCCCCCGGCGGCGACCCGCCGCGGACCGACCCGCCGCAGCCGCCGCGCGTCGAGACGTGCCCGTTCGCGCCGAAGTTCCGCACGGCGAAGGCGACCAGGAGAGGTCGCGGCCTGGCCTTCGACTTCTCGACACTCACGGGCCAGCCCGCACGCATCGACGTCTTCCAGGCGTCGCGCGGGACGCGGGTGTTCAGGGCGCGACGGGTCGCGCGCTTCGCCGGGCGCACGCGGTCGTTCGCGTGGAACGGCAGGAGCAGGCGCCGGCTGACCAACGGGTTCTACTTCGCCCGCTTCATGACCGGCACCGCCGAGGACCACGACATCCGCCGGGTGACGCTCCAGCGCTCGAAGGGGCGCTTCCGGATCGTCCGCCCGCACTACCGGCGCTCGACGTGCGGCGTGCTGCGGACGTTCAAGCTCTCGTCGCCGGCGTTCGGCGGCCGGAACCGCAAGCGCCTCGGGGTCGCGTAT
>DASZDG010000123.1:0-2752 GCA_035942255.1 Actinomycetota bacterium | reverse complement strand
GCCCGGGGCCGACGGCGGCGGCCTGCTCGACGAGCGGCTCGAGCCGGGCAAGCGTGGCGAGGTAAGCGCTCCGCGATCCGCCCTCCGAGATCGTGGGCAGCTCCACCGGCGAGAGGTAGTCGCCGCACACGAGCACCCGCGCCCACGGCACCCAGATCGCCATCCCGTCCGCCGTGTGGCCGTCGGCGGGATGCAGCTCGAGCTCCTCGCCGCCGACGTCGAGCTTGCCGGGCACCGGCAGGGCCTGGACCTCGCCGAGCGAGAGCGGCCGCGGCCGCGCGACGTAGTGCTCGGCGTCGAACGCGCGCAGCTCGCGCGCCGCCGCCCCCGGCTCGGCCGCCAGCCGCGCCGCGCTCGTCTCCGCGCAGCCGACCGCCGCGCCGGGGAACGCGAGACGCGCCAGCAGGTGGTCCCAGTCCGCGTGCGTCACGAGCAGCCCGCTGAGCGGGAACTGCGCCTGCTCGAGCACGGCGGGCAGGACCTCGAGCTCGTCCGGATAGACCGGCGAGTCGATCAGGAAGGCCTCGGCGCCCGAGCGGACGACGGTGCACGACGTCTGCCACACCCGGCTCGTCGCGACGAGCACGTAGGGGTGGACCGAGAAGATCCGCAGGCGGGGTCAGCCCCCGAGCAGCTCGAAGGCCTCGGCCAGCGACTTGACCTCGGCGTCCGGCTTCTTCTTCCCCGACTCGATCTCCTCGCCGCGCCGGTTGACCCAGACGACGGTGACCTTCTCCTTCATGCACGGCTCGACGTCGTGGTACCAGGAGTTCGCGACGTGCACCCAGCCCTTCTTGCCGCCGATGCGGCGGGCGAACTCCTTGAAGTGCGCGGGGTCGGGCTTGTAGGAGCGGACCTGCTGGGCGGTGACGACGAGGTCGAAGTCGTGCGGGATGTGGCGGCGCGTCTGGCCCAGCAGCTTGTCGTCGATGTTCGAGATCAGGCCGGTCTGGAACTTCTTGACGAACTTCTTGAGCTGCGGGTTCGTCTCGCGGAACGGCGCCCACCGCTCCACCGAGTTGGGCAGGAAGTTCGAGCGCGACGGCTCGAGCGGCCACTCCAGGCGCTTGGCCATCTCGATCGCGCTGCGGCGCAGGACCTCCGCGTAGAGCTCGTACGAGCCGCTCTCGACGTCGCGGGAGACCTCGTGGAAGAGCGAGACGACCTGGTCGCGGTCGACGGGGAACCCGTCGCGCTTCGCCTCCTTCTCGAAGGCCTCCACGACCCCCTTCTCCCAGTCGATCAACGTGCCGTACACGTCGAAGGTGACCCATTCGATTTTCTTGGGAAGCGCCATGAAGAGCGGTGATTCTAGGACGGAGGCCGCGTGGTAGCGTCCCCGCCCGCTCATGGACCTCCTCGAGTACCAGGGAAAGCAGCTCTTCGCCCGACACGGCGTGCCCGTGCCCACCGGCCGCCCGGCCAGGTCGGTCGACGAGGCCGTCTCGGCGGCCGACGCGGTCGGCTACCCGTGCGTCGTCAAGGCGCAGGTCCTCATCGGCGGGCGCGGCAAGGCGGGCGGCATCAAGGTGGCCAACGACCGCGAGGAGGCGCGCGCGCACGCGAAGGCCATCCTCGGGATGGACATCCGCGGCTTCACGGTCCACGAGGTGTGGCTCGAGGCGGCCAGCGAGATCGACGAGGAGTACTACGCGTCGATCGTCTTCGACCGCTCCGCGAAGGCGCCCCTCTTCATGCTCTCGACGCAGGGCGGGATGGACATCGAGGAGGTCGCGGAGCGCGACCCCAAGGCGATCGCCCGCCTCCATGTGGATCCCCTGTTGGGCTTTCAGGATTTTCACGGCCGCCGGCTCGCCTTCGAGGCCGGCGTCGCCCCCGACGTCGTGCGGCCCGTCGGCGCGCTGCTCGCGAAGCTCTACGACGCGTTCGTCGGCGAGGACGCGATGCTCGTCGAGGTCAACCCGCTCATCGTCACCAAGGACCGGAAGGTCGCCGCGCTCGACGCGAAGGTGACCCTCGACGGCAACGCGCTGTATCGCCATCCGGAGAACGCCGCGCTGCGCGAGGGCCGCGACGAGGACCCGCAGGAGAAGATGGCCCGTGAGCGCGACCTGACGTACGTGAAGCTCGACGGCGACATCGGCATCCTCGGCAACGGCGCCGGGCTCGTGATGTCGACGCTCGACGTCGTGGCGCAGGCCGGCGGCTCGCCCGCGAACTTCCTCGACGCCGGCGGCGGCTCGAAGGCGGAGGCGATCACCTCGGCCGTCGAGGTCATCCTCTCCAACCCGAACGTCAAGGCCGTCCTCTTCAACATCTTCGGCGGGATCACACGCTGCGACGAGGTCGCGCGCGGGCTCGTGGCGGCGTTCGAGCAGATCAAGCCGTCGGTGCCCTTCGTCGTGCGCCTCGACGGGACGAACGACGTCGAGGGCCGGCAGATCCTCGCCGAGGCGAACCTGCCGAACGTCGAGGTCGCCAAGACGATGGACGAGGCGGCCGCGAAGGTCGTCGAGGCGGCGCGGCGATGAGCATCGTCGTCGGCAACGACACGAAGCTCTGCGTCTCCGGCATCACCGGCCGCGAGGGCACGTTCCACGCGATGAACAACCGGCGCTACGGCACCGACGTCGTCGCGGGCGTCACGCCCGGCAAGGGCGGCCAGGACGTCGAGGGCGTCCCGGTCTTCAACACCTTCCACGACGCGGTCGAGAAGACCGGCGCGAACACGGCGATGGTCTTCGTGCCGCCGCGGTTCGCCGCCGACTCGATCCTCGAGGCGGCCGACGCC
>DASZDG010000122.1:0-3560 GCA_035942255.1 Actinomycetota bacterium | reverse complement strand
CGATCGTGCCGGCGCCCTTGTAGTCGACGGCGCGGGCGGCGTCGGTGGCGATCTTGCCGATGCGCTCGCGCAGCGCCGCGTCGACCGCGGGCGCCGGCGACTCCTCGATGAGCTTCTGGTGGCGGCGCTGCACCGAGCAGTCGCGCTCGCCCAGGTGGATCACGGCGCCGTGCGCGTCGGCCAGGACCTGCACCTCGACGTGGCGCGGGTCGGGCAGGTAGCGCTCGAGGTAGACCGTGGGGTCGGAGAAGAACTTCTCGCCCTCGCGCGCGGCGCCCTCGAAGGCGGCCTGGAGCTCGTCCTCGGAGAGCGCGACGCGGAAGCCCTTGCCGCCGCCGCCGCCCGCCGCCTTGACCGCGATCGGGTAGCCGATGTCGTCCTTGGCGATCCTCGCCGCGGCCTCGAGGTCCGGCACCGCGTCCGTCGTGCCCGGCACGATCGGGACGCCGGCCGCCTTCATCAGCTCGCGCGCGCGCGTCTTCGAGCCCATCGCCTCGATCGCGCTGGCCGGGGGGCCGATGAACGTCACGCCCTCGTCCTCCAGGCGCTGCACGAACGGCGCGTTCTCGGCGAGGAAGCCGTAGCCGGGATGGACCGCCTCGGCGCCCGACTCGCGGACAACACTCAAGATGCGGTCGACGTTGAGGTAGCTCTCGGAGGGCGCGGCGGGCCCGAGCAGGTAGGACTCGGTCGCGCGCCTGACGTGCAGCGCGTCCCGGTCGAGCTCCGAGTACACGGCCACCGAGGCGATCCCCAGCTCGTCGAGCGCGCGGATGATGCGGATGGCGATCTCGCCACGGTTGGCGACCAGGACCTTCGAGAACACGGCGGAGGATCCTAGTGACCGGCACGCGCAAGTTCGCTCCAGCGGCTGCGTTGGCACCCGTATGAAGCTCATTCGCCTGCTCGTGGCCGCGGTCACGGCCGCCTCCATCGCCACAGCGGCGACTCCTGCGCTCGCCGTCGAGGTCGCGCCCGACATCAACGCGCTCTCCTACCAGCCGATCGGGCATTTCAAGCCGGGCGATCCGATCCCCGCGGCCAACGCGTACCAGGCCGACGACGCGACCGGCGAGTTCCTCCGCGCCGAGATGGAGGACGGGATCTTCAACCCCTCCGGCACGTTCAACGCGTTCGACACGAACGTCTTCGAGATCCTCGCGATGCCGTATCGCGGGGCGGGCGACGAGCACGCCGACGACCCGCTCGGCAACGGCACCGACGGCGGCGACCCCGAGCACGGCCGGTGCTCGGGCGACCCCCGCTCGGACCGCCCCCGCGGCGGGGCCGCGGGGTACCCGGTGATCACGGGCGAGTGCTTCAACCACCAGCTCGAGTACATCGAGTACTACGAGCGCACGATGATGAGCATCCTCGGGAAGTTCGGGGCGTTCACCAAGCGCTACGAGTTCCACAACCCGTCGGACCCGACCGACGACCAGTTCCAGCCTCCGCTGCTCGCCAACAACACCATGGGCGGGCGGGCGATCAACCCGGCCGTGATCGTGCCCGGCACGGGCGCCGACGCCGACGAGACGATCGTCATCGGCGCGCACTTCGACAAGACCAACGACGGCCCGGCCGCCGCCTGGGACTCGCAGGAGGGCCACGCCCAGATCATCCGCGTCGCGAAGCTGATGGCCGACTACTGGGACGCCAAGAACGCCCGTCCGACGGCGACGGTGAAGTTCATCCCGTGGGACGGCGAGGAGTCCGGGACGCTCGGGTCCGAGCACTACGCGAACAACGTGATCCCGCCGGGCGACGAGGAGAACAAGGTCCGTGGCTACTGGAACACGGACCCGTGCGCGGGCGGCTATCCGGCGTTCCGCTTCGGCAACCGCGCCAACCGCACCCAGCTCGGCATCCAGCTCGCGAACCCGCTTCGCGGCGAGGACACCCTCACCGGGCCGGCGAGCGTCCTCCTCGTGCTCCCCGAGAACCTCGATCCGAAGTACCACGCCCGGATCAACGCGTTCAACGACACGGTTCCGCCGCTCGTCGAGCAGGTCTTCGACCACCTCGACGACGAGCTGACGAGCCAGCTGCCCGACTCGCCGGAGATCTTCATCTCGACGGCGGAGGGCACCCCTCCCGCGGGCGGCGACATCGACGCCTCCGGGGCTCCGGGGTCGACGAAGCCGGTCACGATCGGCAAGCCGCGCCCCTTCCTCTTCTCGTCGGACTGGCGGAACTTCGAGGACCGCGGCATCCCGTTCTTCAACCCGGGTCCCGAGGTCACGGGCCCGAGCTCGTTCGGCGACCCCGGCAACCCGGACGCGCTGGTGGTCCTGCACTCGCCGAACGACAACCTCGACCTCATGAACCGCTACGCGGGCGCTCCGCAGGGCGACTTCGCCGAGGGCTGGATCAAGGGCATGGAGATGTGCGCGCACCTGCTGGCCTGGGGCATGCTCCAGCCGACGCAGGGCGGCGCGTCGCTCAGGGAGGCCGCCACGCTGACCGCCTACTACGAGGCGCTCCCCAACGAGGCGGGCATCAACGAGCCCGTGCACTTCGACGCGTCGGGCTCGCACGTGCAGACGGCGGGCGGCGGCACGTCGACCGAGGGCCTGACGTACGACTGGGACTTCGGCGACGGCACCACGGGCACCGGCAGGAGCCCGTACCACCGCTACGCGGCGGTGGGCACGTACCAGTCCAAGCTGACCGTGACGAACACGGCCAACGGCCAGACGGCGACGATGGAGGTCCCGATCGTCGTGCAGGCCGTGCCGGCGGTTCCGCTGCCCATCCCGGCGCTCGAGGCGCCCGAGAGCGACGAGGACGGCACGTTCGACATCGGGTACTCGCTCCAGGACTCGCCCAGCAACCTCCTGGGGTGGCAGATCCTCGAGGCCGTCGACTACAAGCGCCTCCTCGCCGACGACGCGGAGGGCCCGATCGACGCGAAGTGGACCGTCGGCACGCCGACGCACGCCGACATCGCGCCGTGGCAGGCGAGCGACTCCGGCACGCGCAAGTTCGGCCAGAACCGGCGGGCGAGCGGCGCGCGCAGCTACTGGACGGGCGTCCCGCCGGACAAGTTCAAGCCCACGCTCCAGCAGGGCCAGTCGATCCTCACGGTGAAGGAGCCGCTCGACGTGCCGCCGGAGGCCGGCATGTCGCTGACGTACAACTCGCTGTTCTTCAACGAGAGCGACGACCGCGGCTACGTCCAGGTGGCGGAGGCCAAGGAGGGCGACCTGGCCTGGGAGACCGTCGATCAGGTCGGGGGCACGACCGACACCTGCACCCCGGCGGATCCCGCGAACGCGCTCCTGACCGGCCTGAGCCCGCGCGGCGCCGACCTCACGAACTACGCCGGCAAGAAGATCCTCGTCCGCTTCGTCTACGAGCTGGGCGCCGAGGCTCGCGAGCCGACCCAGCCGTGCGGCTGGTACATCGACGACGTGGAGATCGCGGGCGGCACGTTCAAGCCCGTCGACCGCAGCAACCAGATCGCCGACGTCGGCCAGTTCTTCGAGGGCACGTACACGGTGAGGGGACGCCAGAAGGGGCTGTACGCCTACCGCGTGCGGGGCCTGTACCCGCCGGGC
>DASZDG010000121.1:0-7840 GCA_035942255.1 Actinomycetota bacterium | reverse complement strand
GAGTCGCGGGCTCGGGCGTGGGCGTGGCGGGCTCGGGGGTGGGAGTCGCCGGCTCCGGGGTCGGGGTGGCGGGCTCGGGCGTCGGGGTCGCGGGCTCCGGGGTCGGGGTCGCGGGAGTCGGCGTCGGCGGCTCGGGCGTTGGCGTCGGGACGACCAGCGGGAGGTCGAGGTAGGACGCGAACGTCGTGGTGTCGTAACCGACCATCGCGGCGTCGCGGTCGGCGTCGTCGACGGTCAGCTTCAGCTCGAGCCAGGTCCCCGCCGGGATCGTCGTCGCGACCGGCATCGAGACCGACGCAAGCGACCAGCACGGCTGCGACGCCCCAGGGGCTACCGCCCCCGTGCCGGAGGCGAGCAGGGTCCCGGCGTCCGTCATCGCGTTGTTCTTCGTCCTCAGCCACAGGTGGAAGACCCCGCTGTGGACGCAGCCGTCCTTGTGGGTGATCCAGATGCCTCCGGTCGCGTTGCCGTTCAGGACCATGTCCTCGGGGGCCTGGAAGACCCAGTTGATCATGTAGACGAGGTTCGCCTCGGTCGGTCCCTGCGTGGAGTCGCGGTGGACGTACCGCCCCTGCCTCCCGTCGAACTGGTCGACGTTGTAGCTGTACAGCGTGGTCGCCGTGGGCGCGGTCGCGTCCATCGGCAGCGCCCGTCCCGCGACGGTGTCACCCGACGGGGGCGTGGGGTAGTTGTGGAGGTAGAGCCGGAGCCCGGAGGCCTGGGCGGCGGGGGAGAACGACGGGAGGACGACGAGCACCAGGGCGATCACCAGGAGCAACGCGGCCCCCTGGCGGACGAGCGTGCCGAGGTCCATACCGGACGCGCCGAAGCAGCCACCGCCGGACAACGGTGAACTGGATGCGGTCGCAAGGTCGCGGCCCCCGAACAACGCTCGGCGGGAGCCCGGCACAACCGGCAATGCGAACAGCCCCTTTCGGTACGAAACGCCCCGATCACAGGTGACGGAGAGTTACCGAGGTAATCGGCAGCCCCCGTACGCACATTGAGAAAGCGGCGCCGTGATCCGGGGCGCTGCGAAACGGGCGAATGGGTTTTTTTGGACAAAGCGCGCTTGCATTGGTACGGTCGCCGCCGTTAGCAAGTCGAGCGCGGGAGGCCGGGATGAGGCAAAGGGCGAAGCTGGGCGTGAGCCTGGTGGCAGTTATGGCAGTGGGGGCGTACGGGCTGATCGGCGCGCAGGCGGCGCCGCAGGAGTTCCGCCCGTTCGACGCGGTGCTGGCGGGGACGTCTACCGCACAGCCGCCGGTCATGGGCGAGAGCAGCGTGACGGGCACCGGGACCATCCGGGGCACCCACATCGGGAACGGCACGTACAGCATCAACGCCGTGCAGGACTACGAGCGGCACGAAGGCGAGCAGGAGCACCCCGCCGGCGACTGCGCGTTCGTCGAGGACAACGACTCGAACGGCCTCGTGATCACGGCCGCCAACGGCGACCAGATCTTCGGCAACATCGACGACGACCGGTCGGTCGTGTGCGTCAGTGAGGAGACGGCCGGCCCGGGGGCCGACGCCGCGTACCTGTCGACGCTGTACGTCGACGTCACGGGCGGCACGGGACGCTTCACCGACGCACACGGATGGATCTTCGTGCGCGGCGAGTCGACGTTCACCGGCTCGAGCCCGATAGTCCCGCCGTTCACGTTCTCCGACGAAGCAGTAGCGCTGGGAACGATCGACTACTAGACGAAGGGCAACGAGGAAGGGGCGGCCGGTTGGCCGCCCCTTTTCGCGTCTCGATGAGGAACCCGTGTCGCCATGCGTAACGGATTACTCAACGAGCGTCGCTGCTAGCCCTGGCACTCGCCCTCGAAGCGCTCGGCAGCGTTGCCGCTGGAGTTCGCCGGCGGCTCGTTGCCCCGGCAGAAGAGCGAACCTTCGATGTCGTTGTCGTGGACCTCGACGCCGCCGGTGTTGTCCGTGAACGAGACGTTGCCGAGGAACCCGCGATCCGGGAGCGGCCGGTTGCGGAAGACCTCGATGAGGGCGTCGTTCCCGCTGAACGCGGTGTTGCCCTCGATCAGGACGGAGTCCTCGCAGTAGCTCATCATCCCCATGTCCATCTCGTCCTCGCCGAGGCGCCAGGGGGCGTCGCCGAGGCTCTCGATGATGCTGAGGTTGCCCCCGATGCGAGAGGCGTCGCAGATCGCGTTCGGCTGCATGGACGTCATGCCCGGCGACGACTGGGTCCCGACGATCTGGACGTTGTTGTCGATCTCGCTGGAGCGCAGCTCGATCCAGCGGGGGGCGTCGGCCTGGAGGTTGCCGTTGATGACGACGCCACCCTCGTCCTGCGCCATCATCGAGTCGCACTCGTCCTCGCCGGCGCAGAGCTCGCCCCCGGGCTTGACGAAGACGCTGCCGGTGACCGTCGAGTCCGACAGGTTGCACGTCGCGTCCTCGGGCACCACGACGTTGACGTGTATCGCGGGGGCCGGGGTGGGCCAGGTGCACTCGGTGGTCTGATCCTGCGCCGAAGCGCCGTGGGCCGAGACCACGACCGAAGCAACTGCCATCACGGCCAAAGCCACGCGGCGGACCTTCAAGTCGAACCTCCTTGTGTTGGTGACCTTCCAACTCCTGCCTTTCGGCAGGCCGCGTTGCTTCTCCTGCTTTGTCCCGATTCGCCCCGGTCTTCGACCAGCGGAGCCGGGGGGCCCGCGGAAGCGAAGGCTTAAAGGTTGCGCCTGAGCGTGCAGGACCCCCACCGCAGCGGCCCCCCGGACGCGACGAAGCCCCGGCGAACCGGGGCTTCGTGCCTTGGGTCTAGGTAGGAGCTACGCGTCCGGCAGGGCCTCGGCCTCGCCGTCGGCCACGCCGGCTCCCGCCAGCTCGATCGGCGGGTGGTCCGGGGTCCGCTCGGCCTTCTTGAAGACGATCGTCTCCTCGCCGGTCTCGCCCGGGCCGACGTCCACGATGATCGTGTCGCCCGCCTCGTACTCCTTCCATAGGATCTTCTCGGAGATCGGGTCCTCGACCAGCCTCTGGATCGACCGGCGCAGCGGCCGGGCCCCCAGCGTGGGGTCGTAGCCCCGCTTCGAGAGGAGCACCTTCGCCTCTTCCGTGAGCTCGATGCCCACGTCCTGGCTCTCGAGCTGCTCCTTCACACGCCGGATCATCAGGTCCACGATCGACTTGACCTCGTCGGTCGAGAGCTCGTGGAAGACGATGACCTCGTCGATGCGGTTGAGGAACTCGGGCCGGAAGCCCTTCTTCAGCTCCTCGTTGACCCGCTCCTTCATCTTCTCGTAGGTCAGCTCCTCGCTCGCCTGCCCGAAGCCCATGGCGGGCTTGCGCAGGTTCTGCGTCCCGAGGTTCGACGTCATGATGATCACGGTGTTCTTGAAGTCCACCGTCTTGCCCTGGGCGTCCGTCAGGCGACCGTCCTCGAGGATCTGCAGCAGCGTGTTGAAGACGTCGGGGTGGGCCTTCTCGATCTCGTCGAGCAGCACGACCGAGTAGGGCCGGCGCCGCACCGCTTCGGTGAGCTGGCCGCCCTCCTCGTAGCCGACGTAGCCCGGAGGCGAGCCGACGAGGCGGGACACCGTGTGCTTCTCCATGTACTCGGACATGTCGAGCTGGATCAGCGCGTCCTCGTCGCCGAAGAGGAACTCAGCGAGCGTCTTCGCGGTCTCGGTCTTACCGACACCGGAGGGGCCGAGGAAGATGAACGATCCGGCCGGGCGCTTCGGGTCCTTCAACCCGGCCCTCGTGCGGCGGATCGAGCGGGACACCGCGGCGATCGCGTCGTGCTGGCCGACGATCCGCTGGTGCAGCTCCTCCTCCATGCGCAGGAGCTTGGCGGTCTCCTCCTCGGTCAGCGACATCACGGGGATTCCGGTCCACGACGACAGGACCTCGGCGATCTCCTCCTCGTTGACCTCGGCGAAGGCCTCGCCCTCGGCGGCACGCCACGACGTCTCCTTCTCGGAGCGCTCCGCGATCAGACGCTTCTCGTCATCGCGGAAGGCGGCGGCACGCTCGAAGTCCTGGGCCTCGATCGCGTCCTCCTTCGACCGGCGGACCTCCGCGATGCGCTCTTCGAGCTCGCGGTAGTCGGGCGGCGCGCTCATCCGCCGGATGCGCAGGCGGGAGCCGGCCTCGTCGATGAGGTCGATCGCCTTGTCGGGCAGGAAGCGGTCGGAGATGTAGCGGTCGGCGAGGTTCGCCGCCGCGACGAGGCCCTGGTCGGTGATGTGCACCCGGTGGTGCGCCTCGTAGCGGTCGCGGAGCCCCTTCAGGATGTCGATCGTGTGCGCGACGGTCGGCTCGGGGACCTTGATCGGCTGAAACCGTCGCTCGAGGGCCGCGTCCTTCTCGAGGTGCTTGCGGTACTCGTCGAGCGTCGTCGCGCCGATCGTCTGGAGCTCACCGCGGGCGAGCATCGGCTTCAGGATGCTCGCCGCGTCGATCGCGCCCTCGGCCGCACCTGCGCCGACGAGCGTGTGCAGCTCGTCGATGAACAGGATGATGTCGCCGCGGGTCTTGATCTCCTTCAGGACCTTCTTCAGCCGCTCCTCGAAGTCGCCGCGGTAGCGGGACCCTGCGACGAGCGCACCGAGGTCGAGCGTGTACAGCTGCTTTCCGGTGATGGTCTCGGGGACCTCGCCCTTGACGATGTTCTGCGCGAGGCCCTCGACGATCGCGGTCTTGCCGACGCCGGGCTCGCCGATGAGGACGGGGTTGTTCTTCGTCCTCCGCGAGAGCACCTGCATCACGCGCTCGATCTCCTTCGCGCGCCCGATGACGGGGTCGAGCTTGTTCTCCCGCGCGAGCTGCGTGAGGTTGCGGCCGAACTGGTCGAGGACGAGCGAGCCCTGCGGCTGCTCACCGGTCGCGCCGGTCCCGCCCGAGCTCTCCTTCGCCCCGGCGTAGCCGGAGAGGAGCTGGATGACCTGCTGGCGGACCTTGTTGAGGTCCGCGCCGAGCTTGACGAGCACCTGTGCCGCGACGCCCTCGCCCTCGCGGATGAGGCCGAGCAGGATGTGCTCGGTA
Organism: Actinomycetota bacterium; assembly: GCA_035942255.1. Classification (GTDB taxonomy): domain Bacteria; phylum Actinomycetota; class CADDZG01; order CADDZG01; family WHSQ01; genus JALZEG01. The sequence continues at coordinate 2,824 of DASZDG010000121.1, read as the reverse complement.
CCGATGTAGTTGTGCCCCAGCTGCAACGCTTCGCGCAGCGAGAGCTCGAGCACCTTCTTGGCCCGGGGGGTGAATGGGATGTGCCCCGACGGGGGCGATTGACCCGCTCCGATGATCTCTTCAACCTGCTGGCGGACCTTGTCCAACGAGATCCCCAGTGATTCGAGCGCCTTAGCGGCGACGCCCTCGCCTTCATGGATCAGCCCGAGCAGGATGTGCTCGGTGCCGATGTAGTTGTGGTTGAGGAGCCTCGCCTCTTCCTGAGCGAGGACGACCACCCTGCGGGCCCTGTCTGTGAATCTCTCGAACACTGGGCCCAGCCTCCTTTGTCTTGCTCCGACCTCCGATTATACGGAGGCCCCCGTTCTTACCCGCCTGCCGGCGTGGCCAGTCGGGCACTCACTAGGAACAACGTCCGGGGAGGAAAAGTTCCCTCTCCCACCCCATCGGCGTCTGGGATACCCCTAGTAAGCGAATCCTGACACGTAGCTAATGGACGGGGTCGGATCGTGAGGTCGTGACGCCGAACCGCCACCGAACGTTCTTCGGCGCGGGAGACCGGACCGGGGGGGCGCCGCGGAATAGGTGTCTCCAGTCCCGCGCGGCGACGTCGGTGGTCTCGCCGTCGATCGAGAACCCGCGGGCGAGCGGGACCCACGGGAGGATCTTCGGCAGGCGCTCCCTCTCCGGCACCCGGGCGCCCGGCCGGGGCACCACCCAGAGGCCGACGTAGGGCTGGTTGACCGTCGTGTGGTCGTCGGGGCCGAGCACGACGTCGAGCCCGCCGAACCGGCGCCCGCTCAGGTCCGCCAGCGCCTCCGCGACGGAGGTCTCGTCGTCGACCGCCCGGTTCACCGCCCACCCGATCACGCGCGTAGCCTCGTAGGCCCGGCGCTCCCAACCCAGCGGCGGCTCGCCCCACCAGTCGTCGAACGCGGCCCGGAACGCCTTGAAGCTCGGGATCGGGAGGTAGTGCGCGCCGCGGGCGTAGTCGTCGCTGACCACCGTGCCCGGCGGCGCGTGTCCCGCGGGGATCTCCGGCCCCATAGCGAGGTCGAATCCCGCGACCTGCGGCCGCCAGGGCCGCGCCTTGCGCGCCACCCTCGTCGAGACGTATCCCGCGTTCATGGCGTTCAGCTCGCGCAGCGCGGTTGCGAAAGCCTGTTGGCCGCCGTCTACGACGATCGCCTGCACGCGCGCTCGCTCGAGCGCGCGGAGCTGGGGACGGAGCGTGTCGGCGCCGGGCTCGTACGTCTGCACTGCGGCCGCGCGGCGGCGGAAGGGCTGCGACGCGTCGGCGAAAGACTGCCGCGCGGTCTGCCCGCCCAGGCTCTTCGGGAGGAGCAGACCGACCCGCGCGTACCTACGGTCGCGGTACAGGTACGCGGCGATGCGGCGCGCCTGCCACAGGTACGGCGGCGATACCTGGAACAGGTTCGGGCGCAGGAGCCGCGCACTGTAGAGGTCGCCGTAGCACAGGAGCGCGGGGATCCCGCTCTCCTCCAGGGCGGCCTCGGCCGACGGGAGCGCCTCCGGGGGCCCGGCGAACACGACGCCCGCCGTACGGTCGGATGCCGCGAGACGCATGACGAGCTCCGCCGCGCGCACGGGATCACCCTCGTCGTCCAACGTCACCAGCTCGTAGTCCCGCCCCGTGCCGCGGTTCAGCTCGTGGACCGCGAGGTCGGCTCCCTCGAAAGCGTCCTCGCCGCGCCACGCGTCGGGACCCGTCATCGTCGCGACCAGCCCGACGATCGTCGTGTCCTCGCCCGCGGGCGAGCTCACGGGACGCCGGAGCGACGGGCGGTCGTCCGGCGACGTCGAGTCGCACGCGACGAGCGCGACCGCGGCCGCGAGCGCGACCCCGATCAGCCTGCCGCGCACCTCAGGGGCCGGGCTTCAACGTCGGGAACATGATCACCTCGCGGATCGAGCCGGCGTTGAGCAACAACGTCAGGAGACGGTCGAGGCCGAGCCCGAAGCCGCCCGCCGGCGGCATGCCGTAGGCGAGCGCCTCGAGGAAGTCCTCGTCCGGCACCATCCCCTCCTCGTCGCCCGCGGCCCGGGCAGTCGCCTGCTGCTGGAAACGCCGTCTCTGCTCGTCGGGGTCGTTGAGCTCGGAGTAGATCGGCGCGATCTCGACTCCGCCAAGGATCAGATCGGCCTGCTCTGTGAACCCGGGGATCGAGCGGTGGTCCTTCGCGAGGGGCGAGACCTCCTTCGGGTACCCCACCACGAACGTCGGCTCGAACAACGTCTTCTCCACGAGCTCCTCGAAGATCTCGGACACCACCTTGCCGGGGGCCCAGCCGTCTCTCACAGAGACGCCCGAATCACGTGCGAAGGTTGCGATCGTCTCCGCATCTCCCCCGGCCCACGCGTCGAGGAGAGACGTTCCGGTGCGCTCCTCGATCACCTCGAACATCGTCTTGCGCGCGAACGGAGCGGCGAGGTCGAGCGTGCCGCCGGGTGTCTCGATCTCGAGGCCCCCGCAGACCGCCTCCGCGATCGCCCGCACGAGCGCCTCGACGAGCGTCATCGTGTGGTCGTAGTCCACGTACGCCTCGTAGGCCTCGAGCATCGTGAACTCGGGGTTGTGGCGCGTCGACACTCCCTCGTTGCGGAAACTGCGGTTGAGCTCGTAGACCCTTTCGAGCCCACCGATCAATAGACGCTTGAGATACAGCTCGGGGGCGATGCGGAGATAGAGGTCGATGTCCAGCGCGTTGTGGTGCGTGATGAAGGGCCGGGCGACCGCGCCCCCCGCGATCGGCTGCAGCAGCGGCGTCTCGACTTCGATGAAGCCTCGATCCTCGAGGAAGCG
>DASZDG010000120.1:0-3117 GCA_035942255.1 Actinomycetota bacterium | reverse complement strand
GTCGTCGTCGACCTTCGCGCCTTCACGGGCGCGGCATGGGTGTGGGCGGACCGCGTCCACGCGACCGCGACCGGCCAGGTCGAGATCGCCGACCGCGCCGCCCGGGCGCTGGGAGCGCAGCGGCTGCCCTCCCAGGTCGCGGATCCGCCGCGCCCCAACCTCGCCTACCGCTACCACTACGCCCGCCGCGCCCTGCGCGAGCGAGCGCGCGCCGCCTGGGCGCTGACGCGCGGCGGGTGACTTCCCGTAGCGCGCGGATCGGCGCGGCACGGGACACGCCGGCGGCTGCCGGCGCAGCGAGGATCCCGCACTGGTAGAAAGCCCGCTGAGCTGAAGCCGGCTCATCGGAGGACCCGGCGGGGGGCGGGGTCCGGGTCGGCTTGCTCCGGGGGGGAACCATGTACAGAAGGGTCGCCGCAGCGCTCGTCGTAGCGCTGCTCGGGATCGCCGTCACCGGCATCGCGGTCGCATCGATCACCGCGGCCAGCGGCGAGGTGCACCGCTCGACGCTCGGCCATCCGTCGCCGAGCAACGTCGCGATGAACCAGCACCAGCACCCGGACGCCGGTCCCGGACCCGGGCCCTTCGGCGCGCACGCCTTCGACGAGGAGCAGGACTACACGACGAAGGCGCCGATCGCGCTCGACAACTGCACGATGGCGACGTCGGCGTTCGTGACCTGCCCGACCCCCCGCGGCGGGAACATCGACGGCTTCGACGACCTGCGGGCGGGGACGATCCCCGCCGGGACGTGCATCGACAGCCACCTCATCCACGCCGACGGCCCCGGCACCACCACATGGGTCTACGGCGGCCTCACCGGCCCCGGCGCGACCGAGGTCTCGTTCGCCTCCCCGATCATCGGGATCATCGTCACCGCACCGCGCCTCATCGCGAGCGACGCCGACCCCGGCCTCGCGCCGGGAACGACGTACGGCGCCGAACCGGTCCGCGGGCTCGAGCTCTCGACGGTGTTCGACGAGCTCCAGATCAACACGTCTGCGAACCGCATCCGGTTCCGCCTGCACGTCGCCGCCGCCGACTACGACCAGATCCGCGTGATCACCCTCGGCGACCCGAACGCGTGCCCCGGCCAGGCCAAGACGCTCACGCTGACCCCGGACGCCGCGGTCAACCAGGTCGCCACCCAGCACTGCGTGACCGCCACCGCGAAGACCGACACCGGCGGGCCCGCCGCGAACGTGGTCGTGCGCTTCGACGTCGAGGGCGCGTCGGAGAGCGACGGCCAGCCGACGGACGAGGACGGCTCGGTCACCACGAACCAGGACGGTGAGGCGAAGCACTGCTACACCGGGCCGGAGACGGTCGGAGTGGACACCATCCACGCGTACGCCGACAACGACCGCGACGGGGTGGAGGACCTCGGCACCGAGCCGTCCGACGACGCCACCAAGACGTGGGCGCCGGCCGCCGTCAACACCGTCGTCCTGGACCCGAAGGTCGACACGAACCCGGTCGGCACGCAGCACTGCCTCACCGCGACGGTGCGCGACGTGTTCGGCAACCCGATCCCCGACGAGCGCGTGCGCTTCGTCGTGACCGGCACCGTCGACCGGACGGGCGCGGACGAGACCGACGAGCTCGGCGTCGCGGAGTTCTGCTACTCGAGCACCACGGCGGGTGCCGACGTCATCACGGCCCACCACGACGAGGACAACCAGGGCACGCGCGATGCGCTCGAGCCCTTCGACGTCGGCGAGAAGACGTGGACGCCGGGCGATCCGGCGACGCTCGTCCTCGAGCCGAAGGTCGCCGAGAACCGCATCCAGGAGCAGCACTGCGTCCGCGCGACCGTCCGCGACGCGTTCGGGAACCTGACGCCGAACGAGACCGTCCGGTTCGAGGTGACCGGCGTCAACACGACGGCAGGCGCCGACGTCACCGACGCCGGCGGCCAGGCCCGGTTCTGCTACCACGGCGGGACGACCGCCGGACCGGACGCGATCCTCGCCTACGCCGACGAGGACGACGACCAGACGCAGGACGCCACGGAGACGGCTGCGGACACGGCGAGCAAGCTGTGGCTGCCGCTCGAGCCGGCGATCCTGACGCTCACGCCGAAGGAGGACGAGAACGTGGTCGGCGACCAGCACTGCGTGCAGGCGGCGGTCACGGACATCTTCCTGAACCCGAACCCCGACGAGCCCGTCCGGTTCGTGGTGACGGGGACGACGGAGAAGCAGGCGACGGTGCGCACCAACATCGGCGGCGTGGCGGAGTACTGCTACACGAGCACGCAGGTCGGCCAGGACGCGATCCACGCGTGGGCCGACTCGGTCGAGGAGGACAACGAGCAGGACCCGGGCGAGCCGTTCGACGACGCCACGAAGACGTGGCATCCCGGAGACCCCGCGAGCGTGGTCCTGACCCCGAAGACGTCGACGAACGAGGTCGGGACGCAGCACTGCGTCAAGGCCGAGGTGCGCGACCAGTTCGGCAACCCGACGCCTGACGAGACCATCGTCTTCGACGTCGAGGGCGCCTCCGAGCAGGACGCGCAGCCGCCCGACGAGGACGGCAGCGACCAGACCGACGAGGGCGGCAACGCCCAGCACTGCTACACCGGTCCGGACCTGCCCGGCAGCGACACGATCACCGCGTTCGCGGACTTCGATCCGGACGGGACCGCGCGCCCGAACGGGACCAGGGACGCCGACGAGCCGGCCGACACGGCGGAGAAGAACTGGATCTTCCCGCCGTCCACGCCGTTCTGCGAGATCAGGATCACCGAGGGCGGCTGGATCACGACGCTGACCGGCGACAAGGGGACGTTCGGCGGCAACGCGAGCGTGAGCCCCGGCGCACCGGAGCGCGGGGAGCTCGAGTACCACGACCACAGCCCGGTCATGCCGGTCAACTTCCACTCGATCGAGATCGTCGCGATCGTGTGCGGCGAGGACGGCCGGGCGGACATCTACGGGCTCGGCGAGGTCAACGGCAACGGGCCGGTCCCGTTCCGCATCCGCCTGCGCGACGGAGGCGAGCCGGGCAGCCGCCCGGCCGGTCCGGACACGTACCAGATCATCACGACCGCGTACGTCTCCGGCCCGGAGGACAACCCGATCGTGGGCGGGAACATCCAGGTCCACACCCGCT
>DASZDG010000119.1:0-2421 GCA_035942255.1 Actinomycetota bacterium | reverse complement strand
TCCGCGAGCCGCTTGTGCGCGAGGCCCTGGTCGATCACGCCCTTCCCGTGGCGCCGCAGCAGCGACTCCCCGGAGTCGCGGAACCGCTTGACCTGGTCGCCCACCGGCGACGCCAGGTCGCTCAGCGTCGGGTGCGCGAGCGACAGCGAGTCCGGGCGCACCTCACGGCGCACGCGGTCGAACGCGTACTCGGCGATGATCCCGATCGAGCCGATCGGGTCGCTCAGCCCGAGCTCCCCCAGCCCCGAGAGCTGCTCGCCGAGCGGCTTCAGCGCCGTCAGCGCGACGTACGAGCGCAGCACGTCGTTGGCGCCCTAGAAGATCGGGAAGATGCGGATGTCGCGCAGGATCCGCTCGTACGGCGAGCCGTGCATGTACGCCGAGCCGCCCGCGAGCTGGAACGCCCGGTTGGCCTGGTACCAGACGAACTCGGTCCCCGCGACCTTCGCCATCGCCGACTCGAGCGAGTAGTCCTCGATGCCGTTGTCGATCAGCCCCGTCGTCAGGTACGCCATCGACTCGAGGCCGAAGAGGTGCGAGACCATCCACGCGATCTTGTCCTCGACGAGGTCGAAGTCCGCGAGCGGCTTGCCGAACTGCCGGCGCTCGGAGACGTGGTCGATGGCGAGGTCGAGCAGCCGCTTGGCGAGTCCGACCGACCCCGTCCCCAGCCCGATGCGCCCGTTCGTGAGGACCGACATCGCGATCTTGAAGCCCTCGCCGGGCTCGCCGAGGACGTTCTCCGGCGGCACCCGCACGTCGTTGAACCGCACCGGGCACAGGTGGTTGCCGTGCAGCCCGAGCGTGCGGTACCGCGGGCCGGACTGGTCGAGCCCCTCCATCCCCTTCTCGAGGATGAGCGCGATGTGCCGGTCCTTCCCGTCGACCTCCGCCCGCGCGAACGTGCACAGCACGTCGCCGCGGCAGCCGTTGCCGATCCAGCGCTTCTCGCCGTTGAGCACCCACGACCCGTCCGCCTGCCGCACCGCGCGCGACTCGAGGTTGTAGGCGTCGGACCCGGCGTTCGGCTCGGTCAGCGCGAAGCCCGCGAGCTTGCGCCCGGTCGCGAGCTCGGGCAGGCAGCGCGCCTTCTGCTCGTCGTTGCCGAACATCGCGATGCCCTTCAGCCCGATCGACTGGTGCACGCCCATCCCGATCGTGAGCGAGCCGTCGATCTGGCCGATCGCCTCGAAGACGCGCGCGTAGCCCGTCTGCGAGAGGCCCTGCCCGCCGTACTCCTCCGGCACGTACAGGCCCATGAGCCCGAGGTCGCCGAGGTCGCGGTAGACCTGGTCGGGGATCTCGCCCGACTCGTCGATCTGCTGCGAGTCGACGTTCTCCTCGGCGTAGGCGCGGAAGCCCTGGATCAGCCCGCGGACCTTCGTGGCCTCCTCCCCGCGGGGGATCGGGTACGGGAACACGAGGTCCTCGTGGATCTCCCCGAGCACGAGGGCCTTCGCGAAGCTCGAGACGGTGGTCGTGGCCATATGCGCCGCCTTCCCCCGGGCACTGGTTCGCAAGCGCTGACGGCGGGGTACCTTGGACGGGGATGCGCCGCCTCTGCCTCGCCGTGCTCGTCGCCGTGCTCGCGCTGCCCGCGAGCGCGCAGGCGGTCGTGGGCGGACAGGACGCGTCGCGGCCGTACCCGTACATGGCCGCCGTCGAGTGGGACGAGCCCGGCGCCCCGACCGAGTTCGTCTTCGTCTGCGGCGCCAGCCTCGTCGCGCCCGACAAGATCCTCACCGCCGCGCACTGCGTGCTGGAGGAGGACGGGAAGGTGACCCCCCCGAGCTCGCTGCGCTTCCTCATCGGGACGCCCCGGCGCTCCGACCGCGCCGCCGGCGAGACCATCGGCGCGGCCTCGGTCGAGGTCTACCCCCAGTACCTCGCGGAGTACAAGGGCGACGTCGCGATCGTGACGCTCAGGCAGGCGTCGGCGAAGGGCAGGCCGGTGCGCCTGGCGTCGCCGGCGACGGAGAAGCCGCTGTGGGCGCCGGGCCGGGAGGCGACGGTCACCGGCTGGGGCGGCACGTTCTTCGGCGACATCGTGACCGACGTGGACATGCTCCAGGAGGTCCAGATGCCGATGGTCGACGACGCGACGTGCGACGAGGCGTACTTCGCCGACGACCCCGTGCGCGGCGACTTCTACGCGGACGTCGATGTCTGCGCGGGGGAGCCGGACGGCGGCCGCGACGCGTGCCAGGGCGACTCCGGCGGCCCGCTCGTCGTGCCGGACGCCACCGGCGCGCTGGTGCAGGCGGGCGTCGTCTCGCGCGGGTTCGGCTGCGGCTACCCGCAGTCGTACGGCGTCTTCGCGCGCGTCGGCGACACGAAGCTCCACGACTGGATCAAGGCACGCGCGCCGCAGCCCACGCCGCCGGCCGGCTCGGGCGGCACCGGCGGCGGCTCCGCCCCGGG
>DASZDG010000118.1:0-3074 GCA_035942255.1 Actinomycetota bacterium | reverse complement strand
CTCGCGAACGTGCTCGGGCCGGCCGCGAACGCGTTCCGCCCGGCCGTGGTGGCGCTGCGCGACGCCAACCGGCGCACGACGCCGTTCGCGCTCGACGCCGCGCCCCGGATCCGCGACGACATCCGGCCGTTCGTGCGCGAGGCCCGGCCGCTGGTGCGCGACCTGGCCCCCGCGGCACGCGACCTGGCCGACGGCTCGCCCGGCCTGCGCCGGACGTTCCGGGTCATCAACCACTTCTACAACATGCTCGCGTACAACCCGCGGGGCAAGGAGGGGCCGGACGTCGCGGGCCGCGAGGAGGGCTACCTCTTCTACACCGGCTGGCTGATCCACCAGGTCAACAACCTCTTCCGCTCGCTCGACGCGCACGGCCCGGGCCGCCCGATCACCTTCGGCGGCACCTGCGCGATCATCGAGAACACGCTCGGCGCGAGCGAGGAGCTCGAGGCGCTGCTCGGCCTCACCGGCGCCCTGACCGACCCGCTGGTGTGCGGCAACGCGGAGGGCACCGGCGGCGTCGCTGCGCTCCTCGACCAGATCCCGATCACCGGCGAGCTGCCGCCGCTCCCGAAGACGCGCGAGGGCCGCGCGATCGCGCGCAAGACCTACCAGTACCGGCGCACGCACGGCGGCGCCGACCCGCCGTGGATCATCAAGGCGCGCGAGCGCGCGGCGAAGGCGCGGAAGGCGGGCGCGCGCTAGATGCAGAAGCAGGCCCCGACCCTCGGCCGCCTCGCCACGATGGTGTTCTTCGCGCTGTCGTGCTTCGGGCTGCTGATGTTCCTCTGGCTCGCGTTCGGCGGCCCGACCCCGCTGAAGCCGAAGGGCTACGAGTTCAAGATCGCCTTCAGCGAGGTCTCGCAGCTCGCGACGCAGTCCGACGTCCGCGTCGCCGGCGTGGAGATCGGCAAGGTCGTCAAGGTCGACCGCGCGCCCGCAGGCGACCACGTCGTCGCCACGCTGTCGATCGACCGCAAGTACGCGCCGCTCAGCTGCGCGGCCAAGGCGCAGATCCGCAACAAGACGATCCTGGGCCAGACGTACGTCGAGCTGACGCTCGGGTCGAAGACCGGCTGCCGCGTGGCCGACGGGGGCGTGCTCGACGAGCGCAACGTCGGCGACCTCGTCGGGCTCGACGAGATCCTCAACACGCTCGACCCCTACACGCGCAAGGCGTACCGGACGTGGCAGCAGGGCGTCTCGAAGGCGATCGACAACCGCGGCGACGAGCTCAACGACACGATCGGCAACCTGCCCGAGTTCGTCGAGTCGGGCGCCGACCTGTTCGAGGTCCTCGACGAGAACCGCCAGTCGCTGGGCGCGCTCGTCAGGAACACCGGCGTCGTCTTCGGGGCGCTGACCGAGCGCGAGCAGCAGCTGCGGCGGCTGATCGAGAACAGCGACACGGTCTTCACCGCGATCCAGTCCGAGCGCGAGGACTGGGCCGAGGTGTGGAACATCTTCCCGACGTTCCTCGAGGAGTCGCGGCTCACGTACGCGCGGCTCGAGCGCTTCGCCCGCGACACCCGCCCGCTCGTGCGCGACCTGCGCCCGGCGATGGACGACCTGCGCCCGACGCTGATCGCGCTGCGCGACCTCTCCCCCGACCTCAAGACGCTCTTCCGCAACCTCGACCCGCTGATCGAGGCGGGCAAGGAGGCGCTGCCCGCGCAGCGCGAGATCTTCGAGGGCCTGCGACCGGTGCTCGGCGAGCTCGGCCCGTGGCTGTCGGAGCTCAACCCGGTCCTCGCCTGGCTCGGCGAGCACCAGCACACGGTCAGCGACATCTTCGCCAACCTCGGCGTGGCGACGCACGCGAAGACGACGTCGCGCGACCCGCAGGCCACCGGCCACTACCTGCGCCAGTTCGGCCCGACCGGCGCCGAGACCGCCTCCGTGCACCGCGATCGCCTCGAGGGCAACCGCGGCAACACGTACATCAATCCGCTGTCGCTCGTCGGCCCGGAGCGCGGCGCGCGCGGGATCATCGACGCGTACGACTGCAAGAACACGACGGCCGGCGAGGGCGACAAGCCGGACAACTCGTCGAGCCCTTCGTGCTACACGCAGGCCCCGTACCAGTTCGGCGGCGGCCTGAGGAAGTTCCCGCACGTCGAGCGCGAGGACTACGGCGGCGGCTGATCCACGCCGCCTGACCGCAAGAAAACCCTTTGTGGCGCGTTCCCGTCGGTATGCGCGCCCTGCTCGTCCTGCTCGCCACGTGCGCCGCACTGCTCGGCGCCGCCGGATCCGCGAGGGCGGACTGGCCTGCGGCCGCCGGCACGACGGTGATCGAGGGCAACCGCACCGGGTTCGCGTTCGTGCGCCTCGCGCAGCCCGTCAAGGTCCCGCTCGACGAGGAGTACGGCCTCGGGCTGCGCCTCAGCGGCTCGGGCCGGCTGTACGGCGTCGCGCTGCGCCAGGAGGTGCCGACCCGCGGCGAGCCGATCATGCTCGTCAGCACGCACGGCGACGGCAACGGGTACGAGCCCTCGGACCGGATCGGGCCCTGGGGGCCGTTCGAGGAGGCGGATTTCGAGAGCGGCGAGTACGTCCTGCCCGCCGGGCTCTACCGGCTGTACGTGATCGCCGACGGCGCCCCCGTCCGCGCGGAGATCGCCTTCCCCGGCGTCGACGGCACGGCGACCTTCTCGCTGGACGTCGCGGTGCCGTACAAGCTCGTGGACCTTCCGCGCGTCAACAGCGCCGGCCCGGCCCTCCACACGTTCGCGGGCGAGTCGACGCTGCGCTCGGAGGGGCTCGTCGCGGTGCGCTCGCACGTGAGGTCCGACTCGCAGGTCTATGTGCGCGAGGACGTGTGCATGTACGGGCCCGACGACGAGTACGAGCCCACGACGGCCTTCGGCCCCGAGTGCGGGGACGCGGGGTGGCTCGTCGAGGAGACGCTGTACGACGTCCCGCCGTGGCTGTTCTTCCCTCCGGACAAGGACGAGTTCGGCTTCGAGGCCGTCGAGGCGTGGGCGCAGCCCGGCGAGTGGGCGGTCGGCGGCAGCATCCGCACCGTCCAGGGGTCGGGGACGAACGAGATGTTCGGCGCGTGGATGGACTACCAG
>DASZDG010000117.1:0-42190 GCA_035942255.1 Actinomycetota bacterium | reverse complement strand
CCTCTATACGGTGCCGTATGTGAGAAACGTCGTGGTGACGTCCACGGGTCTCTGAACGCGTCGACTGTGGAACGGATGTGGCCGCCTCCTTACCAACCTTCCGGAAGACGTTTTTCGGAGTCCGTTCCACCCGGGACGCTGTCGGGCCAGCCATAAGAAGGGGTCGGCCGACTTGGATCCGGCTCCGGTCATCGAGACGCCGTCCGCCGCCACTCGGCTGGGCAGGTAACGGGATGAACAGACCGCGCGACGCTTCTGCCCGTCTAGGGCGGCGTCCTCACGCGTGGCGTTAGTAGGAGCTACGCCTGGAAATCTGGGTGTCGCTGCAGCCGCGGTCTGAGCCGCCCCACATCACGAACGGATGCACGGTCTGATGGGAGACAAATCCCGGCGGGCTCATTCTTTGTGCCGGGGCCTTCGCTCAGCGGGGCTCAAGGGACAGAGAATTGTCAGGCCCCCGGGGCCAGGCCTATCTCCGGCGCTACCTCTTGCAGGCCCCCGATCGAGATCTGGATGAACTCGTCCATGGGGATCCCGATCTTCTCCTCGACGCCGCGGATCTTGTCCCGCTCGACGCCGGGCGCGAACGACTTCTCCTTCAGCTTCTTCTTGACCGACGACACCTTCATCCCCTGCGCCTTCTCGGGGCGCACGAGCGCGCAGGCGACGAGCAACCCGGCGACGCCGTCCGCGTGCACTATCGCCTTCGACATCGTGTCGGTCTGGTTCGCCTCGTACTTGTGGCCCAGAATCGCGTTGAGGATCTGCTCGTCGTCGAAGCCCTCGGCGCGCAGCCACTCGATCGTCAGCTGCGTGTGGCGCTCCTCGTCACCGTGCGTCTCGTCCATGTCCAGGTCGTGGAACAGCCCCGCGAGGCCCCAGCGGTGAGCGTCCTCCGCGAAGTGGCGGGCCAGCCCGCGCATCACGCCCTCTACCGACACGAGGTGCCGGAACGTCACATCGGTGTGGACGTACTTGCGGACTATGTCGAGCGCGGCGTCGCGCTCCATCTAGCCTCCGCCGGTAAGCGCGCGGGTGAGGTCGCCCTCCGCCGCCGGCGACGAAAGGGCGAGCACCTCGTCGCCTGCCTGCAACGGCGTCTCGGGCTTCGGAGCGATCACGTGGCGCTCGCGCACGATCGCGACGAGCGTGCAGTCCGGCGGCATCTTCAGGTCGCCCACGGTCTTGCCGGCGGCAGGTGACGTCGGCGCGAGCGTGACCTCGAGCAACGCGACCTTGCCCTGCTCGAGGTTCAGCAGCCGCACGAGGTCGCCCACGGAGACGGCCTCCTCGACCAGCGACGCGAGCAGGTGCGGTGTGCTGACGGCGACGTCGACGCCCCAGGACTCGGTGAACAGCCACTCGTTGTCGGGGTGGTTCACCCGGGCGACGACCCGCGGCACCGCGAACTCCTGCTTCGCCAGCAGCGAGATCACGAGGTTGTCCTCGTCGTCCCCCGTCGCGGCGACCACGACCTCGCACGACGACAGGACCGCGGCGTCGAGCGTGTGCAGCTCGCACGCGTCGCCGTTCACCCAGCTCACCTCGAGGTCGTCCTTCAACGACTCGATGAGCTCGTTGTTCTGCTCGATCATCACGATGTCGTGGCCCTTGCCCTTGAGGTCGCTGGCCACGTAGCTGCCGACGTTCCCGGCCCCCGCGATCGCGATGCGGATCCTCTTCTCGTTCACTCCGGCCGTCCCACGGTCTTGACCTGCTCGCCGAGGTCCGCGCAGTCCGCCCGCACCACCGAGATGTGGAGGATGTCGCCCTCTTGCACCGTCAGGTCCTTGTCGGGCACACGTGGGACGCCGAAGCGGCTCACCGCCACGACGCGACGCCGCCCCGGCACGTCGACCTCGAGCACCCTCTTGCCGACGACCTCGGGCGGGGCCGGAAGAGCGGTCACCACGACCTCGCCGTTGTCGACGGTGTACTCCACGGAGATCTCCTCCGGGAGGAGCGAACGCAGGATCTGGTCGGTCGTCCACCGGACGGTCGCGACCGTCTGGATGCCCAGGCGCTGGTAGATCTGGGCGCGGCGGGGGTCGTAGATGCGGGCGACGACGTGGCCGACCCGGTAGTGCTCCTTGGCAACGCGGGCCGACAAGATGTTGGAGTTGTCCCCGTTGGTGACCGACGCGAACGCGGCCGCGTCCTTGATGCCGGCTTCCTCGAGGATCTCGCGGTCGAACGCGAAGCCGACTATCTGGGTTCCCGAGAAGCCCGCCCTGAGACGTTCGAACGCTTTGGCGGTCTTGTCGATGATCGCGACGGAGTGGTTCAGCCGCTCCAGGTTCGACGCCAGCTCCGAGCCCACGCGGCCACAGCCGGCGATGATCACGTGCACTGCGGAACGTGCTCCTCTCGTCCTTCCGAAACCCAGGCGGCCGTGCGCAGCCTCCGGCGGGCGATACTGCCATACTTGCGCTCCGTGGCTTTCTTCAAGAGCGCCGTCGAACGGCTGGCGCGTCCTCCCGAGGAGATCCGGGCCGAGAACCTCCGTCACTGGGCCGCGACCGTCGTCGGCGTCACGTCCATCGACAAGATCGAGCCCCGCCGCCGTTGCCGCGCCGCGGGTGTCATCCAGAACATCAGGATCGACCCCCGCGAGGGCAGCGGGTCGATCGAGGCCACGATCATCGACGGAACTGGCCAGATGGTCGCCCGGTGGCTCGGCCGCCACACGATCTCCGGGATCCGCCTGGGGATGGGCCTGATCATCGAGGGCATCCCCGGAGAGCAGACGTCGGGGGAGCTGATGGTGCTCAACCCCGAGTACGAGCTCGTCCCCGGGCCGGAGCACGGTTGACCTCATGAGCAAGCTGCCCGCCGCGCTGAAGCGCGTGATGCTCGGCCGCCCGATGTCGTCGGGCGAGCTCGAGCACACGCTGCTGCCGAAGGTAATCGCCCTACCGGTGTTCTCGTCGGACCCGCTCTCCTCGAACGCCTACGCGACGCAGGAAGCCCTGATCGTGCTCGCGAGCGCGGGGGCGGTGGGGATGAGCCTCATCTTCCCGGTGTCGATCGCCGTGGCGACCCTCCTGGCGATCGTCGTCACCTCGTACCGGCAGACGGTCAAGGCTTACCCCACCGGTGGAGGCGCCTACAGGGTGTCCCACGAGAACCTGGGGAAGTACCCGGGGCTGCTCGCAGGATCGGCCTTGCTGATCGACTACAACATGACCGTTGCGGTGTCGATCGCCGCCGGCGTCGAGGCGATTACGTCTGTCTCGGAAGGCCTGATCCAGTACCGGGTGCCGATGGCGATCGGGTTCATCGCGTTCGTCACCGTCATCAACCTGCGCGGCGTGAGGGAGTCGGGAACGCTCTTCGCGATTCCCACGTACGGGTTCGTGGTCTCGATCCTCGTCATGATCGGCACCGGGCTGGTTCAATGCCTCGACGGATGCGAGCAGGCCGCGAGCGCCGATCAGATGAAGCACTTGGAAGTCACCGCGTCGCTGTCGTTCCTTCTGATCCTGAAGGCGTTCGCGGCGGGGACGACCGCGCTCACGGGCGTCGAAGCCATCGCCGACGGCGTTCCTGCCTTCCGCTACCCGCAGTCCAAGAACGCCGCGACGACCCTGACGGTCATGGCCGCGCTGTCGATCACGATGTTCCTGGGGATCTCGTGGCTCACGGACCACCTGAACGTCGTCTACACGCACAATCCCGCGGGCGGAGGGCACCAGCCCTCGGTGCTCTCGCAGGTCGCGGAGACGGTGTTCCACGGGGGGCCGCTCTTCTACCTCGTGCAGGCGACCTCCGCGGCGATCCTGATCCTGGCGGCCAACACCGCCTACCAGGACTTCCCCCGTCTGGCCTCGATCCTCGCGGCAGACCGGTACCTGCCTCGTCAGTTCATGAACCGCGGCGACCGCCTCGTGTTCTCGAACGGCGTGATCATCCTCGCGGTCGTGTCGAGCACGCTCATCTACATCTTCGACGCGAACCTGACGCGGTTGATCCAGCTGTACCTGACCGGCGTGTTCATCTCGTTCACCCTGTCGCAGACCGGCATGGTCGTGCGCGGGCGGAAGCTACGGGAGCCGGGGTGGACGAAACGAGCTGCGCTCAGCGGCTTCGGCGCCTTCGTCACCGGCACCGTCCTGATCGTCATCGCGTCGACGAAGTTCAAAGGGGGGGCCTGGCTCGTTCTGATCGCGATCCCGACGCTGATGTACGCGATGAGATCGGTGCACAAGCACTACACGGCGGTAGAGGAGGAGCTGGCGCATCCGGCACGTCGCCCGGCGGACCGGCGCCCCGCGGACCAGCACATGGTGATCTACGTGACGACGATGGATGCGGCGGTGGAGCGGGCCCTGGGCTACGCCCGGGCGATGCGCCCGGCGCACATCTCGGCGGTCACGTTCGACAGCGCGGACTTCCGGCTGTGGAAGCGGCTGGCGCCGGACATCCCGATCGAGCTCGCGCCGCAGACAACGCGCCGGCACAAGGCGATGCAGGCGTTCCTCCGGCAGAAGCGGACGGAGCTGCAGCTCGACAAGGACGACTTCCTCACGCTGATAATCCCGGAGGTCCTCGAGTCCACCAGCATGTTCGAGATCTTCCGGCGCCCCGCGCTGCACCGGCTGAAGGGATCGCTGCTGACCGAGCCCGGCGTGCAGGTCCTCGACGTCCCCGTCGTGCGGCGGGACATCGACCCGCACCTCGACCAGAGCCACGAGCCGGGCCGCAACTACACGATCGTGCTGGTGTCGGGCGTGCACAACGCGACGCTGCAGGCGTTCGAGTACGCGGAGACGCTCCAGTCGATCGACACGCGCGCGGTCTCGTTCGGGCTCGACGAGACGCAGACGGACCGCCTGATCGAGCAGTGGGCGTCGATCGGGATCCCCCACCCGCTCGAGATCGAGGCGTCGCCGTTCCGCGACATCGGGACGTCGCTCGTGCACTACCTGCGTCAGTTCCGCGCCGACGGGCTCGAGCGGACGGTGACCGTCGTGCTGCCGGAGTTCGTCGTGAACAAGACGCGCCACCAGGTCCTGCACAACCAGACGGCACTGATCGTGAAGCGGAGGCTGCTGTTCGAGCGCGGCACGGTCGTCGTGAGCGTCCCGTACCACCTCGAGCGTTAGACACTCGGTTGTCGCCGGTGTGGCGGAGACTTGGTCCGTGACGGCGGCGACGATCGACCTCGCGCTCGCGCTCGCCGTGCTCGTCGTCGTCCCGCTGGCGCTGCGCCTCGACGGCAGGCGCCGGCTACAACCGGGGCATCTGCTCGCGGTCGTGGGGGCCGGCGCGGTTGCGGCGCTCTCGTTGCTGGTCGACGCCGGCGCCGTAGCGGCCGGCCTGGCGATCCCGTGGCTCGGCGCCGTCGCGGCCCTGGCGCTGCGGCACGCGTTCCCGTTCGACCTCCGCGCCCTGCTCCGCGACGCCCTCGTCGTACTCTCGTCCGCGTACCTCGTCGTCGGCGCGGGGTGGTTCGTGCTGTCCCGGTACGCGGCGCGGCTGCTCGACTTCGACGACACGATCGTCGAGCTCACCGCGGTCCACTTCCACTACGCGGGCTTCGTCGCGCCCGTGCTCGTCCACCGTCTCGCGGTCCGGCTGCGCCGCGATGGCCGCAGTGACGCCGCGGCCCGCGCCGCTCTGGTCGCCGTCCTCGTCGCGACCCCGCTGACGGCCGCGGGCATCACGTTCGAGCCGGCCCTGGGGGCCGCGGGGGCCGCGCTGTTCGCCGCCGGGCTGACGGTCGCATCCGTGCTGACGTTGCGGTGGGTGGTCCCGCCCGCGGGGGCCGCGACTCGGGCGCTGCTCGCGGTCTCGTCGCTCTCCGTGATCGCGTCGATGACTCTCGCGGTCGCGTACGCGCTCGGCCACTGGCTCGGCACCGCGGCCCCCTCGCTGCCCGTGATGGTGCGGACGCACGGGGTACTGAACGCCGCGGGCTTCGCGCTCGCCGGCGTGCTGGGGTGGCTGCGGGAGGAGCGAGCTACTCCTCCGGCCCCCACGTGATCGTGCCGATGGAATGGCCCGAGTCGACGACGGGTCTCTCCTCGCCCGTCGTGAGATCCACCTCGACCAGGTACCACGCCAGCGTCTCCTCCCGTACGTAAGAGACCGCCACGGACTTCCCGTCGGGGCTCCACGTGATCGACCCCACGTAGCACTCGTCGTCGCAGTCGGTTAGCTCGACACGCTGCCGGTCCCCTCCGCGCGCCGCCACGACGAACGGCTTCTCAGCCCAGACGGGATCCGACCCGATGAACGCGACGTGACGCCCGTCGGGCGACCACGACGGCGAGAAATCCCGATTCGCCGCCCGGGTTATCCGCCGCACCCGCGAGCCGTCGGGCCGGATCGAGTAGAGGTCGTAGTTCCCCTCACGCTTCGCCCCGAACGCGATCCGCTTGCCGTCCGGCGACCACGACGGTCGCCCGGCCCACCCGAACGCGTCGGTGACCAGCCGCTTCTTCGTGCCGTCCGACGCCATGACGTACAGCGCGTACTTCCCCGTCCGGTTGCTCGCGAACGCGATCCGCCGGCCGTCCGGCGACCAGTCGGGGGTCCACTCCCGCCCCGCCGACCGGGTGAGCTGCACCGGGTTCGACCCGTCGGCGCCCATCGTCCAGATGTCCCAGTTGCCGTCCACGCGGCGGGTCAGCGCGAGCTTCCCCGCGTCCGGCGAGAGGTCGGGGTGAAGCTCCCACGCCTCGTCGAGGTCGTCGTTGGGCTGCACCTCCTGGGGCTCGCCCCCCGACGCGGCGACCATCCAGATCGCGATGTCGGAGTCGAACGCGAACACCCCCTGCGTGGTCGTCGCGCGCGCCGCGGGAGCAAGGGCGCCCGCGGCCAGGCCGAGGGCTGCAGCGATTGCAAACGGGCGTTTCAACTCAGTCCTCCTCGAACGACCTTTCAGACGAGGATCGAACGTCCGCCCGGGCGCCGTCTGCCAAGTTCTGAGCACTCAGGAGAAGAGGGGCCCCCGAAGGGGCCCCTCTTCTTGAAACCGACGTACGGAAAGCTACGGACGAGCGGCCGACTCCGTCGGCGAGCCCGAGACGTTCCCGGGACCACCCGCGGCCGCGATGGGAGCGATGTCCTCGTCCATCGCGACGCCCTTGCGCTTGCTGAACGCGACCGCTCCGACGAGCACGACCAGGGCGAGCCCCGCGATCGTGAACCGGGCCGTGTCGTTGTCCTGCAGGTTGATCACCGCGGGCAGGATCAGCAGCGAGATCAGGTTCATCACCTTGATCAGCGGGTTGAGGGCCGGGCCCGCGGTGTCCTTGAACGGGTCACCGACGGTGTCACCGATGACGGCGGCCTTGTGGGCCTCCGAGCCCTTGCCACCCTCGTGGCCGTCCTCGATGTGCTTCTTCGCGTTGTCCCACGCACCACCGGCGTTCGAGAGGAACACCGCCATCAGCTGGCCGGTCAGGATGACCGCGGCGAGGAACGCGCCGAGGGCGAAGTAGTTCACGCCGAAGCCGATGATAACCGGCGACAGCACTGCGAGGAGCGCCGGCGTCGCGAGCTCACGCAGCGACGCGGCGGTGCAGATGTCGATGACGGGGCCGTAGTCCGGCCGCTCCGTCCCCTTCATGATGCCGGGCTTCTCGCGGAACTGCCTGCGGACCTCCTGCACGACGACGGCGGCCGTACGGCCGACCGCGCGAATGGCGAGGGCCGAGAACAGGAAGGCGATCGAACCGCCGATGAGCAGTCCGATGAACGTCTTCGGATCCGCGACGTTGATCTGTGTCAACGGGTGCGAGAAGAGCTCGGAGCCCTCGAGACCGAGGTCGAGCTCGGACGCGATCGTCTCGATGTACGACGCGAACAGCGCGACGGCCGCGATCACGGCCGATCCGATCGCGAAGCCCTTCGTCACGGCCTTCGTCGTGTTGCCGACGGCGTCGAGGCTCACCATGATCCGCTCGGGCTCGCCCTCGAACTCGCCGGACATCTCCGCGATGCCCGCGGCGTTGTCCGACACGGGACCGAACGTGTCCTCGGACACGACGACGCCGGTCGTCGCGAGCATGCCCATGCCCGTCAGGGCGACGAGGTAGAGCGAGAACTGGATGTTCCCGCCGCCGAGAGCGATGCCGACGCCGAGAGCGGCGGCGATGGCGATGACGGAGTACACCGACGACTCGAGGCCCGACGAGAACCCCGACAGGATCGTGGTCGCCGGGCCGGTGCGGGCCGCTACTGCGATCTCCTGCACCGGGGCGCTTTCGGTCGAGGTGAAGTACTCGGTGAGACGGCTGACGATCTGCGCCAGCACGAGACCGATCACGACCGCCCAGAAGACGTCGAGGTTGTCGACGTAGAACTGGGCGACGAGGAACGTGCCGATCACGGTGAGGATGCCCGCGGTCGCGAACCCACGGTTGATGGGCGCCATGGCGCTCTTGTCCTTGTCCGTCGCCTTCACCATGTAGACGCCGACGATCGACGCGATGACGCCGATCGCACGGGCGATCACCGGGAAGATGAGGCCGAGGGCCGGGTCGAGGCCGATCGACGCGAAGGCCGGGACGCCGAGGATGATCGCGGCGACGAGCGTGACCTCGTAGCTCTCGAAGAGGTCCGCGGCCATGCCCGCGCAGTCGCCGACGTTGTCACCGACGTTGTCGGCGATCGTGGCGGGGTTGCGGGGGGCGTCCTCGGGGATGCCCGCCTCGACCTTGCCGACGAGGTCGGCGCCGACGTCGGCGGCCTTCGTGAAGATGCCTCCGCCCACTCGCAGGAACAGCGCGAGCAGCGAGCCACCGAACCCGAAGCCGACGAGGATCGCCGACGACGTGTTCTGGAAGATCAGGATGATGATCGTCGCGCCGAGGAGCCCGAGGCCCACGGTGAACATGCCCGCGACGCCACCCGTGCGGAACGCGACCTTCAGCGCCGCGGGAAGCGATCCCGTGCGCGCCGCGGCCGCCGTCCTCACGTTGCCCCGCACCGCGAGGCCCATCCCGATGAAACCGGTGAGGCCCGACATCAGGCAGCCGGCGACGAACGCCAGCGTCCTGAAGATGCCCGACTCGGCGAAGCTCAAGGCGGTACCGCCGTCCGGCTTCAGCACCTCGGTGGACGTCAGGAACACGATGACGACCAGCGGCACCAGGATGACGGCGATCGTCTTGAACTGGCGCGTGAGGTACGCCATCGCGCCCTCCTGGATCGCGGCGGCGATCTCCTTCATCTTGGGCGTTCCCTCGTCGGCCGCGAGGACACCGCGCATCAGCGCGAATCCGACGCCGATCGCGACGAGCGCGGTCAGAGCCGAGAAGTACAGCCACATCATCTCGGTGCCGCCGAGCTCGAACTCCTGGTACCCCCCTTCAGCAGCTAGGAGGAGCGGTCTCATGCGCTTTTCTCCTTTCTCTTTACGTTGTTCTTCTTCTCTTCCTTGCGGACGTAGATCTGGCGGGCGACTCTCTCGGAGACCGTCCGGTCCTGGCCCCCGACGCGCAGCACGATCGGGCCGTCGAACGGGTGCTTCTCGCGGACGGTGACCTTCACGCCCGGTCGGAGGCCGAGCGTCTCGAGGAAGCTGATGACGTCGGGGTCCGTAGAGCCCGGCACCGCGACGACGGCGACGTCGCCCGGCTCGAGCGCGTACAGCGGCGGCATGTCGGGGATCTCGGTGACGTCCGGCTCCGGGATCGGGAAGCCGTGCGGGCACGTCGCAGGGCGGTGCAGGGCGACGAAGAGCCGGTCCTCGACCTCCTGGGGCAGCTCGTGCTCGAAGTCGCCGGCGAGACGGTCGGCCTCGTTCCACGCGTAGCCGAGCATGTCCGACAGGAACCGCTCGACGATGCGGTGCCGCCGGATCGACGCGACCGCGGCACGGCGGCCCGCGGGCGTCAGCTCGACGCCCTTGTACGGCTTGTGGTCGAGGAGGTCGCGCTCCGCCAGGCGCTTCACGGCTGCGGTCGCGGTCCCGGGGGAAACTCCGAGCGCCTCCGCGAGGGCCCCGGTGTGCGCGTCGGCGCCGCCGCGCGTCAGCCTGTAGATGGCCTTTAGCGTCTCGCGGTCCGACTTCGAGTAGGTCGCGTCGATCAAGGTTCTCCGTCTGGTCGCCGCAGCGGGATCACTGGCACGTGGCCCCCCACTGCCAGATTTTTGACCGTGGGAACCTAGCTTTTGGGGCTCCAAAATGTCAAACGCGACCGCCTCGGTTAGAAACCCCGGATGCTCGCGGCCGCGCGGAACGTCCTCGTGTCGCGGCCGGGGCTGTGGCTGGCGGCGGGCACCTGCACGCTGCTGGCGGCGCTTCCGCAGGCTCTGATCGTCACGCTGGGGGCCGCGGGGGGCGTGGCGTTCCTGCTCACCGGCGACCCGGGGCTCGCCCTGGCCGTCTGGAAGCAGACGCCGGGGCTGTCGCCGGGGGTACTGGGGGCCGCGGCCGTCGCGCTCGTCGCCGGGTTCCTGGTGTGGGCCCGGCTCTACGCGATCGCGATCCTGATGTCCCGCCCGGAGGAGGCGGTGGCGTGGGGCGAGGCGCGTGCCGCGACGGGACGTCTTTGGTGGCGCGTAGCGGGGATGCACCTCCAGTCGTACGTAGTGCTGGCGCTCGCGGCTGCCGTTCTCGCCGTGGCCGCGGCCTCCGCCGGCCCCGCCTCCTTCGGCACGCTGCTCCTGCTGGGGGCCGTGGCGTTCGCGCTTGCCCGCGCGTTCCTGCGGATCGTCCTGAGCATCGCCCTTCGGGCCGCGGTCCTCGACGGGCTGCCCTCGCTGCTGGCGTGGCGCACGGCCGGTCGCTTCGTCCGCGCGGTCCGCCACGAGGTCGCGATCACGTGGGTGGGGCTCGTAGTCATCGGCGTCTCGGTCTGGATCGGGGGCCGCCTGATCACCCCGGTCCTGCAGGACACCGCCTACGACTACCCGAGCACGAGCGCGTACGAGATCGCGCGGCAGGGCGTGCAGCTGCTGGTGAGCGTCCCGCTCGAGACCGCGCTGCTGGCATTCGGGATCGCGGCGTGGACCGCGCTCTACGACGGCGCCGAGGACCCGCGCCCCCGGGGCCGAGCGGCACGGACGGAAGCCTCCGACGATCCGTGGGTCCGGCGGGCGCTGGCGGCGGGCGTCGTCGTCGCGCTCGTCGGGAACGCGCTGCCGACGCTCGTCGACGACCGCTTTCAGGCGGCGTCCGACCGCGCGGAGGCGCGTGTCGCGGCCCGTGACCTCGAGCCCCACGACGTGGTGGGAGCGCCGCCGGAGCGCCCGCCGGGCGAACGCACTCGCTACCGGGTGGCCGCGACGCTCGACGACGACGAGCTCTCCTGGACCACCGCCATCTCGTACCTGAACGACACGGGCGAGACCCTCGACGACGTCGGGATCCACGTCTACGCGAACGCGTACACGCGCCCGCTGGAGGAGATCCCGTTCGCCGCGGACCTCGTCGCGTCCGACTTCAACGGCGAGTTCCAGGCCTTGGCCGATCCCGGCGAGATGAACGAGCTCACCGCTTCCGTGGCCGGGCGCGGGGTGAGCGCGCGGCCGAACGGCACGGCGTTGCTCGTCGACCTCCGGTCCCCCTTGGCCCCCGGCGAGCGCGTCGCGATCGAGATCGGGATGACGATGGACCTGCCCCACTTCTCGGAGAGGTTCGGCCGCTGGGAGGACCTCACGCTCCTGGGGAACTGGATCCCGGTCGTGGCAGAGCGCGGCGCGGGGTCGTGGCGGCTCGACCCCTTCGGCTCGATCGGCGACCCGTTCTTCGCCGCGGCCTCCGACTACCGCGTGTCGATCCGGGCCGACGAGAACGTGTCCGTCGTCGGGACCGGGTCGCTAGTGTCGGTATCGCCCGGCGAGGGCCGGACGCGGGTGTGGGAGTTCGACGCGCCGGCGGTCCGGGACGCCGCGTACGCCGCCGCGCCGTTCCTGCGCGGGCTGGAAGCGACCGCCGCCGGGACGACGGTCCGATCGTGGTATCCGGCAGGTGGCGGGGCGCGCGCCGAAGTGAGCCTCGAGGCGGCGGCGTCCGCCGTCGAGGACTACACGAGCCGTTACGGCGGGCTCCCGTGGCCGGAGGTGGACGTCGTCGAGACCGAGAGCCGCCTCGGCGGGATGGAGTACCCGGGGACGGTCTTCGTCTCGAGCGGGTCCGAGTCGTTCGCGGGGCTCCCGCTGCTGCCGGAGCTCGTCTCGTACTCCGGCTTCGAGGAGGCGCGGGCGCGCTACGTCGTGGGACACGAGATCGCGCACCAGTGGTGGTACGCCGCTGTCGGCAACGACCAGGTGCGCGAGCCCTGGCTCGACGAGGCCTTCGCGGAGGCCTCGACGCGGCTATGGCTCGAGGAGCAGGAGGACGGCGACCGGACGTGGCTGATGACGAACCTGACGCCGGACCCACCCGCGACGGCCGCTGCGGTCCGCTCCGGCGTCGGCGACTTCGACTCGAACGAGAGCTATACGCAGACGATCTACCTGCAGGGGGCCGAGGTCTTGATGGAGCTCCGCGACGCGGTCGGTCGCGACTCCTACGACGCGGTCATGCGCGCCTGGTACGAGCGCAGCGTCCCGGGAATCGGGACCATCGCGGGCTTCGTCGAGACGGTGAGGGACGTCGCCGGCGAGCGCGGCGAGGACGTGATGCGGAGGTACGTATCTAGCGGCGGAGCATGAGGCGGGTCTGCATCCCGCCCCCGGCGCGCGGCGAGAACTCGAACTCGTCGACAAGGCTCCTCAGGAGCTCCATCGACATGATGTGCCGGGTCGAGAAGCCCTGTGAGTCCGCCGTCTCGGCCGAGCCCGGAGCGTGCACCGCGCCGGAGTCGGCGACGACGACCTCGAGGCAGTCGTCGTCCGCGGTGAACGAGATCGTCACCGGCGCGTCGACGCCGGCTTCCTGCGTCGACAGCACCGCGTTCGCGCAGGACTCCGAGATGGCGATCTTCAGGTCCTCGAGCTTCTCCTCGTCCAGGCCCGCGGCGCGCCCGAGGGACGTGAACGCCAGGCGGACGATCGCGACGTATGCCGACTGCGGGGGGATCTCGAGGAGGACCGACGAAGCCGCCCCGGCGCGGTCCGGCAAGCTATGCCTCTTGCGCCGAAGCCCCGGCCGCCTCGTCGACGGAGGAGTGGATCGGGAACACCTTCGTCAGGCCGGTGATCTTGAAGATCTTGAGGATCTTGTCCTGCGTGCAGACGAGGGAGAGGCTCCCGTCGTGCGCCTTGACCCTCTTAAGCGCGCCCACCAGGACGCCGAGACCAGTCGAGTCAAGGAAGTCCACGCCCTCGAGGTTGACGACGACGTCGTACGACCCCTCCGAGACGAGCTCGATGAGCTTCTCGCGGAGCTTGGGCGCGGTGTAGACGTCGATCTCGCCTTTCACGTCGACGACTGCATGCGTGCCCATGTTGCGTACGTCCAGGCCAAGCTCCATCGGGTCCTCCCTGACATCGTGATTTGAGGGCCGCATCCTACCCGGCGGGCCTGCGGAGCTTCGATTTCCGCCGCTCGCCCCGCCGGGCTGGTTACCCTCACCAGACCCACCGACGGAACGAGGAAACCCACTTGAGCGTCGCGATCCCGACGATGAAGAGGAAGACCTGGCCACTCTACGCAGCGGCGCTGAGCGTCGTCGCGCTCGGCGTCCTCTCGGTGCTCCTGCCCCAGCGCGTCACCGTCGGCGGTGGGCGGGGGGCCGCGGGGAACAGGACGATCCCCCAGGCGGCCTGGGAGGTGAGGACCTATCCGGCCCCCGGTGCCTCCGGGATCACGAGGAAGGAGAAGGAAGCCTTCCAGCGGGAGCGGGACGACGTCGTCGACCGCATCCAGGGGCTGTACGAGGCCCTCTTCCTGAAGCCCGGCGAGGTCGACCGGGTCGTCCGCTCGAGCCTCAGCCGCGACGCGTCGAAGGCCCTCGCAAAGTCACGCCTCGGGCTCCACGACGTCGCCGAGGACGTCCAGACGACCAAGCGCTTCGTCAAGGTCGGGATCCAGGTCGACGGCGGGCGCCGTGCCGCGGCGGTCGTGCTCGTCGAGGCGCGGGCGGTGAGAGAGGCGAAGCCGATCCGCGTCTGGCACCGGGCCAAGCTCTGGCTCGAGAAGAGCGAAGCGGGCTGGAAGGTCGTCGCGTTCGACGCGGAGCAGGGACGGCTCAAGTGATCCGCAAGGCCACCGCCCTCCTCGCGGTCGTCGCCTCCGTCGCCGTGCTGGTGCCGCTGATCTCGTCGCCGGTGTCGTCGTCGCCGATCCTCGTCGGGAGGGTGCACGCGCGCTACCAGCCGACCGACGGGAAGGTCTTCGTCGCGGTCATCGGCAGCGACGCGCGCACCGGGAACCCCGACAACGTCAACGCGGACGCCATCCACATCGCCGGCGTGAACACCGAGACGATGAGGGGCGGGGTGCTGAACTTCCCGCGCGACTCGTGGGTGACGATCCCCGGCTACGGAGAAGGCCGCATCAACGAGGCGTTGCACGCAGGCGGCCCTGAGCTCGTGGCGCAGACGCTCGAGAGCATCACCGGGATCCGCATCGACTATTGGGTGCTGGTGGGGTTCGAGGACTTCGTGAACATCGTCGACTTCCTCGGGGGCGTGAAGATCGACGTCCCCACCGACGTCTACGACCCGATCGGGTCCGGGGCGAAGATCCCGGCGGGCACGCAGAACCTGGGGGCCGAGGAGGCGCTGTCGTACGTCCGCACGCGCAAGGCGTTCGCGGACGGCGACATCCAACGCACGACGAACCAGGCGCGGTTCCTGATCGCGATGCTCCACAAGCTGCGCCGCCAGGTCGAGAACAGCCCGACGGCGCTCTTCCGTTGGACCGCGGCCGCACGGCGCTACGCGCGCTTCGACCTGACGGCACCCGAGATGTTCCGGCTCGGCGTGCTCGCGTCGCAGGTCGACCCCGCCGACGTCGGCAACGTCACGGTGCCGGTGAGCTACGGGAGCGTGGGGGCCGCGAGCGTCGTCTTCATCTCGTCGGAGGCCGCGGACGTCTACGAAGAGTTCCGCGAGACCGGCGCGCTGTCCCCGCCGTAGCTAGCCGCGGGTCGCGTCGGCGGCGAACGCCCGCGCGTTCAGCGGCGCCCCCGTAGCCTTCTCGACGAGCTCGTCCCACCGCAGGAGCGCTCCCGGCCGGAAGATCTCGTCCACCAGGAACGTCCCCGCGTCGCGCACGCCGACGAGCCCTCCGAAACGCTCCTCGCACGTCGCCTTCAGCTGCGACGCGAGCATCTCGCCGAGCAGGTAGTTCTGGTAGTAGACGGGCGCTACGGCGACGTGGATCTTCGCCGCCCAGTCGGGGGCCGAGCGGTCCGGCGGCCGCCGCACGAGCTGGAAGCGCTCGACGAGGTCCCACCAACGCGCGTCGAGGTCCGCCTCGGGGTCGGAGTAGAGCTCGCGCTCGAAGTGCGCCATCACGAGGCCCCACCGCGCGAAGAGCAGCATCTGCGCCTGCGTGGCCTCGCGGAGCCGGGGGCCGAGGGCGTCGACGGCGGAGCGCTCGACGCCGGCGATCCGGTGCAGCCATTCGGTGTCGCGGACGAGGCGTCCCGAGAGGATCGCCGCGGCCTCGGTGACGAAGATGTGCGCGGGCCGGTGCAGCAGGTAGGGGAGCCTCGGGTCGATGCACACGTCGTACGCGGCGTGGCCGGACTCGTGCAGCATGACCTCGACCCAACGCTCGCCGGGGACGACGTTCGCGAGGATGCGCACGTCGCGTCCTGAGCGATCGACGTCGAGGCAGAACGCGTGCTGGCACTTCCGCTCGCGGGGGTAGAGGTCGCTGCCGTCCATCACGCCGGTGATGTCGATCCCCCACGCCGAGAAGGTGTCGACCGCTAGCTGTCCCGCGTTCTTTCCCTGGAACAGGTCGTCGAGGTTCACGCGGCCCGCGGGGGGCAGCGCCTGGAAGAACGGGTCGGCGTAGTGCCACGGCATGAGCTCGTCGGTCCCGAAGGTCGCGCTCAGCTCCGCGTCGACCGTCTGCTTCCACGCGGCGAACGGCTTCTCGCTCAGCTCCTCGAGCTCCCCGAGGAGGTCGAACAGCCACACCTCCGGAAGCTCTTGCAGGCTCAGCGACATCCGGTAGTAGTCGGAGAAGCCCAGGTCCCGCGCGACCTGGTTGCGCAGGCGGGCGAGCTCGCGCACACGTCCTGCGACGACCGCGCCGATCTCCTTCGACGCCTCCCAGACGCGACGCCGCTCGGCCTCGTCCTGCGAGTCCTTCAGGATCGTCTCGACGTCGTTCTCGGTTAGCCGCCGGCCGTCCACCTCGGGGCGGTACGCGGCGAAGTCGCCCTCGACCGCGGACGACAGCGTCACCATCTCGAGCCGTTGCTCCTCGTCCATCTGGTTGCCGGTCAGCGACAGCCGGAGCACCTCGAGCTGGCGGCGCAGCACGTCTTCGTGGACGGTGTCCTCGAGCGCCGCCGTCACGATCTGCAGCGCCTCGGGATCGCCCTTGATCCGTCGCAGCTCTAGCTCGAGCTCGGTCCGCCGGCGTTCGGTCTCGGCGGTCGCGTCGATCTGCGAGTCCCAGTAAGCGCGGTGGAACTCGGACTCGAGCCCCGAGAGCCGGTCCTGCAACGAGGTGACGAAGCGATGCGGTGCGGCGGTGGCCATGCGGGAAGGGCTCCTTGTGGTCGTCGAGGTCGAAAATCCTACGTGGCGGGCCTCAGCAGCTGAGCCCCGCTCCGCATCCCGTACCCGCCACGCCGCTCCTCGACCCCCACAGCTCGAAGTGATGGGGCTCGTGGGGAAGCGGACGGTGCATCGGAAGGCCGAGCTCGTCCACCAGGCGTGCGGCCTCGGCGAGGTCGCCGCCGAGATCGACGGCCAGGCCCTTCTCGTGCATGGACGACCCCGGAGGCGCGACCCAGTCGTCCGCGGCCTCGGCGCTTCCGTACTTCGCGAGCGCCTCCGCCCACAGCTCGGCCTGTCGCTCCGTCGTCCGGCGTCCGGAGACGACCCAGACGCGCCCGAAGGACGCGTCCACGAGCCGGTCCACGGCAGCCGCGAGCAGGGGGTGGAGCCCGTCCGACCCGGCCATCGCCGCGGGCGCGAGCAGCGCCGGGTCCATCACCGCGCGGGCCTCCGCGGTGACGCCGTCGAAGGTGACGGAAACCTGCATCGCGGTCGCTCCTTCGTCGCAGAAGCAGTCGACGAGCCGACCTCCGTTCGCGGCCGCGTACTCGGTCGCGGCCTCGAACGGACGCCCGGCTCCGCCCGGCGCGGACTCGGCGACCGCCGCGAGGGCCGCGGCGTCGGCGGCGAGCTGAGCCCGCGCCCGCGCGGCCCCCGCGGCACCGACCGTGGCGATGCCGGAGCCCAGCGACAGCACGAGGAGCACCGAGATGCCGGCCACGAGAACCGTCACGGGCGCTCGATCCTCGTCGTCGCTTCGGCGCGGAGGACGATTGCCTCGAACGCCGCGCCGACGATCGGGATGCGGCCGTCGTACCGGTACGCGAGCGAGACGGTCGCGGGGCGGCCCGGTGCACGCTCCTGGGATGCCGGCGTCACCGACACGTCGAGCCCCTCGAGGCCGGAGCGACCCGCCGCGTCGCGCGCCGCGGCCGGGTCCGGCTCAACGGCCGCGACCCGTGCGGCTTCGCGCGCGCCGTGCCAGACGCGGACCTGGTCGAGGGCGAGCAGCGATGCCTCGACCAGGCCCGCGCACACGAGCGCGAGCAGCGGCAGGCAGAGCGCGAGCTCGACCGTCGCCTGACCGCCTTCGTCGCGCAGCCGCACGCCCTCAGCCCCCGGCGCGCTCGACGAGCGAACGGACGATGTTCTGGAACATCCCGGTGAGCGCACCGGACTTCACGAACGCGCCGAACACCCCGACGATCGCGCCCGCGACGAGCAGCACGAGCGAGTACTCGGCGGTCGACTGCCCCCGCTCGTCGGCGAGGACGTTGAAGAAGCGACGCATGGCACCTCCGCAGCTAGCGACCGGCCGTCTGCCGGTCAGGTGCCTCGATTACAGACGCGTCGCGGCCGGCTGCATATGGCGCGCGTCACCGCGTCAGGTGGATCGTGTCCCCCTCCGAGATGTCCCACTCGTCGAACGAGCCCTGATTCACCGCGAGCGCGGCCATGTACGCGACGGCCGGCTCGTGGATCTCGCGCGGCTCCGAGTCGCCGATCTCGAGGATCGTCCCCTCGGCGTCGAAGTACGCGATCGAGAGCGGGATCGTCGTCTCGTTCATCGGGAGCGCGGCGTCGCGCTGCTCGAAGAAAACGAACGCCATGCCCCAGTCCTCCTCCAGCGAGGTGTGGCGGGAGAGCCCGGCCTCGTGCTGCTCCGGCGTCTCGGCGACCTCGACGGTGACGAGCGTGGACTCGTCGCCGTTGTCGAGCAGCGCGGTCGCGAACGGGAACGACGTCACGGGTGAGGGGGCCGCGGCCCCGTCCGTCTCTCCGTCGTCACCGCACGCCGCGACGACGAGGCAGCACAGGACCAGCGCGACCGCGGCTTTCCTCATGCCGCGAGCTTCGCACCCCTAACTGCCGGCGAGCGCCCCCAGCAGGAACGGCCCGAACGCGAGGAGGGCGAACGAGGGCAGGACGCACGCGGTGAGCGGCACGACCATCAGCACCGGCGCGCGCTGGACGGCGCGGTCGAACTCCGTCCGCACCTCCGACCGGCGCGCGGCGGCCCACTCGCGGAGAGGCCCTGCGGGCGGGATCCCGCACGACGCCGCGCGCTCCACGACGTGCGCGAGCGACGGCAGCGCTCCGCCGCGCTCGGTCAACGCCGCCGTCCACGTGCGGCCGAGGGCGACCCGCCGGCGGGCGCGGTCGAGGTCGTCCTCGAGCCCGGCGGGCGGCACAGCGGCGAGGGCGTCGAGGGCCGGGATGAGCTGGGCTCCTCCACGTAGCGCGACCGCGAGCTCGTCGGCGAGGGCCGCGGCGGGGTCGTCGGCGAGCGGCGCCGGCACGAGCTTGCCGATCCACCACAGGCCGGTCGCTGCCAGCGCGACCCCGCTCAGCAACAAGAGGAACCCGGCCCCCGAGCCGAACGTCCGCGCGCCCGGCACGAGCGGGATGCACGCGAGCGGCAGCCCGGCGACGAGCCGCCCGGACAGCCGCGCGCCGGATGTCGCGGCCCGCGAGCCCCGGCCGGTCTCGTGCGCGCGTCGCAACGCGGCGGCCACGGCGTCGAGCAGCATCGGAAGCGACCCGCCTATCCGCGCGTGCAGCCGCAGGCAGCGCGCGACGGCAGGAGCGGCAGGACCGAGCGCGGGCGCGGCCCTCACAGCGCTGGCGGGGTCCGCGCCGAGAGCCACCTGCCGGCACACCGGCGACACCGCCGTCGCGAGGTCGGGCGGCACAAAGCGATCCCACGTCTGAAGCGCGAGCGCCGGCGGCG
The DNA here is from genome assembly GCA_035942255.1 of Actinomycetota bacterium. GTDB lineage: Bacteria > Actinomycetota > CADDZG01 > CADDZG01 > WHSQ01 > JALZEG01. The sequence goes on along the minus strand of DASZDG010000117.1, from coordinate 22,872 downwards.
TGCCCGAACGGATCGACGAAGCGAGCGACGCTACGGCTGCAGCGGCCCCCTCGCCGTCGAGCGCGTCGCTCTTACGGAACGGCCGGATCACGCGACCGAGATCGCCTCGACGCGCCTCGTCCCGTTCGACCTGCCGACGTGGACGAACGCGCCTATCGCCCGGCGGACGCGGTCCTCGATCCCAGCCGGGTCGGCGCCCGGCGTCCCGGCGGCCGCCAGCGACGCTAGACGAGCGGGCGCGTCGGAGGCCGAACGGGCGTGGAGCGTGATCATCGAGCCGGCGTGGCCGGTGGCCATCGCCGCGAGGGCCGCGGCCGCCTCGCTTCCCCGCACCTCGCCGACGACGATCCGGTTGGGGCGCATGCGCAGCGACGCCCGCACGAGCGTGTCCAGGTCGACCGCGCCGCGGCCTTCTAGGTTCGGGGGCCGCGTCACGAGCGACACGACGTGCGTCTCGAACGGGCCCAGCTCCGGCGTCTCCTCCAGAGTCACGACGCGCTCGGACGGTCCAACCAGAGACACGAGCGCGTTCAGCAGGGTCGTCTTGCCCGACCCGGTCGCGCCGCTGATCGCGATGCCGGCGCGGGCCGCGACGAGGCCTGCGAGGCGCTCTGCCTCCGCGGCCCCCAGCATCCGGCGGTCCACGAGGTCGTCGAGCGTGTACCTGACCGACGGGAACCTGCGGATCGACACGAGGGGGCCGCAGGGCGCTATCGGCGGGAGCACGACGTGCACGCGCGCACCGTCGGGTAGACGCGCGTCGGCGACGGGGTGCGCGGGATCGACGCCCGCACCCGCCGAAGCGAGCAGCCGGTCGACGAAGCTCCGCAGCGCGTCCTCGTCGGGCCACGCGGCCCCCGTAGCGCGCAGCTCCCCGTCCTCCTCGACCCACACGTCGTCCGGGCCGTTCACCAGGACGTCGGTGACGCCGGGACGCGCCATGAGCTCCGTCAGCGGGCCGTAGCCGTCGACGTGATCCGCGACCTCGGCCACCGCCGCGGCCGCGCCCTGCGCCGCGCGCTCCTCCGGAGTCAGGAGTTCCCTCACCGCGAGCCGGCGGTGCGCGGGGTCGAGATCGGCGAGCCAGTCGTTGTCGAGCACGCGCTCGAACAGCACGTCCCTCAACATGCGTCCAACGCGCGCGCCAGCCGCGCGACGGCACGCGTCCACCGGTGCCAGCGCGCGTCGACGAGGTTGCCCTCGTCCTCCGCGTCGCGCAGAGCCGGACAGCACGGGAGCTCGAGCGTCAGAGCGCGTCCGAGAACGCCTTCGAGCCCGCGCCGCATGATCTGTCCGCCCGGCCCCGTCCGGTTCGCCACCACCGCCCAGCGCACGGCGGTATGCGTCTCGAGCAGCGCGCGGGCGGCCTCGGCCCCCGGACGCGTCGGTGGGACCACGAGTACCCCGGCGTCGCTCTTCGCAACGACGTCCTCCAGGTCAGGAGACGTCCCGGCATCGATCACGAGTCGTTCGAACGACGATCGCGCCGCGCGAAGCGGGAAGTGGACGGCCGCAGGAACCGGGCAGGGGGCACACAGGATCCTGAACCCACCCGCCACGGGAAGAGCGGCGCCGGAGACGTCGTCGTCGTTTGGCAACCACGTGCGTGAGTCCGGCGGCAACCCCATCTTCGCCGCAGCACCGCCGGCCAGGTCGGCAACACATGCACCGCTACCCCAGACCGCGGCGAGGTGGAGCGCGAGCGTCGTGGCCCCCGCGCCGCCCGCAGCTCCGGCGACGAGGATCGTCCGCGCAAGACGCGCGCGCGGACGAAGCCGCGCGGCAACCTTCCGCACCGCCTCTTCGGGGTGATCGGGGTCGAACTGCACCGCGCCGTCCCGAACGGGCCCATCGGCTACGACCACGTCCGCGTCCCCCGACGCTTCGTCCCTCAGCCTTACCGACCACTCGGCGGGAACGTCCGTGAACGCGCGGGCCGCGGCGCGCCGGACGTCCTCGTCGGTGCTGACGATCTCGATGACGGCAGTCATGCCGTCGAGCTTCACGGCCCCCGGCGCGCCGCGCTGTGGCGCGAGTCACCCGGGCGCGTACACAATCGTCATCATGGAAGCGGCGTTCTTCGACCTCGACAAGACGATCATCGCCAAGTCGAGCCCCCTCGCCCTCGGCCGCTCGTTCTTCCGCGAGGGCCTGATCGGGCGCTCTTTCCTGCTGAAGTCGCTCTACGCGCAGCTCGTGTTCGCCCTCATGGGAGCGGACGACTCGAAGATGGAGCGGATGCGGGTGGAAGCCGCCAAGCTCACGGCCGGGTGGGAGCCGGAGAAGGTCCGGCAGGTCGTCAACGAGGTGCTGGAGGAGGTCATCTCGCCGCTGATCTACGCGGAGGCGCTCGAGCTGATGCACGACCACCGCTCGGCGGGGCGGCTCGTCTGCATCGTCTCGAGCTCGCCCGAGGAGATCGTCGAGCCGCTGGCGCGGATGCTGCGCGTCAACCGCTACATCGCGACTCGTCCGACCGTCGTCGACGGGAAGTACACCGGTGACCTCGACTTCTACGCCTACGGCCCCCACAAGGCGGAGGCGATCGCAGCGCTCGCCGAGGAGCTGGGGATCGACCTCGCCTCCTCGTTCGCCTACTCAGATTCGGTCACGGACGTGCCGATGCTGGAGGTGGTGGGCAATCCCGTCGCGGTCAACCCGGACAAGGGGCTGCGCCGGATAGCCGTCGACAGGGGCTGGACGATCGAGACGTTCCGCAATCCCGTCCCGTTGCGCAGCCGGCTCCCGCAGCTGAGGCCTCCCGAGGTCACGGTGGCGAACGGGCTCGCGGCAGCGGCCGGGGTGGCGGGTGTCGCGGCGATGGCATGGTGGCTCACCAGGAGATCGGCCGCCCGGGCCGAAGCGGGGTGACCGGATGAGCAGAGCGAGACGAGTGGCCACGGCCGTGTTCCTGGCGGCCGGCCTGTCCGCCGGGCTGCTGTCGCAGACCGGCAGCCTCGCCGCGCCCACCGAAGCCGAGCTCGACGCCGCCAAGGAACGGCTGATGGAGCTCGAGGCCGACTTCGAGATCGTCGTCGAGGACTACAACCTCGTGCACGAGAACCTCACGGAGATCCAGGCGCGCATCGGCACGACGGAGCTCGAGGTCCGGAGGATCGAACGGCGCATGGGCAGCCGCCGCGACGCGGCCGTCGACGTCGCGCGCGAGCTCTACATGGGCGGTCCGACCGAGGCGATCGAGGCGGTCCTGTCGGCAGCGGACTTCAACGAGGTCGGAGCGCGGCTGGAGTACCTGGAGACGACACAGGTCGCCCAGTCGAAGCTCTTCGAGGGCCTCGCCGCCGACCGCTCACAGCTCGAGGGCAAGCTCGAGGAGCTCGAAGAGGGCCGGGCCGCGGCCCTCGCCGCGGAGGAGCGGCTGACCGCGCTGCGCGCGGAGGTCGAGGCGAAGCTAGCGGAGCAGGAGGACGAGATCGCCGAGCTCAACGCGGCGATCGAGCGGGCCGAGCGCCTCGCGGCGGCGCGAGCGGAGGCCGCTGCCGAGGCAAGAGCCGAAGCGGCTGCGACGCCTCCGCCGCCCGCGCCCGTTGCTGCCGCGCCGGCCCCCAACGCGGGAGCGCAGGCCGCGGTCGACGCCGCGCTGTCCCAGCTCGGCAAGCCCTACGAGTGGGCCGCCGAGGGACCGGACTCCTACGACTGCTCCGGGCTCACGCTGTGGGCGTGGGCGCGAGCGGGTGTGTCACTGCCGCACAACTCCGGCATGCAATACGCGGCGACGCCGCGGGTGGACCGGTCGGACTGGCAGCCGGGCGACTTGCTGTTCTTCGGCAGCCCGATCCACCACGTGTCGATGTACATCGGCAACGGCCAGATGGTCGAGGCGCCGTACACCGGCTCGCAGGTGCGGGTGGTGCCGGCAGACCGCTCGGACTACGTGGGGGCGGGACGCCCGGGGGCCTGAGGGCCCCTGCTAGTCGTCCTTGCCGTCGGAGTCGAGGTCGTCGACGCCCTTCTCGATGTCGTTGCCGACCTCCTGGGCGTCCTTCTTGTCTTCCTTGTCGCAGGCGGTGCCGGTGGCGCCGACGAGGAGTCCGGCGGCAAGCAGCAGGGGCAGGGCTTTGCGGCGCATGTGCTCTCCCTTCGGTAGTCGAGCTGGCACGTCGGGACCTACCCGCCGTCAGCGACTTTAAGCATTCGCCTGGCTACGCAGAGTGACGCCCCAGGAAAAGTGCCCCGGTGCGTCGAACTCATGGGCCATGCGCCTCCGGATGCCGGTCCTCCTCGCACTCGCGACCGTCGCGGCCGGCCTTGCCGCGCCGGCGGGCGCCCACTCCTGCCATGTCCCGAAGGTGGCGGCCTCCAAGGCGTGCGGGATGTCGAAGGTTGGCGCTCTTGAGGTATCCGAGGCCGCCGGCCTGGGCCGCGTGGAGATCCACGGGAAGCTCGCCGCCGTCCTGCAGCGCGACGAGGGCATCGTCTCGCTCGTCGACATCAGCAAGCCCGCGCAGCCGAAGGTGCTCGGCCGCTACGACGGGGGCCTCGAGGGGCAGCGCGCCGGCAAGTCGCTCGACGGCGACCTCGCGTTCTCCTCGGACGGCCGGTGGCTCTTCTATGCACGGCAGTCGACCTCGATGTCCGCGGACGGCGTGCACGTGCTCGACGTCTCCGACCCCGCGGCCCCCACGTTGCGCAACTTCCAGCAGGAGGGCGGCAGCTTCCGCGTCGCCCTCTACGAGACCGAGGCCGAGACCTACGTGATCACGATGGACGCGATCGAGGGCCTCGTCGTCAACCGCTTCGAGCCGACGACCGGGGCGCTGGTGCCCGTCTTCAGCGACCCGCAGCCGGCGCTCGAGCGCGTCGGAGGACCGGCTTCCGCGGGCCTGTTCGTCGACCCGAAGGACCCGCAGCTCGGCATCCCCGTCCTGTACGCGACGAGCGGCACGACCGGCCTGCAGGTCTACGACCTCTCCGCACCCGAGTCTCCCGCGCTGATCGGCGAGTGGACGCACGACGGCCTGGCCGAGGTGGAGGTCGTGCGGACGAAGAAGACCCGCACGATCTACGTCGCGACCGAGTACTGGTTCGAGAAGGAGAACGAGCCCGAGGTCATCGTCCTCGACGCCGAAGATCTCGGCTCGATCGAGGAGAAGCGCCGGGTCAGCCTCGGCCTCCCTGCGACGGACGACTTCCGCGTCCAGGGGATGGCGATCTCCGCTGGACGCCTCTACGTGGCGTACTCGCAGGCCGGATTGATCGCGTACACGCTCGACGGGCACGAAGTCGGCTACTTCACGGACCTCGGCACCCGCAACGAGAGCGCAAAGGTGATGGGCGAGCCGTACGCCTTCGACGTGGAAGCGGCGAAGGGGCTCCTCTACGTCACCGACGGATCGACGGGCACCCTCACCGTCGTCCGGCCGTCACGCGGCCGCTAGCCCCGCGACGAAGAAGCCCCTGCAAGCGCCGCCTCTGCCGGCGCGTCCGCCTCGTCCGCGTCGGGACGGGCCGGTGCCGATTCCTTGCTGACGATGAACGCGACCGACGAGACGATCACTGCGGCGCCGATCAGGATCGTCGTCGTGATGGACTCCGACAGGATCAGCCAGCCGAGGAAGATCGCGATCACCGGGTTCACGTACGCGTAGGTCGCCACCTTCGAGATCGGCGCGTTTTGGAGCAACCAGACGTACGCGGTGAACGCGAACAACGAGCCGACCGTGACGAGGTACGCGAACGCTCCGATCGACGCGCCGGAGAACTCGGAGGCGTCGAGGCCCGACATCTCGCCGCTGACCGCACCGGCGACGAGCAGGATGAGACCGCCCAGCACCATCTGCGCGGCCGTGGACACGAACGGGTTGCGGGGGAGCGGGAGCCGGCTCGAGAAGAACGACCCCGACGCCCACGACGCAGACGCGACGACGAGCGTCAGGACGCCGGCGAGGCCGGCGCCGTCGGAACCACTCCCGGGGAGCACGAGCATCGCGACGCCGGCGAACCCGATCGCGACGCCGACGAGCGTCCCGCGCGAGACCTTCTCTCCGGTCAGGGTCCGCAGCAGCACGACCCACAGGGGGACCGACGCGATGATCAGCGCGGCGAGGCTCGAAGAGACCTCCTGCTCGGCGAGCGAGACGAGACCGTTGCCGCCGAACAGCAGCGCGGCCCCCACGAGCGCGGAGGCCGCGACCTCCCTGCCCGTCAGACGGATGGCCGCGAGCCCCTTCCGCGCGGCCAGGAACGCGAACACGATCACGCCGGCCACGAGGAAGCGCGACCCCGCGCTGAGGAACGGCGGCAGCGTCTCGACCGTCACCCTGATCGCGAGATAGGTCGAGCCCCACACGATGTAGATGACCCACAGCGCGGCCCAGACCATCCAGGAGGGGGCGGGGGCGCCGGCTGCACGAGGTTGGAGATCCATGACGGGCGCAACCGGGCCCTCCGGTGCACTATTCCACCGCCTTCGGAACTTCGAAGAATCGCAACCACGAGGCGGTGCTGAAGCGGCCGGAGAGGGGGCCGGCTTACGTTTCGGAAGGACGCGCCGGTACCCTCGGCCCATGCCGGTCCGCAGACGCAGCGCCTACTCCGATGCGGTCGCGTGGATCGAGTCGAGAAGACCCGACCGGCGCGGGCGCGCGGCGATCGCGACGCGGGCGCTGACCGCGTCACTGATCGGCGCGTTGCTGCTCCTGTGCCTCGTGGGGATGCTGTCCCCCGCTCGGTTCGGCTCGCAGGGGAGCCGGGCGTTCGGAAGCGGCTGGCGCGACCTCGTCCTCGCCGCGGTCGCGGGTGGATGCGCGGTCTGGATCGTCGCGAGGCGCCGATCGCTTACGTGGCTCGTCGCCCGCGCGCGGGAGCCCTTCGGCCGGCCGCTGGAGGACGACCCCGCCTTCGCCGGAGCGTCCGGTGCGCTCGCCGCGACGCGCGGCCCCCTCAGGACGCGGTTCGCCCTCGGCTGGATCTGGCTTCCGGCCGGCGCGGCCGTCGCAGGCGCGGCGTCGTGTCTCGCGGCCGCCTACTTCGTCGTCGACGCGGTGCTGGCGCGCTTCGAGGTGGGTTGGCAGCAGCCGATCTTCGCCGCGCTCTACCTCGCGATCGGGTGGGCCGCGTTCCGGGCGGCCGCGGGGCGGCTCGCGGTGTGGCCGCTGTCGGTGTCCGCGCACCGGGCGGCGACGACCGGCTATCCCTGACCGTCGAGGGCCGCGGCGACCGCGTCCCACAACATCGGAGCGTCGCCCGCCATGACGTCTCCTGCAGGCAAACCCGTCGCGGCCGCGACCTCGTCGACGGCGGCCCTCGCCTCGGCCTGACCCAGCCCGCGGCAGTTGACGGCGACGCACGCGACCTTGCAGGGCCGTACGACCGACCCGATGCGCTCGTACGTCTCGACCATCTCGCGGAGCGGGGGCAGGACCGTATGCGGCGGCTCCTCGATCGCGGTGCGGCCGGCCTGGTGGACGAGGACAAGGACCTCGGGCATCGAGCCGTGCAGCAGGCCCAGGGTGACGCCCGAGTAGGCAGGGTGCCAGAGGCCGCCCTGGCCCTCGACGAGCAGGACCTCGGCGTCGGGGTCCGCGTCGACGACCAGCTGCTCGGCGGCGCCCGAGACGAAGTCGGAGATCACGCGGTCGACCGCGATCCCCTTGCCGGCGATCAGGATGCCGGTCTGGCCCGTCGCGACGAACTCCGCCCTCCGGCCCGCGGCCTCGGCGGCGGCCGCGAGCTCGAGCGACGCCGTCATCTTGCCGACCGCGCAGTCGCTTCCCACGGTGAGCACGATCCTCTGCGGCGCCTCGAGCGCCTTGCCGGAACACAGCGGGATCCCCTCAGGCGGCTCCCGCACGTCCCACAGGCGCGCCCCGTGCTCGTTCGCGACGCCGACGAGCTCCGCGTCGTCGCGCAGGAAGCGGTGGAGGCCGTTCGCTATCTCCATCCCGGATGCGGCCGCCTCGAGCATCCACGCACGCCAGTGCTCGGGGATCCACCCGCCCGGCGTGGCGACGCCCAGGAGCAACGAAGTTGCTCCGAGGGCCGCGCCTTCCTCGAACGAGCCGACGATCGGCGCGTCCCGCCGCATCTCCGGCATCACCTCTGCGAGCGACCGTCCCGCATGGTCGCGGTCGAGGACCGCCGCAATGCGGTCGCGCGCGTAGCGGAGGACGCCGTGCGCGGTCTTCGCGTTACGGGTCTCGAGATAGCCGTCGGTGAGGACGAGCCAGGAGCGACTCGGGTCCGTCACCACGGCCGAGCCTCCACGCCGAGCCCGGGGCCGTCCGGCGGGACGATCGTTCCGCCCTCGTAACGGATCGAGGGATGAGGGTCGTCTGCCAGCAGCAGCGGCCCGTCGAGGTCCACGAAGTCGCACAGCGGCGCGAGCGCGGCCGCGGCCCCCATCGCGATCCCGGAGTCGAGGTCGCAGCCGAGCATCACGCCCATTCCGTGCGCTCGTGCGGTCACGATCCCGCGCCACACCTCACGGATCCCGCCGGCCTTCCTCAGCTTGAGGTTCACCCCGTCGACGATCCCGTGCAGCGCCGCGACGTCCGCGGCCGTCCCCGCGTCCTCGTCCGCGAACACCGGGATCGGCGAGGCCTTCGTGACGCGCGCGAGGGCCGCGTGGTTCTTCATCGGGATCGGCTGCTCGCAGAGCTCGATGCCGTACGCGTCGAGTCGTTGCAGCCGGTCGATCGCCGCGTCCTCGTCCCAGCCCTCGTTCGCGTCGACGCGGATGCGGCCGGGGAAGACGTCGCGGATCGCGGCGATCGTCTCGACGTCCCCGTCGAAGCCGACCTTGGTCTTGACGATCGGGTAGTCCGCCAGCGACTTCGCCCGCGCCACCATGACCTCGCGGTCGGCGATCGGGACGGTCACCGACGTCTCGGGCAGGGGCACGTCGCCCGTGCCGAGAAACGACCGGAGAGGAAGCCCGGCCAGACGAGCGGCGAGGTCGTGCAGAGCGATGTCGAGCACGCACCGGGCGGCTCCCGGAGGCAGCAGTCCGGCGACGCCCTCCAGGTCGAACGGGCCATGGAGCCGGGAGAGGTCGACCGCCTGCAGCTGCTCGACGGTGCCCTCGGGCGTCTCACCCCAGTGCGCGTCGGGCGAGCACTCGCCGTAACCCTCCGAGTCCCCGTACCCCACGACGGCGAAGACCGCAGTCGCCGTGTCCCAGGTCTCCCGCGCGATCGTGAACCGCTCCTTGAGCGGCATCGTGAGCACCCGGGCCTCCAAAGACCACCTATCCGCTACCACGCTGGATAATGTCTACATGAACAAAAACGTCTTCAAGACCTACGTGCTGCTGGCCGCCCTGGGCGGGTTCCTGATCTTCGTCGGGCGCATGTTCCTGGGCCCCAACGGCCCTCTCATCGGTCTCGGCCTCGGTCTCTTGATCGTCGGCGGTTCCTACTGGTTCAGCGACAAGATGGCGATCCGGGCTTCTCGAGCTCAGCCGGTGACCGAGCAGGAGGCCCCGCGCCTCTACGCGATGGTGCGAGAGCTGACGACGCGGGGGAACCTTCCGATGCCGCGTCTGTTCGTGATCCCGAGCGAACAGCCGAACGCGTTCGCGACGGGACGTAATCCCAAGCACGCAGCCGTGGCCGTGACGGAGGGCATCGTGAAGATGCTCCCCGAAGAGGAGCTGCGGGGCGTGATCGCGCACGAGCTCGCCCACGTCCGCAACCGCGACATCCTGATCGGGTCGGTTGCCGCCGCGGTCGCAACCGGGATCACCTACCTCGGGTACGTCGGCATGTTCTTCGGGGGCAGCAGCGACGACGACGACGGGGGCGGCGGCGCCGCCGGTCTTCTCATGTTCTTCCTCGCTCCAATGGCGGCGGGTCTCCTCCAGATGGCGCTGTCACGGTCGCGCGAGTTCGAAGCTGACCGCATCGCGGCGACGATGATCGGTACCGGCGAGCCGCTGGCGCGAGCGCTCGAGAAGATGGAGGTCGCCGCGCGCCGGGTGCCGATGAACGTGAACCCCGCCCAGGCGTCCGCCTACATCGTGAACCCGCTCGCGGGCCGCAGGAGGAACATGGCGTCGCTGTTCTCGACGCACCCGCCGACCGCGGAGCGGATCGAGCGGCTACGCGGCTGGAGGCCCGGGCTCTAGATCAGCTTCAGCTGCTCGTTGCGCAGGGCCGCCGTGGCGTTCCGCGACTGCTGCACGCCTGGCGAGGATCGTCTCGGCTTCCGCTTGCGCTTCCGCGGCCCCCCCAACGAATCGCCTATCTCCGCGACCGTCGCCGCGAGTGCGTTGCGGTCCGCCGCCGCCGCGTATGCCTTGCGGTACATCGTCTCGTGGCGCTCCACGAGCTCGGGATAGTTGTCCGCGAGCCACTCCATGTAGACCTCGCGGACCTTCGGGCGAAGGTGCAGCAGGATCGGGCTGACGTATGTCGCGCCAGCGTCGAAGGCCGCGGCCATCACGTCGCGCAGCTGCTCGGGACGGTCGGAGATGCCCGGAAGGATCGGCGCCATCAGCACGCCGCACGGGATCCCCGCCTCGTTCAGGCGGGCGACGGCCTCGATCCTCTTGCGGGGGTGCGGGGTCCCGGGCTCGCTGCGCCGCCAGACGTCGTCGTCGAGCGTCCCGATCGAGAACGCGGTGGAGACGTCGGTGACGGCGGCGGCCTCCTCGAGCAACGGGAGGTCGCGCAGGATCAGCGTCCCCTTCGTGAGGATCGAGAACGGGTTGCGGTACTCGGTGAGGGTCTCGATGATCTTGGGCATCAACCGGTAGCGGCCCTCGGCGCGCTGGTAGGGATCGGTGGCGGTGCCCATCGCGATCGGCTCGCCCTTCCACTTCCTCGCTCGCAGCTCCTTGCGCAACAGCTCGCCGGCGTTGACCTTGACGACGATCTTGGTCTCGAAGTCGCGCCCGGCGTTGAGGTCCATGTAGGTGTGGGTCGCGCGGGCGAAGCAGTTGTGGCTGACGACGCCGTTCGCGATGAAGTCGCCGGTGCCGGTGGTGATGTCGTACATGGGTATCTCGACCCCGAGATCCTCGATCGATACGACCTTGAGCCGGGCCTTACTCTTCAGCGCGACGCCTTCGATGCTGCGCTTGCGAGTGATCGCGGGATCGGTCAGGTGGAAGAACCGAAGTCGTTCCTGGAGCCCTCCCACGAGCCGGATCACGTGCACCGGCTTGTTAGTGCCGGGGGTCTGCTCCATGACGTACCTGAAGCCGAAGCGATCGAGACCCTCCTTGGTCCGGTCGATGACCTCCATGTCGCAATTGCAGACCCTGAAGACACCTCGGCTGCAACTCCCCTCCGCGTCGAAGATCCCCGCCAGGAACCCTTTCATCCACTGATCGTTGGGCGACGCCGACCATGCGATCAGCTCTTCGATCTGATTGAGATTGGGTTCTCCTGTCGACGTGATGGATTTCACGAGCTTTCGAGTTGCCGTCTCTTTCTGGAAGACACGCTCGCGTGTGTCCACGCCATGCAGTCGGAGGTAGCCGGCGGTCCGTTGGAGCGCGTCGTCGTCGACGAGAGCGAGCCTGAACTGGCACACGACGTAGTCGGCCCGGTCCGACCGAGACACTCGGTATCTGCCGATAGTCCCGTCGCCCCTGATCATTCCGCACAAGTAGCCGCGCCGATAGTCCTCATCGGGTTTAGGGGCTATCGCGAAGGCTCCCGTACCGATGAGCTTGTTGTTGGTCGTTAGGAAGGGGCGCTGAAGGGGACCCTGCTCCGCGCCGATCACGTGCTTCCATCCGCGACGGCTCAGGAACCGGTGATCGGCGCTGGCCACCAGCTGGGTTCCGTCCTCTAACGTGACCCTGTAGCCGCGCTTAATCGTCTGCCAGTGGGCCAAGACCTCCGTGTGGACGTAACGCCGGTAGGCCCCCTCGACTCTCGTCCCATATATGCGGTCTCCGACACGAAGTTCCGCCAGCGGTCTTGTCCGTCCGTCCGCCATGAGAATGGGCGTTTCACCCCAGGCGCAATAGGAGCATGCATGAGAGCAGCCCCTGTAGGGGTTGATCGTCCAGCTGAACGGAAGGTAGTTGCCCGGGACGTGGTTGATGATCGACTTCGCCTCGACCTCGATGAACTCGATCCCGCGGAAGTGAGGCGTGTCGAACGTCCGCCGCTGGAGCTCGAAGAGCTTCTCCGGAGCCATCCTCGCAGTATAGAACGTATGTTCGATCAGCGCTCGGGCAGCGGCTCCGCCGGGGGCCTCAGGTACGGGACCAGCTCCACCCCCACGATCGCCGCCATGATCAGCCCGGCCCCCGCCCAGCCGGCCGCGTTCAGCGTCTCCCCCGTCAGCAAGTAGGCGAATATCCCGGCGAACGCAGGCTCGCTCGCGAGGATCAACGCGGTCCGCGCGGGCGACGCGTGCTTCTGCGCATACGTCTGCACGAAGAAGCCGAGCGCGGTGGCGCCCAGCGACGTGACGATGAGCGCGTTCCACACCACCGCGGTGCGAGGAACTGCGAGGTCGCCTGCGGCCGCCGCTGCGACCAGCGTCGCGACCCCGCACACGCCGAGCTGCACGGCGAGAAGCGCGCCCGCGTGGTGACGCTCGACGGCGCGGCCCGTGAACAGGATGTGGAACGCGAACGACGCCGCGCACCCGAGCACGAGGAGGTCGCCCTGCGCCGTGCCGCCCGATCCGCCGCCGGACAGCAGGTACAGGCCGATCGTCGACGCGCCCGCGGCGGCCCACGCAGGCCACCCCGCGCGCTGACGAAAGAACAGCGCGCCGAAGACCGGCGTGAGCACGACGAACAGCCCCGTGATGAAGCCGGCTTTGGCGGCGGTCGTCAGCTGGAGGCCGAGCGTCTGGAAGACGTACCCCGCCGTCAGGAAGACGCCCATCACGGCCCCCGCGCCCCACCCCGCGCGCGACAGGCCCGCGAGCTGCCTCCGGAACGCGAGCGCGACGAGCACGCACGCCGGGAGGAACCGGTACGCGAGGAACGTCATCACCGCGAGACGCTCGACCGCGTCCTGGACCATCACGAACGTGAGGCCCCAGATCGCGGCGATGACGACGAGGGAGAGCTCGGCGACGCGAGAGCGCTCGTTCACGCGGCGACGCTACCCGGCGCGGACGCGAAGAAGGCGCCGGAAGCCGGCGCCTTCTCGAAGAACGTGTTGTCGCTAGGAGGTCGTCGTCTGGTCGACCTCGCCGCGCCACGCGCCGGTCTCCTGGCCGCGGCTCTCGATGAAGCTCTTGAACCTCTCGAGGTCGCCCTTCACGCGGCTCTTCACGACGCCGAGCGCATCGCCGGCCTTCTCGATGAGGCCCTCGGGGTCGTACTCCATCTGGAGCATGACCTTCGTCTGGTTGTCGGCGATCCGGTGGAACGTCACGACACCGGCCTGGTGCGGGCCGTCGATCGTCGTCCACGCGATCCGCTCGTCGGGGTTCTGCTCGGTGATCTTGGCGTCGAATTCGCGCACCTGCCCGGCGATCTCGACGGTCCAGTGCAGGCTCGTGTCGTCGAGCTGGCGGATCTCCTTCACGCCCTCCATGAAGTGCGGGAAGTCCTCGAACTGCGTCCACTGGTTGTAGGCGGTGCGGACGGGGACCTGTACTTCGATGCTCTGCTCGATCGAAGACATGCGTTCCTCCTCAACTAGACGTCGTGGTCTCCCTGTCCTACCCACACGGGCGCGTTCTGACGCCCGGTCGAACGTCTGTGGAGGATCTACTCGCTCGCCGCGGCTCGCAGGGCCGCCCGCACCTCTTCCGCCTGGGCGGGTGGCAGCCACCTGGAGATCGAGTCCGCAACCGTGTCCGGGTTCACCGGGATGCTCGCCTCGCGCAGGCTCAACACGGTCTTGAAGACGAAGCCGCGATACTCCCCCGGCACCGGCAGGCCCGCGACGCGTCCGGTCGCCTTCCACTCTGCCTCGAGCTCCGCGACGTCGCTCGACTCCCACCACGGCGACGGATCGCCGGCGACCTCGGGTGATCGCAGCGGGACGACGTTGACGGGCGCAGATCCCTCGCGGCGCCACGAGGGGGCGGAGTGGTAGTCGGGCTCGTATAGCGCGCGCTTGCTGCCCAGCGCGCGCACTTCGTCGAGGCTGCGCGCGACGAGCACCAGCCGCAACGTCCGCCCGAGCTCGTCCGGAAGGTTCCCCGCGTTTCGGTAGGCAAGCGCGTCCTCGACGCTCAGCGGCAATGCGTTGGTCGGTGGGATGTCCGCGGCCGGGTCACGCCAGCGGGCGAGCTCGCGCTCGAGGTCGGCCGTGCTCATCAGGTACCAGCCCTCGCGGAGCGGTCCCGGGACGCTGCGCGAAGACGCCGGCGTTATCGGCGCCTCTGCGTCTCGTCCTTGCGCAACGCCGACTGGACGAGCCAAGCGAAGAAGACCGCGCCGCAGGCCATGACGACGCCGAGGACGACCTGGATCCAGACGGGGGGGTCGAGAGCGAAAGCCAGGATCGAGGCGAGGACGAGGAGGCCGAGGAGCGCCGCGCCGGCCAGGAAGGCGGCGGCGACCCACCGCATGAGCTCGTCGGGCTTGGGGACGCCGGGGATCTCGTCGTTGCGGTCGCGCGGGCGGGGGGCCGCGGGCGCGCGCAACTCGGGCTGTGGGTGGTTCCGGTCCTGGTCCATGGCCTGCAAGAGACTCGCTCCCCCTCAAGGCGGTTCTCCCGCCATTTCTACCCTTAAGACGCCTTGAAGCTGCGGATGGTTGCTCCCGTTTGCCCGGTTTGACGAAGCGACGCGAAGAAAAATGGGCGGTCTCGGACGCTCCGGCTATCGGTGAGACTTCACTCACACCAAGGAGGCGACCGGGGACTGGTGTCCCTCCCGGTCTTCAAAACCGGTGGGGCGGGGAGACCCGTCCGGCGGGTTCGATTCCCGTCCGCCTCCGCTACGAAAATTGGCCTCTGACCTGCGGCTTCCTTACTTACGGTTGGTGTCGATCCCGGGTCGGCAGAGGCAAGGAAACCGGAAACGTCGGTCTGACCTCACAAGTGTTCCGGGCTTCCCGCAACCCCCGCGACCCCACCGCACCAGTCTTGCGAGCGGCCACGCCGCACGAGTCTTCGGCGACCGTCCTCGACCAAGGAGGACGAGCGTGGCCCGACCACGAACCACTCGAACCACGGTTGTCTCGGCAGCAGTTGAAGACGCTATGGCGTGGGACATCTCGGACGGTCGCTTTGGCGGGCGGCATCGAGGACACTCTCCCGAAGACGAAGCGCTCCTGTGGGTCAAGTACATAGACACGAAATGCATGTGCAGTGGGCCACGGGCCGCTGGCTAGTGGGCAACGGCTCGCGATAAGAATGCAGGGCGGCGTAACCAGTCGGATGACTGCCACCCGTAACGCGGCTCACCAGCGCTGATCGCGACGACCTCTGCGGGCCCGGGGAGGAGCGGGCCGCGCCGGGCCGTTCTGGAGTCCTCCGCAGAGATTTTTCGCATGTCCCCCTTCATTGCGAGGCGGGCGAGGACAATCCGGTGTTTCGGCGTGATCAGCACCTGTTTCCTTGGCATGTCGGCCGCCACGACAATGGTTCACTCATAAGGGTCATTGTGCTTATGTGATGACGTGGCGGATTTCTTCGAGTCTCCGCAGGGAGCGGCAGTCCTTAAGCACGGCATCATGCGGCGTTATCCTAGGATTTTCGCCAGCATGACGGGCAGTCGTGCCCCCGAACACCGGGTGGTAATCGCCGACTGTTACGCCGGCCCAGGCACCTACACCGATGGCACGCCGGGATCGCCAAGCCTCATCGCAGCGACGGCTGAGACGCTGGGGGAGATCAGACATGTCGAAGGCGTATATGTCGAATCTGATCGGGAGTTGTACGACAACCTCGTCACCCTTCTCGAGGACACGTCGCACGAGTTCACCGCACTCCACGGAACCATCGAGGAGCGACTTCCTGAAGTCCTCGAGATAGCTGGTTTGGCGCCAGGTTTCTTCTTTCTCGATCCCTTCGGCGTTGGCGCGCCCTTCGACGACGTTGTGCGAGTGCTAGGGCGCGCTGGGCCAAGGGGCGGAGGGGGACCGCCGACGGAAATTCTTCTCAACTTTTCCACGCACGCGCTTCGCCGACACGCGGGCCACCTGCGCTCGGAGAAGGACTACGCCGCCAAGGAAACAATCGTGGCCAGAGTTGATGCGTGGCTGGGGGGTGACTGGTGGCATGACATAGCTCGAGCGGAAGAGACAGACTGGATGGAGCGGGTTCTCGAGGGCTATCTCCAGCGGTTGCGCGACGCCGCAGGACCTTGGTCTTGGTGGGCGTTTGAGGTCTACGACCGAGAGGGCGGCCCTGTCGAATATCAGCTCGTCTTCCTCACGCGCCGCCTTGAGGGAATGTGGCACTTCAATGAGTCTCTTTCGCTCGCGCAGGAGGACTTCAGGAAGTTCATGGCTGAGGAGGACCAGCTGGATTTCGAACCGGGCCTTAACAAGTCATGGGAAAAGAAGATCGAGAAACGCCTCTCGGAGATGTTGGCCAAAGGCTCAGTACGAATCGCGCCGGAACTTGACAAGATCCTGGGAGTTGACGACATGTTGGGTCTTGCCCGGGAAAAGCACCTAAGGGCTGCAATCAAACGCCTCTACAAGAAGGGCAATACCTCCACAGACGTTAAGGGGAAGAAGCTCTTCGAGGTGGAGCTCCACCCTTGAGACTGAGGTCCATCGGCATCTCATCCCATGTCCGCCCATCCAAGAGTCTCCCCCCCGCTTTGGGAGTTTTCCCGCCCCACTGTTTAAAGAAGAAGGCCACGCTCGCCGCGTTGCACTCGTCCCGCAGACTTCGAACCCATGCCAGTTCGATAGGTCGCGCTTGCCACCCCGATTCCCCGCCGACGATCACCCAATGGACCGAGGTGAGGTCACCCAGACGGATTGGGCCCAGAAGCGGCTCGCAGGAGAGGAACCTGATAGCAGCCGGAACATCGGCCAGTAAGGGGATTCGTTTATCCGCCCATTTCTGATCTTCGACAGAGGTCCCAAGCCAAATGTTCGGTACTACGTCACGGCCGTTGAGTTCATACCAGGCGCTGACTATGGTCAACATTCGCCGAGGGCGTTTGGTGAGAACCTGGAAGTGATGCTGAGGCAAATCGGCCATGACATCGAAAACGCTGCAAATGAAGTCCGTAGGTACGCTCGCATGGAATAGGTCACTCATGGAGTTCACAAATACCCGGCGCGGCTTTCTCCAGCTATATGGCTCGTGGAGCTTGTCGGAGTGGACTGTCAGTCCAAAGCCGACCCCGCTCGTTCGTTGGCTGCCGTCGCGCTGATAGCGGGGATTCCCCATCGCCTTTAGTCGCTTGGCCAGCGTCAGCGCGTAGCAGTGATCACAGCCTGGGGACACACGGTCACATCCCGTGGTTGGGTTCCACGTTGCGTCGGTCCACTCAATGGCACTGCCGAGACTCATGAAACACACGTTAGCGCGGTGCTATGACGAGAATCGAACCTGCACCGCGTTTTCCGCGGGACAATGCCTGTCGAGCGGGCGCTGCCGCACGCCGGTAAGGTTAGAGCTTGTCGCGGGCGCCGGTCCTCCCTCAGGCGATGGAGACCCTGATAGCGGGAATCGTCGCTAAGGGTCATTCGGTGTGGCTTATCGGATCTCGAGTGAATCCGACTGAGAAACCTCCATCCGACTGGGACTTCCTGATCTTCGGCGACCGAACGCTACTAAGCGAGTTGGCTCGTCTAGAGCGAATACCGGACTGCGATCTGATGGTCGTCTATGACGGTGACCACTTCAGGAAGCCCTGGTCCCTCGAGCGAGACAGTGGGAGCCTGACCCAATGGGGGTGGCAGGAAATCACTGAGCGGGAGGCGACCTATCGCGGAACCAAGTGGCCTGACGACTGGGGAGAACAAAAGCGCGCTGTCAGAGTGGGAGTTCATAAACTGGCCCCGCCCCCGATTGAGCCTGTGTAGCGAGCTGCCTCAACACGACCGCCTATTGACAAGCCGCCGGCCCGCTCTCCACCGGTCATTGAAAGTCGCGGCCAAACAATTCGAAGACGAGACTCGGCGCGCTAACTTGTCTCCTGCGCAGGCGTGGCGTGGGCTCGCTCATGCTCGCAGTGACGGCCACAGATCATCCAAGAACTCATCGTCGCATGACCATTTGGGAGGAAGTCGGACACCGCGGGCTGGCGTCGGCCAAAGACGTTCGAAGATTGGGATCTCTTCGAGCGGTAACTGAACGGGAGGGGGGTCCTCCGAACGTTCCCCATCGGCTGAGGGGAATGAAACGACGTAGCCGAAGAACCGTCCGATGCCGAGAAGAGCGATGTAACCGTCATGAAGGTCCTTCTCGGATTCGCCAGCACGCTGGTGGTCAAAGCGGGTGGGCGCCTGACCGGGAGGGCGGGCACCAGCCCACACTTGTGCTCTTGCGGGCGGGCTTGACGTCGTTGCGAGATGCGACCGGTGGGAATGAGGGATGACGGCTGGTGTGGGCTGCGCCGTCTCAAGCATTACGACTGTCTTTATCACCCATGCTCCGAGCCTGGCGCACTCCTCCTCGCTTAGTACTACCGGCCACTGCCCCAGAGCCAAGCGCTCGAGAACTGACTTGGCTTTGTATTCGAGCTGGCTCATCCAACCGTTGTTGCACAGCCTGCAGACGGCCTTCGACTTCAAACTGAACCCAGGGGCATCGTAGCTACGAAGCACTTGATCGTCCCTGGTGAACTGCTGTTTGGTCACGTGTGTCGCGGCCGCGCCAAGCGCTTTGCCTAGCCAAACCGGAAAAACGTGCTCGCGAGTTAGGTTCCCTCGGCGAAAACAGAAGATGCATGCGCGGCCTGTTCCCACAAGCCGAGGTTATAGGCCCGCACGCGGGACACGCCTCGAGCGCGCGCTCCCGGTCGTTGAACGGAGACGGACATGCCTGTTTCGGTCCGTCGTCGCACTACGCACGAGCCTCGATCTCCACAGGTGCGTGATGGGCACCATGGACAAGGTGCGACGAGTTGCGACTGGAGCTGCAGCGAGGATTCTAGCCCTCCCCGCACGCCTCGCGGTTAGCTGTCGGGAATGAGGACACCGCTTCCGCGCAATATGCGGTGGTCGGACTTCGTCGTGGTGTCGGTCACTTTGGCTCGGAGCGACTCCCAACGATTCTCGCTGAGAAAGATGTAATCGATCTTTTTCCTCTTACCTAAGAAGAAGCGGTTTCGGGTCGTACGGGCTCCGCACGTTCGGCATGGCCCACCGTCGTCGTCGAACGAGTCGACCTCCAGAAACCCCCCCTCGCCCCGGTCGTAGCGCGGTGCGTAGATGGGATCGAGAGCGACGCTGGCCGGCTTGGCGTTGAAGTCGCCCATCAGGACCACCGCCTCCCCGTCCGCGATCCACGGATTGACGACCCGTGCGACCTCGTAGATCTGAGAGACCTCTCGAATGTCCTCGTCCGAATCGGCGATGTGGGTGGCGCATACTCTCGTCGAGACGGTGAGGTGCGCACGGACGCACGCGAGCTTGCGATCCTCCGCGTCGTCCAGCAACAGATGCTCTTCGTGCGTCTGCTCGTCCCAATACGCGTCGGCGACGAGAACAGCTATTCCGTACTGCTTAGCAGTGGCTGAGGTGCCCTCACAATTGTTCCCCTTTGTTTTCGTCGTGGCGAAGCTCCCGGTCATCGGATATGCGCTGGACTCGTGCAGGAGCTGTGTCATGAGGTAGTTGAACTGACTTAGGCAGATCTCGTTGAGGCTGACGGCTGCCGGACGGAAGTCCTTCACCGAACGAGCTATCGCCCTGAGCGCGCGGGCGCTGAGGCGTCCTTCGTGCCCATAGTCCACGCTGCCCGCCATGTTGAATTGAAGGAAGCGGTAGCGGGTGCCTGCGAACGGACAGGGGCCGGAGTCGATTGTGAGGTCATCGAACAGCCCGCTGTCCTCGCCGGGCTTACCCACGTAGTCGAACAGCTCGTCCTTCAGTCTTACGTGCGTGGTGTCGGCGCTCACCACGACTGTCTTCTGGTAGCGGTACCAGCCCAGAGCAGAGTCGCGAACGGGGGTCAGCGTCCCGGCGTCGCTTTGTGCCAAGCCTGCTGGGTAATCCGGTTGGCCGATTACCCACGTCTCGCCGAGGAACGAGCCATCGGCCCCGTAGTTGTCGAATCCGATGAAGGGCCAACCACCTCCGATCCATTTGATCGACCCTCCAAAGCAGTAAGGCTGTCCCCCGGTGAGCTCTATGGGAGGTGAGAAGTAATCTCCGCCGGAAGCCACCCTGGAAATTGCCTGAGCCGTGATGGGAGATGGCGCCTCGCGATCTTGTACGAGCACTACTCCATCACCGTGCTTGCTCACCCAGCCGCTGCTTCCAGATTCCCAGTCTTGAAGATAGACACGAGCTGCAGATGAATGAGCAGTCTGGGCAACCGTCGGTCCGAGTACTGGAACTAGAGCTCCCGCTATAGAGACAGCCAAGACGCCGCGCGCCCAGCCTTTAGTCAACTTCTTCATTTGACCCCCCAACGCGACTCTTCCCCCCGTCGAAGCTATCGGATGCGCGGTTCGCCCCACATAGCCCGTGTGGGTAGTTTCGACGCGATAACGAGCGGGCACCGGAGCACTCTGTGCATGCGGGGCCTTGATCGGCTTGAGGGCGGGGCGAGCGGTACCGTGACGGGGTGCGCCCGGATGACGAGAACGTCGACCGCGACGCCGATGAGCCACCAACCTCCGACGCATTGCGTCCCTCGGGGGAAGGAACGCGGGCGGAGGGCACTACCGAAGGACGCTCATCGGTGTCGGTTCCGCGCGGCTCAGGAGCGCCCCCACCACCACCATCCGCGAACGTAACCCGTGAAGCAGGGAGCAGAACGTCGGCCACCCAGCAAGGCAGGACGGAGGTGGGCGAGCGGAGGACCTTCGAGTCCTATCTCCAAATCGCGTCCCACGTCGTGGTGATCGCGACAGGAGTTGTGACGGCAATCGGGATCGCAGTCGATCAGATTAGCGAGATCGATGTACGCGCGGCAGGGTTCGTCCTGGTCTGGCTGTCGGTAGGCGTGGCCGCGCTAGGGCTGGTCGCCGGCAAGCTTGGGGGTCTCAGAGTTCTCGTGATTGCGCTCGTCCCTACGGTCGTCCTCGCGCTGGCTGGGCTGCTGTTGTTAGCGATCGGGGATACGAAGAACCCGCCCACTGCCCAAGGGGGCTCTCCGCAGCGAACCTTTAGCGAACCCAAATGGCCGTTTATGTTCTTCGAAGGTGTTGGGGACACAGACCGAGACAAGGCTCCTGAGCTCCTGGTCGTGGACCTAGAGGGCGACGGCGTGCTCTACGAACTGGGAGTCGACGGGGATCTCGAACACCCTTCGCCGACGTCCCACGACTGGTCGGCGTATGACCTGATAACTGGGTTGGGCGATCTCGACGACGACGGCCATTCCGAGATCTTCGTCGCGACTCACGAGGACGGCTGGCTGTTACGGCGCGCGCCTGATGGAGGGTGGACGAAGGACCCAAGGGAGTTCGGGAGGACGTGGGACCACGACGTCACCGCGAGCGTGGCGGACGTCGACGACAGTCACGCTCCCGAGATCCTCGGGATCAACTGGGGTGACAGGGACGACCTCATGTACATCGGGGAGGGAGGGATATACGACCCCGACCTACACCGTTATGAAGAGGTAAAGCATCTTCCAGATTACGACCGGGTAACCGGGTTAGGGGATTTCAATGGGGACGGCCGTCCAGACGTACTCGCCATCCTTGGCAAGAGCGGTCGGTTGCTGGACTTCTGCCCGAACGCCACGTACGTCTCCACGCGTCTCAGCGGCTCGTGGGACTACGACTTCATAACCAATCTGAAGGTCTTCGGCGAGGCTGGTGAGTCTCAGATTGTGGCCGTCGAGAACGGTGAGGTGGAGATCGTGCCTCTCGCCCGGGTGGACGTAGGCCGCAAGAAGTGTCCCAACCGGACCTAGAGCGGGGAGGAAACGAGGTGGCCTCGCCCCTCGACCGCTCAGCCCTCGTCGGGCCCGAGCCCTTCGAGCCGATTCGTCAACAGACAATCGGCGACAGGCCGGGCCCGGAAGGAGCATCCCCAACGACCTGACGAGCGACCGGCCCGCGCTCGATAGGCGCGCGTACATAGAGCTCACGTCCCAGGCGCTGCTCGCCGTGCACCCCGGGAGTCGACCGCCGAGCGACGGCCCTCGCCGACCAGCCAGCCGTAGGAGGTCACAGTCGGCACCCCGAGAAGAGTGAGATCGATAATGAACCGGGTCCGCAGGTACTAGCGTCGGGCGTCGACGACCCCGACCACCCCGAGAGGCCGCGAAATCTACCGACGGGACGAAATGGGCACTTCGGGTCACTCCAACGGCCCGGATTAGTCATGGCGCCATCCGGCGCGACCGGATTGGGTGATACGACCGGACGAAGGGGGTCGTACATGCACCGAATCAGAGCGATTCTGTCGGCATTCGCCATGCTGCTCGCGCTCGTCGCGGCGGACACAGCGGCGGGGGCCCAGGACGATCCCTGCACCACCGTGGCGGACGACGACGCGCTCCACGCCGCCGGCCGCCCGACGGCGCAGGGCCACTTCCCACACGAGGAATGGGCGGTCGATCCCGGATCCCAGCGGGCATTCGGTCACGTTCACTCGCTGATGCAGAGCACGTTCGGGCTCGACAGCAAGGAGGACCCGGACGTCACTCTGCGCCAGGGGCTGATCGGGTCCGTCCTCGATCATCGGCAACGACAGATGGTCGTCGTCGTGGACCCGGACAAGGTCGACGTCTCCGCCTTGCAGCCGCGCGCGGAAGCCGCCGCCGCCAAGGCCGGCAAGGGGAGAACCAACGGGCGTCCGTTCGCGTTGGTGGTCGCCGGATGCGCCGAGGTCCAGGATCTATTGTCCGCGTCCTCGGTGATCGCCGAGCGCTCGTGGCACCCGGACGC
>DASZDG010000116.1:0-7864 GCA_035942255.1 Actinomycetota bacterium | reverse complement strand
CTCTAGGTGAGCACTCGCACGGCCGCCCTGCGTCGCCGCGGGGTGGCCGTGCGAACTCAGCCGGCTGAAACGGAGATCAGGCCGTAGTCCTCGTCGACGAGCGGGACGAGGCCGTCCCACGCGAAGCTCAGCGGCTCGCTCTCGAGACGGTGTCGCCGGCAGGCTCGGAGCATGCTCTCGGCGATCAGCACCTCGTGGATGAGCTGCCAGTCGGCGAGGTAGGCGTCGGAGCTGTCGTAGTCCGCGATGACGGGGACCGCGCCCAGCGAGCGCAGCCGGTCGGCGAGGAAGTCGTGGTACCGCTCGTAGTGGTCGCCGAGCTCGCGGACCAGCGCCGCCGACATCCCGGCCTCCTGCAGGCGGCCGGCCTCGCCCGGGAACCGGATCAGCTTGAACTCGGGGAAGGCGACGTTCACGCGGAGCCTCTCAGTCGTAGAGATTCGGATGGGACGGGGCCTGGGTCCACCTGGTGTAGGCGGGCTCTCTCTTGCGCCCGGGCGTCGTCCCCGACACCGCGTTGCGGATGGCGGAGTCGTTCTGGGGTGAGCCGGTGGCGGCGTTGAACGTGTACGTCGAGACCATCCCGATCCCCTTGCCGTCCTCCTCGTTCTGCATCCGCGCCAGGTTCCGCCCGACGAGGTCGCCCTGCTTGGCGTCGACCTGTGTGCTGTTCTGCGGATTCGTGCTGCTGAGCGACCACCGCATCATCCAGTCCGCCTTGCGTCGGCAGCCGCCTTCCGTGATGAAGACGTACGGGGCCGCGATGTCGCCGTACGGGCCGCCCGACCATCGGTACGTCAAGAGCCCCTGCGCGTGCGACGCGCGGTTGAGCGGCGGGCACTCGTCGGCCGCCCCCGAGGGCGCGGTCGAGCCGATGCCGAGGTCGTACTCGACGTCGTTGTAGTTGTGGTGCGTCCAGACGAAGGACGGTGGCGCGGTGAAGCGTGCCGCCACGAGCTGCGAGATGAGGTTGTTGGTGAACGTCGAGTAGTCCGACTGGAGATCCGGGCGTTCGGGCTTGAAGATGTCGGCCGTCCCGGGCCCCATGAGGGCGGGCATCGCCGTCTCCGCCATACCGAGGTCCCTGCTCTTCGCCGCACGCTGTGCCAGGGCCGACGAGAACATCTGGCTGGTCCAGCACGCGGCGTTTCCGCGGGTGCTCGCCTGAGGGCGGCACTGAGCGTTCGGCTCGTTGACGATCTCGATCGCGTCGACCCGCAGGGCGCCTTGCCTGGAGAAGTTGCGGAACAGCCAGCCGATCCACTCGGCCCACGGACTCGTCGGTGAGAGATCGTCGGGGAAGGCGAAGCTCCGGCTGCCCGCGAGCCCGGTGCCCCAGTTCTGCCCGTTCGTCCACCAGGGGAACTCGATCGCCGTGAGGATGATGCGGAGGCTGCTGA
Source organism: Actinomycetota bacterium (assembly GCA_035942255.1). Taxonomy (GTDB): domain Bacteria; phylum Actinomycetota; class CADDZG01; order CADDZG01; family WHSQ01; genus JALZEG01. The sequence goes on along the minus strand of DASZDG010000116.1, from coordinate 6,464 downwards.
TCTGCGGATTGGGATGGGTGCGGATGAACTCGATCTGCTGGCGGATGCGGTTGAAGTGCTGTTCGGGGTTCTGGCCTCGCGTCTCCGGGCCTGCGGGGCCGCTCAGCCCGATGTTGTGCGCCCGGTCGGGGTTCGACGCGTCCGGCGGGCGGGGCTGCAGCATCGACCAGAAGGCCCACATCCGCAGCCAGCGGGAGTTCGTCTCGAGCATGAGATCGACGTTCGGGAACACGCCCAGCGACGGCGACCAGCTGATCGAGTCGGTGCTCCCGTCGAAGAGCGTGGCGGTCGGGTTCTGGACCATGCACCTGCGGAACGTGTGCATCAGCTCTCCGATACCAGCGCGGACAGGACGTACTCGATCTGGGGCGACGGCGAGCCGGCCACGGCCGGCTCCGCGGCGTACGTGCGAGCGTCGACGCCCAGCTGGCGCCGGCGGTGCGCCTCCTCGCCGGCACCCCGGGCGTTCAGCAGTCCGTACAGGAGGTCGCGGCGCTCCTCGAGCGAGCGCAGCCGGAACGGCACGAGACCGTCGGCCGCCTCCTCGATCTGGTGCACGACGCCATCGAAGAACTCGCGCGTCGCCCGCGCGGCGGTCAGACGCCAGCGCTCGAACTCGGCAACCGCGTTCCCGCGCTGGACGGCTCCGTAGGACCTGACGGTGACCGCCTCGCGGATCGCGACGTAGTCATCGGCCGCGGTCAGCTGATCGAGGACGGCTGCACGAACCGGCCGCGGCCGCGCAAGCCCACCGACCGAGAGCGCCGTCGCTCCTGCGGCCGAGGTGCGCAGGAACCCCCGGCGGGTCGTTGCCCCGTCCCACAAAGATCGCATGAGTGGTGCAACGCATGGTGAGTCCAAAACTGGCGCTTATTCGACAATACTTCTTCGCGATGGACCTCTGGGCAACGCTCACCGATCGCTCGATCTCCGGCGAGCTCGTCGTGTGGAAGGAGGGATCGCCCGTCAAGCGCCCGCGAGCGGCGCTGATCGACGACGCCGAGCGAGCGGCGGCTGCCCTGCGACACGTCGGCGTGTGCCCGGGCGAACGCGTGGCCTGCGTCCTGACCAACTCCGCCGAGGCGTGTGCCGGCGCCGTCGGTGTCTGGCTGGCGGGCGGTGTCCTGATCTCCCTTCCCGTTCCTGCCCGCGCGACGCGGCTCGACGAGTACCGCGCGCAGATCGGGAGCCTGTGCCGGGCCGCCGGTTCACGGGTGCTTCTCGTGGAAGATCGATTCGCGAGCTGGCTCGAAGTCGAGGGCATCGACGTGCGTCCATACGAGACGCTGACCGCCGACCGGGCGGCCGAGCCATCGCCACCGGGGCCTGATGCGCCGGCATTCGTCCAGTTCTCCTCCGGGAGCACGTCCGCACCCCGAGGGTGCGTGCTGACAACCCGCGCGATCACCGCCCAGCTGGAGATGCTCGGGGCGGCGCTGCGCCTCGACCCCGAGCGCGATCGCGGGGCGATGTGGCTGCCGCTGTCGCACGACATGGGGTTCTTCGGCGGGCTGATGCTGCTCTGGGCGCACGGCGTGTCGGGGTTGCTGTCCGCGCCGGAGCGCTTTCTCGCGGCGCCTGAGACCTGGCTCGCCGACTGCGCCGAGATCGACGCGACGATCACCGCCGCGCCGGCCTTCGCCCTCGATCTGGCAGTACGGCGCCGCGACCGGCTGCGCCTCGCTCGCCCGGTCCCCCTGCGCGCGTGCCTGCTCGGCGGCGAGCTGATCCTGCCCGAGGTCCTCGAGCGCGCGGCGCGCGAGCTGGCTCCGGTGGGCGTTGCCGCTGCGACCCTCGTGCCCGCCTACGGGCTGGCCGAGGCGACATTGGCCGTGACGATCTCCGAACCGGGGCGAGGTCCGAGGATCGACCGGCACGCGGGGGACGACGGCGACGAGCGGGACGTCGTCTCCGTTGGTTCACCGATCGGTGAGGTGGAGGTGCGGATCGACGGGGAAGCGGACGGCGAGATCTGTGTGCGGTCTCCTTCTCTCGCCTCGGGCTACCTCGACGACCCCGCAGCGACGGCACGGAGCTTTCGCGACGGCGAGCTGAGGACGGGTGACCTCGGTTACCGGCGCGACGGCGAGTTGTACGTCCTCGGGCGCGCCGACGACGTGCTGAAGATCGGGGCGCGGAAGCTGTGGGCCACCGAGGTCGAACGCAGCGTCGAGGGGCTCGCCGGCGTGCGGCCGGGCGGCACCGCGCTCATCGCGCTTCCGGACGGCGATCGGATGAAGCACGTCGTGTTGCTCGAGCCTGCGGCCGGGGACGGGAACGTCGACCCGCTGGCGCGCGAGATCGCGCGCCGCGCGCTCACCGAGTTCGGCGTCCGGCTCGACGAGATCGTCGTGCTCGAGCCTGGGGAGCTGCCGAAGACACCCAGCGGGAAGATCCAGCGACATCGCTGTGCGACGGTCGCGCGGAACGGCGATCATCCGCGCATCCGACCCGCGGCACGCTCGTGACATCTCCCCGCTCCGCGATCCTCACGGATCTGCAGGAGCGCTTGGGCCGCATCGCTTTCGTCCAGCCCGGGGAGGTCGCACCGGGGACGCGGTTCCGAGAGGACCTCGAGATCGACTCACTGACCGCCGTCGCGCTCCTCATAGAGCTCGAGGACCACTACGGGATCAGGGTGGCCGACGCCGAGGCGCTCGGTCTGGAGACGGTGGCGGACGCGATCGCGCTCATCGAGCAGAAGATCGCCGCGCCCTGACCGTCACCGCCCTGGCAGGCGGATCCGGTTCAGGACGACGGTTCCGGCGTCCGGGCGGCCGAGCGGGTCACGCGTGGGAGCGCCCCGCAGCAGCCACGCCTCGCGCCGCCGCGCGCCGCCTACGACGACGAGGGTCACGTGCGCCGCCTCTGCAGGAAGACGCACGCCCGGGACCACACGGGCGGACGTACGCCGCGCCCGGCGCGGACCGACCACGACGAGCCGTCGCCCCTTCCGGACGAGCAGCTCACGCCGCCGGTCGCCTCGCACATCGGCGGTGCCCAGTACCGCGCTCGCATCCTTCACCGTCACGATCGAACGACCACCACGTGAGGTGTCGACCGTCGTCCCGAACGGTCTGCCGAACACGACGTACGTAGCACCGCGGTCCTTCGCGCCCGCACCGAGAGCCGCGATCGCCAGGTCGTCGCGGCCGTCTCGATCCCAGTCGCCGAGCGCCGTGTGCGTGACCCCGAGGGCGTCGGGGTTGGCAGCGCCAGGGAAACCCGACGTGCCTTCTGCGCCGGCCACGCCCATCGAGTCTTTCGGTGGCTCCGCGAGGTCGACGACGTCTCCGGAGGCGCCCCCGGAGATGACGTACACCGCACCGGCGGCCAAGCGGTTCAGAGGCGACGCATCGGAGTCCGCGATCGCGACGTCGCTCGTCCCATCGCCGTCGACGTCGCCCGCCATGCTCGCCGACACCCCGTTTGCGCCGCCGCCGACGATGCCGCCCATGGCGGGCTCCGCGAGGTCGACGTCTCGCAAGCCACCGCCGTGCAGGATGTGGACCGCCCCGCCGTAGCGGCGGCCCCGGAACGTGCTCAGCGGTGCGGCAACCGCAAGGTCCGGCGCGCCGTCGCCCGTCACGTCGCCCAGGCCGGTGACGCCATGGCCGGCGTTGCCCCCGGGCTCGCAGTCCGACATCGCCTCGGCTCCGTCGATGCGGTATCCCCAGTCCCCGGGCGTTCCGACGTCGACCGGATCGCGCGTTCGCTTTCCCAGGACGACGAAAGCCGAGCCGGCGCTGGTGCGGCCCCGTGGGGAGGCGTTCGGGGCGCCGACCACGACGTCGGCGAGCCCATCTCCATTGACGTCGCCGGCGCCGTCGACGGAGCGGCCCAGCCCGCTTCCCGGTTCGCCGCGGATGACGAAGCCCGCCGCGCCCGGGTCTCCGAGATCGACCGTCTGCCGTCGGTCCGCGCCGAAGACCACGTAGGCCGCGCCAGGTCCGGGGCACCCCGGCAGCGAGCGGGGCTGGGGCGCGCCGATGACGAGGTCCCGGCGGCGATCGCCGTTGACGTCGCCGGCCACCGCGACGGAGAACCCCGCCGCGTCACCCGTCGCGCCACCCTGCGCGAGCAGATCCACCGGCGCCGCCGTAGCCGAAGGCGCGCCGAGCGCCGCCACGGCGATCGCCGTTGCAGCGGCGATGCGCCTCATCGGAACAGGCTAGATCTTCACCGGGGTGGCCGGAAGGACGGGCAGCGAGGCTTCAGAGTGCGCGGCGGCCGAGCCGTACGCGTTCGTGGCGGTGATCCTCGAGTGGATCCGCTGACCGACGTCCTCGGCGCGCATGGTGTAGACGGGCTGCGACGCACCCGGGATGACGGTGCACACACCGCCCGGGGCACAGCGCACCCAGGCGTACGCGAAGCTGAGGCTCGGACCCACCCAGCCTCCGACGGTCGTCGTGAGCGCCTGTCCCTGGACCGCGTTGCCGGAGAGCTGGGGCAACGCGGTGTTGAAGGGATGGGTGGCCGCGATCACGGCCTCGGTGAGGGCGCTGTGCGCCGCACCGGAGCCGACGGTCGTGTAGTAGGTCACCCTCACCCGCATGCGGTAGCCCACGTCCGCGGTCCGGAGCTGGTAGCGCGACATGCCGGCACCGGAGATGATGGCGGTGCACGAGGTCGCGCTTGTGCACCGGTACCACGTGAAGTGCGTCTCGGGGGCCGAGTCCGCCGCTGCCTTCGGGAACGTCCACATGCCCTGATGGGCGTTGACCCAGCGTCCCTCGATGAACTCGCCCGTGATGGTGGGCGGCTCGACCGGCTGGACCGCCTGGTTGGGCTGGCACGGGTTGGGGATCTGCTCGCACCGGTCGGCTTGAGCCGGGGCGGCGAGCGCAAGCATCGCGGCAACGAGGACGGACCCGGCACCCACGGTTCGGCGGATGGTCATCTGGACTCCTTGCCCTCTGAAGAAACGACGCATTACTAAGTGCAACGCACAGCGGAGCCATTCCTTGCGGGCCGGGGTGCGAAGTGTCACAAAGTTGTTACAAAGTCCGCCGGACGCGCTATCCTCAGGCGTGCCACGGACGGGCGGTAGAAGCCTCTACCGAGGGGTAGGGGTTCGCCCGGGACCGCGGCACTCCGTCGTGCCCGCATCCATGACCTTCCTGCGCAACCTCGACCTCGCCCTCCTCGCGATCGCGCTCGCGGTGTTCGCCGCGGCCGGGCTGCCGCTGCTGGGGTGGGTCACCGCGGGCGGGATCTGGGCGCTGTGGCGCGGGATCGAGTGGTGGACCGACCGCAAGCTGCACGACGAGCACGACCCGAAGCGGCTCGCCGGGATCGCCGCCGGCTCCCTCATAGGGCGCGGATGGCTCCTGGGCCTTATCCTCCTGGGCGCCGGCCTCGCCACGGACAGGGAAGTTGGCCTCTCGGCTGCGTTGCTCGTCCTCGCCCTGTTCACCGTGCACTTCACCTTCAAGCTCATCGCGTCCCCCGGCGGCGCCCCGACCTCCACGACATGACCCGCAAGCAGATCCTCCTTCTCGCAGCAGCCATCTGGCTCGGTGGCGCGGTGGTCATCCACTTCGCCACGGGCGGGTCGCAGGGGCGCAACGACGAGTTCCAGCCGACCGGCGAGTTCAAGCTCGACGACTGGCTGCCGCTCGGCTTCAACCGCGCCGTCCTCTACCTCATCCTCGCCGGCCTGTTGACCGGGCTGACGATGTGGTGGGTCGCCCGCAAGATGCAGGCGCGGCCGAACCGCGTGCAGACCGCGATCGAGACGATCTTCGTCTTCATGCGCGACCAGATCGCCGGCGGCAACCTCGACCGGGACATGGCCCGCAAGTGGTTCCCGTTCATCGCGACGCTCTTCCTCTTCATCTGGTTCAACAACCTGCTCGGGTACATCCCGCTGCCGGTCAACGACCACGAGCCGCTGCACATCGGCGGCCTCGAGATCCCGTCGTTCGCGATCTACGCGGCGACCGCGAACATCTCGATCCCGCTCGCGCTCTCGCTCATGGTGTGGATCACCTACCACGTCGTCGGCGTCCGGCGGCAGGGCCCGGTGGGCTACCTGAAGAGCTGGGTCCCGGCCGGCGTCAGCGGCCCGGCGGCGTTCCCGATCTTCCTCATCGAGGTCATCTCGCACTTCGTGCGGACGATCTCGCTCAGCGTCCGGCTCTTCGCCAACATCCTCGCCGGGCACCTGCTGATCCTCTTCATGGCCGGCGGCCTCGGCGTGATCCTCGGCCTCGCCGCGCTCGGCTGGTTCACGCTGCCGGCGGCGGTCGCGTTCTTCCTCTTCGAGGTGGGCCTGGTGGCGACGCTCCAGGCGTTCATCTTCGCCACGCTCACCGCGATCTACCTCGGCGGCGCCGTCGCCGCGGAGCACTGACCCGAACGAACCCAGGAGACACCGTGGTAGACCTCATTGCGACTCTTCTCCCCCTCGCGCAGGAGGGCGGCACCGCCGCCGCGGAGGCCACGGCCCAGAAGGGCCT
>DASZDG010000115.1:0-19182 GCA_035942255.1 Actinomycetota bacterium | reverse complement strand
TGTAGACGTCGAACCCTCGGTTGATGTCGTTCGAGTAGATGTACGGGCCCTTGTGGATCTTCGAGGACCACGAGGAGGCACCGTCCGGGATGAACCACGCGGCCTCCTTCACGCCCGTGCCCTGGCCACCGAAGGTGACGCCGGTCTGGTTCGTGATGTCGAGGTAGCGGGTGCCGGCCGAGTACCACGAGATGGCGAGGTGCGAGCCGTCTTCGTCGAAGTCGAACACGTGGCTGGTGCACGAGGCGACCGAGGTCTGACCGTCACGGGCGACGACCAGCTCGTTCGGCTCGTAGATGCCGGTCAGGACGGGGATGCGGTCCTGCTGCAGCTGGTAGAAGTACAGCGCACCACCGGGGCAGGGGTAGACGCCGCCGCCGCCGCCCTCGTCACCGACGACGAAGCCCGTGCCGTCCGGCGTGAACTTCGCGTCGTGCGTGATCGAGCAGCCGGGGCACTGGAACGTCGAGAGCAGGACCGGGTTCTCGGGGTCCGTGGTGTCGAAGAGCTCGATGTTCTCGACGCCCGCCGTGATCGCACGGGTGCCGTCGGCGTTGAAGGAGATGTCGTGCGGGCTGTGGCCGACCGTGCGAACGGTGGTGACGTGCTCGGGCTTCGCGGGGTTCTTGATCGACCAGATCTGGATCTCGCCCTGCGGGTTACCGACGGTCGAGTCCGAGTTGTAGACATACGGCTTCGTCGGGTGCGCCGTGGTGTTGTGCGAGCCGCGGGGGATGGGCGCTGCGCCGATCGCCTTGGGCTTGGTGGGGTTCGAGATGTCGACGGTCATGAAGCCCTCGACGCCGACCATGAGGCACGAGTCGGGGCCACCGGCGCCGTCCGCCGCCATGATGACGGTCTTCTTGTCGTGGCTGATCTGGATGTCCATCTGGCTCATGTTGCACGGGAGGTAGCCGACGACCTTGGCCTTCTCGGGGTTGTCGACGTTGATGACGTACAGGCCGCCCGTCGGCTTGTCCGCGGTGCTGCGGGAGGCGACGAAGCCGTACTCGTGGCCCTTGATCGTCGCGAACTCCATGTCGGTGCCGCTCCCCGTGGGGATGTTCTTGATGAGCTTCAGGCCCTGGCCCTCACCCTTCAGGGGGGCGGGCTGAGGCTTGCTTCCCGCCGGCGCGGCGCCGGCTCCGGTGGCGGCCGTGATCAGGCCTGCGACCGCTGCGGCCGCTAGAAACGTCTTGCTCAACCTTCTCATCGGTTCTCCCTTTCCGAATGGCGGTGGTTCCGCGCTAGCTGTTGTGGTGGGGGAATTCGACGGTGTGTTCGCGTCTCCTGCGCTTCTATTGACCTGTGTGCGCGTAAATCGCGGGGCCGGGTGAGTGACGGTCGCCGGAGGCGACGCAGTCAGACACCGAGGGAACCTGCACAGGGCGGGATCGCTTGCGATCCCGCTAGAGAGAGGGGACGCTTGCGATCCCGCTAGAACGAAAAAACGCCCCGCAGGATGCGGGGCGTTTGTCCGTACTTGTACGGGTTTGCTTACTTCTTCGGCAGCACGAACGTCTTCGTCGTGACCATCATGTCCATCGGCATGCTGCCGCTCGTCAGGAACGCGGACGGCGCCGCGGAGATCGTGCCCCCGAAGGTGCCGCCGACGCCCGAGATCTTCGAACCGGGCTTGGCTCCCAGCGCCTCGACGGGCACGGGGATCGTGATCGTCGCCGTGGCAGCGTCGAACACGGCCTCGACCTTCGCGAGCTCCTGGCAGATCGTCAGGGTCACGGGCAACGTCGCGTCGGTGGTGCACTCGCCGCGCAGGATGAACGGGTAGAGGCCCGGGTTGCGCGGGGGCGGGCACGTCCCGGCCGTCGGGTCGCAGGCGCCGCGGGAGAAGTTCGTGAACTTGCCGTCGAGCTCTAGGTGCTCGCCGTCGACTGCGAAGTCCCACGTGTACCGGGTGACCTCGGGGGCCCCGCCGGCGGCCGGCAGCGACTTCACGCCGATCACGAAGTTGACGGTAGCGGCGTCCGCCATGCCGATCGACGCGGAGACGAGGTCCTGCCCGAGGGCGTCGCCGACGGCGGTGTTGCTGCCGTCGCCCCAGTCGTCCTCGGCGTCCGTGCCGACTACGACGGGGCCGGACTTCTTGGCCGCCTGAGCGGTGGCCGGAAGCAGCAGGGCCGTCGCTACGACGCCTGCCACGAGCGAAACCAGCAGCTTCTTGCTCATGTCTTGTCTCCTGCTTCGGGGGACGCTCCGCCCGGTGCGCCCGATGGTCTTCTTTGGCCGGTGGTTCGACGGGCCGTGGGCGCCCTCCTGCACGGGCGGCGGCAGGAAGCGCCGCATGAGGGCCGAATCAGTCCTCAACAGACAAAGACCTGTACGACGATCGTGGGGGACCCAGAGATGACCCGTAACCTCAGGAAGCTCGCCGCAGTGGCGGTGGCCGGCGCCCTTCTGCTGCCGCTCGCCTCGGCCCCCCCGTCCGTAGCGGCCAAGTCCGCGCGCCGGCCGAAGTTCGTCGACCTCGACAGCGTTCCCAAGCCCAAGATCACGGGCGCCGAGATCATCAGCGGCCTCGAGGAGCTGGTCGACAAGTACCCGGCGCGCTACAGCCTCCCGGTCCTCGGCCCTGCGCCGCACAACATCGCGGTGTCCGAGTTCCTCGCCGACGAGGCCGAGGGCTACGGCTTCAAGACGAGGATCCTCGAGTTCGAGGGCGGGAGCCCGGCCCGCACCGTCAGGGTCGTCGAGGCCGTCAAGCGCGGCACGAAGAACCCCGACGAGTGGATCGTTTTCACCGCCCACTACGACACGATCTCGCGCGCGGGCGTCACGATCCAGGGCGCGTACGACGACGGGTCGGGCACGAACATGCTGCGCTACTTCGGCAAGGCCTTCTCGAAGATCAAGACCAAGAGGTCGATCGCCCTCGTCTGGTTCGACGCGGAGGAGAGCGGCCTCGTCGCCTCGAAGCTCTACGCCGACATGCTCGAGGAGGAGGACCAGCAGATCGCGGCGGTGCTCGGCTTCGACATGGTCGGCATCGGCTACCCGGCGCGGTACTGCATCTGCATCTTCCACGGCCCGGCCCCCGAGGACGCGCTGAAGGGGCTGCCGATCATCGACTACGTGAACTTCGACTACCTGAAGTTCCCTGAGGGCGACGGGGCTCCCACCGCCGCCGAAAGGTGGCCGTTCGGCAAGGACCCGCACGTCTGCTCGTGCGGCCCGAACCCCCGCAACTCGGACGAGGCGAGCCTCGCCGCGAAGGGCTGGTTCTCGATGCGCTGGGCCGGCATGCGGACGGCTGCGGAGTACCCGGGCTACCACCAGCCGTGGGACACCGTCCCGTTCATGGAGGCCGTCGCCGGGGGCCGCGAGCTCCTCGAGCAGGGCACGGAGAACACCTTCAAGTCGGCGTACTACTCGGCGTTCGTCGTAGACAACCTGTAAGCCGACAGGGCCCCTCCAGGGCGCTATCCTCCCCCGCGGAACAGCCGCCTACAGGGGAGCCTCATGCGCCTGCGATTGATCCCACGCGAGGAGTCGTTCTTCGACCTCTTCGAAGAGATGGCGGGGAAGGTCCAGCAAGGAGCCGAAGGGCTGCTTGACCTTCTGCGCGACTACAGGGACCTCGACATCAAGGCGGGCCGCGTAGTCGACATCGAGCACGAGGGTGACGAGATCACGCACGAGATGATCCGGCGCCTCAACACGACGTTCGTGACGCCGTTCGACCGCGAGGACATCCACCGCCTGGCGTCGAGCCTCGACGACGTCCTCGACCACGTCGAGGCCGCGGCGGAGTACCTCCAGCTCCACAAGATCGAGCGCCCGCTGCCGCAGATGGTCGCGCTCGCCGAGATCCTCCTGAAGGCCGCGACCACGACGGCCGTAGCGATGCCGGGGCTGCGCAAGATGAAGAACCTCGACGAGTACTGGGTCGAGATCAACCGCCTCGAGAACGACGGCGACCGCGCCTACCGGCGCACGATCGCCGAGCTCTTCTCCGGCGATTACAAGGCCATGGACGTCCTCAAGTTCAAGGACATCATCGAAGAGATCGAGCAGGCGATCGACCGGCTGGAGGACGTCGCCAACACGGTTGAGAGCATCGTGATGAAGCAGGGCTAGGTGGAGGACCAGGTATCGCTCTGGCTGGTCCTCGCGCTGGCCTACCTCTTCGAGTTCTCCAACGGCTGGACCGACGCGCCCAACTCGATCGCCACCGTCGTGTCGACGCGCGTGTTGCGGCCCTTCCAGGCCGTGGCGATGGCCGGCGTGCTGAACCTCCTCGGCGCGCTGTCGGGCACCGCCGTCGCGAAGACGATCGCGTCGGGCATCGTCGACGCGGACTTCGTCTCGCTCAACACGATCGCCGCGGCCGTGCTGGCCGCGACGGTCTGGGCGCTCGGCGCGCAGTACTTCGGCCTTCCGTCGAGCGAGTCGCACGCTCTGGTCGCAGGCCTGCTCGGCGCGGGCTACGCCGCGGGCGGAGGGTCGGCCCTCGAGTGGGAGGGGACGCGCAAGTCGCTCATCGGGCTCGTCACGTCGCCGGTCGGAGGGTTCTTCATCGCGCTCCTGCTGATGGTCGCGATCTACCGGATCTTCGCCCGGACGAGGCCGACCGTCGTCCGCCGGTTCTTCGGGAAGGCGCAGATCGGCTCGGCCGCGTTCATGGCGTTCAGCCACGGCGCGAACGACGCGCAGAAGACCATGGGGATCATCGCCCTCGCGATCGCGCTGAACCAGGTCGGCACGGGGGCCGCGGCCCCCGAGGAGTTCGACATCGAGTTCTGGATCATCATCACGGCGGCCGTCGTCATGGGTCTCGGGACGATGGTCGGCGGGTGGCGCGTCGTCAAGACGATCGGCCTGCGCCTGACGAAGCTCGAGCCGGTGCACGGGTTCGCGGCGGAGACGGGGGCCGCTGCGGTGATCTTCGGGGCCGCGCAGGTCGGCATCCCGGTGTCGACGACGCACGCGATCGGCTCCGCGATCATGGGTGTCGGTGCGACCGAGAGGCTCAGCGCCGTCCGCTGGGGCGTGGCGCAGCAGGTCGTGACCGCGTGGGTCCTCACCTGGCCCTCGTGCGCGTTGCTCGGCTACGCGCTCGAGTGGTCGTTCGAGTCGGTCCAGCCGGAGCTCGTGATCGTCGGCGTCATCGCGGTCGCATCCGCCCTGTGGGGCAGGGGCACGTACCTGCGCCAGAAGGAAGAGGCCGCGCGCTTCGCGGTAGCGACATGAGCGACGCGAGAAGCGGCCCTTCCGCCCCCGGCGGAGCCGACGAGCTCCGCCGGCTGCGCGCGCAGGCGAAGGAAGACCGCAAGCTGATCGCCGAGGCGGCTCAGGTGCTCGGCGAGATCGACCGGGGGCCGGGGCTGACCGCCGAGCACGCGGACGTCCTCGCCGCGCTCCGGATCCGGCTCGAGGGCAAGCCGCGGGCATCGCTCGAGGACCTGCTGTCGGCAGCGGGGGAGATCTCCGCGAAGAAAGACCTGGCGGACGTCCTGGGAGGCGGCGACGACGACGAGCCCAAGAGCGACTGGCCGGTGATCGAGGAGAAGAAGAGGGACTGGCCGGGCCTTTAGCCGCTAGTCGTCGTCCGTGCGGTTGCGGAGGAACGACTCCAGCTCGGCCGCCAGCGCGTCGCCGCTCGGCAGCTCCATCTCCTCCAGCGCCTCCCGGTTCCTCTCGTCGTTGCGCTCCTCCAGCAGCTTGACGTAGGCCGTCACGTCCTCGTCCGAGGAGACCATCTCCGCCACGCGCTCCTCGTACGCAGCCGACGCGCGCTCGAGGTCGTCCACCTCGGCCGGCCATCCGACGAGCCCGACGGCCTTGTGCACGAGCGCCAGCGCGGCCTTCGGGTTCGGGTTCACCGCGAGGTAGTGCGGGACCGCCGCCCACAGGCTCGCCGAAGCGATACCGGCCTCGCCGAGGGAGTCGTGCAGCACGCCGACGATCCCCGTCGGGCCCTCGTAGCGCGACCGCTGGAGACCCAGACGTTCGATCAGCTCGCGGTCGACCGCGGTGCCGGTGATCGGCACCGGGCGCGAGTGCGGGACGTCGGCGAGCAGCGCGCCCAGCGTGATCACGAGCTCGACGCCGTGCCGTCTGGCGAGCGACACGACCAGCCCGGCGAACGTCTTCCACCTGAGGTTCGGCTCGGTGCCGACGAGCACGATGACGTCGTGCGGCGCGCCCCGGAGCCGCGCGGCCGCGAACTCGTTCGCCGGCCACGTGATCTTGCGCGTCTCGCCGTCCACCAGCTCGACCTGCGGCCGCGTCGCCTGGAAGTCGAAGAACGTCTCGGGGTCGATGGACGCAAGCGGCTCGGCGGACCAGACGCGCTGCAGGTGTTGCGCGGCGAACGAGGCCGCGTCGCCCGCGTCGTTCCATCCGCGGAAGGCGGCGACGAGCACGGGCGCGTTCAGCTCCGCGTCGTCGTAGACGTGAAGAGCGGTGTCGTCCATCCCGCCCAGGCTACTGGGGGCGGACGCCTACGCGGCGACTAGCTGGCGACGGCGTCGCGCTGGTCGAGGTGGCGCTGGAGCTTGCGCTTGATGCGCTGGAGGGCGTTGTCGATCGACTTGACGTGGTTGCCCAAGGCGCCGGCAATCTCCTCGTAGGACTTCCCGTCCATGTAGAGCCTGAGCACGTCGCCCTCGAGCTCCGTGAGGTTGTCCCTCATCGAGTCGCGGATCGCCTCGATCTCCTGGGCCGAGATCACGAGCTCCGCCGGGTCGGTGAGCGTGGAGGCCACGAGGTTGTCGCCGACGGAGGACTCCCCCTTCTCGTCGCCGTACGCCGGGGCGTCGAGCGAGACCGAGGAGTTCAGCGGCTGGTGCTTCTGCCGGTTGGCGGTCTTGATCGCGGTGAGGATCTGGCGGGAGATGCAGAGCTCGGCGAAGGCACGGAAGGGGGTGTCCTGCGTGAGGTCGAAGTCCCTGATCGCCTTGAAGAGGCCGATCATGCCCTCCTGGACGACGTCTTCCTTGTCCGAGCCGGCGAGGAAGTAGGAGCGGGCCTTGGAGCGGGCGAAGTTGCGGTAGCGGGAGAGCAGCGTCTCGAGGCAGCGCTCGTCGCCGTCGCGGACGCGCTTCACCAGGTCGAGATCTTCGAGCGTCTCGAGGCTGGTCCTCTCTTCGGTCCAAACGCCCATGTCGTTTCCCCCTAGTCGCCGCTCGCCAGGCACTTCACCCATCAGGCTGTTCGCCTCGGCCCACCCGGCCGGATGCCTGTGGTTACGGTATTTGTCCGGTTTCGACCGAACAATGGCCCGTCCAGGTGGTTGTAGGCGGCTCTATGTGACTAGGTACGTACGAGCACGACTCTGGTCACCCGGCTGCGACACCCGTATTTTCCCCATCTGGGCGCCGTTCGATGCATCTCAACGGGCCGCTCCCTCTACCTATGTAGAACGCCGGAAAAGGCCCTCTTGTTCCCCCGGAGGGCGCGTCCCGAGGCGGTGCTAACGGGAGTGAAAAGAGCCTTCGGCTGCGACGCGTGTTGCTCGTGTTCCTGGGTGCTCCTCGAGGGCACGAGCCGGGGCTCCTCGGCCCCGTTAGCATGTCGGGGTGCGGCGGGCATTGGGGGGCCTCGTCTTCGTAGTCGTCCTGCTCGGCGCGGGCTTGTCCCACGCGCAGGAGCCCGGGGGCTGCACCTGGGCCCGAGACGCCGGCACGACCCGTGACGCGATCCTCAACGGCGTCGACGCCGTGGACCCGCAGAACGCGTGGGCGGTGGGGTACTTCTTGGGCGGCAATTGGTCCCGGACGCTCGTCCGCCACTGGGACGGCGAGTCGTGGGAGACGCAGGCGAGCCCGAGCGTCGACGAGCAGACGAACATCCTGAACGACGTCGCGTTCGGCCCCGAGGGAACGGGCTGGGCCGTCGGCGAGCGGAGCCGGTTGACGGCCAAGACGGTCGTCCAGCGCTACAACGGGACGCGCTGGCGCATGCAGCGGAGCCTCAACCCCAGCAAGACGCTGAACTCCCTCGACGCCGTGGACGTGTCTCCTACCGGAACGGTGTACGCAGCGGGCACCAAGTGGGACCGGAAGCGACAGCACCGCACGATGATCCAGCGTTTCGACGGCGAGGCGTGGTCGGTGATGAGGAGTGGGCGCCTCGGGTTCCTGCGCGGCATCGACGCGGTCGCCGACGCCGACGTGTGGGCGGTCGGCGTCGAGACGGTCGACCGCCGGAGCGGCGCGTACGCGACGCACTTCGACGGCACGGGCTGGACGCGTGCGGCGCTGCCGGACGTTCCCGGTCGGTACAGCATCCTGAACGGCGTGTCGGCCGCGGCGACGAACGACGTGTGGGCGGTGGGCTTCTACATGGTTGCGGACGAGTCGCACCCCCTCGTGCTGCACTACGACGGCACGGCCTGGAGCGTGGCGGAGCTCCCCGAGGTGGAGGGCGGGGTCGTCGAGCTGAACGACGTCTCGGCCCTCGACGCGGACACCGCCGTGGCGGTAGGCGAACGCTCGGACGACGCCTTCGGCGTCGACACCCGGATCGTCTTCGAATGGGACGGGACGGAGTGGCGCGAGGCAGCCCTCGACGACGACATCCAGTCGAACTGGCTGAACGCGGTCGACCTCGGCCCGGACGGCGAGGCATGGGCAGTCGGCTACCACTCGACACGCCCGCAGACCGATTACCTGCTGCATCGAACCTGCGCCTAGACGTTCGATAAGGCCTTCGGGAAGCGCCTTGTGGCTTCCCCGCCACGCTCTTAGACTGGTGTGAGCGACGGCAGCAACCTCGAGGAGGGGTTATGTCCGCCGCCCGGTCAAAGGCCCGTTACATCGTCGTCCTCGCACTCGGTGTCGTTCTGGGCTCGATCCTGGTGCCGCCCGTCGCCGCGCACGTCACGGAACGTTTCGGGCATCTCTGGGGCGATCACATCAAGCCCCGTCTTTCGGCGGATGGCACCGTCAACGATCCCGCCAACCCGGTGAGCTGGGGTCAGCTAAAGGACGTGCCGGCCGGGTTCGCCGACGGCGAAGACGCGTCGCAGGACGGTGACGACACGGGCAAGCGCACGATACTGGCGCCGCACGTCTTCGAGACGAAGGGCTCTGCCAAGACCGAAGCGAACGCCACCGACTTCGAGATCAAGGCGTTGTACCGGCGCGGCGTCGTGGCCGGATGCGGCGGGGGCAACTTCTGTCCCGGCGCGACCGTCAGCCTCTACCTCTTCGACGACTCAGGGACTCCTATGCAGGGGGGCGACGCGTCCACGGGGACGGCCCGCACGGCGGTCTGCAATCCCTGCACGCGCGATCTCGGCACGAATGCGAGAACCGTGACGTTCAGCCTGCAAGACCTGATCACGAACGCCGGGGGGTTCGAGCGCGAGGTGAAGCTGGGTTACGGCGTGATCGTCGTCGGTGGCCAGGACCCCGAGGGGGTGAGCATCCAGGGCTTCGTGGTCAACTCTCACACCGGTCCGTTCGACCTGACCACCTCGTATCCGACGTTCCAGGAAGTCCCGAGCGACGAAGCCACAGGCGCGGCCCCCTAACGGCCGAGGTAGTCCGACGCCACTTTCTTCGGCACCACCATGCGCCACGCCTCGACGACGATCTCCTCCATCTCTCCTTCGTCGATCTCGGCGAGCCGGACCACGACCCAGTTGTACCGCTGGTCCGACGGCTTCGGCATCAGGAACTTGTCGGGCTCCGATTGCACCAGGGCCTCGCGTTCTTCCTTCGGGAAGGCGAAGCCCATGAGCGTCTCGTCGCGCGAGAACGCCAGGTAGACGAGGCGCCCCACGCGGAACTTGACGCGGTCTCGCACCAGGACCTCGTAGCTACGGGGAAGGCCGCCCGCCACACCACGTACCTGCTCGATCGTCACCATGCGCCGCGACCTCTATGCGGCGGCTTCCGGCTTGTGGCAGACGATCTCGAGCAGGAACCCGTGGGGATCGAACCAGAACGCCGCGTAGTAGCTCTCGTGATACTGCGGGAATAGCCGGGGGCTGTAGAGGATGCGACTGCCGGCCTCCAGTGCCTTCGCATGCGCGTCGTCTACCTGACTCCGGGTGCGAGCGCGGAACGCCAGGTGCTCCAGACCGACGTGCTTTCTTACGTATTCGCTCTCCAGGGGAGCGGCATAGAAGAAGACCGTGGTTCCGGGTTTCCCGCCTGCGGGGCGGTACGAGAACTGCTCGTCCGCGGCAAAGAACGGCTCGTAGCCCAGCACCGGCGTCACGACGTCGTAGTAGGACTTCGCAGCTGCGAGATCCGGAACGTTCAGCCCTATGTGATCGATCACCGCGGGCCCCCTTGCCGGTGGTAGTACCGAGTATCTTGGCATCCACCGAGAAGGGAGTGGTCATGCACGTAAGGATCAGCACCATCCAGGCCGACCCCAACCGGATCGACGACGGTGTAGCGGTCATCAACGACAAGGTGCTCCCGACGCTGAAGGGCATCGACGGGTTCCGAGCCGCCAACTTCATGGTCGACCGCACCGTGGGAAAGCTCGTCGGGGTCGCGTTCTGGGACAGCGAAGAAGCCATGAACGCGAGCGCTGCGGCCGTCGACCCGATCCGCAACGTCGTGGCAGACGCGACGGGCGGGGAGATCGTCTCGGTGGAGTCGTACGAGCTGGTAGCCCAGAGCTGGTAAGCCGCGCGGCCTAGCAGCGTCCGGGTATCAAGCGGTCGTTCAGGTCCGTGGGCGGGACCCGGAGCTTCGTGGCCTGCTCGTAGTCGAAGGCGAACGAGATCAGCTTCGGTTCGCTGAAGCCGTCGGCGAGGAAGCTCACGCCGAAGGGATTCCTGCCTGCATAGCCGGCGGGCACGATGACCGTCGGATATCCGGCTGCTGCGCTGATGTTCGCGTACGTGTTGCCGGGCGCCACGATGGCGTCGAGATCGTCGGCCAGCAGCGTCGCGTCGATGGTCGCTCGAGAGGACTGGATGGTCCCCTGCGCGCTCGCCGGGTGGTAGACGCCGGGCATCGCATCGGACGCGATCAGGAGCTTCTGCCCGTACTTCACCTTGTCGGGGTGCTGCTCGTTGTAGGCGACGATGTCGCTCAGCGTCCTCACCCGCAACGAATCGGGCGTCTGGTCCGCGAGGTACTGGTTCAGCGACGCCTTGAACTCGTTGGGGATCAACGCGATCTCACTCAATCCGACGAGGCTCGTGTTCGAGAGGTTGTCCGTCTCGACCAGCGTCGCGCCCTGCTCTTCGAGCACTTTCAGGGCATCCTGGAACAGGCCGTTGCTACCGAGGTCTTGGCGGCTGTAGCCGAGCCTCACACCCTTGAGGGCGTCTTCCTTCAGGAAGCTCGTGTAGTCGGCCGGCGCGTCGCCGCTCTCCGCCGTGCGTTCGTCTTTCTCGTCCACTCCCGCCATGACGCCGAGCATGATCGCTGCGTCGGTGACGTTTCTCGTCATGGGGCCTGGGGTGTCGAAGCTCGGTGCGAGCGGGATGATCCCGTAGCGACTGAGAAGACCCGTCGTGGGCTTGATCCCGACGAGGCTGCTCGCCTGACTCGGGCTCAAGATGCTGCCCGACGTCTCGGTTCCCACGGTGCCGGCCGCGAAGGCCATCGTTCCGGCGACTCCCGAGCCGGAGCTCGACCCGCTGGGGTCGCCGAGCGTGTACGCGTTGCGAACCTGGCCTCCGAGCGAGCTGTAGCCGTTGGGCATGCTGAGGTCGACCCAGTTGGCGAACTCGGAGAGGTTCGTCTTGCCGAGGATGATCGCCCCGGCTTCCTCGAGCTTCGTAGTGATCGTCGCCTCGACGAGCGGGATGCTTCCTTCGAGTGCGATCGATCCGGCCGTCGTCGGCATGTCCGTCGTATTGATGTTGTCCTTCAGCAGGACCGGTATGCCGTGAAGGGGGCCGCGGAGGCGCCCCGCCGAGCGCTCGGCATCGAGCTTCCGCGCGATCTTGAACGCCCTGGGATTGAGAGCTCGTATCGAGTTGACGTGCTCGTCGTACGCGGCGATCCGGGTGAGGTAGGCGTCGACCAACTCCTGGCTCGTCGTCCTCCCCGCCGCGAGGGCCTTCTGCAGCTGCGGGATCGTCACGGTCTGGAGGTCGAGACCCGCCACCGAGGGGCGGCACGTTCTCGTGGGCGCAGCCGCCGCCGTGCTCCCCGCCGCCGCGCCTGCAGCCGTCACACAGGCGAGCGCGACGATCGAGGCGAGGAACCTACGGCCCGGTGCGAGCATCATCTCGGAACCTTTCGCCCAGCGGACCCTCGTTTCCTATCCGCCACGGAGGTCATTTCGTCGCCCGCACGCCCGTCTCCAAGTGCACGCGGGCCCGCCTGGGGCGCCGAGCGGATCGGACGTCCCGAGCTTCCCTTGGTTAGCGAAGGCCGCGGGACTACGATGAGTTGTCGCCCAGAACGTCCTCTGCTCAGAAGGGAGCGCCTATGTGGACTCGGGCAATCAACACGCGGAGGTTGAGCATCGCCTCGCTCATCTCGATCCTCTTCCTATTGGGTGGGGTGATGGTCAACGGGCCGGCGGGTGAGGTCGAAGCACAGAACGCATCGGCCGACTACTTCCTGAAGCTCGACGGTATCGAGGGCGAGAGCCTCGACGAGGAGCACCGCGGCGAGATCGAGATCCTTAGCTACTCCTGGGGCATGTCGAATCCGACGCACGTCGGTTCGGGGGGCCTGTCGAGCGGCAAGGTCTCGATGAACGACTTCACCTTCACTATGAGGGGGGGCAAGGCGTCGCCGAAGCTCTTCCTCTACTGCGCGCAGGGGAAGCACATACCGGCGGGAATCATCACAGTGCGGACGGGTGGCCACACCTTCGTCACGTGGGAGTTGAAGGACGTGGTCATCACCTCGTTCAAGACACGCGTGGACCCAGGCTCCGGGACCCCGACCGAGGAAGTACGCATGAAGTTCGTGCAGATCGTCGTGACGCACTTCGTTCAGAACTCCGACGGCACGAGCAGCGTCGTCAAAGCAGGCTGGGACCTGGCACAGAACAAGAAGATCTAGACCCTGATCACCGAGGAAGGGCGACATACGAAGCGGCCCCCGGACATCCGGGGGCCGCCTTCATTCCTAGCCACTCGAGCACGCCGCCGCCGGGCCCCCCTAAGAGCCCGGCTTCACGACCATATTGATCACGATCAGGAGCAGGATGACCAGCTCCACCCGCGAGACGAGGAAGATGCGGTTCAGCCGAGCGGCGACCTCAGTGTCCTCCGGGCCCTTGGCTTCGATCAGCCTGCCGATGCGACCCGACTCGGGGCCCAGGAAAGTCGCGCCTACGGTTGCCGAGAACGCGATCCCGATCAGACCGAGGACGATCCAGAGATCGGTGAAGTCCCACCCACTGATCGCGACCATCCAGATCCCCGCAGCCAGCACGACCACGCTCGCCGGCGTGAACACGCGCGTGCCGACGAACTCGATGTCCTTCGCGAACGCGGCCATACGTCTCGGCTCGTTCGCTCGCGAGAGTCGTGTCGCGAAGACCTGGGTCGTAGCCGCGCCCCCCACCCAGATCACGGCGAAGAGCACGTGGATGGTCTTGGCGAACTCGTACGTCGTCATCTCCTCCCCTTTGTCGAAGGCGTCTGGCCCCGAGACGTTAGCCAAGCCCCCGCGACGACGAGAGCCGCGCCGGCCAGAGCGCTGCGCGAGATCGTCTCGTCGAGCACCACGACGCCGAGCACCATCGCGACGACCGGCACGAAGTAGATCGCAACCGAGCCCCGGGGCCCGCCGACGCGGCCCACGAGCGTCGCCATCAGCACGAACGCGAGCCCGGTCCCGAGGGCTCCGAGCGGGACCATGGCCAGGGCCGGTCGCCACGACCAGCTCGAGCCGGGCAGGTGCAGAAGACCCAACGGGACGACGATCGTGAGCGCGGCGAGCTGTGCGCGCAGGAGCACCGGCAGGGCGCCGTAGCGCTGCTGCAGCGGCACCGCGACGTTCGCCGAGAGGCCGTACAGGGTGACCGCCAGGAGCACGAGCACGGTTCCCAGCAAGGTCGCGCTCGAGCCTTGCACCTGCTCCCAGGAGATCGCGACGATCCCGAAGAACCCGATCGCGATCCCCGCGACCTGGGGGCGCCCGGGGAGCCGGCGCAACAGAGCGATCGACCACGCCGCCGTCATCAGTGGCATCGCCCCGTTGATCATCCCGGCGACCGACGAGTCGATCCACTGCTGAGCGATCGGGAAGAGGGACAGCGGGACGCCTATCCAGATGACGCCGAGGAAAGCGATGCGCGGGAGGTCGTTCCTCGCGACCGGCTTGCGGGCCGCGGGGACGGCCGCGAGGGCCGCGGCCCCCAGCAGCACCCGGGCGGCGGCGATCACGCCGGGGCGAAGAGAGTCGAGCCCGACGTCGATCAAGACGAACGACGATCCCCAGATGAGGGCGATCGACGTGAGGAGGAGCCACTCGAGGCGACCGAACGCCTCGACTCGTGTCCCGCCGGCGCTCTCGAGAAAGCGCCGCCGCGGTGCCTGCTGTTCGAGGATGACGTCTGCGTCCATGCTCATAGAACGGTAGGGGATCAGATTCCGTGAGATGCCGAAAGTTTCTCCGGCGGACAGGATCGACCGCGCCGGACCGCGATGACCTGTCCGGTCTCTCTTCGGACGCGCGTGAGGGGGCAGATTGCGCTTGTTGCGAAGGAAAGGCGCGGCGCCTCGTAGAAGCTTGCCGCGTCCGGCGGATCGACTGACTGTGGGGTGGCGGAGATGCTCTTGCGATTGGTAGCACGGGGTGCGGTCATCTGGGTGCTTCTGGTGTGCGCGGCGGTACTGCTGACGGCCACCACCGCGGCGGGGGCCTCCGATGCCGGCAGTACGCGGACGACCGTCGATCCGACGCACGAGCCGATCTGCTGGAAGCCGACCGTCTGCGTCCCGCCGGAGGTGTCGATCGACGAGATCGTCGCCGACGTCATGTACAGGGTCTGCAACCCCCCGCCGTTCGTCCTCTGTTAGGGCACGGCAAGCCTTCTCATCGGCGAGGACGAGGCGCGCCGACCTCAGCAGCAGGTACGTTCGGTCCTCGTAACACTCCAACGTCGGAGCGTGAGCCTTCGCTCTGGCAGCAGGGCGCGTCAGTTCTGAGAGCGACAAGGGCCCCCCGCGGGGGCGCTTGTCCATTCCTTCATTGGTCGCTGCGCTACGGGCAGCTCATCACCCTGTCCCGGTACTTCGCATACGGCTCGGTCGAGTTGCAGATCGCCATGTAGGTCTTGCACACCGGCTCGTCCGGGTTGAAACATGCATGCGCGGGCGGCGCGGTCACGACCATCGTCGCCCCGACGACCATCGCCCCCGCTATCAAAAGGCGTACCCGCTTCATCACAGGATCGAGCACAGGGCGTAGACGGTGGGCGCAGTCTTGGGGTGGCTGGTGCCGACCTGGCACACGATCCTGCACGCTTCGATCACCACCGGGGCGCAGCTGGCCTGCGCCGGGCTCGGCGTCAGAACCGTCAACGCCGACGCCATGGTCACGCCGGCGAGGATGACGCGCAGCTTCTTCATCCCGTCCCCTTTGACTGAGAGATTGCGTCTCTTTACGGACCGCGGGAGCATAGCGTCACCAATCCGCTCATACCACGCCTACGTCGTCTCGACGCCCGAGGGAGCGCGGCGGTTGGCCGACTCCGTGCTCCGACGGGCCACAGTTCATGCGGAGCTGTTCGCGCGACGGGGAAGGTGCCCAGCCCGCCGGAGCGTTAGCGGAGGCGGACGGGAATCGAACCCGCCGGACGGCTCTCGCCGCCCCACCGGTTTTGAAGACAGGTGCGCTCTTCGAGGGTCCCTTAGGCGTCTGACCAGGACTTTCGTCTCGGCGACCGTCCAAGATTCCAATGAACACTTGTGCGGTCGGTACCCGAGCTAACAGACGCCGTTCCGGAAGACTTGTCCGGTCGGCGTGGTGCCAAGACTTGTCCGGTGACCACCTCCTCCTAGTCGTCCACGAGTCCGAGGGTCAATTTCTCGAAATGGTCGGCGGCGTGAGGAACATTGCCGTAGCGACAGGTCGCCCGCTCGATGGCATCGGGAGAACCGAAGACACACGCATCGTCGAATTCTCGCCGAGCGGTGACGTTCGCCCACACAAGGCCAGCGAGAAAGAGAAACCACAGGATCATGCCGAGATTGGTCGACATGAGCGCCTTAGCCGCGAGCTGGGCTCGCTTGTTCTCCATCCAGGGCCTGATGGTTTCAGCTAGCCAAGCAGGGCCCATCGCAAGGTGCTCGTCGGGCTCGGGGAGCTGTTTGCGGTTGTGCCACTGGGCGACTGTTTCGCGGCGAACCCCGAGTGCGACCGCGATTTCATTGATGCCGTAGATCCGTCGTTGCGCCACGCGTCCAGTTGTAATCAACGATTACCAGAGTTGTCAACAGCGATTACGATATCCGCCAGTTTGCGCAGCTTGCGACGACGAACAAGCGGCGCCGCTAGGCGCCGCTTGTCTTAGATGTGTCGGGTCAGCCGTACGTCGACATCGGCGTGGCCGCACTGTGCTGGTCGTAGAAGGGGTCGCCTAGGGCCCGGACGCCGGCGAAGTAAACAAGCGCGAGCTCATAGCAGGTCGCGAAGTTCGGCGTGTACCACCCATGGAGTGCGGCGCACGACGCGGTCATGTCGTTGAGAAACCATTGATCGCACGTCGCACGCTCTGCCCAGTGATGCTGGTAACACCCGTCATGATGCAAACAGGCATGACCGAAGTTGAACCAGGCCGGTGGGCCGATCGTGGGTGGGACAACACCGGCCTCTGGGACGACGGTGCAGTAGTCGGATTCTGCGGTTAGCCACCACTCGCCTCCCTCGTTAAAGGGGGTCGCCTGAACGCCGGGCTCATTCGTCGCGCTCGCGGTTCCCGGACCGAGCACCAGCGTCGTGGTCATCACCAGAGCAGACATGAGAATTTTGCTACCGAGGCGTTGCATAGCCGTACACCTTCTTCCTTGCGATCATGGTGGATGCAACGATCGCGATCGCCTACACGACGATTATTCCCCCAGGCTCTTCGGGGAAACGATGACTTTCATACGCGGGTCAGAGGTGGGCGGCAATTTCGGGACCTTCGGCATTTCGAAGTCGCTCGTCAGGTCGTTGGGGATGAGCCCCTTCCGATGTCCGTAGCGAGCGAGAGTCTTCGCGACCTGAGCGAAGCCCCGGACAGTCTGGGGCTTGTAGGGCCCGGCTTGAAGTGACAGTCCTCGAGGTCATCGACCGTGAGATTCCTCGCCCGCAGGATCCTCCCTCGTAGTCGGTGTCGACGAGGCGTACTGTCTCACAGCCGCCTACCTCTGGAGGATCGACACTACGGTCAGATCCACCAAGAATGGCGAGGGCATTTTCCCGTCCGAGTCCTAAGCTTGTGGGGTGGCGAAGACACACCTCGGAACCAGGTCGCTCCCGACCAACGCGACACGTTCGAGTTCATCGACAGGATGCAACCCCAATCGTGTGTGGCATTGGGAGGGGAACGTTCAAGCCTTCATCGTCGAGGATCTCCAAAGAGAAGGTTGGCAGGTCCGTTTCGTCGATACCGCCTCGAAACAACGTGGGAAAGACATTGAGGCCATCAAGGACCAGCGGCGGTTGTGGGTGACGGTGAAGGGCTATCCCGAGGGCACGGGAACCACGAGGCCAGCGACGCAGGCTCGGCATTGGTTCTCCCACGCCATCTTCGACGTCATCCAGTACCGCAGTGAGGATCCGGATGTCGAGCTCGCAGTAGGGCTGCCGGACTTCCCCACATACCGAGCGTTGAGCAACAAGGTTGGATGGCTGGAGAAAGCATCACCTTTCACCTACCTATGGGTACCGCAGCCTCAGTAGCGACTTCTCCTCACACGAGCGTTGCGTGCCAGCGTCGGCCGCGCTCTATTAGAGAAACCTCATGTCGGTTAGGTGTAATTCCAGAACCCCGGCGGAGTCTGCGAAATCCCGCCCAAGGTCCGACTGGTGGGGGCTGAGAGCCCCTTCGAGGACTCTAGCGACCGTGCCGTACGGCAGCCACGAACCAGTAGGCATCGCCACAGCCACGAGCTTCGCCTAGCTCACGGTTCAGCGAGCTGTCGGAGGCCTCCGCCAACCCTCCCGTCAGGACGAGTGGTCGCCCTACGACGGCAGCGACTTCGCGCCGGGCGTCGAGCACGACGCCGGACCCCTCTCGGTCGGCGTACGAATATCCGTCTGGCCAGATCGGGACGGTCACGCCGCCCTTGCGTCCGGTCACCCCGAGGCAGGGACCGTCCTGGACGAGCCTGCCGCTCAGCAGCGCACGCATCTCGACCGGCCGGTCGTGCGTCGGCAGCACCATACGTTCGGGCGGTGCGCTGCTCGGGGCGCCCTCCCGCGCGTCCGACTCTCCCCCGTCCGCGGCGCCTTCGCCGGCCCCACACGCGCTCGCGCCGGCGACGAGCAGCACGCCGGCGAGGAAGGCCGCGACGCGGCGGCCCTCCCGGCCGCCGTCAGTACGTCGCAACGGTCACGCCGAGGCGCGCCTCGATGACGCCGACCTTCTCGCCTAGGAAGTTGTCGTAGCGCGTGCCCGCGACCTCCATCCCCTTGATGGTCGCGGTCGAAGGGCTGGGTCGCGTGTACGACGGAGCTCCCGAGTCGCCGCCCTGACCGACCAGCTGGCCGGGCTTGCGGGCGAGGAACAGCAGGTTGCACGCCTCCGACGTGCAGACCCGCCAGGAGAGGCTGACGACCTCGATCCCGCAGACGGCCCGGGTCTTCATCCCGCTGACGCAGAGGAACTCGTGCAGGGAGGGATTCGACCGACCCGTCACCCTGCGGACCGACGGGCAGCAGGGATCGACGTGGATCTTGTTCTCGAACACCTCTCCGGCGGGATTGATCCGGTCCATGTCGTACAGCGGGTGGTGGCTGGTGTCGACCTTGCCGTAGAACTGCGGGCCGGAATAGATCCTCGTCCCGTGCGCGTAGCAGTGGCCCGCGGTGACGGAACCCTTCGTCCCGCTCGGGTAGCGGACGGTGAATCCGGCGGTGCACGTGGGAAAGCTCGTCCCGTAGGGCCTGATCCCCGCTCCTCCCCAGTGCGGCTCTCCGTCGTCCATGCGTCCGCGCAGCTCGACCTCCCCGTAGTCGATCGTCACGAGGTCCCCGAGCCGGGCCTCGAGCGCCTCGGCGGCCTCGGTGTCGGTCGCGTCGAACGTCACGTGATACGTCGAGTCGTGCGGGTCGAGGCCGTACCCGAAGT
>DASZDG010000114.1:0-1848 GCA_035942255.1 Actinomycetota bacterium | reverse complement strand
CACCTAATCCTCCTTTGCCGCCTCGACCACCTGGTCGATCGTGCCCTTCAGCAGGAAGGCGCCCTCGGGGATGTCGTCGTGCTTGCCCTCGAGGATCTCCTGGAAGCCGCGGATCGTCTCGGCGATCGGGACGTACTCGCCGTTCGTACCCGTGAACTGCTCGGCCACGTGGAACGGCTGCGACAGGAAGCGCTCGATCCGCCGCGCGCGGCCGACGATCAGGCGGTCCTCGTCGGACAGCGCCTCGATGCCGAGGATCGCGATGATGTCCTGGAGCTCCTTGTACCGCTGGAGCAGCTCCTTGACCCGCGACGCGGTGTTGTAGTGCTCGTCGCCGAGGATGTCGGCCTTCAGGATCGTCGAGGTCGAGTCGAGCGGGTCGACGGCCGGGTAGATGCCCTTCTCGGCGATGCCGCGGCTCAGGACCGTCGTGGCGTTGAGGTGCGCAAACACGGAAGCGGGCGCCGGGTCCGTGAGGTCGTCCGCCGGCACGTAGATCGCCTGCACCGAGGTGACCGAGCCCTTGCGGGTCGACGTGATCCGCTCCTGGAGCTGGCCCATCTCGGTCTCGAGCGTCGGCTGGTAGCCGACCTGCGACGGCATCCGGCCGAGGAGCGCCGAGACCTCGGAGCCCGCCTGCACGAACCGGAAGATGTTGTCGATGAAGAGCAGCACGTCCTGGCCCTCGACGTCGCGGAAGTACTCCGCCATCGTCAGGCCGGACAGCGCGACGCGCATGCGGGCGCCGGGCGGCTCGTTCATCTGCCCGAAGACGAGCATCGTCTTGTCGATGACGCCCGACTCCTTCATCTCGAGCCAGAGGTCGTTGCCCTCGCGCGAGCGCTCGCCGACCCCGCAGAACGCGGACAGGCCGCCGTGCTCCTGGGCGAGGTTGTTGATGAGCTCCTGGATGAGGACGGTCTTGCCGACGCCGGCGCCGCCGAACAGCCCGACCTTGCCGCCCTTCGCGTACGGCGCGAGGAGGTCGACGACCTTGATGCCCGTCTCGAACATCTCGGTCGTCGGAGTCAAATTCTCGACATTGGGCGCATCTCGGTGGATCGGCCAGCGCTCCTCGACCTCGACCGGGTCGCCGAGGTCGATCGGGTCGCCGAGGAGGTTGAAGATGCGGCCGAGCGTCGCCTTGCCGACCGGCACCGTGATCGGCCCGCCGGTGTCGACGATCTCCATGCCGCGGGCCAGGCCGTCGGTGGAGTCCATGGCCACCGCGCGGACGCGGTCGTCGCCGATGTGCTGCTGGACCTCGCAGACGAGCGTCTCGGTCTCGCCATCGTTGTCGGCGCCGACCTTCGGGCGCTCGACCGTGATGGCGTTGTTGATCTCCGGGAGCTCCTCGCTCGAGAAGACCGCCTCGATGACGACGCCCTGGATCTCCTCGATCCGGCCGACGTTGCCTTCGCCGCGGGTGCGCTCCTGGGTGGGCTGTTCGGTGTCGGTAGCCATACGTTGTCTCCTGTTCAGCGCAGCGACTCGGCGCCGGCGACCACTTCCATGATCTCCTGCGTGATCTCCGCCTGGCGCGCGCGGTTCATCTCAAGGGTCAGGTCGTCGATCAGCTCGCCCGCGTTCTCCGACGCGTTGCGCATCGCGGTCATGCGCGCGCCGTGCTCGGAAGCCGTCGACTCGAGCAGCGCGCGGTAGATCGAGATCTCCACGTAGTCGGGGATCAGGCGCTGAAGGATCTCCTCGGGCTCGGGCTCGTACAACCACGACGACTTGTCGCCGTCCTCCTCGGAGCCCTCCTCCTCTTCTGCCTCCTCCTCGTCCTCGACCAGCACGTCGATCTGCTGCAGCGGCAGCAGCGTCTCGTGCTCGACCGTCTGGGTC
>DASZDG010000113.1:0-39754 GCA_035942255.1 Actinomycetota bacterium | reverse complement strand
CCCATGCCTCTTCCACTCGGACGCCGAGACGGCGCGCTTCGTTCCGGATCGCGTCGCCGTCACCGTCGTCCCACGCCGGTTGCAGCGCCGCGCCGGTCTGCTCCTCGATCACCTCGAACATGGACTTGCGCGCGAAGGGGGCCGCCAGGTCGATCGTGCGCTCGCCGACCGGCAGCTCCATCCCTCCGTTCACGGCTTCCGCGATCGCGCGGACGAGGTCTTCGACGAGGGTCATCGTGTGCTCGTAGTCGACGTAGGCCTCGTACGCCTCGAGCATCGTGAACTCGGGGTTGTGCCGCGTCGAGACGCCCTCGTTGCGGAAGCTCCGGTTGAGCTCGTACACGCGCTCGGCCCCCCCGATGAGCAGGCGCTTCAGGAAGAGCTCCGGCGCGATCCTGAGGTAGAGGTCGATGTCGAGCGCGTTGTGGTGGGTGACGAACGGGCGCGCGATCGCACCTCCCGCGACCGGCTGCAGCAGCGGCGTCTCGACCTCCATGAACCCGCGCTCGTCGAAGAAGCCGCGGATGGCGCCGGTCGCGGCCGCCCGGGCGTGCAGCACGCGCCGCGCCTCCGGGTTCACGATCAGGTCGAGGTAGCGCTGCCGGTAACGCGTCTCGACGTCGCTCATCCCGTGCCACTTCTCCGGCATCGGACGAAGGCACGGCGCGAGGACGACGACGTCGCTCACGCGCACGGACAGCTCGCCGCGGCGCGTCATCACGACCTGTCCCTCCGCGCCCACGACGTCTCCGACGCTCAGCGACGTGAACGCCTCCATGCCCTCGTCGCCGAGCACCGCGTGCTGCGCGAACAGCTGGATCCGCCCGCTCGCGTCCATCAGGTCGGCGAACGCGATCTTCCCGTGCGAGCGCGTGGTCATCACGCGGCCCGCGACGCGCGCGTCCTGCCCCGACTCGGCCCCCGCTTCGAGCGAGTCGAAGCGCGCGTGCAGGTCCGCGGCGACCGCCGAGCGCTCGAACGCGTATGGGTACGGCGCGTGCTCAACCATCGGCGCGCCCGTCCTTGGCGGCTCGCCGAGGCGACCCGTCGTCGTCCTTGGCGGCTCGCCGAGGCGACCCGTCGTCGCTGTTGCGGTCGTAGATGATCCGCAGCCCCCGCAGCGTGAGCATGGAGTCGACCTTCTCGATCCGGCGCGAGTGCTGGACGACGACCGGCGCGAGCCCGCCGGTCGCCACGACGCGCGCCTCGCGATCGAGCTCCGCCGCGATGCGTTCGACGAGTCCGTCGGCGAGTGCCGCGGTGCCGAAGATGATCCCCGACTGCACGGACGTCACCGTGCTCTTGCCGATCGCCGAGGGCGGGGCCACCAGCTCGACCCGTCGGATCTGCGCGGTCGCGGCGAACAGCGCGGTCGCCGCGGTGTCGATGCCCGGCGCGATCGCGCCGCCGAGGTACTCGCCGCGCTCCGATACGGCGTCGACCGTGATCGCGGTGCCGAAGTCGACGACGATCACGGGTTCTCCCGGCCACAGGTCGTGCGCGGCGACCGCGTTCGCGATCCGGTCGGCGCCGACCTCGCGCGGGTTCTCGGTAAGCACGGCGATCCCGGTCTTGACGCCCGGTTCGACGATCACGGCCGGGAACCCGAAGTACGTGGCGGTCATCTCGCGCAGCTCCTGCGTGGCCCGCGGGACCACCGAGGAGATGACCACGCCGGTGATCTGGCGCGAGAACGAGAGGTCGCCGAGCTGGAGGAACTCGCCGAACAGGAGCGCGAGCTCGTCGGCGGTGCGGCGCGCGTCGGTCGCGGCCCTCCATTCGTGCACGAGGTCGGGCCCCTTGAACACCCCGAGGTGCGTCTGCGTGTTCCCCACGTCTGCAGCGAGCAGCAAGCGCGCGACTCCTTCTTGTTCCCGTAGCTACGGTTGCAGCAGGACGTTGTCGATCAGCCTGGTGTCACCCACGTATGCCGCGACCGCGAGCAGAAGCGGGCCCCCTTCCTTGGGGGCCTCAAACGTATACGGGTCGACGGCGGCGGCGTAATCGAGACGCACGCCGGCGGCGCCGATGAGCACTGCCTGCGCCGCCTCGACCGTCGCCCGGACTTCCCCCGACGCGTGCGCCTCCGCACCCGCACGCAGGGCCGCGTACAGCGTCGTCGCCGCCATACGCTCCTCGTCGTCGAGGTACGCGTTGCGGCTGCTGAGCGCGAGCCCGTCCTCCTCCCGCACCGTCGGCGCGACGACGACCTCGGTCCGGAAGTCGAGGTCCCGGACCATCCGGCGGACGACCGCGACCTGTTGGGCGTCCTTCTGCCCGAAGACCGCGACGTCGGGCTCGACGACGTTGAAGAGCTTCGCGACGACGGTCGCGACGCCGTCGAAGTGGCCCGGGCGCGCGGCCCCCTCGAGCGTCGTCGTCAGCGGGCCCTCCACGTGGACGGTCGTGACGGCGCCGTCGGGGTACATCTGCTCGACGGCAGGCAGAAAGACGACGTTCACGTCCTCCGCCTCCGCGAGCCCGAGGTCGCGCGCCTCGTCGCGCGGGTAGGTGCGGAAGTCCTCGGACGGGCCGAACTGCAGCGGGTTGACGAAGACGCTCACGACGACGAGGTCGGCGGCGTCGTGGGCCTTGCGGATCAACGAGAGGTGGCCCTCGTGGAGCGCGCCCATCGTCGGGACGAACGCGACGCGCGTCCCGCGCCCGCGCTCGTTGCGGTAGAACGCGCGCAGCTCCGCCACCGTGCGAGCGACCCTCATTCGCCACCTCCGAGGAGAGCAGCCGCGGACGCGCGTGCCTCCGGCGTGACCTTCCCGGCGCGGTCGGCCGCACGGAAGATCAGCCGCGTCGCCTCCCGGTACGGCTCCAGCAGCGCCGGCGCGTTCGCCTCCAGCGCCTGGACATGTGCCGCGACGGTCTCCCACTCGCCGCGCACGGCCGGACCCGTCAACGACGCGGACGCGCCTCGCGCCGTGGAGCTCTCGACCGCGGCCGCGGCCAGCGGCGCGAGCACGGGGCCCGGCGCCTCGACCCCGATCGACCCGAGCAGCGTCTCCGCCAGCGAGACCAGAGCGGTGATCCCGTTCGCCGTGGTGACGGCCGCCGCGTGCCACACCGGCCGGTCCTCCTCGCTCACGTCCACGACGTGCCCCCGGAGGTCGTCGGTGACGACGGCTGTTGCCCACTCCCGCAGGTCGCCGTCGCACGTGAGCCCCCACGAGGACCCGGGAAGACGGGAGGGGACGTCGGGGGCCGGGAACGCCTGTACCGGATGTAGCGCGCAGCGCCGGACCGCGGGTGGGAGCGCGTCGACGCCGAGCGACCCCGCGAGATGCCACACGACCGTTCCGGGGCGCAGCCCCGGCGCGAGCGCCGCGGCCACCGGGCGAACGGCGGCGTCCGGGACGCCCAGAAGGACGACGTCGCACGGCGGCAGGTGGTCCACGGCTACGGCGGCTGCGCCCACGCGTTCGGCGGCGGCCGCGGCAGACGCGGGCGTGCGCGAGGCGACCCCGGCGACGCGGTGCCCCGCCGCCTTCAGGGCAAGCGCGACTCCCGTGCCGGCCTTGCCCGCGCCGACGAGGCAGAGATCGAACGGGCGAGGTGGCGTCATCGGGTTCGTGATCCAGTCCTCGAACGGGTACCGGTCGGGTCCAGCCTAGTGGTCGAGCCTACGGAACCCGGGTGACGAGGTCGGTGTGGCCCTGCGACGAGTCGAGCCACACGACGCGCCGTCCCGTCGCCATCGCGGAGTAGGCCTGGTCGCCTCTGTTCGTCGTCACGCGCCGGGCGCGGCCCCCGGACGAGCGCACGATCCAGATGTCCCTCCCGACGTCGCTCGCGGGGAAGTCCGGGTCCTGCTCGAAGAAGCGCACATACCCGAGCTCGTCGTTGTAGGTCACCCACCGGCGGTTCGCCGAGGGAATGGGGGGGCTGAGCGCGTAGGCGCCGAACTCCCACGTCGGGGCCCCGGGGTCGTTCTCGCCGACGAGCACCTTCCGCCTCTTGCTGCCGAGGCGCGCCTTGACGATGCGGCCGTCACCGTCGCCGTCGGGGTCCTCGTACCAGACGACGAAGCCCGGCCCCACGCCCGGCGGCCCTATGAACGCGTCGCGGGACCGGGGCGAGATCCTCAGGCTGCGGCCGGTGCGTACGTTGCGCATCCCGATCGACGCGGGCGACGCGAGCGTCCCGTCGCCGACGTCCCACCACACGACCCAGTCGCCCGAGACCTGCGGTTGCCACTGCTCTCCCCGCGCGCGGACGAGCGCGCGCGGCTTGCGCTGGCCGCGCTTGATCCACACGTCGGTCGAGCCGCGCCGCGAGTCCTCCCACGCGACGAGCTTGCCGTCGATCGACGGGTACAGCTGGATCCCGGGGGCCTCGGCGATCGCGCGGACGCGGCCCCCGAGCCTCCTCGAGTGGATGTCGAAGTCCAGCCCGAAGAACCCCTGCACGCCGTGGGCCCACACGACCTTGCGGCCGGAGATGTCGGGAGTCTCGTCGGTGAACGTCTCGCGCGCCTCGTCCTCGCCGACCTTCGTGAGCGGCCCCGAGCCGTCGACGTTCCCCGCGTAGAGCTCGATGGGCTCGCAGCACATGTCCTTCTGATCGCGGTAGTCGGCGACGACGAACCGGGAGCCCGAGACCTGGGGGGCCGAGAACAGCAGCGCCACCGGCGCCACGTCGTCGACCAGGACCTCCGCGTCGGTGCCCGCGGCGGTCTCCCACCCCGGCACGATCCCCCTCTCGTCGAAGACCGCCTCGATCGCCGCGATCTGCTCTGCCGTCGCCCCGAGCTGCCGCGCGGCTTCGACCACCGCGGCCCGCCCGTCGAGGAAGTCGTCGAGCGGCGTCATGAACCGCGTCAGCGCGCGGTAGACGATGCGGTCGGCGAAGGCGGGGTCCAGCACCTCACGCACGTCCCACAGCGCGCCGCCGAAGATCGTCGCGTTCAGGTGCACGCCGCCGTTGTCGAAGTCGGCGAGGTAGTAGACGTAGTCGTCGGTCGTCATGTCGTCGTTGAGGTCGCGCAGCGGGCAGTCCCAGTCGCGCGGGTCCGGGTTCTCCGGCCTGCACAGGTCCTCCCCGAGCAACCCCGCGTCGGGGTCGTCCATCGCGATGCCCGACGCCCCGTTGTCGATCGCGTTGCCGAAGTAGTCAGCGATCGCTTCGTTGATCGCGCCGGCCTGGTTCAGGTAGACGAGGTTCGCCGAGTGCTGGATGACCCCGTGCGTCAGCTCGTGCCCGACCACGTCGAGGTCGGCCGACAACGGGTAGATCGGTCCCGGGTTCCCGTAGACCATCTGGGTGCCGTCCCAGAACGCGTTGAACATCGGCTCGTACGTCGTGGGATCGGCCGCGTTGACGGTCGAGACGATGCTACCGCCGCGGTCGTCGAGCGAGTCCCGCCCCAGCGCGCGGTAGTACTCGTAGGTGAGCCCCGCGCCCCAGTGGGCGTCGACGGCACCCGTCGAGGAGGCCGTCCGCCGGAAGACCGGCGACGACGACGTCACGATGTTCCCGGCGGTGCCGAAGTACGCGGGGGTCCCGCGCGCGTTGTGGGTCGTGATCTGACCGTCGCGCGACCCGGGCCGGAACATCTCGCGCGAGCGGTCGCGCAGCTCGTAGGTCCCGTCTCGCTCGAACGCTTCGAGCGGCACGGTCTCGCCGTGCGCGGTCGTCCCGCTCGTCGAGACCGCGCCGTCGCGCTGGAGGGCGTTGTACGACAGCACGACGCGCCCGGTGACCGCGTGGACGAAAACCTCCTGCTTGGCAGGCCGGCCGAACCTCGCGCCCCACAACGTGACGCGGTACGTCAGGACGCCCGGGCCGAGAGGGAGCACGGTCAGCTCCGGCCGCTCGACCTTTGCGGGAACCAGCGGACGGCTCCACAGCACCGCGAGCCGCCGCGCCGCGGCCGCGTCGATGCGCGGCTCCGGAGAGACGTCGAGGTCGGTGAAGACGTGCCCGTTAACCGTGCTGGGAGTAAGGCCTTCCTCGGAGGACTCGAGGTGCACGACGTACTGGGCGCCGAAGACGGGGACGCCGCGATGCATCTGGCGGAACCGCACCGAGGCCCCCCACGGGTCCTCCAGCGTCTCAACCGGCGCGAGCGCGTCGGGGTCGATGCGATAGAGCCCCGAACGTGAGCGCAGGTGCGCACGCGCGGCCGCGACGGGGGGAAGCGCCGTAGGCGCGTCTGCGAGGCCTCGAACGAGTACGGGGGCCGCGGAGCCTCGCTCTCGCACGACGATCGGGGCGCGGTCGCGCGCCGACGCCGGCGCCGCCGCGAGACCCACGGCACCGAGCAGCACGACGAGGACCGACGCCGCGACCTTTTTCATCGGGATCGGTGGCGGGACGCTAGAACCGCTCGAGGAGCTCGACGTCGCCATCTGCCTCATCGACGACGTCGGCGTAGCGCGACCCCCACGGGTCCGACGCCTCGGGGTCGATCTCGAGCAGCGGGACGAGGACGAACCGGCGTTGGGTGAGCCGCGGGTGCGGGATCTCGAGGTCGGGCTCGACGATCTTCTCGTCGTCGTACGTGAGGACGTCCAGGTCCGCGACCCGCGGCCCCCAGCGCATCTCGTTCGGCTCGCGCCCGAGCTGACGCTCGATCTTCTTCACTGCTTCGAGAAGGGCGCGGGCGTCGAGCGACGTGCGGATCCGCACCACCATGTTCACGAACGAGCGCTGCGGCGGACCACCTATGGGGCTGGTCTCGTAGAGGCTCGACGTCCGCTCGACCTCGATGTCCGGGTGTGCTTGCAGAGCGGCGACGGACGCGCGGCAGAACGCGGCCCTGTCGCCGACGTTGGAGCCGATGCCGAGATACGAGACGACCATCAACCAGACCTCGCTGTACGAACCGCCACCCGAGCCACGTCTTGTGGCACGGGAACCACCTCTTTCGCTATCTCCACGGTAACCCTCTTTACCCCGTTTCTGGCGGCGACCATCTCCGCGACCTCGCCGGCGAGGCGCTCGAGCAGCTTCGTCTCCCGGCCTCCGACGTAGTCCGCGACCTCCGCGATCACGGTGCCGTAGTCGATCGTGTCGGCGAGATCGTCGCTCGCCGCCGACGCGGCGACGTCGGTCTCCATGTCGAGGTCGATCAACACCGTCTGCGGCCGCGCCCGCTCCTCGTCGGTCCACCCGACCCGGGTCTCGACGCGCAGGCCCGAGACGAGGATGTGGTCGCTCATTCCGCCGGCTCGCGCGACGCCGCGATGGCCTCGGTCATCCGGACCACGCGGCTCATCGCCTCGACGTCGTGCACCCTGACGACGTGGGCGCCGTGGACGACCGCCCACGCGACGGTGGCGGCGGTTCCCTCGAGCCACTGGTCCTCGGGGACCGCGAGCGTCGCGCCGATGAACGACTTCCGCGACGTGCCGACGACTACGGGCCATCCCGTGCCCGCCAGCTCGTCGAGCCCCGCCAGGAGCTGCAGGCTCTGCTGCGGCGTCTTCGCGAAGCCGATGCCGGGGTCGAGAGCGATCGACGAGGTGGACACTCCGGCTTCCGTCGCCTCCTCCGCGCGGCGCGTCAGGAACGCCGTCGTCTCGCGGACGACGTCGTCGTAGTCGGTGAGCGTCTTCATCGTCGCGGGCGTCCCGCGCGAGTGCATGATCACGATCGCGGCCCCCGTGCGCGCTGCGACGACGTCCATCTCGGGGTCGAACTCCTCACCGGAGGTGTCGTTGACGATCGACGCGCCCGCCTCGATCGCCGCCGCCGCGACGCCGGGCTTGCGCGTGTCGATCGAGATCGGGACGCTGATCGCGCCCGCGAGCGCTTCGATGACCGGCAGCACGCGCTGGAGCTCGTCGTCTTCTGAAACGGGCGCAGCGCCGGGCCGCGTCGACTCGCCGCCGACGTCCACGATGCCCGCGCCTTGCGACACCATGTCGATCGCGTGCGGGATCGCGGCTTCGGGATCGAGCCACAGGCCGCCGTCGGAGAACGAGTCCGGCGTGACGTTGAGCACGCCCATCAGCACCGTCGGGCGCAACGAGAGCTTGGTGTCCTTGCAGACCAGCTCCACGCTCACCCCCGGAAGATCAGGTTCATCGCCTCGGCCCGCGAGGCCTCGCTGTCGCGGAACTGCCCGCGGACGGCCGAGGTGACGGTCTTGCTGCCGGGCTTGCGCACGCCGCGCATCGTCATGCAGAGGTGCTCGGCCTCGATCACGACGAGCACGCCGCGGGGGCTGAGGGCCGAGTCGATCGCGTCGGCGATCTGCGTCGTCAGACGCTCCTGCACCTGGGGGCGCCGGGCGAGCGTGTCGACCAGCCGAGCCAGCTTCGAGAGCCCGGTGATCTGGCCCTCGACGTTCGGGATGTACGCGACGTGGGCCTGGCCGAGGAACGGCACGAGGTGGTGCTCGCAGAACGAGTGGAGCGCGATGTCCTTCACCATGATCATCTCGTCGTGCCCTGCCTCGAACACGACGTCGAGCTGGCCGGCACCGTCGGAGCCGAGGCCCGCGAAGACCTCCGCGTACATGTCGGCGACACGGCGGGGGGTGTCCCGCAGCCCGTCCCGCTCCGTGTCCTCCCCGATCGCCTCGAGGATCTCGAGGACGGCCGCCTCGATACGGCGGCGGTCGACCCGCGGGGGCCTGATATCGCGTACGACTTCGGGACGGTCGCTCATGGGGTGGAGGATAGGCGACCCCAGGGACGGGGCTGCCCGCGGGCGGTCAGCCCGAGAAGAGAGCTAGGCCTCGCCGAGGCGGGGCTTCGGCGCCGGGATCGGCAGCCGCCGCTTCTTCTGCGAGGACTCCTCGGACTCGCCCGAGTCCCGCTGCTCCCGGCGGAGGCGCGTGCGCTCCAGCGGGTTCGCCGGGCTCTGCTTGGCGACCTCCGCGAGGATCTCCGCGACCTCCTCCTTCTCGAGGGACTCCTTCTCGAGCAGGCGTTCGACCATGAGGTCGAGCTTGTCGCGGTACTTCGTGAGGATCTCGTGCGCCTCGTCGTGGGCCTCTTCGACGAGCCTCCGCACCTCCTCGTCGATCTTCGCGGCGACGTCGTTCGAGTAGTCCTGGACGTGGCCGAAGTCGCGGCCGAGGAAGGGCTGGGACTCGGTCTGGCCGAGGGCGAGGGGGCCGAGCTCGGACATGCCGTACTCGGTGACCATCGACTTCGCGATGCGCGTGCACCGCTGGATGTCGTCCTGCGCGCCGGTCGTGGGCTCGTCGAAGACGATCTCCTCGGCGACGCGGCCCCCGAGCAGCATCGCGAGCTCGTCGATCAGCTCGGAGCGCGTGACGAGGAACCTGTCCTCGGTCGGGAGCGTCAGCGTGTAGCCGAGGGCGCGTCCGCGCGACACGATCGACACCTTGTGGACGGGGTCGGCGTTCGGGAGCGCGTGGCTCACGAGAGCGTGACCGGCCTCGTGGTACGCGATGACCTTCTTCTCCTTCTCGTTGATCACGCGGCTCCGGCGCTCGGGACCGGCGAGGACGCGGTCGATCGCCTCCTCGAGCTCGTGCATGCCGATCTCGCTGCGCGAGAACCGGGCCGCGAGCAGCGCGGCCTCGTTCACGACGTTCGCCAGGTCGGCGCCGGTGAAGCCGGGCGTGCGGCGGGCCAGCACCTCGACGTCGATCTCCTTGCTGAGCGGCTTGCCGCGCGTGTGCACCTTGAGGATCCCGATGCGCCCGTTGAGGTCGGGGCGGTCGACGACGATCTGGCGGTCGAAGCGCCCGGGCCGCAGCAGGGCGGGGTCGAGGATGTCGGGACGGTTCGTCGCGGCGATCAGGATCACGCCGCCCTTGATGTCGAACCCGTCCATCTCGACGAGGAGCTGGTTGAGCGTCTGCTCGCGCTCGTCGTGGCCGCCGCCGAGGCCCGCGCCGCGGTGACGTCCGACCGCGTCGATCTCGTCCATGAACACGATCGACGGCGAGTTCGCCTTCGCCTGCTCGAAGAGGTCGCGGACGCGGCTCGCGCCCACGCCGACGAACATCTCGACGAAGTCGGACCCGGAGATGGAGAAGAACGGGACGCCCGCCTCACCCGCGACGGCGCGCGCCAGCAGCGTCTTGCCGGTTCCGGGGGGGCCGAACAGCAGCACGCCCTTCGGGATCTTCGCCCCCATCGCCTGGAACTTCTGGGGCGCGGCGAGGTACTCCTTTATCTCCTGTAGCTCCTCCACCGCCTCGTCCAATCCGGCGACATCGGAGAAGGTGATCTTCGGCTGGTCCTTCGTGACGAGGCGCGCCTTCGACTTGCCGAACGACATCACGCGGTTGCCGCCTCCCTGCATCTGCTGCATGAGCAGGAACAGGAATCCGACGATGATCAGGATCGGCAGGAACTGGAACAGGACCGACAGGAAGACCGAGCCCTGCTGTGGGTCCGCGCTCACCTTGACGCCCGCGTCCTGCGCAACGTCCGCGTAGTCATCGACGGTGTCGTGCGGGAGGAAGACCTCGTAGCGGCCCCCGGTGACGAACTCGCCGACGACCTTCTCGTCCTTCGTGAGGAACTCCGCGGTCCTGACCTCGTTCTCCTCGATCGCGGCCACGAAGTCGTTGACGGACTCGAGCTGCTTCGGGCGGTCGGAGTTGTCGCGGTAGATGTTGAAGACCCACACGACCGCGAAGATGAGGATTATGTAGAAGATGACGGATCTGAAGATTCGATTCATCGGTCCAGGTTAGCAGCGACGTGCCGCTAGACAACCTCCCGCCGGTGTCGCCGATATGCCCTTACGAAGGACTGTCGGCCCCGTACGCGTCCGGCTTGAGGACGCCTATGTACGGCAGGTTCCGGTACTTCTCGGCGTAGTCCAGGCCGTAGCCCACCACGAAGACCGGGGGGATCTCGAAGCCGGGGTACTTCACGTCCAGGGGCACGGCCTGCTCGCCCTTCTTCCAGAACAGCGAGCAGATCTCGAGCGACGCCGGCCGCCGGGCCTCGAGGTAGCGCAGTAGGTACGAGATCGTGAGGCCGGAGTCGATGATGTCCTCGACCAGCAGGACGTGGCGATCGGTGATCTCGTAGTCGAGGTCCTTCAGGATCCTGACGACGCCGGACGACTTCGTGGACGACCCGTAGGACGAGACGGCCATGAAGTCGAACGCGAGCGGCAGAGGGATCTCGCGGGCCAGGTCCGACATGAACACGAACGCGCCCTTCAGCACGCCGACGAGCAGCAGGTCCTTCCCGCGGTAGTCGTCGGTGATCTGCTTCGCGAGCGTCGCGATCTTGTGCTGGATGTCGTCCGCGGAGATGAGGATCTCGCCGACGTCCTCTCCGATGTCCCGCCCGCTCATCCCGGCATCTTAACGACGAGGTGCTCGCGGGTGACCTGGATCGTCGCGCCGGCCGCGACGTCGAAGCTCAGCGGGGGCCGCGAGTCGGGCCGGTCGAGCGCGTCGAGGGCCGCGTCGATCCCTCCCGAGCGGTCGCGGGCACGGCCGATCGCCTGCTCCAGGAGCCGGCGCCGCAGCGCCCGCGGCGCCTGACGCAGGGCATCGAGGTCGAACGACACCTCGCCGGGCCGTCGCTTCGCGAGCTGCCCGTACAGAGTGTCGGAGAGCCCCTTCAGGAAGTCCGCGTCCTCCGCCAGCCTCTCGGCGGACGTCGCCATCGCGCGGACCGCGCCGTCACCCCACCTCTCTTCCACGGCCGCGACGAGCCGCGCCCGGACGGCGGCGCGCTCGAACCGGTCGTCGTCGTTCGCGGGGTCGTCCGTGAACTCGAGGCCGCGCTCGACGCAGTACGCGCGCGTCTCGTGCCGCCGGACGCGCAGCAGCGGCCGCAACCGGTTCGCGTCGCGGGGGCGTATGCCGGCGAGCCCGTCCGTGCCCGCGCCGTGGACGAGCCGGGCGAGCGTCGTCTCGACGCGGTCGTCGAGCGTGTGGCCGGTGACGACACGCGTCGCGCCGGTCTCGGCCGCCACGGTCTCGAAGAAGCGGTAGCGGAAGTCACGCGCCCGCGCGTGGAGGTTGGGCCCCTCGAGGCCCGTCGCCCGCGCCACGTGTACGTCGTGTCCCGCGGCCGACGCGATCCGTGCCACGGCGGCGGAGAGGTCGTCCGACCCCTCGCGCAGCCCGTGGTCGACGTGCGCGACCTCGAGCTTCAGCCCCAGCGAGGGCGCGAGGCGCCCCAGCACGTCCAGCAGACAGAGCGAGTCCGGACCTCCCGAGACG
This sequence comes from Actinomycetota bacterium, assembly GCA_035942255.1. Taxonomy (GTDB): domain Bacteria; phylum Actinomycetota; class CADDZG01; order CADDZG01; family WHSQ01; genus JALZEG01. The sequence continues at coordinate 27,624 of DASZDG010000113.1, read as the reverse complement.
CCGACGACCCACCGCGGCGCCTCGCCCTCGGGCTCGCCCAGCGACGCGATCAGGTCGCGCGCCGCCGTCACGACCGCGAAGCCGGGACCGCTCAGCGCGGGGGCCGCGCCTACGCCACCCGCCGCAGCCACGACTCCGGCTCCCTCAGCTCCGCCAGCGTCGGGAGCTCGTCGGGCGACGCCCACAGGCGCGCGATCGCGGCCGCTCCGCCGCGCCGGTAGACGTCGTCGCAGAACCGCTGCCCGACCTCGTACTGGCGGAGCTTCATCTCGAGCCCGATGAGGTGGTTGAACGCGCGCTGCACCGGGCCGGGCTGAGCGCGTCGCCGTTCGAACGTGGCACGCATCCGCCCGAACGAGGGGATGACGTCGGCCCCGATCAGGTCCATCACGAAGTTGCCGTGCCCCTCGACCACCGTCATCAACGCCTGCAGGCGCTCGAGCGTCGTGCGCTGCTCCGGCGACGCGAGCAGGAACATCGGATGGCGCTGGTCCGGCGGCAACGACTTCGCGCGGACCTCCCGCGCGGCCCCCGCGAGCCGAGCCGCCAGCCCGCGCGCGTCGAGCTCCATGGAGCTCATGTAGCTCTCGACGAGAGAGAAGAACCGGTCGCGCAGCCACGGCACGCCCGCGAACTGGAACCGGTGCGTCACCTCGTGGAGCGCGACCCACAGCGAGAACTCGGACGCCACGAAGTCGTGCCGCCGGGTCGTCTCGATCATGTTCGGGCCCACGAAGTAGAGGGCGGTCCCCGCGGGGATCCCGGAGCGCCGCCGGCGCGCCGAGCCGCTGCCGGGGCCGGTCTCGGGGACGAGCAGGTCGTACTGGCCGAGCACGCGCCGCGAGATGTATCCGAGCAGCACGCCGACCTCCGCGGAGACGATCCCGCGCTGGGCGAGCCGGACCGGCAGCGGCAGCTTCTCGAGCCGGTCGCCCACCTTCCGCGCCAGCGGCTCGATCAGCGCGCTCATCCCCGCGATGTTCGCCTCGGCCCAGCCGGCCCTGTCGACGACGCCCCACCGGACGGGCGGGGGGGCCGGGATGCCGCTCGCGGCCGCCACCAGCTCCTCGCTGCGCGGCACCGCGATCGACAGCTCGCGCTCGAGCGCATGGATCGCCTCGGAGGTGACGGAGGTCGTCCCGGCGACACGCCGGGCGATTCCCGACGCGACCGAGGGCTCGATCAGCCGCGTCACGGGAAAGGGGTTAGACCGCGCCCCGCTGGCGCGTCACGACGAAGCGGTAGTAGGCCCCCGCGATCGCGAGGCCCAGCAGCACGAGCGCGGCGAGCGCCATACGGGCCATCTGGTAGGTCCACGGCGGGCCGGTCTCGGTGGCGGCGTCCTCCGACTCGCCGGCGCCGGCACCCGTCTCGGCCTCGGGCTCGTCCTGTCCACCGGATTCCGAATCGTCGCCTTCGTCCCCTTCGGACACGGCGCCTTCCTGCTGCTGCGTGTTCTCCTCGGCGCCGATGTCGCTGCCGTCCTCGCCTTCGCCGACCTCCTGCGCGAGGACGAGGCCGCCGGCGGCCAGGGCGTCCGTGGCCGCGACCATCCCGAGAAGGAGTCCCAGTGCGAGGAGCACCACCAGCCGTCGTCGCATGTACCAGTTGGCCTTTCCACGAGCGGGCAGGACGAAACGCGCCGTCAGGATAGCTTCCCTACCCGCGCCGTGGCGGCGCGGAGCGATCGTTTGGTTAGGCGGAGCCGGCAGCGGGCTTGCGGCCGCGGAGGCGGGGGACCTTCATCTCCGCGTGGGCCCAGCACTTCTCCCTGCGGTTGTAGGTCGACAACCGGGTCTCGCAGCCCTGCACGGCGCAGACCCTTCCTTCCGGGAACTTCTGAGAGGCTCGCGGAAGAGCCTGGGGACGGGAGCCGCGTATCGCGTTCTCTTTACCCATGGGTGCTCCTCTCGGGGAGGGCCGGGCTATATGCCTCGGGGAGTCTCAGGCGCCGCTGCCAAAGCCCACCACTGCACCAAACCTGGCACCCTTCCAAGCTTGTTCTTGGTCACTATTCGTTAGAACGTCGGCCGGCGGTTTGGAGTTCCCACCTAAATGAAGAAAGACGTAACAGAAGAGCAACCGGTCGAGGAGGAGCGCCGGGACGAATCCCGGAGACGGCCGCAGCTCCGGCGGCTTGCTCTGCCGCTTCGCTGGCTGGGCATCGTCGTCCGCGGGCTCGCCGGCCCCCCGGCGCGCGCCGTCCAGGGGACCGCCCGCCGCGTCGCCGACCCGGCGCGCCAGGTCGTCGACCACTTCGCGTCCGAGCGGGTGACGGTGAAGCAGGGGTTCGTCGCCGTCCTGATCGCGAGCCTCACGTCACTCGTCGCCGGGCTCACGCTGGCCGGAATGAGCCACCGGATCGACGAGGTCGACGGGCTCTTCGTCCTCATCCCGGTGTCGATCGGGATGCGCGGGAACATCTTCGGCGCGCTCGCGGCGCGCCTCGGCACGTCGATCCACACCGGCTTGTTCGAGGTCTCGCGGGACCGCGCAGGCGCGCTCATGCAGAACATCTACGCCGCGACGCTGCTGACCGTTGCAACGTCGGTGACGATGGGCCTGCTCGCCCGGGCGGTAGCCGGGCTGCTCGGGATCGAGACGGTGTCGGCGCTCGACTTCATCGTCGTCGCGATCGTCGGCGGCCTGCTGTCGTCGGTCGTCGTCCTCGCGGTCACGGTGTACGTCTCGGTCACGTCGTACCGCCGCGGGTGGGACCTCGACTCCGTCGGCGCGCCGCTGATCACCGCGATCGGAGACGTCGTCACGCTTCCCTGCCTCCTCGTCGCGTCGTATCTCGTGCACATCCGCGTCGTGACGGTGACCGCGGGGATCGTCGCGCTCGGCGCGGGGGCCGCGTCGTTGTTCGTCGGGTGGACGTCGGCACGCCGCGTCGCGCGCCGCATCGTGCGCGAGAGCTTCCCGGTGCTGTGCATCGCGATCGTGCTCGACATCCTCGCGGGAGCGGTGGTCGAGCCGCGCGTCGACGAGGTGTTCCTGCGCTTCTCCGCGCTGTTGATCATCGTGCCGGGCTTCCTCGAGAACACGGGCGCGCTCGGCGCGATCCTCGCGGCCCGGCTCGGGTCGAAGCTCCACCTCGGCGTCGTCACGCCGACCCGGCGTCCCGACCCGGCCGCGCTGCTGGACGGGACGATCGTGCTCGCGCTCGGGATCACGGTCTACGTCGTGACCGCGCTGGCGACGCTGGGGCTCGCCGAGGCCATCGGCGCGGACTACCCGGGGGCGCTGCGGTTCGTCGGGATCGTCATCACCGGCGGCGTGATGGCGACGCTGGTCGCGGCCGTCATCGGCTACTACGCCGCGACCACGACCTTCCGCTTCGGGTTCGACCCCGACAACCACACGATCCCGCTCGTGACCAGCGGGATGGACCTCATGGGAGTGATCTGCCTCGTAGTAGCGCTGGTGCTGTTCGGAGTAGCCTGAAATCTGCAAAGGGGGACTAGGAAGTGGACTCAGAAGGTCCTAGAACCGTCAAAGGGCTCCTGGCCGAGATCAAGGACTCGTCGGAGCTCATGATCGACCTCGCGTACGCGGCCGTGTTCTTCGGCGACACCGACCTCGCGAAGGAGGTCCGTCGGCTCGAGGAGCGGATGTTCGAGCACCTCCACCAGCTCCGCAAGCTCGCGATCCTCGCCGCGCGCAGCCCCGAGGACGCCGAGCACATGGCAGGGGTCCTCGAGATCGCATCGGCCGTCGAGAAGATCGCCGACGCCGCGGAGGACATCTCCCACGTCGTGTCGTCGGGGCTCGGGATCAACGACGACCTCCTGAGGGACCTCAGGCACTCCGACGAGATCATCTCCCGCATCAAGGTACGCGAGGGGTCGCGCTCCGTCGGGCAGTCGCTGCGCGCGCTGAACATGCCGGTAGAGATCGGGATGTGGGTGATCGCGTGCCGGCGGGGCGGCGACTGGGACTTCGACCCGGGCCCCGACTACGTGATCGCGTCGGGCGACGTGCTGCTCGTGCGGGGGCCGGAGGACGGCGTGCGCCTCGCGCGCGAGATCGCCGGTGCCCCCTCGCTCCCCGAGCCGCCCGAGGCCCCCGAGATCGTGATGTCGGACCTCGACCGCGCGGTCGACCTGCTGGTCGAGATGAAGAACTCCGCCGAGGTCGCCGTCGGGCTCGCCTACTCCGCCCTGCTGTTCAACGACCAGGCCCTCGCGGCCGAGGTCGGCAACCTCGAGTCCCGTTCGGACGCGATCCACGACGAGCTCGAGTCGTGGGTGCTGCGCAGCGCGCTCGAAGCGCGCAACCCCGACGAGCTGAGGGGGCTGCTGCGGCTCGCGAGCGCGTCCGAGACGATCTTCGACTCGGCCCGCGAGATGACGAGGCTGGTCGAGAAGGGCGAGGAGCTGCACCCGGTCATCGCCGCGGCCCTCGTCGAGTCCGACGAGTTCGGGCACGAGACGATCGTCGGCCGCGGCTCCCCCGCCGACGGCCGCTCGATCAAGGATCTCTGCGTGGAGACCGAGACCGGCATGTTCGTCCTCGCGGTGCAGAGGGGGCGGCGCTGGACCTACCGGCCGAAGCCGCGCTTCGTGTTCGAGGCGGGCGACCGGATCATCGCGATTGGCCCCGCCGAGGGCGGCGAGGAGCTGGACGACCTCGTCGGGATGCAGCGGGAGCTGGCGGAGGCCTAGCCCGAGACGGGGCGGGGCATAGTAGGGGCGATCGCCTGCCCGACGTTCGCAAGGAGCTCCAGTGGCCAAGAAGACCCCCCAGCCGGACGGCTCGGTCCCGCAGAAGCCGTCGCTGTTCCAGACGCTCGGCGCCATGGTCGCCGGCATCCTCGCCGTCAAGGTCGCGACGTTCGTGGTCACGACGATCTGGCGTCTGGCGACGCGCGAGGACCCCCCGCAGGTCGACCAGGCGGTGCCGGTGAAGAAGAAGGCGGCCTGGCTGGCGCTGATGGGGGCCGCTACGGGGGCCGCCCGTCAGGCGGCGAGGGACATCATCAAGCCCCCCACTGCGGGCCCGGCCTAAGGAGGAATGAGGCCCCGCACGTGTGCTACTAGGGAACTACTAAATTTTGCGAAATTAGTAGTTCGTTAGTTCACGTCGGTCGCGGAGGGCGGTGGGCGGCGTTCCTGCTCAGGAGCCGGCGAGCCGGTCGACCACCGGCGCGAACGTCTCCAGGTGCTCGACGCGCACCGTCACGTACGACACACCGTGCTCGGCCCTCCGGCGCAGCAGGTCCTCGGCCACCTGCTCCACGGTGCCGACGAGGCCGAACGGGATCTGCAGGTAGTTGTCGACGGTCGTCTCGAGGTCGCGCGCATGCGCCTCGGCCGCCGCACGCCTGTCGCCGGAGATCTCGAACGACTGGAGCAGGACGTTGAGCTCCACCGGCCGCCCGCCGGCGGCACCGCGCACGATCTCGACCTTGGCGCCGAACGCCTCCGGAGTGAGCTCGTCCATCTCGAAGCCGCCGCCGTCGCGCCGCGACGTCAGGAACACGCTGGCGGTGTCGGCGCGGCGTCCCGCCAGCCGGAGCATCCTCGGCCCCCCCGCACCTATCAGGAGCCGCGGCCGCGACATCCCCGGGGGCAGCTCGATCGGCTCCGCCTCGTGCACCTCGTAGTAGCGGCCGGAGTACGAGAAGGGCTCGCCGCGGAAGTAGAGGTCGACTACGTCGAGCGCCTCCTGCAGCCGCTCGAACCGGAGGCGCGGGGGGTCGAACGTCACGCCGAGGCTCTCGTAGTCGCGGCCGAGCCATCCCGCGCCGAGCCCCAGCTCGACTCGTCCGCCCGACAGCAGGTGGACCGTCGCCGCCTCTTGTGCCATCAGCAGCGGGTGCCTGAAGTCGTTGTCGAGCACGAAGGTCCCGAGACCGATCGTCGTGGTCGCGGCCCCCACCGCGGCAAGCGCGGGGAACGGCGACAGCTGCCGGCCGACATGGTCGGGGAGACACACGACGTCGTATCCGAGCGCCTCCGCACGCTGTGCGACGTGGCTCAGCTCCTCGCCCGACGACGCGCGCGCGAGCTGGATCCCGAACCTGAAGCGAGGAACGTCCACGCGCCGACGCTACCGCCGGCGGCGGCTCAACAAGCCCGGTTGCGGTCGACTCTCAGGGTCTGGACGATCGGCCCTCCGAGCTCGAGCCCGAGCTGCCGGCGCGACCACAGGACGCGGCCGCTGCCTCCGTCGATCATCACCGCGAATGTGGACGTCTCGTTCGAGAGGGTACCGACGAAGTCCGCGCACGCGTCGCGGTTCAACGGAGCCGCGATCGCCAACAGGTAGTCCATGTCGGTGGGCAAGGTGAGTGGGATGTCGAACCCGACCGACAGCCGGAGACGTCTCGTAGAGCCGTCGACGAAGTGGGCTTCGGCAAGGGAGTCGCCTCCGGGGAACGTTTCGAGGTCGTCGCCACGCCCGTCGATCGAGGCGTGGATCGGATAGACGTGACCCGACCGCGGGATCTTCGTCCCCGTTCGTCCGGACACCAGACGCGGGTGGAAGAGCGCCCACTCCATCCCGCCGTCGAACTCCCTGCGCAGGGCCTGCTGCAGGATGACCTCCTGCGCGCCGTCCGGGTGCAGGTCCCCGACCCCCCCGAGGAACGATTCCACGACCTCGACGCCTTTGGCATTCAGTCGAAAGAACCGGCGGTAGAGCGACGCGCCGTCGAGCCCCGAGCGGGCGACCAGCCACGTTCCGGACTTCCGGCGTCCCGAGACGTCGACAGCGGTGACGAGGTCGCCGCGGCCATCCACGTCCAGGTCCCCGAGGAGGGTGGGCGAGTGGCCGCGCGCGTACCAGTGGAGGTTTCCGTCCTTCCCGCTGAGCAACCACAGCCCGTGCGGGTCCGGCGGCCCCCCGGTCCATCGAATGGAGGAAGAGCGGTAGCCGTAGGGGTCTAGCGACAGCAGGAGCTCCTCGCTGCCGTCGCGCTTGTAGTCGCCGAGCCGCGTCACGACGAGGTTAGGGCTCTCCCACTCGGAGGCGATGTCGAGCGGAGGCGATGTCCACAGCTTCACGCCGTCGCTTCCCCGCCGTCCGCGGACGTGCTCCATGGTCGCGTCGGGGACGATCGGCAGCCCCGTCTCTTCGTCGTATTCGAGGTCGGGGACGACGTACGTCACGACCTGGTCGTCGAAGCCGTCGCCGTCGAGGTCCGGCGCCGCGAGCGGGATCGGCACCCGCCCCACACCGACCTCGGTGTACTGATGCACGTCGAGGTTCCCGTTGCGTCCGTCCACGAGGAGGGACCTCGTGCGCGCTACGAGGTCCGGCAGCGACTCGTGCGCCTGCGGCACCTGCCTGACGTCGGCGACTCCGATCAACAGCTCCGTGGCGCGCCCCGGCAGCGCGTCCAGCAGGTCGAAGGACACGACCTCCTCGCGGCCGCTCACGACGCCCGCGTCCGCGCTGTTCGTGGGGGCGAACTCGTGCCGGTAGACGTCGCGCCCGCGAGAGTCGATGCCGATGAACGCGACCGTGGGAGCCGGGTAGCGGAACGACACCATCAGGACGCCCGATCGCCCGCGCCGTCCGAGCGTGAGGTCGATCGGGAACGCGAAGCCCTCGTCGAACGAGCGCGACCAGAGCGTCCGCCCGCTCAGCCCCGAGAGCGCGGTGACGTGGGTCCTGCCCTCGGCGCCGCCGAGGCCCCCGGGACCGTCCTCGTACCCCAGCGCGAGCACGTCCGCGAGGCCGTCGCCCGTCAGGTCCCCCCACGGGAGGTTCACGACGAATTCGTCGGGGCCGGCGACGAGTCCCTGCAGGCGGTCGGCCACGTCCTCGGACAGCCCCGCGCGCTCTGCCCAGTAAAGCAGGCGGGCCTCGTCTGCCGTCCATTCCCGAGGAGCGGGCGGCACGGGGGAAACGTCGGTGTGTGCGGCGGCAGGCGCGAAGGATGAGAGCGCGACGGCGCTCGCGATCGAAGACAGCGCCAGGCACCGAAGCGTCCGCATGTCAGCCCCTTCTCGTCCGGTGAGGACGGTTTCTACGCCACGCCCACTATTCCTCCCGTGTCACCGGCGGGCAAGGGGCCGGATGCTCTGCGCTACAGCGTGGGGGCCACGCTCCGATAGAAGGGTGTGGGAGAGGACGAACGAACGACGTGCGGTTCCTGCGGAGCGCGGATGGCCGCCGCGGCGGACTGCTGCGGCCGCTGTCACGCGCCCACGAAGCCCCCCGAGGCCCCCTCGTACCTGCCCTCAGACGCGTTCGGTGGCTCGCTCGTGCCGGCGGAGACCTCACGCTGGCGCCGGAGCGATGTGACCTTCGGTCCCTTCGGGCGAGTCGTAGCGACGCTGCTCCTCTGCGTGCTCCCGATCGTGTGGGCGGCGGGATACTCGCCGATCATGCTGATCATGTGGGTGTTCGTGGTCGCACCCCTAACCCTGCGCTCGATATGGAAGAAGGCGCGGATCCACACGTAGGTCTGCGGCGCTTGCGGTCTTGCGGCGGGAACATCGGCCGGAGTGGCGGAGTCGAAGGGGTTCGACTGCCGAGGGGAAACGGGGGAGCAGGATGACAGCGGTATTTCGCAGGGGGGTTGTCGTTCCGACGCTCGTCGCCGTCGTGCTGGCCGGAGGCGCGGTCACGGCCCGGGCGGGCGGTCGCCCGACGTGCCGGGGCCAGACGGCGACGCACGAGGGGACCTCGGGGAGCGACACGATCGTGGGGACGGCCGGCGACGACGTCGTCGTCGCGCGCGGAGGGGACGACGTCGTGAGGACCCTCGGCGGCAACGACACGATCTGCGGCGGTCGCGGCGCGGACGAGATCCGCGCCGGGAAGGGGTTCCAGGACACCGTCCACGCGGGGGCCGGTGACGACGTCGCCCACGGCGGCCCGGGACGCAACCTGCTGATCGCCGGCCCCGGGCGCGACCGGATGTACGGCAGCTCGCACTTCGACGGTTTCGAGTCCGGGCGGGAGGACGGGCGCCCGGACAGGGACGTCTTCGTGGGCCGCGGCCGGAGCGACTCCTTCGACGGCGATCCCGGCAACGACACTTTCAGGGGCGGCGACGGGCGGGACCGCGTCTGGTACTTCAGAGCACCCGCGGGTGTGACGGTCGACCTTGCCGCGGGCACCGCGCGGGGCGACGGGCGCGACACCCTTGCGTCGATCGAAGATGTCGTCGGATCGCGCCACGACGACATGATCAGCGGGACCAACGGCGACAACGACATCTTCACGAGCGCCGGCGACGACACCGTGTTCGCGCTGCACGGCGACGACGACGTGTTCGATGACGGGGGCCGCGACCACCTCGACGGCGGTCCCGGACGCGACCACGTGTCGACGGGCTGGTGCGTCTCGTCCAGCACCGGAAGCACGGAGTGTCAGCCGGACGAGCCCGCGCCCGACACGTTGCGAGGAGGGCCGGGGAACGACATCGTCGGGTCGGGCCCGGGCGAGGATCGGGTGACCGGCGGCGGCGGGAACGACCGGCTGTCGGGTGGTGACGGGAGCGACTCGATCTTCGGCGGCAAGGGCGACGACGAGCTGCACGGCGGAACTGCTGCGGGGAACGATCCCGGTGCCGACGACGGTGACGTGGACGAGCTCGACGGTGGCGAGGGCACCGACTCCTGCTCCGGGGACGGGGACTCGCGCGTGAGCTGCGAATGACGGAGGCTAACCCGTCGCACGTCTGCCTCACCCGTTCGGTGGAGGGAGCGGCCGCGGCCCGGCGAGAAGGACTGGCCGTCGCCATTCCTCCGATCAAGGAGCTCGCAATGAAGCGCCGCCTCGCACTGATGGTCGTCAGCCTCATGGCCGTCGGCTCGGTCCAGCTCGCCGCGGCCCCCGCGGCCTCCGCCTGCGCGGACCCGAACTGCCCGTGGTCGCCGGTGACGTGGCCGATCAGGCTGCTATGCCGGGACCTCACCCCGCGCTGCCCGATATAGGGCTCGGGCTTCATACAAAAGTGGGGGCGTCCTGGGCGCCCCCACTGTTCGTCGCGCCTCGCGATCCCCTGCCCGCTACGGCTTCTTGACCGTCACTGTCCCACTCGCCGTGCCCTCGTTGCCCGCCGCGTCGACGGCGCTTATCCGATAGGTGTAGCGGCCGGGCTTCACGAACTTCGCCTGCCCCGACTTCCCGTTCCAACGCACCGAGACGGATCCCGCGGCCTTCTGAACGGCGGTAAGGAGCGAGCGCACGACCGTGCCTCCGCGGTTCTCAACGTTCACCGTCACGGCAGCGGCCTCCGACAGGACGAACGAGATCTTCGTCGTCTTCTTGGTCCGTCCCCTGGGAGTGAACGGGTCGGGCGCGTCCTTCACGCTCGTTATCGCGGGCGCGGTGCCGTCGGCCGGCGGGTCGGACGGGTCGAGCTCGAAGGCGCCCGCGTCGCACCCGGGGTTGCCGTTCCCGTCTCCGTCCAGCGGCCGTATGGTGCCGCGCTGGTCGGTCGCCGGGCACGTGGACGAGATGCCCGAATCGATCGCGTCGTTCTGGCTCTGGGTCCCGAGCGCATGCGTCGGGGTCGGACCACCGTAGTTGCCGAGCGCCAGCAGCACCACGGCGGCGTTGGCCTGGTCTCCCGTCCCGGTGAAGCCGCACGAGCTCCCGTTGTCGACGTTGCCGCCGCCCGAGACGAGCCCGGCCCCCTCGTTCTCGTCCGCGCAGTTGTTCGGCGCGCCGGTAAGCGAGGCGTTGTTGTACATGAGCGTGTTCTCGAAGCGGATGCCGTCGGGGTTCTCCGGTCCGCCCCCTACGTTGACTCCGCCACCGGGGGGCTCGCCCTCGAAGTTGCCGCCCGCGCGGTTGTTGGCGATCGTGACGTGCGTGAGCGTCACCGGGCTCGTGGTCTGCAGACCGCCGCCGCCCTGCTGAGCGCGGTTCCCGCTGATCGTGCTGTTCACGATCGTCGTCAACGAGCGTCCTGCCTCGGGGTTCTCCGCGCTCGCTCCGATGACCAGGCCGCCACCACCGCACTCGGCGGTGTTGTTGGAGATCGTGCTGGCGGTGATCGTCGAGGGCCCGGTGAGGGCCAGCCCGCCGCCCGAGCAGCCTCCGGCGTTGTCGCTCACGACCGAGCGCGTCATGGTGAAGGTCCCGCCGTTGGTGACCGCGATCCCGCCGCCGGCGGTCCCTCCATCCGCGTTGTCCCTTATCACGCTGTCGGTGATGGTCAGCTCGTCGTCGTCACCGCTGACTTCCACGGCGCCGCCCGATCCCGCGAAGCCCGTCTGTCCGCCGCGGAGCGTCAGGCCCGTGAGGGTGAGGTGCTGAGGGCCGTTCTGGCCGACGACATGGATGATCCTGTCGCCGCGCTCGCCCTGTACCCCGACGATCGACGTCGTTGTCGCGCCGGCCCCCGTGATCGTCAGCGACTCGCCGAACACGTCGAGGTCGCCGCGTGAGTTGTCGTTCGGGACGTCCGGCTCGGTGTTCGGGATCGTGAGCTGATAGGTCCCCGCCGGGAGGGTGATGGTGTCGGCGCCGGCGGTCGCATTGGCCTCGCCTACGGCCGCGCGCAAGGTGCAGACACCCGCCGCGGTGGCGCAGGTCCCGTCGCCCGGAGCGGCGTCGACCCCGTCGGCGGTGGACGCCACGGTGAAGTTCGCGGCGCGGGCGGGGGCCGCTACCGCCAGGATTCCCGACACCAGCGCAAGCGCAAGGCCCCACGCGACCCTGCGCGACGTCACGACTGTCAACACACGAACCCCCTCGTCCGAGACAAGTGCAAGCGTCAGTCCACTACCGATACGGCCCGGGCCACAAGGGGGTTGGGGGGGTCGGCCCGCCCCGGCTAGCCTCTGACGACCGGAGAGAAAGCCTCCCCGCAAGTGTTGAACGCGAGTACACGAACGTAGAGCCGCTGGCGCGGCGTCAGCAGGACCGCTTCTCTTCGGCGTTCCTGCACGTGTCGTTGCCGGGTCCCCCGTCGAGCTCGTCGTTACCTCCGAGGCCGTCGAGGAAGTCCTTCCCCTCACCGCCGAACATCTTGTCGTCACCAGCTTGGCCGTAGAAGCGGTCGTTCCCGTCGCCCGCGTAGATGACGTCGCGGCCGACACCCAGCTCGCCCGAGTCGTTCCCGCCCCCGGCGAACACGCGGTCCCGACCCGACTCGCTGTTGAAGAAGTCGTCGTCGGGGCCGCCGGTCAGGACGTTGGAGCCGGCAAAGGACTCGTTGATCTCGTCGGGGCCGCGGCCCCCGCTCAAGGAATCGTTCCCCTCGCCTCCGTAGATCACGTCGCGGGCCCCGTTGCCCTTCACGACGTCGTCACCGTCGCCGGCACAGAGGTAGTCGGGTCCGCCCTTGCCGATGATCACGTCGTCGCCGTCGAGGGCCGCGATGATGTCCTGCTCCGGCGTCCCCTCGATCCGGTCGTCCCCGTTGGTCCCCGTCTGCGTCGGCTCGCCTTCGCAACCGGCAGGTTGTGCCGAAGCCCCCGCCGCTGCGACAAAGAGCGCCGCCGCGACTCCGCACGACATGGTCAACCGTCTGATCGACATGGTCCGCCCCCTCCCATTCGAGTGCCTGCGATGCTATCCGGCGACGGATCTGGTGCATGAGGGGAAAGATCGAGGGGATGGCTACTCACGCGGGCGTTGCGATTCGAGGTTCTCTCGTCGTCCTGCTCGCGCTATTGGTCGCTTGCGATCGAGATTCCGTGCCCGGCGCGGCCGAGTCCGCGCCGCCGGCAGCCTCGGCAACTCCCAAGCCGGAGAAGCCCACCGCGGAACCAAGCGCGAACCCGTGCGCGGAGTACCCGCCTCCGTTCGAAGCGACGTACCTGCCGGACGGGTTCAAGCCCAAGCTGCGCGAGGGCGCGGGTCTGTTCAAGGGAGCCGAAGACCTCTACCCCAGCGAAGGTCTGGTCGGCCACTATCGAGGCCCGAGGGAGACCGTCCACGCCAACTTCCAGACGCGTCCGGGGCCGCTGCCGTACGAACCCGCAGAGCCTCGTCCGCTGATCGTCCTCGGCCGGCGGGGCGCGATCGGCTCGGTCGAGGGGGGCTGGTCGGTCGAGTTCGTTCTAGACGAGTGCGACTTCAGGATGGACACCTACGGCATCAGCCGCTCCGAGACGGTAAACATCGCGAAGGGTCTGCGAGAGACGGAGTGAATCGCCGCGGTCGCGCTTTGTTCGCGGCTCGTCGTTGCCGCGCCGGCGCCGGTGATCGTCGGCGAGTTACCGAAGACGCGGGGCCCGACGACCTGATTCCCGAACTCGCGGTAATGATCGAGGGGCGACCTCAGAGCCGGGCCGGTGCGTCGGGGTTCAGCGCGCATGGGCCTGGACGTCTATGTCGCGGCGCTGAGGCCCTTCCTCGGCGGGCGCGGGACGACAAACGTCGCCACGTGCGGATCATCGATCGTGTCTTGAAGCTGTGGAAAGGTATGTCGCCTAAGGCTCGCGCCGTCAGCCGATCGCGCTGCGGCGGGATCCTATTCCGGTGCGACGGTCACCGCGGGAGGATGTCTTCGAGGATCTCGAGGACGTCGCCCACTGGGGTCAAGCAGCCTGGGTGGCAGGGAAACTGCTCTTCCCCGCACGCACTCGTCGAGGGAAAACACGGGGAGATCGACCCCTCGCCGCCTCGTACCTCGGCCAACTCGTCGATGAACAGCTCACGAATGTGATCGCCCGCAATCGACATCCCACTGTCTCCTTCTGTCTCCTTTCGTCCGTGGGCGGAGGTTACACCACCGGTAAAGGAGCGTCACGAACGAGGGCACGAAGCGCAGTGGGTCAGGCCGCGACGTTCGCCCGCTTGACGGGCGCCGGGATGGACGCCGGCCGGCCTTCCCGTGGACTCGGCCTGGGTCCCCCAACTACGGCGTCCATGGAACAGTCGCCCCGTCACCTCCGCTGCGGCCTTCGGCAGTGGCAACGCGTCGGACACCTGTGCCCGGGCGCACCGACCCAGCGAGAGAAGGCGGCGTCGAATCCCCATTCCCTGCAGGTCACGCGGTTAGAGCCGGGGAGGGGAATCGAACCCCTGACCTATTCATTACGAGGTCTTCCGTTCGGAACGGTGTGCTACGAAGCGTTCCGAGGCGCGATCCGGCCTACGGAAACGCCTTAATGAACGGGTGAGAGCCGGGAGTGGTCGTCTAGCCCGAGAAAGGTCTGGTGCGGGCTCCCCTTGGTTAGCGAGCCAATCATGGGGCGGTCTCACGGGTTGCTCCGCGCGTAATCGTCAGCCGTTCTTACGGCGTCGGCGAGCGCTTCGAGTCCGTCGTGCACGTCCCATGTCGCGAGAGCGATCCTGAGACCGGGGGCAGCACGCCTGGCAGATTCGCTGAAACCGGAACGGGAAACGAGGATCCCGGCGCGCGCGTCTGTCTCGAGAAATCCCCGGAAGGAATGGTTTACGACTCCCGCCGTAAGCGGGCGGATCGTGGCCTTGATGACGACCCCCAGGCGGGGCCCCGCCTCCGTATGCACCATCGCGTCCACACCCTTGTCGACAACGCCCTCCCCCGTGATCACTTCCACACCCAGGGCCTCCAACGCGGCGAGCACGCGCCGTTCGTAGAGGACGGCCGAAGCGAGGGACGCGAGGGGGTCGACCTCTGGATCCGCAAAGTCCAGGACGACCTCGGCAAGCTCTTCGGAGGTTTGGTCGCGATCTGCAAGCGCGGTCGCGAGTTGTCGCCGGAGCTCGCGCGCGAACTCGACCTCGTTCTCGCCGATCCGTGCCCGGGAGATCTTGCGGCCGTTGAGCGCCAAGATGAGGAACACGCTTCCGATGCCAACTAACGAGGCGGGTCCGACGTCGCCCTTCTCCATGAAGATGGCAACGACCCCGGAAGCAATCAGGGACGACCCGGCGAGACCGGAGACCCACCTCTCACGGCGGGTGAGAGCGGAGTCGGATGCGGTCATACCGGGTCGTCCCGCTGCAACGATGTCGCCGGCTAGCCGGCGACCATCGAATTCTTGGGCTCGACGGACGCATTCTTGTCCCGCCATGCCCAAGCCCTGGATTCCGAGGCGCCTTCCGCTCCGTCCACGGCCATCGCCATCCCCCATACCTGCGCGTCGTCGACTCGCTTGATCACATCCCACAGCTGGAACGGGACATACGCCACGACGAGCACCGCTGCCATCACCGGGACCCCGAAAGCAAACGCCAGAAAGAGTCCCCCGAATCGGGGCATCCGCTCGATGATCGACCGGTCTATCCGGACGCCTACCCGCAACGCCGCCATGCGGGTAAACGACCCGAATATCGACAGAGTGGCCGAAGAGCTGACGATCAGCGCCACGGTCGATTGACCGGCGCTGCTCGCATACGCCGCGAGACCCAGGAACATGATCAGGTCCGCCGCGTGGCTGACCAGACAAGAGATCAACTTCCCGGCGCCGACGTCGCGACCGGTCGTCCGGATGAGGATCCCGTCGAGACAGTCGATAACCGTAGTGAAGAGCAGAGCCACGAGAGCCCACCTGAGTTCGCCGCTGAACGCCAACCACCCCGTTAGGCACCCCCCGGCGAAGATCATCGCAACGATCGTGGGATAGGGGACAGCCTTCTGGGCCCCGAGCTCTACCAGGCGAGGGAACCTCTCGAGTAGGAAGTCGCCGATGCCATCGAACGCGGGGACCTCCTTGAGCGCTGCCGTCTTCTCGACGACCTTGCGTCCGTATGCCTGCTCGATCAACCTGGGGTCGGAATAAGCGTAGCGGTGAGCCTCCAGCGCGAAATCCAGACCCGCGTCCATATGGGCCTCCACCTCGACTACTTGCCGCACCGGACCCGTCACGGACTCGAACTCCCGCTCTATCTGTGCGTCGGAGAAGTGCTCGACCTTCGGGGCGGCGGTCAAGCCGTCGCGGCTTGGTACGTCTCCGAACACCGCGCTGATGCACTCGACGTCTTCGCTGGGCTCGGGGGCGGATGCACCCCGACACCCGGGTACATCGGGTAGCGCCGCTGTGATGCGTTCGACGTCTTCGTCCGACCAACTGCGCTCCACCCGGTCGAGCTCGCGGCGGCGGGCCTGCCCCCACGCGGTGAGGCGCTTCTCCAGCCGCGCTCCCCGAAAGCTCCCTCCGATCCCGCGGAGCATCTTCTTTCGCATATACGGTCCTCCCTCGTCTAGGCGCCCTGGTCGTAAAGCCGTTTGAAAGCCCGCGTCGCAGAGACGACCGCCTTCCTCGCCTGGTACTTGTTGTCGAAGGGAAACTCGCGGATGATCCTGTCCCACGTCCACCCCTCCACGTATTTCGCGTGAAGTAGCAGGGCCGCTGCGGGATCCTCCGCACGCAGGCGGAGCATCGCCGCGTCGACAGCCGACCTCTCTATGTGCTGGGGTTCCCAGGACGCGCCGAGGGCCTGAGCCGTCTCGTCATCCACGTCCTCGTCCGAACGGAACTCCCTCTCACGCACCATCCATTCCACGACGTCCGCGCAAACGTTCCGAGCGATCGCCATGATCCATTTGCGAGCGTCCCCTTTGTGCTCGCCGCGAAATAGACAGCGGGTCTTCCATATCTTTGTCCAGATTTCTTGCTCGGTGTCGAGCACGACGTCCCTGTCAGGACCCACGCGGGCAACCACCAAGCGCCGTACGCTGCCTCCGAATAGGTTGACTAGCTTCGCGAACGCCTTTCGGCCCTTCTGTCCACCGGCCTGACACGACACCTTCATCAGGGCTTCGGGCGTGGGGCCGCCGGAATCCCCGATCGTTGTTCGTCTCGACATGAGGCGGCCCCCCTTCTGGGCGAGATCCGATGTCGGAGCCCCTGCCGCGCCAGGACGAGTCGCCGCCGCCACCCGCAGGTCGAGGCCCAGCTGTCGCACTTTCTTCTGACATGGACGGCACGGAGGGGCGCGCCGTCTCAAGGAAGTCCCGAAAACCGCCCAAAAATCTTCGAGTTGTGCGATAAAACGGGTTTCACCCTCGGTTGAGTGTTCGGTACAGGGAAGGCGCGTTCCTGCTCGGCTCGCTCAGACCTTTGGCGGAGCAAAGTCGGACCCTGGACGAGGCTTGGCAACGTGCACGCGGCGCTGCGTCAGTTAATCGGCAAGTCGTTCTGGAGCCGGGGAGGGGAATCGAACCCCTGACCTATTCATTACGAGTGAATCGCTCTGCCGACTGAGCTACCCCGGCAAGGGAGACGGCATTTTACCCGCACTGGGTGTCGCGCGAATTAGCCTCGGACCACCCGGGCGGCAAGCTTGGATCCCTGCTGGGGACCCAGGGTGACCATGCCTGTGCTTCGTCGTTCCAGATGAGCACCGATCCCGAGCCGTCGCGCATCCACCACCGATTGGCGTGATACGTCTTCGGAAGACCGCCCGTCCTCGTCTTCGATAGGTCGGCGTTCTGCTTGCTCGCCGGCAACACCCCCAGGCGCCCGGGTGCCAGCAGCAGGCCTCCCCCACCGCAAAGCACGGCGCCGAAGAGCAGCATCCAGTTGCTCGACGACGGAACTGCTGCCAGAGGTCCCGG
Source organism: Actinomycetota bacterium (assembly GCA_035942255.1). Taxonomy (GTDB): domain Bacteria; phylum Actinomycetota; class CADDZG01; order CADDZG01; family WHSQ01; genus JALZEG01. The sequence goes on along the minus strand of DASZDG010000113.1, from coordinate 10,217 downwards.
TGGATCGCCCAACCAGCGTTGCGAGTCCACGACGATCCGGAACACGTCGATCCCCGCCAGCATCCCCCCGACGAACGTGACGGCCGGAGGAAGGACGCTCGGGAGGACGGCGTACTCAGCAGCTTGGCAAGCGCCCAGGATCATTATTGCCGCGCCGATGATCAGCAGCCCGGCCATGATCAGTAGCTCGCGTCCGCCGAGCGCACGGAGCGTCGGAGAGCTCAGACGCACGAGGGCAGCCATGGTCACGAGAAGGCCCCCGGTCAAGACGAGAAGGCCCACCGCAAGATGACTGCGTTGGGGTTGATCCATGGTGTGGGCGGATTCTCGCGCAGGTCATGGCTCGACCCCGCGGGGGGCTATCGCAGCGTCGCGAGCAGGGTCTCCAGCGCCGTGATGTCGTGCACGTAGTCGACGTCGTACCGATGCCACCACCACGGGAGCGTCCGGGGGGCCGCGCGAACGCGGGAGGCGCGCGTGGTCGTGCCGGCCTTCTCGCAGTTCGCGTACGACTCGCCGTTCAGGCATTCGTCGACGAGCGGGCCCCCGTCGAGGTGATCCCGGCCCCCTCCGCCGTCGAGGTGGTCGTTCCCGGGAGTCGTGCCGTTCCACGCGATCGCCGGCCCGCGGTCCTCCTCACCGAAGAGGTAGTCGCGGCCCCCGCGGCCCCCGATCTCGTCGTCCCCGTACGAGCCTTCGAGGAGGTTCGCTCCCTCGTCGCCGTAGATGACGTCCTCGTACGGGCTCCCGACGACGGCCTCGAAGCCCGCGACCAGGTCGGGCGAGTGGAAGTGCGACACCTCGCGCGACATCGAGGTGCCGGCGGCGAGGTCGATCGACGCGGCCTCGAGCATCGCGACGCGCAGCACGTCGGGCGCCTCGTCGAAGCCCCCGACGAGCGTGCTCCCGGAGAAGTCCGTGTAGAGGGTGTCGGGGCCGTCCTCGCCCGAGACGAAGTCGTGCGAGAGACCGCCTCCGAACAGGTAGTTGCCACGATGGTCCCCGCGGATCGTGTCGGCGTTGACGGATCCCACGGCGCTCTCGATCCGGGTGAGCTCGTCGACGCCGCCGGCGGTAGAGACCGCGCGGCCGAGCGTCAGGTCGATAGTCACCGACGTGAACCGTCCGAGGTGGAGGGCGAAGTCCGAGCCGGGCCCGCCGTCGAGGAAGTCGTCACCGCCCTCGGCTGCGAGCCAGTCCAGGCCCGGCCCGCCGAAGAGGCGGTCGGTGCTCTGGTCGCGGCTGTCGGGATCGGCGGGAAGGCACGGCGAGCACTGGTCGGACGCGAACTCGACGAGGATGTCGAGCCCCGTGCCACCGCGTGCGACGTCTGCGCCACGGCCCACCGCGATCCCGTCGCGGCCCGCGCCGCCGTCAATCTCGTCGTCACCCGCGCCGCCGCAGAGCGCGTCTCCGCCTTCGAGGCCGAGGATGACGTCGTCTCCGTCGAGCCCCGCGATGACGTCGTCTCCGGACGTGCCCGTGAGCACGTCGTCACCTTCGGTGCCGGTGATCGTCGCCCAGGTCCCGAAGCACTCGGGGATCAGCTTCGGCAGCTGCGCCGACCCAGTCGTCGCCGTCGCGGCGACGAGCACCGCGGCCGCCGCCAGGACGCGGATGGTCTTCATACCGAGGGCTTCGCCCCCGCGGGCGCGAAAACCTCTCGCCGGCCGCGGCCAGGTCGGGCCTCAGGCTGCGGGGGCTTCGGGCCTTCCCTGGGCGGCGTCGATCAGACGCTCCACCGTGGCGGCGTCGACGGGACGCGAGAAGAGATATCCCTGTGCAAGAGGGCACCCGAGCCGCTTCAACGTATCGGCCTGAGCCGATTGCTCGACGCCCTCCGCGACGATCGTCAGTCCGAGCGACTGGCCCAGGTGCAGCACCGCGCGTGCGAGCGCCGAGTCCTCGGGGCCGAGCGCGATCGAGTCGATGAAGGCCTTGTCGATCTTCAGGACGTCGACGTGGAAGTCCTTGAGGTAGCTGAGCGACGAGTAGCCGGTCCCGAAGTCGTCGATCGCGACCTGCACGCCCAGCGCCTTCAGCTCCTCCAGACGCTCGACCGCGCGCTCCACGTCCTCGACGAGCGCGCTCTCGGTGATCTCGAGCACGAGCCGCTCGGGCGGCAGCCCGGTCTCCGCGAGCGCATCCTTGAGCTCGTCGACGAAGCCGGGATGGCGGAAGGCGACGGGCGATACGTTCACCGAGATCGACGGCGCGCCGGGGCCGTCCCACGAGGCTCCGGTCCTGCACGCCTCGTACAGCACCCAACGTCCGATCGGGACGATGAGGCCGCTCTCCTCCGCGAACGGGATGAAGTCGAGCGGCGCAACGAGCCCGCGCTCCGGGTGCTGCCACCGCACGAGCGCTTCCACGCCTTTGACGAGCCCGTCACCGACCCCGACGATCGGCTGGTAGTGGAGGAAGAGCTCGCCGTTCTCGACGGCACGCTGGAGGTCCGCCTTCAAGCGCAGGCGCTCGCTGGCGGCGACGCGCATCGCGACCTCGAACAGCTGGAACGTGCCCTTGCCGCCCCGCTTCGCCTCGTACATCGCGATGTCGGCATCGCGCAACAGGTCGTCGGGCGAACGGCTGTCACCCGGGCCGCTGAACGCGATCCCGATGCTCGCGTGCACGAACAGCTCGGAGCCGTCGACGACGAACGGCTGATCGAAGAGGCCCGTCACGCGGTCGGCAACGAAGACCGCGCCGTCGATGCCGTCGAGGTCCTCCAGCAGGATCGCCAGCTCGTCGCCGCCGAGGCGTGCGACGGTGTCTCCCGGGCGCAGCGCCTCCGCGATGCGGCGCGCGACGTCGACCAGGAGCTCGTCACCCGCGCGGTGACCGAGGCTGTCGTTCACGGTCTTGAAGTCGTCGAGGTCGAGGAACAGGACGGCCAGGGGGGTCCCGGCGCGCGTCTGCCGCATCAGCGCGTGGCCCACGCGGTCGATGAACAGCTCCCTGTTCGCGAGGCCCGTCAGCGAGTCGTGGAAAGCTTGATGCTGGATCTTGTCCTCGAGCGACTTGCGGTCGGTGATGTCCTGCACGGTCCCGGCCAGACGTGTGACGCGGCCGTCGTCTCCCCTCGTGACCATCCCGAGCGCGTGCACGAGCCGGACGGAGCCGTTCGGCTGCACGATCCGCGCCTCGTAGCTGAAGTCCTTGCCGGACTCGACCGACTGCGCCACGAGGTCTTCGACGAACGCGCGGTCGTCAGGGTGGAGCAACTCGAGGAAGGTGGACAGCGTGACGCGCGAGCCGCTGCGGTCGACGCCGAAGATCCGGTACAGCTCGTCCGACCACCAGACGACGTCCGCGTCCACGTCCCACTCCCAGCTGCCGATGTGCGACATCGCCTGGGCGGCCGCGAGGTCGCGGTTCGCGTCCTCGAGGTCTCTGCGGGCGCTGCGCTCGCCTGCGATCGCCACCTCGTTGAGCTTCCACGCGGTCAGCCCCGCCGCGCTCGCGCCGGCGATGAACAGACCGTGGACCAGCGCCCAGGTCCACGGGTCGGCTACCGCCGCGGAGTGGTTGTAGACGGCGGAGCTGTCGAGGACGCCCACCGTCCCGTGGTGCAGGACGACGAAGCCGATCGCGAGGAGGAACGGCGACCACGACTGGTACAGCGTCACGACGGCCACCATCACGAAGAAGTGGAAGTGCATCTCGATCAAGCCGTCCGAGAAGTGGACGAGGACGGCCGAAGAGATCACGAGCCCGAGGGTCGCGAGCGACTCGCGGACTTCCGGGGACAGCTGCTTCAGGCCGGCGCCCGCGGCGCATGCCGCCAGGATCGACGCCTCGAGCAGCGAGTGCCCGAAGCCGTGGCCGGTTGCCGACCCCACCACAGTGACGGCCAGCACGTGGAGCCACAGGACGACGCGGATGGCGCGATGCCGCCGGGCCCACGCCTCGTGGGACAGCGTGCGGCCGCGGGGAAGCATCTGACGGGCGCCCTGAAGGGCACCGACGACTAGATCTCTCACACACGCGCTCCCGTGGTCCTGTCGGCCTCCCCCCAGGGGCTACGGCAGCGGGAACGGGTTGCTTTAGTACGTAAGCGCGGAATCCCTAAGCCGGGGCTGCTACCGGGGGCGGGGCGAGGCGCGCGAGCTCCACGAACGTCGCCTCCAGGGCCAGGAGCGCGTTCGCGTTGAACGCGAAGGTGCCGGCGGTCTCGGCGCACCGTGCGGCGGCGGCCACGAGGGCTGCGTCGGCGATCGGGGCTGCGACCCACGCGCCGCTCCCGTCCCCGTCGCCGTCCTTGCGCGCCGCGAGGACGTCCCGGTAGAAGGTCCCGACGACGCCCAGCGCCTCGAGCAGTACCTCCTCCTCGATCCGGCGCAGCTCCCGGCGATGCCGCTTTGCGAGCGCGTTCCGGGCGGTGGAGGTGCCGCGGCCCTCGCCCATCGCCTCGGCGAGCGCGACGACCTCGGCCTTCTGCTCCTTCTCGCGTGCCTTCGCGGCCGCCTTGGCCTCGGCCACGACCTCGGCCGCGGCGTCGAGCGCCTCTAGCGGGGACGAGAGGCGTGCCGGGATCCCGAGCCAGAGCTCGAGCCGCGCGCGGGCGGCGTCGTCGAACACGAGACGGCGGGCGCGCTCGACGTCTCCTTCGGAGAGGACCGCAGCTCTATGGGCCTCCTCGGGGGCCGCGCCGGCCGCGACGAGCACGTCCACGATCCGCGTCAGCGGGACGGGCTCGAGCCGCACGACCCTGCAACGCGACCGGATCGTCTCGAGGACCTCCTCCTCGTGGTCTGAGATCAGGACGAACACCGTGTCGGGCTGCGGCTCCTCCAGCGTCTTCAGCAACGCGTTCTGCGCCGCGTCGTTCATCCGGTCCGCGTCGTCGATCAGGAACACCTTCGACGACGCCTCGAACGGCGACCGCGCCGCCTCCGGGATGACGGCCTCGCGGATGACGTCGACGGGGATGATCAGGCCCTCGGGCTGCACGTGGTGGAGGTCGGGGTGGCGGTCGCGTCCCGCGCGCGCGCACCCGGAGCACTCGCCGCATCCCGTGCCCGGCTCGCGCTCGCACAGGAGCGCGGCCCCCATGGCGAACGCGACCGCGTGCTTCCCCGCGCCGCGCGGGCCCGCGAGCAGCCACGCGTGCGCCACCTCGCCGGCGGCGAGCTGCGCCGCCAGCCGCTCGATCGCGGGCATGCCCGCGAACGCGTCCCAGACCGTCATCGCTGGGGGAACCCCCCGTCGCGCAGGAAGCCCGCCAGACGAGCCGCGTCCTCGGTGGACGTACGTGCCTCGAACGCCTCGACGACGTCCTGGTGCACCTCGGCCTGCGGCCGGTTCGCGTCCAGGACGACGAACCGGTCGGGGTACCGGCGCGCGAGCTCGAGGTACGCGTCGCCCACGCGATCGTGGAACGAGGAGTCCTCCAGCTCGATGCGGTCGGGATCGCCGTCGACGCGGCGCAGGCCGAGGCGGGGGTCCATGCTCAGGAAGAAGACGACGTCCGGCATCAGGTCGTCCGTGGCCCACCTGCTGATCCGGTACACCTCCTCGAGCCCCAAGTCCCGCGCCACGCCCTGGTAGGCGAGCGACGAGTCGATGAAGCGATCCGACACGACGATCTTCCCCGCGTCGAGCGCAGGACGTATGACCTCCGCCACGTGCTGCGCCCGGTCCGCCGCGTACAGCAGCGCCTCCGTGCGAGGGTCCATGGCGCGCGCCTCGGGGTCGAGCAACAGGTCGCGGACGCGCCGTCCGATCGCGGTGCCTCCGGGCTCCCTCGTCGTGACGACGTCCGCGCCGCGCGCCTCCAGCCACCGCACCAGCGCCGACATCTGGGTGCTCTTGCCGGACCCGTCGCCTCCTTCGAACACCACGAAGTAGCCGCGCTTCGAGGGCTCGGCCTCCTGCGCCGGGACGTGCTCCTCGCGCGCGCGGATCGCTCGCATGGAGACGATGCCGCCGATGGCGGCGACCCCGCCCGCTAGCCACAGCGTGATGCGGCTTCCGGGAAGGTCCAGCGTGCCGAAGGCAGACGTGACGCGGTAGTGGCCGAGAAACCCCGCGATGAACGGGAAGATGCCGAGCCCCATCAGCGTCCCGATACGGATGACCGTGTAGGCCGCGCTGAACGTGCGGCCGCGCAGCTCGTCTGCGGTGGTCTCGTGCATCAGCGCGTATCCGGTGGAGTAGGCGGCGCCCCCGAAGAACCCGAGCGCGCTCGCCATCGGGATCGCCGCGTTGAGGCTTCCCACGCTCGCGAGGCCGATGAGCCCCGCGCCGAGCAGCAGGATCGACGAGGAGAACAGCACGTCCTTCTGTATGCGGCGCGCGATCAGGCTCACCGCGAGCAGCCCGATGATCATGCCGGTCGCGAGGAAGCCGACGAGGAACGCGAACCCCCTGTCGCCTCCGCCGAGCACCTGGTCGACGAACTCGACGCCGAGCGAGAACACCGCGCCGGCGGCGGTGAACGTGAACGCGATGCCGAGCAGCCACGGACGCACCTGCTTGTGCTCGAAGACGAACTTGAGGCCCTCGACGAGGTCGCGCTTCACCTGACGGAGGTCGAGGTGCTCGATGCGCGTGCGCGTCGTCGGGATCGTGAGGCTCGAGATCATCAGCGCCGAGAACAAGAACGTCAGCGAGTCGACGCCCAGCGCGAGGGCCTCGGGACGGCTCTGCAGCCCGTTGAAGACCGCCCACTGGTCGGCGAGGAACGCCGCGAGAGTCGCCATGAACGCGAACACGACCGAGCCCAGCGGGAACGGCGCGTAGACCGCGATCAAAGACAGCGAGTTCGCGTGCGTGAGCTCGCCGGGCTTCACGAAGTGAGGGAGCGACGCGTCCTTGGCCGGCCCCCAGATCAGCGTGAGCGACTCGAGGACGGCCGACGCGACGAGCAGGTAGAGGAGGTTCTCCACGAACGGCAGCGAGAGGATGACCGCCGCCCGGGCGAGGTCGGAGAGCACCATCGTCTTCTTGCGATCGAAGCGGTCGGCGAACACACCGGCGATCGGCCCGACGAAGAAGCCGGGGAGGACGCGCGCGGTCATGACCGCGCCGACGCCGATCGAGCCGCCGATGTCGCTGGCGAGGACGACGAGCGCGACGACGCCGATCCAGTCGCCGAGGCTCGAGACGAACTGCGCGAGGAAGAACCGGAAGAAGTTGCCGTTGCGCAGCAGAGAGAGGTAGGAGACCTGCCCGGCCTCGGCCTCGGAGGCGTGCAGGTCTGCGGCCTCGGGTTGGTGGATCTTCAACCTCCTCGCCGGGTGTCGTCGGCCCAGAGTGTAGGCGGACAACCGGCTGCGGGGGCGGCGCGCGCCGCGCCGCCTAGGTCGTCGGAGCCGCCTTCGCCTCCTCGGCCTCCACGTCCTTCTTCTTGGGCTTCTTCTTGATGTACTTGCACTCGGGATAGTTCGAGCAGCCCGTGAAGGGGCCGAAGCGTCCCCGCTTCTCCACGAGCCCCGACCCGCAGTTCGGGCACTTCTCGCCGGTCTCCTTGGGGGGCTCCTTCTTGATGTACTTGCACTCGGGATAGTTCGAGCAGCCGACGAAGGGACCGAAGCGGCCGGACTTCGCGACGAGCTCGGACCCGCAGTTCGGGCACTTCTCCCCGGTTCCCTCGGGCTCCGGCAGAGGGTCGCCGTGCTCGTCGAGCTGCTGCGACCACTTGCACTCCGGCCAGCCCGAGCAGGACAGGAACCACAGCCCGTGCTTACCGAACTTCTGCACGACGGGCCGGCCGCAGTTCGGGCACGTCTGGTCCGTCGGACGCTCCGGCCGCGACATCTTGTCGCTCTGCTCGGCGACGTGCGCGGTGAACGCTTCGAAGAACTCGCGTACGAGCGGGTTCATCTCGCGCGACCCCAGCGCGACCTGGTCGAGGTCCTCCTCCATCCTGGCGGTGAACTCGACGTCGACGACCTCCGGGAAGTGCGCCTCGAGCAGCTCGATGACGACCTCGCCTCGGGGCGTCGGGAACAGCCGGCGCGACTCGGTCCGCACGTACTCGCGGTCGACGAGGAGCCGCACGGTCGGCGCGTACGTCGACGGCCGGCCGATGCCGACCTCCTCCATGCGCTTGACGAGCGTCGCCTCGGTGAAGCGGGGCGGGGGCTGGGTGAAGTGCTGTGCGGCGTCGAGCGCCCGCAGGTCGAGCACGTCCCCTTCGTCCAGGTCCGGCAGCAGGCCCTCGGCCTCTTCCGGATCGTCGTCCCCGCGGTCGAGGTACACGCTCATGAAGCCCTTGAACTTCAGGATCTGCCCAGTGGCGCGGAACGTCGTGCCGTTCGACTCGACGTCCACAGACGTCTTGTCGTAGACGGCCTCCGCCATCTGCGACGCCATCGTGCGCTGCCAGATCATCTCGTAGAGCCGCACGGCATCGGCTTCGACGGCTCCCGCGAGGCTCGAGGGCGACACCTCGGCGGACGCCGGACGGATGGCCTCGTGCGCCTCCTGGGCTCCCTTGGACTTCGCCGTGAACTTGCGGGCCTCGTGGAACTCCTTGCCGAACTGGCCCTCGACGACGCGGCCGATCTCGCCGAGCGCGTCGTTGCTCAGGTTCGTGGAGTCCGTTCGCATGTACGTGATGTGCCCGGCCTCGTAGAGCCCCTGCGCGAGCTTCATCGTCTTCCACGTCGGGAAGCCGAGCTTGCTCGACGCGGCCTGCTGGAGCGTCGACGTCTTGAACGGGGCCGGCGGCTTGCGCCGGCGCTCGCTCTTGCGGACGCCGGTGACCTTCCAGGGGCCCGGCTCGACGCGGTCGCGCAGCGACAGCGCGCTGCTCTCGTCACCGAGCGAGAACTTCTCCTTCTCGCCGACGGGGTAGAGCGCGGTCAGCTCCTCGCTGGCCGCCGTAGCGAGCTTCGCGGTGAGGTCCCAGTACTCGATCGGCTTGAACGCCCGGATCTCGCGCTCGCGCTCCACGACGAGGAAGAGCGCGGCGCTCTGCACGCGGCCGGCCGACAGGTTCGGGCCCACGTTGCGCCACAGCAGCGGCGACAGCTTGTACCCGACGATGCGGTCGACCGCCCGGCGCGCCTGCTGCGCGTCGACGAGCGACATGTCGATCGAGCGCGGGTTGGCGAACGCCTCGGTGACGGCCTTCTTCGTGATCTCGTTGAACGTCACGCGCTTGGTCATCTCGGGCTTCAGCTTCGCCAGCTCCGCGACGTGCCACGCGATCGCCTCACCCTCGCGGTCGGGGTCGGGGGCGAGCCACACGGTCTCGGCCTCCTTGACGGCCTTGCGGATCGCGGTCATCGCCTTCTTGGCGGTGGCCCGCGCGATCGGCTCGTAGACGATCTTCACGCCGCCGTTCACCTCGATGCCGAAGTCTGACTTCGGCAGGTCGCGGACGTGACCCATCGAGGCAAGCACTTTGTAGTCCTTGCCCATGTACTTCTCGATCGTCTTCGCCTTGGCAGGCGACTCGACTATTACGAGGTTCTTGGCCACTGGGCTCCTTGATCTGCCGGCGGAGGGTCCGCCGGGGTGGGGGGTCGCCGGGCGCCCCCGTCTCCCCAGACGAAGGTCCGGGGGCCGCTTATCCCATTGGTGGGGCGTCCTTGTCAACCAACGCAGCCGGGGGGCCGACCCTTCCCCGACCTCCTGACCAGGGCTTTTCGGCCTCCAGATATCCGACTACCATCGGCGCCCGTGGACGCCATCCTCGATCCCATCATCCGCTTCATGGAGGGGTTCCTCGACGACTACGGGTACGTCGCGATCTTCCTTCTGATGACCGCGGAGTCCGCCCTGATCCCGTTCCCGAGCGAGGTGACGATGCTCGTCGGCGGCTGGTACTCGGCCGACGGGACGCTCGATTTCTTCTGGGTCGTGACGGCTGGGGTGCTCGGCAACCTGGTGGGGTCGTGGATGGCGTACGCGCTCGGGCGGAAGACCGGCCGGGCCCTGCTCGACCGCTACGGCCGCTACGTGCTGATCCGCAGCCACGACATCGACCGGGCCGAGGTCTGGTGGGGCAAACACGGCGACGCGGCGACGTTCTTCTCGCGCCTGCTCCCGGTCATCAGGACGTTCATCTCGCTGCCCGCGGGCATCGCGAAGATGCCGTTCGGCAAGTTCACGCTCTATACGTTCCTGGGGGTCGTTCCGTGGACGCTGGGTCTGACGTGGATCGGCGTCGTCGTCGAGGACAACTGGGAGAAGGTCCTGACTTATTTCGACGTGCCGACGCTGATCATCGCGGGGGCCCTCGTCGTGATCGCAGGGGGCTGGTA
>DASZDG010000112.1:0-21979 GCA_035942255.1 Actinomycetota bacterium | reverse complement strand
GGAGCGATCCCGGGCGAAGAAGGCGGCGGCTTTTTTTAGGATCTCGACCTCTTCTTTCAAGACCCGGTTCTCTTTGCGCAGGCGCATCAGCTCCATGCGCTCCGATTCACCCACCGGACTGGCGTCAGCGGTCGCGGCCTTCTTCACCCAGCGCCTGAGGACGTTGCGATGGACCCCGAGCTCGGCGGCGACCTCCGTCAGCGAACGCACGTCTGCCAGCGACAGATAGAGCTCGACCGCCTGCTCCTTGAACAACTCCGAGTATCGGTGCGACCGTGCCATGGACCCTCCCTCCGGTCACCTACGTGACCATTCTGAGTGTCCACAAAACCGGGGCAAGGCCAGCACGTACCGGACGTACCGCGTGTACCGGCCCCCTCGCGAGACTAGGGAGGCAATGTGAGCCGTCGAGTGATTCGTCACAGGGGCGGTCTCCGGGTTCGGCCGCCCGGCGCCTCGCCGGCAACGGCGCCGCTACTGATCGAGCGGGCCGCGCCGAACGGAAACCGGTGAAGCCCAACGAGGTCGTGGCGGCGGTCGAGTGCGCGTCAGCCGCGGTCGGGGAAGTCCTCCCGCAGCGGCGGGTCCTCGCGCGACTGGGGGCCGCGGTCGGTGCCCGCGTCCGTCATCGTGCCGTCGGTCGACCGCACCGGGTCGGCCGCGGCGGTGTCGGCCCCGAGCGACCCCGTCTCGGTCGCGGGCACGCCCGACACCGACCCTCCCCCGGCGGTGCCTTCGCCGACGCCTCCGATGCCGGTCTCGGTGCCGGGCACGAGCGGCGGGAAGTCGTCGGCGCCCTCGGGCGGCGTGTGGCCGAGCGGGTCGACGCCGACCGGGTCCGGCTCCGCGACGTCGCGCGGCGGCGTCGCCGTCTCGTCGAGGCTCGGCGGAGCGGCCCCCGCTGCCGACGCCTGCAGGTCCTGATAGGTGAGGTCGGCCGCTGCGGGGAGCTCGTCGTCCGCGGGCGTGTCGTCGCTCTCGTCCACCGCGCCGCCGTCGCCGAAGCCGGACGCGTCGCGCACCTCTGCAGGAGTCCCGGCGAGCGACGGCTCGTCCGGCGGGTCCCACGGCTCGTTCTCCTCGAGAGCCTGCGCCACGTCCGAGACCATCGAACCCTGGTTCGGCCCCGCGAGCATGTCGGTCGACCCGACGAGGATCTCGCTCTCGGCGGGTATCGCCTCCTCGACCGGCTGCGGGTCGTCGGCCCCCTCGCGCAGCCCCCCGTCGATCCGCAGCTCGTTGCGGACGTCCGGGGTGAACCGGCCGGCGATCATCTCCGCGAGGTGGGCCTCCGCGGACTCCGCGACGCTCCCGCGGAGCACGACGGTCGGACCGTCGACGGACACGTCGACGCGGCGGTCGTCGACCTTGTCGCTCTGGGCGAGGGCCTCGCGGATCTCCTCGACGTCGCCGATGTCGGTGGGGGCGTCGGTCCGGTCGGTCATGTGAGCCTCCTGTCGAAGATCGCGCGGGCATGCAATTTCTCGAGTGGTCTTCGCGCGTGTACCCGCGGCCTCCGGGAGCAAAACGGCGGGTCGTGGTTAACCCGGATGGGGGATTTTCGTGTCGATAGCCCCCCGAACCTCGCATTCGAGACAGTGAGCTTGCTATGTTGCGGCCCGTCGCGACGGACGGAACCGACAGGGGGGATCTCGATGCGCAAGGTCAGGGTGCTGGTAGTGGCGGTGGTTCTGGCGCTCCCGATCGCAGGCATGAGCGCGGCCCCCGCGCATGCCTGCGCGGGCAACAAGGTGTGCGACACGGTCAACTGGGTCTGCGACCAGGTCGCCGGCCCCTGCATCCCGTAGACGGACCAAATCGAAGGAGGCCGGACGTGAAGGTGAGGATTCTGCTGGTGGGGGCGCTGCTCGGTATATCGAGCAGCCTGTTCGCGGCCCCCGCTCATGCATGCATGGGCGAGGTCTGCGACGCGATCAACTTCGTCTGCGCGAAGGTCTCGAAGGGCGCCTCCTGCGTCGGCTGACGCCGGCGTGAGTCGCCCCGGAGGGCCCCACCCGTGCGCCGGGGCCTTTTGCTTCTCCGACACTCAAGCGAACGCTTCGAGGCGACGATCCTCCTGGTACGAATTGCTTATTCCGGGCACGGCGGCGCGCTCCTAGTCTGGGTTCCCGCCCTCTCTCGAAAGAGGTACTCCCTTGTCGCGCACCGAAGTCCACTCGCCGCTGAGGCGGTGCCTCGCCGCTCTCGGCACCCTCGCGATCGCGGGGACCCTCGCGGCGCCGGTGCCTCTGCCGGACGCAGCGCTCGCCGCGGCCCCCGGGGTGAGCCCCGCCGGCGAGGTCTTCGTCGTGACCGCGAACCTCCAGGAGGCGTTCAACCGCGAGGACTACCGGAACCTGAGCGAGATGCGCGTGTTCGTCGACCGCCTCCTCGACAAGGTCCCCCACCGTCCCGACGTGCTCCTGCTCCAGGACGTCCGCAAGTCGGCGGTCGTGAAGGTGGTGGAGCTGCTCACGAAGAAGACCGGCGACCGCTACAAGATCGCGCAGAGGCTGCGCAAGGAGCCGTGGCAGAAGCTCCCGAACAACGTGTGGCACTCGACTGAGACCGCGATCGTCGTGAACGCCGCGACGATGGAGCTCAGCGGCAAGGCGGGCTTCGTCCGCATCCGCAATCCCTGGGGCAACCCGAAGGGCGACTACGTCGAGTACAAGGGCCAGGCGTACGCCCGCGCGGTCGAGCGCGACGGCGGCGCGGTGGTCGGCTTGATGAGCGTCCACCTCCCGAAGGAGCCGGTCGAGAACCGCAAGACCGCGCAGCGCTTCGGCCCGTGGGTCGACCGGCTCGCCACGTTCATGGAGGGCCACTATCCGGACGCGCTGCGGATCATCGGCGGCGACTTCAACCAGACCCGCTGCCTCGGCAAGGACCCGTGCAAGGAAGCGCCGTTCTGGGAGGTCCTGACCTCGGCCGAGCACGGCTACACCGACGCGCTGTGGCACGAGATGGAGCCGCGGCACTGGAAGAAGCGGCTCCCGCTGGGCGTCGACCTCATCTTCACGACGGGCCCCGTGGTGAACGCGGGCGGCGACGTGAAGAACCCGCCGGTCTTCTACTCGGACCACCGCTTCTTCTGGGCGAACCTCAACACCGTCTAGGAACGCTGCGCGGGTCCCGCGCGGAAGGGTCCGAAAGGCCCCCCGCGGACGGGCCGTCTCTCCCTGGGCCACCGCCTCGCTTTCTCCGATGCTGTCTACGACAAGCAAGAGACAGCGAGGAGGCACACAGTGGCCACGGCAGCGCAGAGTCACCCCGGCTACACGAAGGAAGCAGCGGCAACCCGTCTCGGGCGCAGCGCCTGGGACCGTCTCATCAGCGGCGCCGGTGCGGTCGTCGCGGTCGTGATGCTCGCGCTTGGCGGCGCGGCGATCTACGGCGGGAGCTTCGCCCTCGACAACGTCAGGGACAGGCTCGAGCCGCAGCAGATCAACTTCCCTGCCGCAGAGGCCATGACGCCGGAGGAGACGGCGGAGGTCGGCGACTTCGCCGGCGCCTTCGTCGACACCGGCACCGAGGCCGAGGCCTACTCCCGCTACATCGGCATCCACCTCGGCGAGATCGGCGGCGGCAAGACGTACGCCGAGCTCGGCGGAGTCCAGTTCGGCCTCGAGGACCAGATCGCTGCGGCCGAGGAGGCCGGCGACACGGCGCTCGTCAAGGAGCTCGAGGGTGAGCTCGCAGGCGTCACCGGACAGCGCGACACGATCTTCAAGGGCGAGACGCTGAGGGCGATCCTGCTCAACGCCTACGGCTGGTGGACCGTCGGTCAGATCACCTTCTGGGCCGGCATCGGCGCAGCGGCCGCAGGCCTGGTGCTGGCGGTGTTCGCAGCTCTCGGCTTCCGCCACGCTCGCAGGGCCGCAGCGCAGGCGTCGTAACCCGCAGAGCCGGCCGACGAGGCCGGCGGATCGAGAAGGGGCCCCCGCCGAGGGGCCCCTTCTTCGCGTCCGGCGCCGGCCACCGCGCTAGGGTTCGCCGATGGCCGGATCAGACGACGGACGTTCGCTCAAGCTCGGGGTCTTCGGCACCTCGCGCAAGGAGAACGAGCGCCGCCTGCCGATCCATCCGCTCCACCTGGCCGGGATCGACCCCGCGCTGCGGAGCTCGATCTTCGTCGAAGAGGGCTACGGGGGCGCGTTCGGGACGACGAAGGATCAGCTCGACGCCCTCGTCGCCGGCGTCCGCACCCAGGAGCAGCTCATCGAGGAGTGCGACGTCCTGCTGCTCCCGAAGCCGCTCGCCGACGACCTGGCGCAGATGCGCGCCGGGCAGGTGCTGTGGGGATGGCCGCACTGCGTCCAGGACGAGGAGCTGACGCAGCAGGCGATCGACCGGCGGCTCACGCTGATCGCGTGGGAGGCCATGAACCGCTGGAGCCCCGACGGGAAGTTCGACGTGCACGTGTTCCACAAGAACAACGAGATCGCCGGGTACGCGTCCGTCCTCCACGCGTTGACGCTCGTCGGACGCACCGGCCATTACGGCAGGGGCCTCCGCGCCATCGTGATCAGCTACGGCGCGACCGGGCGCGGCGCAGTGACGGCGCTCAACGCGCTGGGCATCGTCGACGTGACGGTCGTGACCGGCCGCGACCCCGCGGCGGTGCCGTCGCCGCCGCACGCCGCGACGATGGGACAGTTCGGCTCCGCCGCGGACGACCCGGACCTGGTCGTCGCGGTCGTGGACGGGGACCGGCGGCCGATGGCCGACGTCCTGGCCGAGCACGACGTCGTCGTCAACTGCGTCCTGCAGGACACCGACTCGCCGTACATGTTCGTCACCTACGAGGACCTGGCGAAGATCGAGCCCGGCAGCCTCATCGTGGACGTGTCGTGCGACACCGGGATGGGCTTCGAGTGGGCGCGGCCGACGTCGTTCGAGGACCCGATGTTCACCGTCGGCGACAACGTCGGGTACTACGCGGTCGACCACAGCCCCGCGCACCTCTGGGACTCGGCGACGTGGGAGATCAGCGAGGCGTTGCTCCCCTACCTGCCGGTCGTGCTCGGGGGGCCGGGCGAGTGGGCGCGCGACGAGACGATCGGCCGGGCGATCGAGATCCGCGACGGCGTCGTCCAGAACCCCAAGATCCTGTCGTTCCAGCACCGAGCCGCGGAGTACCCGCACGAGCGACAGGAGTGATCCCGCGCCTGCGCAACGTCGCGGTCGACTGCAACGACCTCGACGCGATGGTCCGCTTCTGGAGCGAGCTGCTCGACTACCGCGTGCTCGCCCGGGACGAGAAGGAGGCGCTCCTCGCGCCGGGCGACGACGTCCGCCCGCGGCTGTTCTTCCAGACGGTGCCCGAGCGCCCGCAGTCCAAGAACCGGGTGCACATGGACCTCGACGTCGGCGAGGACGAGCTCGAGCCCGCGATAGCCCGGGCGGAGCGGCTCGGCGCGCGGCGGGTCGAGTCGTTCGTCGAGGACGACGGCTACGGCTGGTGGGTCCTCGCGGACCCCGAGGGCAACTGCTTCTGCATCGGGCGCCTGCCCGACTGAGAGCGGGATAGCTTCGGCAGATGAGCCTCCCCGCGGCCCCCGGCACCCGGTGCTGATCCGCCCGGCCGACCGGCCGCTGTCGGACGACGAGTGGCGGTCGTTCCTCGCCACACTCGACTTCGGACAGCTCGTCGCCCCGGGACGGGGCCGCGACCTCCCCGTCGTGGTGCCCACGCACTTCGTCTACGCCGGCGGGGACGTCGCGCTGTTCCACCTCGCGCGCGGGAACCCGGTGTGGCGCGCGCTCGACGAGAGCCCGCGCGCGCTTCTAACGGTCGTCGGCGCGTACACCTACGTCGACGCCGCCCTCAACACGGAGCCGGGAGAGTCACCGGAGTTCGGGATCCCCACGAGCTACTACGCGACGGTGCAGGTGGCGGGGACGTGCGAGCTCGTGGACGACCCCGCGGAGCTCGCCGCGTTCCTCAACGCGCAGATGGACCACTTCGAGCCCGGCCGAGACGGCGCGCCGGTCTCCGTGGACAACGAGTACGGGAAGTCCCTCGGCGGGATCCGCGGCGTGCGGTTCCACTTCGACGACGTGCGGGCGAAGTTCAAGTTCGGCGGGAACAGGACGCGGGCGCACCAGGCCGCGATCAACGCCACGCTACTGGCGCGGGGGACGGACCTCGACTCCGAGGCCGCCGCGATCCAGCTCCGGCGCCTGCGGGCGCGTCCCGCGCCGGAGCCCGAGGAACGACACCGCAGCCGCGGCGGCGAATAGCGCGAGGCACGCCCAGTAGCCGACCCTCCACGTGACCCGGAAGATCCCCAGCACGCGGACGATCGGCGAGAGCCCGAGCAGCGCCAGCGCGCCGATCCCGCTCAGCGCCGCGACGAGGCCCCCGACCGCGCGCCGCGCGGGAGGCAGGAGCAGCGACAACCCGAGACCCGCCAGGGCGGCCGCGAGCGCGACGACCGCGAACGGTTCCGACGCGAAGTGGTGCGCGCTGCCGTCGAGCTCGACGAGCTCGGCCGCGTTGCGGGCCTCATCCGGCAGACGTTTCCCGACCACGAGCTCGTAGCCCTTGAACGGGAGCCGGTCACCTTCGTCGGGCAGCTCGATCTGCAGCTCGTCCGCGAACGACTCCTCGCTCTGCGAGAACGGCCCGCACGACACGTCCGCGAACGGCAGCAGGAAGCAGAGGGCCGCCAGCCCGAACAGCGCCGGCTGCGTGCGCCGCGTCACCCGCGGCGGCCTCGGCGCCCGCGAACCGCCGCCGCTCAAAGACGCTCGCGCACCTCGTCCGCCCAGCGGCGTACGACGACCTCGACCGCCCACTGCTTGCCGCGGACCACGACGGCTCCGCGCTGCTCCGCGATCGCGCCCCACTCGGTCAACCAGTTCTGCTTCGTGCGGCGGCCGGAGAACCCGTAGATCACCAGGATCGTCTTGGCGCGGCCCGTGCGCGAGCACCGGACCGGGCGCATCAGGCCCTTGCCGAACTCGTGCTTGAAGAAGAAGTCGTAGTTGCCGCAGAGGCGCCCGAGTCGCTCTTGTACGCGCCTGGCGCGCTCGTCGACCTCCGCGCCGGCGCCTTCCTCTTGCGCGACGGCCGTCGGCTGCCCGCCCACTACCTGTTGCAAACCCACCGCGCCCACCGCCATCAAGAGCGCGAGCGCCATCGCCGTCCGCCGCATGAGTCCCTCCCTATCGCCCGAAACGGACACCAGTGTGGCAGGCAGCCGCCCCTCGTGCTGGGAGGATGACGTGCATGGACCCCACACACGACGCACGCACGACGAACGAGCTTCTCGACGAGGCGCGCGCCCTCGCGGCCCGGTACCTCGAGGGCCTTCCCGACCGTCCGGTCGCGATGGCCCCGGACCGCGCCGCGCTGACCGACGCCCTCGGCGGCCCCCTGCCCGCAGCTCCCACCGATCCCGTGAAGGTGATCGGGGAGCTGGCGGACGCCGCCGAGCCCGGGCTCGTGATGACGAACGGCGGGAGGTTCTTCGGCTTCGTGGAGGGGGGTGTACTTCCGGCCGCGCTGGCGGCCGACTGGCTGGCGAGCACGTGGGACCAGAACCCCGGCTTCTACGTGCTCGGCCCCGCCGCGGCGGTCGTAGAGGAGGTCGTGGCGGGCTGGCTCCTGGAGCTGCTAGGGCTGCCCCCGTCAGCGTCGCTCGGGTTCACCACCGGCGCGCAGATGGCGAGCCTCGCCGGCCTCGCCGCGGGCCGGCACCACGTGCTCGCGGCTGCCGGGTGGGACGTCGAGGCCGACGGCCTCAACGGAGCCCCGCGCGTGTCGATCCTGGCCGGAGAGGAGCGGCACGCGACGATCGGGCGCGCGCTGCGTTTCCTCGGCTTCGGCGAGAGCAACGTCACGCTGGTCGCAACCGACGCTCAAGGAGCGATGGACGCGTCCGCACTCCGTGCGGAGCTGAGCCGCGTCGACGGCCCCGCGATCGTCTGCGCGCAGGCGGGGAACGTGAACACCGGCGCGTTCGACCCGCTGCGGACGATCGGCGAGGCGACCCGCGCGCACGGCGCGTGGCTGCACGTCGACGGGGCGTTCGGCCTGTGGGCCGCGGCGTCGCCGCGCCTCCGCCACCTGGTCGACGGGGTCGAGCTCGCGGACTCGTGGGCTGCCGACGCTCACAAGTGGCTGAACGTGCCGTACGACTCGGGCTTCGTCGCGTGCGCGCACCCCGACAGCCACCGCACGGCCCTCGCGCTCAGCGCGCCGTATCTCGTCCGCGAGCCCGGCAGCGCCCGCAACGGCTCCGACTGGTCGCCCGAGAGCAGCCGGCGCGCCCGCGCCTTCGCGGTGTGGGCGGCGATCCGAAGCCTCGGGGGCCGCGGGACAGCCGAGATGATCGAGCGCTGTTGCGACCACGCCGCGCGCTTCGCGCGCGAGCTGGGGGCGCACCCGGAGCTCGAGGTGCTGAACGACGTGGTCCTCAACCAGGTGCTCGTGCGGGTGGCCGACGACGACGCGCGCACACGTGCGACCGCGGCCGCGGTCCAGCGCGACGGGAGGGCCTGGCTGGGCGACACCCTGTGGCGCGGCAAGGTCGCGCTGCGCATCAGCGTCTCCGACCACGCGACCACGGACGACCACGTCGACGCGGCCGTAGCGGCCATCGTCGACGCCGCACGCGCAAACGCCTAGCGCTTGCGCTTCCCGGCGCGCCTCTGCTCGAAGAGGTCGACTCCGAAAACCACCAGCGCAGCGGCTCCGAGCACGTACAAGTACAGGATCCCGGCCTGCTCGTCGCCGGCCGCAGACGAGACCGACACGACGACGTGCGACCCCCCGATGATCGCCGCGAGGGCGACCCCCGCGACGATGCTGCCCGTGCGGGTGCCGACGTGCATCCAGTACAGGAAGTACGGGATTACCGGGAACGCGACGACGACGAACAGCGGCCACAGCGGCCCCTCGCCGCCGCCGTTCCGAACGAGCGCGTAGACGAACGGCGCCGTCCAGAGCACGAAGCCCGCAGCGACGAAGCCCACCCGGAGCCGAACGTGATCGGCCGGTTCCCGCCCCACCGCATCAACCCTACGCCCGCCGCGCTTCTCGTATCTTGCGTGGATGACCCTCGACGTGGTGGTGCTCGGCGGAGGCCCCGCCGGGTACGCCTGTGCGCTGCGAGCGGCGGACCACGGCCTCGCGGTCGTCCTCGTCGAGGCGCAGGAGCTCGGCGGTACCTGCCTCAACCGCGGGTGCGTGCCGACGCGCGCGATGCTGCACGCCGCGTCGCTCGCGGAGACGGTGGCCGCGGGGGCCGCCCGCTGGGGGATCCACTCCGTCCTCGAGAAGGTCGACTTCGCTCGCGTCCTCGAGGCGCGCGACGAGGTCGTGCGGCGCAACCAGGCCGCGGTCGGCCGGCACCTCGACGCCGCCGGCGTCCACGTGGTGCGTGCGTACGGCCGCCTCACCGGGGCGCGGAGCATCGTCGTCGACGGGAAGACGATCGAAGCCGCGCGCGCGGTCGTGTGCGCGACCGGCTCCGTAGTCCGCACGTTCGAGCGGATACATCCCGACGGGCACCGCGTGCTCACCACCGACGACGCCTTCGACCTCGAGGGCGCGCCGCGGCGCGCGCTGATCCTCGGCGGCGGCGCCGTCGGCGCGGAGTTCTCGCAGATCTGGCGCGCGTTCGGCGCCGAGGTCACGATCCTCGAGCGGGAGGAGCATCTCGTGCCGTTCGAGGACGCCGACGTCGGCGCGGCGCTTGCGCGGGCGTTGCGCCGCCGCGGCATCCGCTCGGTCACCGGCATCCACGTCGAAGAGGTGCGCTCGGGCGACGACGAGGTCGAGGTCGACGTCAGCCGCGCCGGCCGCGTCGAGACCCACCGCGCCGACGTCCTGTTGCTCGCCGCGGGGCGGACCCCGGCGACGGCGGACGCGGGGCTCCCCGCCGCCGGCATCGACGACGCCGGGTCACACCTGCGGACGCAGCCCGCGGGATGCGGGCTCGAGACGCCGGCACGAGGCGTGTACGCGGCCGGGGACGTCCTGGCTCCGCCGTCCCCCGCCCGGGCCAACGCCGCGTTCGCCGAGGGGATGCTGGTCGCGGACGCGATCGCCGGCGCGGACGTCGTCCCGATCGACTACGCGCAGGTGCCCCGCGTCACCCACGGGATGATCGAGACCGCGTGCGTCGGGATCTCGGAGGAGAGGGCACGCGCGCAGGGCCTCGATCCGCGGACGGCGACGATGCAGCCGAGCGGTCTCGCCATGGGGCTGATCCTCGGCGAGCCCGGGATGGCGAAGGTCGTGACGGACGGCGACGGGACGGTGGTCGGGGTCCACCTGGTCGGCCCCCGCGTGACCGAGCTGATCGCGGGGGCCGCGGCGGTCACGAGCTTCGAGGCGTCGGCCGAGCAGGCCGCGACCCTGGTGCATCCGCATCCCACGCTGTCCGAGGCCCTCCAGGAGCTCTACCTGTCGCTCGCGGGCCGTCCTCTCCACCACCGCTAGGAGCGAACGGGCCGAACGTCCGGCACACGGCGGGCCGTCCGGCCCTGGGGAGCCGCCGGCCATCTGCCGTTGGATGGATCAGGGGGACCCGACCAGGAGGTGCCGCAGTGAGATCGACCCGCTTCATCCGTCCCGTAGCCGGAGCCGCCGCGGCGGCCCTCGTCGCGCTCGCGGCCACCAGCTGCGTCTCCAGCAGCGACGCGTCCGGCTCGTCCTCCGGCGGGTCCGCCTTCGCCTTCGGCACGGCGGGCGTCGCGGACGAGGCGACGCAGAAGATCGAGGTCGAGACGCTCGACACCATGAGGTTCGACCCGGGGGAGGTGTCGGTCTCGGAGGGCGAGACCGTGGTGTTCGTCGTCACGAACACCGGAGAGCTGCCGCACGAGCTCACCATCGGAGACGACGCCGAGCAGGAGCGTCACGACGAGGAGATGGCCGAGCCCGGGACGACGGGTCACGACCACCCGTCGTCGGTGTGGCTCGAGCCCGGGGAGACGAAGGAGGTCGCGTGGCAGTTCGGCGACGCGGGGTCGTTCCTCTACGGCTGCCACGTCCCGGGGCACTACCAGGCGGGGATGGTCGGGACGATTACGGTCGAATGACGCGGCGCGCGGGGAATCTTCGCCCCCAATGCCTGCGAGGGGGACCAAACCTCTGTAGCCTCGTTTGAAGCCGGAGCCGCCTCCGGCGCTCGGACCCCGCGTGAAGCGGGCCTGGAGGAAGGACTACCCATGAAGTCACCCCGGCTGCTGCTGCTCCTGCTCGCGCTCGTCGCCGTCCTCGCGGCGTGCGGCGGAGACGACGGAGGAGGGAGCGAGGCGGGAGGGAGCGACGGAGGCGGAGGAGACGCCCAGGCCTTCTGCAGCAAGCAGGAAGAGCTGGACAGCCTGGACACCGCCGACCCGGAGGAGATGTCCGCCGCCATCGACGACCTCGTCGCCGACGCGCCGGAGGAGATCAGCGACGACATCCAGCTGATCGCCGACACGCTCGAGCAGCTCCAGGACGCCAGCTCGCCCGAAGACCTCGAAGGCGTGGACACCGACGAGCTCGAGGCCGCGAGCGAGCGGATCGAGAGCTGGGTGGAAGAGAACTGCGAGGAGGGGTGACCCCGGGGGCCTGACCGGCCCGACCCTCAGCGCGCCGGGAGCTCCAGCCGCCAGACGTTGCAGAGCATGCGGTTGCCCGGCGGGTACTCGAACTCGCACTCTTCTACGAGCTCGAACCCGAGCTTCCGGCAGATGCCGTTCGACGCGCCGTTGGCCACGGACGGGAAGGCGTATACGAACCCGTGCTTCCCGTCCTCCGCCGCCCGCTCGATCGCGAGGACGGTAGCGGCGGCCGCGATCCCGCGTCCCTGGAAGGCCGGGATCACGGACCAGCCGGTCTCGTACACGTCCTCGCCGCGCCAGCTCTTGTCCCAGTAGCCGATCGACCCCGCGGCCTCGCCCGTCGCGACGTCGACGATCTTGAACATCCGGCCCCCGCCGGAGGCCGCGAGGCGCTCGTACTTCGCCTGGCGCTCGGCGAGCTTCTCGGGGCTCTCCGGCCCCCCGAGGTGCTCGGTCATCGCGGGGTCGCCCATCGTCTTCTGGAGCAGCGGGAGGTCGCCCGGCCCCCAGGGCTCGAGCCGGATCGACGCAGACGGGGTCATGCGCCGATTATCACGCGGCCGCGCGGCGTCAGACGCGGCGCGGGACCTTTCCCGTGGCGGTGAACAGGGCGCGCATCACCCTGTGCCCCCTGTCGGAGCACGTCCCGAACATCAGAGGGCAACCACCCTCGATCACCTCGGCGCCGTGCGCGCGGCCGTACTCGGCGGCCTCCTTCGAGACGCTCCCGGCGCCGAACGCGCGGTGCATCCAGACGCGTCTGATCCCGAGCTCGACGGCCTCGCGCATCGTGCCGTCCGCGAAGTGCGGGCTCGTCGCGATCACGACCGTGTCCACGCCGTCCGGGATCGACTTGAGGTCCTGGAAGCACGCGTCGCCCTCGACCTCGTCGGCGTTCGGGTTCACCGCGAACACCTCGTAACCCCTCTCGCGCAGCCGCCGGTAGACGACGTTGCCGCCGTGCGTCTCCGGGCGCCGCGACACGCCCGTCACCACGATCCGGCGCTGGGAGAGGAACTCGTCTGCAGCCTGTCTCATCGGCTTCATGTCTGCCTCCTTCGTCTCGTAACGAACGTACGGGGGCCGCGCGGCTGCAACCAGGGCCGGACGTACCGGTGCGGGGGGGCCGAACGGTCGCGGCCCGTCGCTACACTCGGCCGATGGGGTGCATCGCCGCCGCGTTCGTCCTCGCGATGCCGCGGTTCGTCATGGTCGTCCTGTGGATCTTCACCGGCTACCTGGGCCGCGCCTACGACGGGCCCCTGCTCCCGCTCGCCGGCTTCTTCCTGCTCCCGACGACGACGCTCGCGTACGCGGTCGCGCAGAACGAGACCAGGGGGCTGAGGACGTGGGGCCTGGCGCTGGTGGTCGTCGCCGTCCTCATCGACGCCGGGATCTGGGGCCGCGGGCGGGGCGTCTTCTCGCGCGACTGACGCCTTCTACGTGACGGGCGGCTCCCGCGTCTCGTCCCGCAGCAGCCGGTCCACCACGTGCATCGCCGGGACCATCGCGAGATGCCACATCCAGACGATGCCGAGCGCTGCGAGGATCACGATCGCGGGGGGCAGCCTCAGGTCGAAGAAGTCCCGGGCCGCGGGGACGGCGAGGACCGCGGCGAACGCGGCCCCCATGGCGCACGTCAGCACCCACCCGTACTGAGCCAGCGGCCGCGCCAGGCGCGTCAGGATCGACAGCCCGACCGCGACGAGCACGAGCGTGGCCGTCGTCTTCGCCTCCGGCAGCGCGACCCCCGCCTCGGTCTGCGCGAAGTAATACGCGGCGAACGTCGCCGCGGCTGCGAGGAAGCCGACCGGCAGCGCGAACCTGAGCACGCGCGACACGAACCCCGGGTGCGCCCTGTCGCGGTTCGGCGCGAGCGCGATGAAGAACGCGGGGATGCCGATCGTGAGCGCACCGATCAGCGTGAGGTGCCGCGGCAGGAACGGGAACGGCAGGCTCGCGACGCCGATCGCGAGCGCGAGCAGGGTCGAGTAGACGGTCTTCGTGAGGAAGAGGTTCGCGACGCGCTCGATGTTGTTGATCACCTTGCGCCCCTCCGCCACCGCGGCCGGAAGCGTCGCGAACGAGTCGTCGAGCAGCACCATCTGGGACACGCCGCGCGCGGCGGAGGTGCCGGATCCCATGGCGATGCCGATGTCGGCGTCCTTCAGCGCGAGCACGTCGTTGACGCCGTCTCCGGCCATCGCGACGACGTGCCCCGCCCCCTTCAGGGCCCGGATGACGCGCCGCTTCTCCGCCGGGCCGACCCGGCCGAAGACCGAGGCCGACTCCACCGCGCGAAGAAGGGCGGCGTCGTCCTCCGGCAGCGTCCGCGCGTCGACCGGAGTGGCCGCCCCTTCCACGCCGGCCCGGGCCGCGATGCTGCCCGCGGTGCGCGGGTGGTCGCCGGAGAGGATCTTCAGCTCGACGCCCTGCTCCCGGAAGTACGCGATCGTCGCCGGAGCGTCGTCGCGGATCGTGTCCTCGAGCACGACGATCGCTGCCGGAACGAGCGCGGACGGCACCGCTCCGTCGGTAAGCGGGGCGGAGGCGCGGGCGAGCAACAGGACGCGGCTCCCGCCTCCGGCGAGCTCCTCCACCGTCTCCGCGATCGCGTCCGCGTCGGCGCGCGCGTTCGGGAGTATCGCCTCCGGTGCGCCGAGCAGCCACGTCTGGCCGTTGGAGAACGTCGCGCCGCTCCAGCGCTGCCGGGCGGAGAACGCGGCGCGGTGCGTCACGTCCCAACCCGGCGCCGCGAACCGCGTCGCGAGGGCGCGCAACGTCGTGTTCGGAGAGGGGTCGGCCGCCGCCAGCGCGCCGAGGACGTCGTCGAGCCCCCCGGCCCCCGCGAGCGGACGCACCTCGCGGACGCTGATCTCGCCGTTCGTGATCGTGCCGGTCTTGTCGACGCAGAGGACGTCCACGCGCGCGAGCGTCTCGATCGCCGCGAGCTCCTGCACGAGGAGCTTCACGCGGCCGAGCCGCACGACCCCGACCGCGAACGCGACCGTCGTCAGGAGGACGAGCCCCTCCGGCACCATCGCGACCACGCCGGCGACGGTCCCGCGGAGCGCCTCCTTGACGCCGTCGTGCGCGGAGAGCTGGCTGTAGACGAGCAGCGCGGCCGTCGGCGCCATCAGCCAGCCGACCCCGCGGATGATCCGGTTGACGCCCGCGCGCAGCTCCGAGTGGGCGAGGCTGAAGACGCGGGCCTGCTCGGTCAGCGACGTCGCGTACGCCTCGCTCCCGACCGCGGTCGCGCGGTAGACGCCGGTACCGGCGGCGACGAACGTCCCGGACAGCACCGTGTCCCCGGCCCCCTTGGAGACGGGGTCCGACTCGCCGGTCAGCAGCGCCTCGTTCAGCTCGAGCTCGTCCTCCGCGACGACGACCCCGTCGGCGACGACCTGGTCCCCCGGGCCGATCTCGACGAGGTCGTCGCGGACGACGCCCTCGACCGGGATCTCCACGGTCGCGCCGTCGCGGATCACGCGGGCGACCGGCGCGTTCAGCAGCGAGAGGCGGTCCAGCGTCCGCTTCGCGCGCATCTCCTGCACGATGCCGGTGAGCGAGTTCGCCACGAGCACGACGCCGAACAACGCGTCGTGGATCGGCCCGACCACGAGGATCACGCCCAGCAACACCCCGAGGACGGCGTTGAACGGCGTGAGCACGTTCGCCCTGACGATGTCGCCCAGCGACCTGGTGTGGGAGTCGGGGGCCGAGTTGACGAGGCCGGCGGCGACGCGCTCCTCCACCTCGCCCGCGGACAGGCCCTCGAGCCGCGCGGGCGCGGGCGCTGCAACGAGCGGCGTCGTCACGCCCGGGACCTCCTTTCGCGCCGCCGCGTCAAACATAGAGAAAGCGCCTCCTCGTGGGCAGGGGCTTTCCGGGTTTTCCGGGGGCGTCAGACCTCGCGGCGGCCCCCCGCGAGGTCCTGGAGCTCCTCCTCCGGCAGCAGCCGCTCGACCAGCGGCAGCAGCTCCCGCTCCTCGAACCGGACGTGCTCGGCGAGCAGGCGCGAGACGTCGCTCAGGAGCTCGCCCGGGACGGCACCGCCGGTGAGGCCGCGCCGCACCTGCCGCACGAGCGCGTGCAGCCGCAGGTGCTCGGTCACCGCGCGCATCACCAGAGGACCTGCCGTCGGGTCGTCGACGAGCGGAGCGAAGAACAGCTCCTCCTCCTCGTGGAAGTGCCGGACGGCGCGGCCGAGATAGAAGTTGACGAAGTCGCCTGCAGCCGCCGCGCGCGCGGCATCGCCTTCGGCCGCGGCCTTCTCCAGGCGCTTGGCCTGCGCCAGGGTGTGGTGGTGGTCGTGCGTCAACGGGACGAGCGTCTCGTGGCGCCGGGTCATTCGGCCTCCCTTCCGGTCGTCGTACTCGCCACGTTAGGGGACGCCGCCGCGGCGTCCCAGGGCCGCGCGACCCGGCTCGCGGGGGCCGAACGGCACCTGGACCGGCGGCTATCCCGGCGGGCGATCGATCACGGGAGAGCACGAGACGAGCGCCGGGCGGCTCGGGAACCCGCTGAAGCCGAAGCCGGGGTCGGGCCTCAGCTCCGTCAACGCCCCGAGGTCGGCGCCCGCGACCTCGCCGCGGGCCGCGACGATCGTTCGGTAGCCGTCGATCCGGTACCACTCCCGCGCGCCGCTCGGCGTCGTCCCGTGCATCCGTACGCCCTCGGCCCCCCCGACGACGAACCGTCCGACGAGCCGGCGCAACACCGCGTCCTCGAACCGGACCCACGGGAGCCACCGCCGCAACGGGCGCGGGCGCGCCGCGAACAAGGGATGGGCCCTTCCGGCGTCGGCGTCCAGGTGCACGTCACCGGCGGTCACGGAGAAGCCCTCCCGCGACCGCGCCGCGCGGATCGGCACGACCCTGGTCTCGTCGAACGAGTAGGTGCCGGCGACGAACGCGGCCACGTCCTCGTCCGGAGCCAACAGCACACGGCTGCCGTCCGGCCGCGCCCACATGACGTCGGTCATCGGGCCGAGCGGGCCCGAGTCCCACAACCCGACGACGAAGTTGTCGCCGGACGCGAACGCGAGCCCGGCGATCGCACCCTCGAGGACGATCTTCACGAGGGGCATCTACCGCGTGCGGCGATCGTTCAACCCGCTGTCTGCCTACTCCTCCTCGACGGTCGTCTCCAGCCGCCTTAGCGGCGGCGGGACGCGCAGAGGCCCGGGCGGTGGCCCGGGCCTCTCCTATGGCTTCGTGTGTAAGAGCCGGCTCAGCTCCCCATGGCCTTCTCGAGGGCCGCGGGGTCGCTCGAGAACATCGCCTTGATCGTCCCGGAGGTCGAGGACCCACCCGGGCACCCGGCACCGACAGCCCACGGCCAGGCCGTGTAGGACTGGGCCGGCTCGATCGCTACGGGCTCGGGCGTCGAGCCGCACACCGTCGGGCCCGAACCGATGTTCTGGATCCCGTCGCCGTCCGAGTCGTAGGACAGGTCGATGTAGCCCGTCGGGGTGTTGTCGTCCTCGATCACGAACACGGCGTAGGTCTCGCCCGTCATCGTCGGGATCGTCGGGCAGCCGGAGCACCCGCCGCCGGCGCCGCCGACGCCGATCGCCGGCTGCTCGTAGCGGACCTCGAAGGTGCGTACTACGGGCTTCTTCGTCTTCTTCTTCCCGGCCTCGGCGGGCGCAGCCAGCCCCGCAGCTATGAGGCCAAGGGCCAGCAGGGTCGTCAGCGTGCGTCGCATCGCGTTCTCCTCCAGAGTCGTCCGTCTGCTCCGGGAGACTTCGCCGCGGCGCGCCGGGCTCCTTCAGGCCGTGGCCGTTTGGGGCCTAGGGCAGCGTGACGTACTGCGCCAGGAAGGCCCGGGCCGACTCCGTGTCGAGGCGATAGGTCACGTTCGTCGCACGGCACACGGCGTCGCCGGTGATCGTGATCGACGCGATCACGTTGCTCGTCCCGAGGAAGTTCGGCCCCCCGGAGTCGCCGTAGCACGTGCCGCCGTCGCCCTTCGCCGCGTTCATCGAGATCCGCAGCCAGGTCGGGTTGATCGAGTTCAGCGTCCCCGTGGTCTTCATCCTCACGTCGTTGTAGAGGTACGCGTGCCCGCCGGGCCCCTTCTTCACCTCGTACGCGCCGTACCCCACCGGCGTGAACGTCTGGGAGCCGGACAGGCTCGAGAGCGAGCCCGCCTCCGGGAGGAGCGCAGGGGTGATGCCCTTGACGGCCTTGTCTAAGACGACGACCGCGATGTCGTGCGTGTCGCTCTGGGACTGGTTGTACGCGGGGTCGGCCTCGAACGTGCCGGCGTAGACCTTGTCACCGTCGATGTACGCGGTGTCGAACGTCACGCGGACGCGCGCGCCGTCGTCGGCGCAGTGGGCCGCCGTGAGGAAGATCGTCGGCGAGATCAGGGTGCCGCTGCAGTAGATCCACGTCCCGTCGGAGTACGCGGTGTCGGCGACGAGCCCGCCGACGTTCGGGTGCGCGTTCCCGTCAGGGGTGCCGTTGGTGATCGCCCCGGCCGGAGCGGCAAGCAGCAGGAACGACAGCAGTGCGATGGCGCCGATTCGCTTCACGTGAACCCCCTCGTCGATGTCTGCAAGCAAGGCTACCAAGCGCCCGGTCGCTAGGCCCGCGCCTTGATGTGATCCGCCAGCCTTATCGCCAGCGCCGCAAGCGTGAGCGTCGGGTTCGCGGCAGGCGACGACGGGAACACCGAGAGGTCGCACGCGTAGAGGTTCTCGTACTCGAGGAACCTCAGGTCCTCGTCCACGACCCCCGTCCCGCCGGCCCCCAGCCGCAGCGTCCCCACCTCGTGAGCCACGATCCCGAGGCCCGCGTCGTCCAGCACGAGGTCCTCGCCCACCAGGGCGATGCCCCCCAGCGCGTCGACGATCTCCCCCGTCAGAGCGTCGGTCTCAGCGCGGAAGCGGTCGCCGTCCGCTCCGGGCCGGACCAGCACCTCCGGCTTCGCGACGGGGGGCCCGGCGTGGCGGAGCCGGTTCGTCTCCACGAGACGCTGGTCGAACAGGAACACGAGCTCGCACAGCATCGTGTCGCCGCGACGGCGCCGGTGCTCGGCGAGGATCTCGTCGTCCACGAACCGGCCCTGGTTGAGGTCGGCGCCGAGCTCGAGCAGGACGTTGAAGGCGTGGTGGTCCTTGTCCGCTCCCGGGTGCTGCGCGAGGAGCTTTGCGCTCTCCGCGGAGCTGTACAGCGGCGACGACGGGGGCAGCGCGAAGTGGATGTAGCGGATGAGGTGATCGGTCAGGCCGACGCCGGCCTTCCCGTTCGGGTCGCGGAGCCCGCTCATCAGCGCGATCTTGGCGCTCTCGAGGGTCCCCGCGCAGAGCGCGACGTGCCGCGCCTTGTACGAGCGGAACGTGTTCGAGATCAGGTCGTGGGCGACGACCGCCGTGGCGCGGCCCCCGTCGGTCTCGACCCTCACGACCGCGTGGTTGAGGTTCACCGTCAACCCCTCGCGCCCGACCGGGTCGGCCGTGAGCGCGGACTCCGTCAGCAGGTCGGCCGTCGAGAACATCCCCGCGGGGATCGACGCGGCCGACAGCCCCGAGTACTGCACCGCCATCGGAGCGTCGAAGTAGACGAAGTCGCCGGTGCGTTGTGCGAGCGTCTGCTTCACGCTCTCGTTCCACGGCGACGAGGGGAGGCCGGTCCTGTTCATGACGTCCTCGGCGCGCGCGTATCCGGGACCTTCGAGGTACTGCCGGATCCCCGCCGGCCACGCGTGGAACTCCCAACCGCTCATGCGCGGGATGAACCCGCCCCAGAAGACCGAACGGCCCCCGAGGTTGAACGCCTGGCCCCCCTCGAACGCGGAGCCGGGGGCGTTCGTGTAGTTGACGACCTTGAAGGTCCCGTAGAGCCCCCAGATGTGCTTGTCGAACCTGCCCACGAGGTGGCGGCGCGGAAGGTTCGCGACGTGGGTCGGGAAGAGGTAGCTGCCGGCCTCCAGCACGAGCACGTCCAGGCCGAGGTCCGAGAGCTGGTCGGCAAGGATCCCCCCGCCGATGCCCGACCCCACGACGATCACGTCGTACGTCTTCTGCTCGTCGAGCGCCGGAGGGAAGAACACCTCCTGCACCCGGGAGTTCTCGACTATCAGGCCGTCGTAGGGCGGGAACTTGACGTTCCCTTCGTCGAACGCGTAGTCCGCGCCGGGAACGGGAGCGACCGCGAGGTTGTCGCCGAGCATCCAGTAGGAGCGCTCGAGGACGAACTTGAACGTGAGCACGCCGCCGTAGTCGGCCTCGTCCAGCCGGAACACCCACGCGCCGTCCTGGTAGACGCCGCCGGCGTCGTCGGTCCACGCGCCGGCCTCCGTGCGCAGGGTGACGAGGGCGTCGGGCCGGTAGGCCGTGGTGGTGAACCTGATCGTGAACATCCGAGCAAGTTAGCCCGAGCGGGTTAAACGCGTCCAGGTGCGGGTTTACCCGGGGCCGTCCGCCCTCTGGCGCGCCCGCTTGGCCTTGTCCATCTCGCGCGCGGCCTTTATCCCCCGGTCTCGCAGCGCGAAGAGCACCAGCCGCTTGCGGTCCATCACGAAGAACCGCTGCGCGTGCTTGCGCAGCGCGGCCCGGCTCACGTCGAAGCCGAGGCCGGGGCGATCCGGCACGCGCAGCGTCCCGCCGTCGTGCACGAACGGCTCCTCGAGCATCGAGTCGCGCGCCTCGGGGACCCACCCCGGTGGGTCGAGCGGGTACTCGAGCTCGCGCTCGCCTGCGAACCCCGACGCGGCCATCACCTGCAGGTTCACCGCGAGCCCGATGCCGTTAGTCCACGTGTGGGGCGTGTACGCCAGGCCGTGCTCGCGGCACAGGCCGATCACCTCCATCGTCTGCGCGATCCCGCCCGTGAAGATCGCGTCCGGCTGGAAGATCGCGTAGCACCGCCGCTCGATCATCGTCTTCAGCTCCGGCAGTCCGGACGTGTGCAGCTCGCCGCCGGCGATCGGGACGCGCGCCTCCGCGGTCAGCGCGGTGAGATCATCGTACGCATCCATCGGCAGCGGCTCCTCGAGCCACGCGACGTTCGCGTCCGCGCACACGGCCGCGAACCGGCGGGCCCTCGCGAGGTCCCACCGCGGCGCGTCTGCGACCGCCGTCACCCGCCATGCCTGGTTCGCGTCGACCGCGATCCGCAGCCGGTCGCCCATCGCCGCGGCGAGCCCCTCGACCTGCGCGCGGTCGCGCTCGAAGTCCTCGTGGACCCGGATCTTGATCGCGCCGAAGCCCTCGGCGAGACGCGCCTCTGCCTCCTCGACGCGCCGGGGGACGTCCTTCAACTCGCCCGTCGACGCGTAGAGCCTCACGTCGCACGGCTCGCCGCCGAGAAGCCGGCACACCGGCCGTCCCTCCAGCTTGCCCTTGATGTCCCAGAACGCGGGCTCGATCCACCAGTTGCGCCACCCGAGGTAGCCGATCTCGCGGAGCCGTTGCTGGACGAGGCCGATGTCGGTCGCCTCCTCGCCGATCAGGTAGGGCCCGATCAGATGACCGAGGCCCTCGCGCTCGCGCCCGATCGCGGGCCCGGCGCTCCAGCCCTCCACCCCGTTCTCCGTCACGACCTTGATCAGCGTCGCCCGGTTCTCGTTCTGGGGGAACCCCGGGATCCAGCTCGGCCGGAACGTCGCGGGCAGCGGCGACGAGTAGTGGAAGAGCTCGATGCGCGCGACGCGTTCGGCCATGGTCGCCAGGCTAAGTGAGAAGGAACGTCGCCGCCCGCCCGGGCGTCCCACCGACGTGAAGCTCCTGTCCGCAGCGCTCGCGCTCCTGTTCGCGGGAGCGTGCGCCTCCGCCCCGTCCGCCCCCGCCGGCGCCGCGCATCCCGACGTCGAGATCGTCCAGGGCACCGGCTATCACAAGAGCGTCTACGAGGACGCCGACGGCCGCACGGTCGTGTCGTTCCGGATCGAGGTCACGAACCGCGGGACGGACGCGGGGCGCTCGGAGGACCCGCGCTGCCAGGTGATGGTCCGAGGGGAGCTGCACGACCTCGTGATCTTCGAGAACCCCGAGCTGGCGCCCGGCGAGGACGGATGGTTCCGCACCGGGGGCGCAATCCCGGACGCTCGTCCCGGCGAGCTCGACGACCTCGAGGCGTGGTGCGGGCTCTGACGTGGCCGCGAATCCCCCGGATGAGTGAAGGGAACGTCCCCGGCGCTGAAGAAGGGTCGCTTGTCTTGCCGTCCGATCAAGAGGAGACGACGTGAAGAAGTCGCTGAAGGTCGTGCTCACCGGGATGCTGCTGGCCGCGAACGTCGGCCTGTTCGCGGCCCCCGCGAGCGCGATGACGTGTCAGACCAACGACGAGTACATCCCGCCGGAGGTGGGAGAGCCCGCGTGCGAGGTCTTCCTCACGGTGATGCGCCCGATCTGCAGCAAGTTCCCCTGCGGCTGATCGAACGGTCGTAGCGTGCGCGG
>DASZDG010000111.1:0-2569 GCA_035942255.1 Actinomycetota bacterium | reverse complement strand
GAGTGGAAGAGGCGGACGGACTCGATCGAGCCGTCGCCGCGGACCTCGCGGATCTGGAACGGCACGTGCAGGTCGATCAGGCCCGCCGAGGCGGCGTCCTCGACCTGCTTGACCGTCGCCTCGTGGGCCCGGAAGCCCTCGCGGCGGTGCACGAGGCCGATGCGGTCGGCGGTGTCGAGCAGGTTGACGACCCAGTCGCACGCGCTGTCGCCGCCGCCGACGATGAGGACCTTCTTGCCGGCGAACTCGTCCTTCGAGCCGACGAGGTAGTACGCCCCGCGGCCCTCCCACGGCGAGATGTCGTAGCCGGGCAGCTTCTTGGGCTCGAACGCGCCGTGGCCGCCCGCGACGATCACCGTCCGGGACTCGAGGTCGCCGCGGTCGGTGTGGAGGACCACGTGGTCGGACTCGAACGAGATCCGCTCGGCGGTCGTCTCGAGGTGGACGGGCACGTCGAACTGCTCGAGCGTCTGCTGGCGATGCAGCTCGACGAGGTCCTTCGCGAGGACCTTCGGGTGCCCGGGCACGTCGAAGATCCACTTCTCCGGATACAGCGTCGTGAGCTGCCCGCCGATCTCCGGGAGCGAGTCGATGATCTGGGAGCTGGCCTCGCGCATCCCGGCCCAGAAGGCGGCCGAGAGGCCCACGGGGCCGGCTCCGATGATGGTGATGTCCTTCATTGCGATGGGCTCAGGGTCAGGGAGATGGGTTCGCCGTCGAGGGCGTTCAGGGCGCGCTCGACCGAGGCCGAGATGCACGTGAACGTGGGGGTGTCGCGCTTCGTGAAGGCGGAGGACTCCGTCGTCCGCAGCTTCTGCACGAGGTCGAGGAAGTCTGCCGGGTCGTCGGTCTCGAAGGCCACGACGAACTCCTGGTCGTCGAGCCCGAACGAGTACGACGTGTTCAGGTCCACGCTCGGGAACTCGCGGCCGACCTGGATGTGCTCCTGCATGATCCGCCAGCGCTCCTTCGCGTCGAGCGCGTACCAGGCGCGCGTCTTCACGAAGGGGTAGACGAAGAGGTACTTCCCGTGCGCGGGGCGGACCTCGAGGCGCGACTCGTCGGAGTACTCGCTCTCCTTGGTCAGCGCGAGGAAGGAGTAGGGGATCGAGGACCACTTCATGAGCCCGCTCTGGGCCAGCACGACGTGGAACTCGTGGATCGTGTCGAGGTTGACCGCCTGGCTGAGGATCATGAGCTCGGCGTCGCCGCGGGTGCCCACGAGCGAGAACGCGCGGAGCAGGTGGTCCTCGGCGAAGTCCTCGCACGCGGCGGCGAACTCGCGCTTGTCGGACGCCCGCCGATCGGGGTCCAGGCGCCGCCAGGCAGGATCCACCTTGAGAAAGGTGTATTTCACGAAATGCCGGGTCGGCACTTCAGCGAATATAGTGGCCGCGTGCGGGTCGCCCTCCTCTCTCCGTACTCGTGGACGTACCCGGGGGGTGTCACGCGGCACATCGAGGCCCTGGCCGAGCAGCTACTGGCCGGGGGACACGAGGTCCGCGTGCTCTCACCGGTCGACCGCGACAGCCGCCGGACCGCGCTTCTGCACATGGGGGCGCACCCGGCCCGCGTCGCGCTGCCCGACTACGTGATCCCGCTCGGCGGGACGATGGGCTTCCACATGAACGGGGCGGTCTCGAACGTCTCGATCACCCCGGCGGGGCTCGCCACAATGCGCCATGAGCTGCGGACGGGCGGGTTCGACGTCGTCCACATCCACGGGCCCGAGGTGCCGGTCCTGAGCTGGGACGCGCTGTGCTCGACGACCGCCGCCCCGCTCGTCGGGACGTTCCACGTCTACTCGACGAGCCCGATCTCGAACCGCCTCGCGAACGCGATGGGCGCGTTCCGGCGCTTCAACCGGCTGCACGTGCGGATCGCGGTCTCCGAGGCCGCGGCGTGGACGGCGCAGCGCTGGTTCGGCGGGCGCTACCGGATCGTGCCCAACGGCGTGCACCTGCCCGACCTCGCCGCGCTTCCGGGGAAGGCCGAGGACGGGCCGCTGGAGATCGTCTTCGTCGGCCAGGCCGTCGAGCGCAAGGGGCTCCCGGTCCTGCTGCGCGCCTTCGAGGCGCTGCGCGACCACGTGCCGGCCCGGCTGACGCTCGTCGGGCCGACGCACGAGGAGATCGAGCCGATGCTGCTCGACACGCGCGGCGTCGAGGCGCTGGGGAAGGTCGGCGACGAGGAGAAGTCGCGCCGCCTCGCCCGCGCCGACGTGTTGTGCGCGCCGTCGCTCGGCGGCGAGAGCTTCGGGATGGTCCTGACCGAGGCGTTCGCGCACGGCACCCCGGTCGTCGCCTCGAACATCGCCGGGTACGCGGACGTCGTCCGCGACGGCGTCGACGGCGTGCTCGTGACGCCCGGCGACGGGACCGCGGTGGCGAGCGCGCTGCGCGACCTCGCGCTCGACCCGGCGCGACGCCGTGCGATGGGCGCCGCCGCCCAGGAGCGCGCCGAGCGCTACGCCTGGCCGCGCGTCACCGAGGACGTCCTGACGGCGTACGAGGACGCGATCGCGGTGCCCGAGCCGGCGGGCCTCGTCGCCCGCGGGGCGACGCGGATC
>DASZDG010000110.1:0-14615 GCA_035942255.1 Actinomycetota bacterium | reverse complement strand
ATCCAGACCCTTGTGATCGGCCCAGAGCAGCCAGGCCTCCCGGACGCCGGCGGCCGTGAAGCGGTACTCGGCGTTCGGGCTGTGCTGATGAACGCCCCTGATCAGGCCCTTGCGAGACCAGTTCCTGACGGCGTTTCCCGGGGCGCCCTTGCCGTCGGGCTTCGGGAATTTCTTGGCGAAGTCCGGAACCTTGTACCTGTATCCTTCGTCTGCCATGCTCGTACTCCCTCGTGCGGCCCTGCGGAGTGCAAAGGCGTGAGATCGAAGTATCTACTAACGCAGACGAGTTGACAAGCGCGCGAGACGAATTACCAAGTATCGTGGCGGGAGGTTGCTGCCCCAAGCTCGCGAGGCTCATGGGCAGGAGACCTGGAACTGCCTGCCCAGGGGCCGCTCAGGCCGCGATGCCCTCCCTTCGCGCGCTCTTCAGCACCTTGTCTACCGTGCTCGGGTACCAGCGTGCTCCGCCGCGCGCGGTCGGGACATTCTCGGCGTTTAGCTTGTCGGCGATCTTCGCCAGGGACAAGCCACGGCCCTTCATACGGACGATGCGACGCCGTAGACGCTCGGGAACATCTGTCGGCCGGCCTAGGCGCGTCCCGTTCGCCTGGGCCGCTCTCAGCGCGTCGGACGTGCGCTGCCCGATGAGACGCCGCTCGAGCTGCGCGAACACCGCGGCCATGTTCATCATCGCTTCCCCATAGGGCGTCGTGGTGTCGATCCCCATGTCCAGGGACACCATCGCCCAGTGCTCCCGCTGACCCTGCTCCATGAGCCGCACGAAGTCCGACAGGGACCGCGTCACGCGATCGAGCTTCGCCACGACTAGGGCCGCGGCGTCACCGGCTTTCAGCATCCCGAGGGCGCGCGTGATCCCCTCGCGCTTCATGTCCTTGCCGCTGCCGGTGTCCTCGATGTAGGTGACGTTCCACCCGCGGCGCTCGGCCTCGGCCGCGATGCGCTGACGTTGTGCCGCGATCCCGAGTCCGGAGTCCGATTGCTCCGACGTGCTGACCCTGCAATAGCCGATGACGTTCACGATCCCGCTCCTTCGGTCGTCCTGGAACGAGAGAGCCAGAGTAGGGAGCGCCTGGCAACCACTAAATGCCCGTTTGGTGAGTGGTCCCTATGCCGTGGACAACAGCGGGGAGTCGCGATCTCCTACAAACGGCGATCCCCCTCCCGCCTTTCCTCGCGAGTAAAGCGCGCCGCCTGGTGATCTGTCTGCGTGTAGGTCTTCAGCGTAGGTTAGATACAGATGAAGCCCTCTTTGTGCGCCGTGATCGTCCTTGTTGCTCTCGCGACTAGCGGCTGCTCAGGACCCAAGGACGACTCCCTTCGGGATGAGCCTCCTTCTCCTACTGACGCCGCTATCAGGCTCGACTTCTCCTCGAATTCAGTCCGCTCGTCCGAGATCGGGAATCCCAGATCGTTGTTCCTTCAGTTGAAGGCCGTCGACTCCCCCTGTAGTGCACGCACCGCTCTCCCTACCGCTCTCGGAACGTTGGCGATATGTGGACCCGGAAGTGACCTCACGGCCGTAGGGGTCTACGGCGACCCCTCCGACATGGAGGCCGAGTTGGAAGCCGAGGGTTACTCGCTCGTAGATGATGAAACGATCCTGGTCTACGGGATGAACTGGTTTGTGATCACCCCTTCATCGGAGGCCGCTAACCGCATCGTCGGGATTATTGGCGGAGCCATCTTTCACCCCTGAGCGAGCGGGTGCTGCCGCCGCCCTCGCCCGCTCACGCTTGGGGTTGTGATCCTTGTCGGCCTCCGTGGCGCTCCGTCGCTTCCTGGTGGCCGGTGGGGCCGCTGGTGATCCCTGGATGGTGCGCCCGTGGCGGACCCGGACGAGGAATGCTCGGACCCGCCACGGACGCGACCTCTAGAGGCCTTTGGGTATCCGTGTTTCGGCGGACACCTGACGGACTGGCTCGTCTGCGAGTGCTTCCTGCTCGGCCCATGCAGCGCGCATGGCTGCGTACGCGGCCGCTTCGCCCTTTGGCATCCGGGTAGCGTAGGGCCGGTGCGGGCGGTCGTCGTCAAACGGCGACGGCAGGTCCTCGGTAGCGATCTCGCCGTTGACTTCCGCGAACATGCGTCGACCCCAGCGCGCGATCTGGTCCTCGACGGTGAGGTCTAGGAACGACTCGCCGGTGTTGGGATCGCACGTCTCGACCCAGTCGTCGTCGCCGACGATGACCTCGATGACTTCGCCGCGATCCCACACGCGTCCCAAGGCGGTGAGTCCTGATCGCAAGACGAGACGCTTGACCACCTCGCCGTCGCGCTCGCGCCATGCGCCCGCGTGACGCTCGCGCAGCTCGTCGCGGTCCTCGTGATCCCGCTTGTCGCTCGGTCGTCCTGTTGAGGGATCGATTGGTCGGTCGGTCATTCGTGATCCTCCTTGGCATCTGTCGCGGTGCCAACCTTGACGCCGACGCGCGCGAGGTAGCGACGACTCCACCGACTGACCAGAGCGCCGCTCCGGATCCCTGCGTGAGCGCATGCCATCTTGAACAGGCGTGCCTCGGCCGCGGTCATGGTCACGGTGAGAGTTACCGAGTCATCGTCGCTTACAGGCTTGTGCCGAACTTCGGTCATGCCCGGGATATCGGCTACTGCGGCGCAACGTCCCTATGCATGCTGCGACGCTGAGCGGATGATTTCCACGGGCCGCGCGGCCCTGCTTAGAGACCGGGGATTCTGCGGCCGCGTCCTGTTTGTGAATAGGCGGGTTCCGGGCCTATCCAGGCCTGTAGCCGATGGGCGGTCACCAAAGCATCCGCGGCACGGATCGGTTCGCCGTGAGCTACAGCTTCTGCCGATATCGCGTCTGTGATCGCGTTCGCGTCCCGGCGATTCAGGAGAACCTGCTTCGTGGACAAGATCACCGCGTCGAAGTCGAGGACAGCGCGACCGTGCATTTCCTGCTCCGGATCCCGCTCCACAAGTGTTTCCAGGGCCAGGATGAGTTCCTGGATCTCCCTGCGGACCTCCGACTCGTTCATGTGATCATCGTACGCCGACCCCGAAGCGGAACCCTGGAGATTGTCTGCTGGAAAAGTTACGAGCACGGCCCTCGCGGCGTCGCCGGTCTGGAACTACGTCGACGCTTCGGGCTGCCCAGGACGCATCGCCAGGATCGCGGCTTCGATGCGCGCGAGCTGCGCGGTCAACTCGGCCCAGGACGTCGGCTCGGGCGCCGGCGCGGGGACGTCGCCAGGGAACGACGTCATGCCGTCGCGCAGCATCGCTATGGCGCGGCTCCGCTCGCGGCTCATCTGTCTCTCCGACAATCCCAGCCGCTTCGCGGCGTGCGACGCCTTCCACCCTTCGAGGAAGCACAACGTCAAGACCGCGTGCGGCATCTGGTCGTGTGTGCTTGCCCCCTTCGGGGCGCGCAACGCTTCGATTCGGGACCGTAGGAACTGCTCCGCCGCCGCGGCGACCTCTGCGCGTGTTCGTCCCGCCACGGCGTGGCCGTGAGCGCGGACGCACGCGATCAGCTCGGGGTCGAAGAGGCTGCGCCCCTTCTGCAGGTTGGTCAGCCACCAGCGGACTTGCTGATCCGTGATTTGCACGCCCGGACTATCTGAGCGAGAGCGATCAGTTCTCTCGGATCTGGGACCAGAAAAATCCGGTCCCGCTCACGCGCAACGGCCCCCGCCGATCTCGTAACGGGAGCCGTCACTTGGAGGGAGCCGAACCCCTCCAATGTCGTCATCGGCGTCGGCCTGTCGGCCTGGTGCCGGATGGCAAACGCCCGCGACGTTCGGGACAGAAGCATCGCGGGCGTTGCTGCTTGTGAAGGCATGTACGGCATCGGCGTTCGGAGTCGTAATCCGTGACCGAGGCGGCGGCCGGTCTTGGCTCGCTGCGCTCGCCGCTTTATCTCGCTAGGTCGGTCACGTTCGGGCATAGGTGTCCGACGCGTTTTCGATTCAGGTTGGGCGTCGCGTTTCGTGCTGTCGACGCGGCGTTGACGTTGCCGTTGGGATGGTTCGCTTCGCTCACATCACCCGGGGCCTTCGATTGACTCCGTCCCACTCCTCCCTACCGTGTTGCGAAGTGCTGCGTGGAGCAACCTGCGGCTCTAACCCGCTATACGGGAGACGTCCCCGCCGTTCTGGCGGGCGGCGATAGGTCCGACGCCCCTCGGTCGCAATGACGGTCTCGACGATCCGTGCGCCGCGTATCGTGCGGACTCCGCAGGTTTCGGTAACCTGTGACCACTTGAAGTTGTGAGCGGTCCGTCCTTCGATGCGAAACGAATGGGACGGGCCGCTTTCGTTCTACAGCTGCTGCGCGCGTACCTCCTCGAGGTCGTCGGGATCGATTGGCACGTACCGCTCGGGCGGCGTCGTGAACAACATCAGGAGCCGCCGCCGCTCTCCGTTCACGCAGATCACGTCGTCCTACTTCCCCGCTTCGGCGCGGCGGTTTCGTTCTGCACGGTGTGAGCAAGCTGCACCAAGCGCTCGACTTCCGCCGTGATCGACTCCGACGCGGACGCAGTCACCTTGGGGTCTGGCTTCACTCCGCGCCCGACGAGGAACGACCGGAGGGCCTGCACGTACACGTCGTTCAAGCCGACGCTATTCGTCGCGCCGAACACCTTGGAAAGGCTATGGAGCGTCTTCGGGACGCGCACCTGCACCAGCACCGAGTCAGACTTCTCAGGCATCTACGGCTCCTCATGATCGTCAGCGTCCACAGGGATATCGGCACATCGCGGACGAGAGCGATCTAACACATTCGGTCCGCTGACTGCTGTCACCCACGCGTGCGGTTGACAGTGGTAACTCTGGGCCTTCGCGCCGTACATAGAACATGAGCACGCACGCGGAAGACCGCAAGCTGTTGACGGTTGAGGAAGTCGCCGCGATCTGTCGCGTGCCCCCCGCGACGGTCTACCGGTGGAACCACTTCGGGACGGGGCCGCCGCGAATCCGGATCGGGCGTCACGTCCTGTATCCGCTCGGGGACCTGTGGGCGTGGCTGGATGCGCGACGCGAAGACCCCTAGAGAGCTGCGGCCGGTCAGCGTACGGTCCTCGACACCCGCACGCACATAGGAGGGCGTTTCATGACTCAGGAGGCTAGACGGCGGTCCCGCGGCTCGGGTTCGATCAAGCCTCGGCCGGGTGGATTCCTCGCGGAAGTCCGCACTGCCGAGGGCGGGACGGCGTCGCGCACGTTCAAGAGCGAGAAGCAAGCGGAGGCGTGGCTAGCACGCGCCGCGGTTCGCCAGGAGGACGGATCGTTCGTAAGTCCCCGCCGCGGGACGATCCTCGTGAAGGACTGGTGTCCGACGTGGCGGGCGTCGAAGGTGAACCTGCGGCCGACTACTGCCGCTCGGTTAGATGGTGTCCTACGCGAGCATGTGCTACCTCGATTCGGCCGCTGCCGCATCTCAGCGATTCAGAACTCCGCGGTGCGTTCGTGGGTGGCGGAAATGGAGACGAGCGGTCTGAGTGCGTCCACGATCCGTAAGGCCTTCTTCGCGCTGCGGGACATGCTGCAGGCTGCCGTAGCCGACCGCCGCATCGCGTTCAACCCCTGCGACGATGTTCCCCTACCCGCTGAGCCTGACTACGAGCCGCACTATCTCGACATGGCGCAGATCGCGGACTTGGCCGACAGCATCCTCGACCGCTTCCGTGCGTTCGTGATCCTCGCGGCTTACGGAGGACTGCGCTACGGCGAGTTGGCGGGACTGCGACGCAAGCACGTCGACCTCGACCGCGGCCGCGTCACGGTCGTGGAAACGATGGTCGAGGCGAACGGAAAGATCACCTTCGGCCCTCCCAAGACGAAGCGCTCGCGTAGGACTGTCCCATTCCCGCGGCGAGTGATGAAGGAGCTGCGCGAGCACCTGGCGCGCTACGTGGACGATGACCCGGATGCGCTCGTGTTCACCGGCCCAAATGGCGGTGTCCTTCGGCGCGCTGGTTTTCGCCGCTGCTTCTGGATACCCGCCGTGCAGGCGGCGGGGGTCGGCGATCTGCGCGTGCACGATCTGCGTCACACGTTCGTGTCTCTGTGGGTCGCGGCCGGACGCAACGTGAAGGAAGTGTCCATCGCCGCGGGCCACTCGTCGGTGGCGTTCACGCTCAACCGCTACGGCGGCCTCTACGAGTCGGACGAGGCCGGCATCCAGGACGCTCTAGATGCCCTGCTGGACGCTCGCGAGGCGAGGCAGATCGCGGACTCATCGCGGACTGGGACGGTTGCGTACCTCTGAAACCCAGTGGCCCCAACGGGATTCGAACCCGTGCTACCG
Source organism: Actinomycetota bacterium (assembly GCA_035942255.1). Taxonomy (GTDB): domain Bacteria; phylum Actinomycetota; class CADDZG01; order CADDZG01; family WHSQ01; genus JALZEG01. Next base: position 8,324 of record DASZDG010000110.1, on the reverse strand, counting down.
CCTTGAAAGGGCGGCGTCCTGACCAGGCTAGACGATGGGGCCTCCTGTCGAGCCTAACGGCGCATCGGTCCCGGGCGAACCTCCGCAGGCCCCCGTGAGGAACGTTTCGCGGCCCCCGATGGTGCCTACGGTGATGAACACAAAGGTCTTCTCCGCGCTTCTGTTGCTCGCGCTCCAGATCGCGGCCCCCGCGGGGGCCGCGCAAACCCCGGTCACCTGCAAGGGCGAGATCGCGACCATCGTGGGTTCCGACGCCCGGGAGGAGATCGTCGGCACGCCTGCGCGCGACGTCATCGCCGGGGTCGGCGGGAACGACTGGATAGAAGCCGGGGACGGTGACGACCTCGTCTGCGGCGGCGCCGCCAACGACCGGATCTCGGGTGGTGCCGGCGCAGACGAGCTCTACGGCGGCGCGGACTACGACGACCTCTTCGGCGAGGAAGGCGACGACCTCCTCTTCGGCGGCCCCCGCTCCGTCGAGCTCCGCAGGGAGTTCCGAGACGACCTGATGCGCGGCGGCCCCGGCGACGACCTGATTCAGGACGGGTACGTCACGTTTGCAGGCGCGGCGGGGCCGGTCGAGGTCGACCTCCTCGCAGGGACGGCGACGGGCGAAGGGGCCGATCGTCTCGTGCGCGTGTACCGGGCCGCGGGCAGCGAGTTCGCGGACAGGCTCACCGGCACGCCCGGCCTCGACCAGCTGTACGGACGGGGAGGCGACGACGTGCTGGACGGTTTCCGCGGCGGGGATTTCCTCGCGGGGGGCGGCGGAGCCGATCTGGTCTCCGCCGGGAACGGGCCCGACGTGCTCCTCGCAGAGTCACCAGAGGACGAGGTCGTCGGCAACGACGACTATCGCGGCGGCCGGGGACGCGACCGGTTCACGTTCGACGACACCAGGGTCCCCACCCACCTCGACCTGGAGCGCGGGCAGATCTTCAGCGAAGGCGTCGACGTCATCTCGGGCGTCGAGGACGCCACCGGCAGCTGGCGGGCCGGCAACCGGCTCGTGGGGGACGACGGCGACAACGTCCTGACGGGCGGCGGCTTCTCCGCAGACGTGATCGACGGCGCGGGGGGTGACGACGTCCTCGACGGGGGGTCCCAGGGCTCGGACGACCAGCTCACCGGCGGCCTCGGCGACGACGTCTTCCATCCGGGGTGCAACGGGAGGCGCGCGGCGTACGACGGGGGGCCGGGGGTCGACACCCTCGACTACCGGACGCACGGCTGCGGCTCCGGATGGGTCTACGCCGACCTCGCACAGGGGACGATCGAGACCGAGACCGGCAGCGGGACGGTGACCGGCGTGGAGAACGTCTTCGGCTCCGACGGTGACGACAAGCTCACCGGCAACGACGAGGTCAACATCCTCGGCGGCGTCATCGGCGAGGACCTGCTGTTCGGCGGCGCGGGCGACGACGTGTTGCTCGGGGGCGCGGACCACGATCACGGCGATGGCGGCGGGGGGAGCGACGCGTGCAGGACCATCGAGCGGAAGCGCGCCTGCGAGAAGACGCGCTAGCGTCGACCGCATGACCATCGATCCTGCGGCGGCCATCGCCGGTAACAGACGAGCTTGGGACGAAGGATCCGCCGAGTACCAGCGTCAGCACTCGGCCTTCCTCACCGAGAAGGCCCTCGCGTGGGGTATCTGGCGAACCCCCGAGTCCCTGCTCAACCTTCTCGGCGACGTCACCGGCAAGCTCATGCTCGAGTACGGCTGCGGCGCGGCCCAGTTCTCGATCGCACTCGCCCAAGCGGGGGCCTGGCCCATCGGGCTCGACATCTCCGACCAGCAGCTCCGGCACGCTCTTGCGAACTTCGAGACGACAGGGACTACTGTGCCGGTCGTACAGGCGTCGGCGCACCTGACGCCGTTCCGGGACGAGACGTTCGACGTCGTGTTCTCGGACTACGGCGCCACAACGTTCGTCGATCCGTACCTCACCGTGCCGGAGGCCGCGCGGCTCCTGAAGCCGGGCGGCATCTTCGTCTTCTGTGCGACGAGCCCGCTCTACATGATGTGCCTCGACCTCGAGAAGGACGTCATCACGGAGACCTTGCAACGCCCGTACTTCGGCATGCGCGTGATCGAGGACGAGTCGGACTTCCGCGACTACCAGATCCCCCACGGCGAGTGGATCACGCTGTTCCGCAAGAACCGGCTCGCGATCGAGGAGCTGATCGAGACGCAGCCCGACGCGAGTGTGACGACGACGTACGAGGGTAGGCCGTCAGAGTGGACCCGCCGCTGGCCGGCGGAGAACATCTGGAAGGTGCGGAAAGACGCCTGAGAGCGCGCGAGGAGGGAACCGTGGCCGACGACGACGAGCAGGTGACCACTCCGGTCGAAGAACGTGACGAGGTCGACCACACCGAGTTCACGTCCGACTCGAAGAAGTGCCCCGAGTGCGGCGAGCCCGTCGACAACCTCCGCAAGACCTGCATCAAGTGCGGCTACGAGTACGGCAAGGACGACTACGACGACACCGAGGCCGGCAACGAGCTCCGGGCGGGCTCGGCCCTCGACGACGAGGGGAACGAGGTCCTCGACGAAGAAGCCGGCACGGACGACGACACCGAGGGCGACGAGGGGTGACCTCCTCGGACCCGGCCCGCAAGATCCTCGAGACCTACAAGACCTTCGCGGTCGTCGGCTGCTCATCCGACCCCTGGCGCGCCAGCCACGGAGTCGCGTCGTTCCTGCAGGAGCGCGGCTATCGCGTGATCCCCGTGACGCCTTTCGAGAAGGAGATCCTCGGCGAGCGCTGCTATCCCGACCTCGCGTCGATCCCTGAGTCCGAGGGCGTCGAGGTCGCCGACATCTTCCGCCGCGCCGACGCGGCGGGCGCCCACGTCGACGAGGCGATCGCGCTCGGGCTGAAGGCGGTCTGGATGCAGATCGGCGTGATCGACCACGCCGCGGCCGAGAGGGCACGGGCGGCGGGGCTCGACGTCGTCATGGACCGCTGCCCGAAGATCGAGTACCCGCGCGTCTTCGTCTCTTGACCGAGGCCTGCCGTAAGCAGTAGCTTACGGTAAGTGAACGCTAACGCAGCCGCCTACGACGAGATCTTCGACGCGCTGGGGGACGGGACCCGCCGGCGGACGTTCGAGCTGCTGAAGGCGGGGCCGCAGTCGGTGGGGGCGCTGGCGGAGCAGCTCCCGGTCAGCCGTCCGGCGGTCTCCCAACACCTGCGCGTGCTGAAGGACGCCGGGCTCGTCGTCGACGAGCAGCGCGGGACGCGCCGTCTCTATCGCGCGGATCCCGAAGCCCTCGCGGCCCTGCGCGTCTACGTGGAGTCGTTCTGGACCCAGGTCCTCGAGAGCTTCAAGGCCGCAGCCGAGCAGGAGGGAGACACGAGAGATGACGTCCGTGGCTGAGATCGCGCCGGTCGTGAAAGAAATCGTGGTGAATGCGACCGTCGAGCGCGCCTGGGAGGTCTTCACCGCCGGCGTCGACGGATGGTGGCCGGTCGCGACGCACTCCGTCGAGCCCGGCAGGGTCCGAGAGGTCGCCTTCGAGAACGGGCGGCTGTTCGAGCGCTGGGACGACGGGACGGAATGCCGCTGGGGCGAGGTCGAGGTGTGGGAGCCGCCGCACCGGCTCCGCATGGCATGGCAGCCGAATCCCGGCGTGGTGGAGACGACCGAGGTCGAGGTGACGTTCGTCGCCGAGGGCGACCACACCCGCGTCCGGCTCGAGCACCGCGCGTGGGAACGGCTCGGCCCCCGCGCCACCGACGCGCGCCGGAGCTACGACGACGGGTGGACCCAGGTCCTCGGCCGCTACGCCGAGAGGTTCTGACCGCTCCTTACTTGAGCCGGGACCCTCCGACGATGTGGACGACCACGCCGTCGGAGCCGTAGTTCGACGCGCCGTTCTTGTCGGCGCAGATCGCAACGCACGCGTCGACGAACGTCGCGTACGCGCTGCCGTCCGGCGCGATCCCCACGTCGATGAAGTCGAAGACGAGACCGCAGCGGCCGGGCCCGCAGCGCCCGCGCGTGATCGGGTCCTTCGGCGGGTTCACCGCGGTGGAGACGAACGTCGGCTGCCCGTCCAGCGCGTTCGTCGTCGTGGTCACGTAGCCGTTCCAGGTCGTCTTGTCGTACTCGCTGCTCTCCGGGCACTTGTCCTTCTTGGCGCAGTTGTGGCGCCACGGGGAGTTCTCGCTGCCCATGAACGCGATCGCGACCTTGCCGACGCCACCGACGTCGAGCGTCGCGAGGTTGGCCTCGTGGACGCCCGGCGGTGTCACGACCGTCGCCTTGCTCCACGTCGCGCCGCCGTCGGTCGAGGTCGTGAAGTACACGCGGCGGTCGCCGCCGGTCCACGTGTAGTAGATGTTGCCCTTCTTGTCGACGTCGACGCTCGGGTCGAGGATGCCGTCACCCGCGGAGATGTTCGAGACCTTTACGTTCTCCCACGTCGCGCCCTCGTCCTTGCTGATCGCCAGCCACGGCTGGAGGCAGCTCTCCTTCGGGACGTAGACCGTGCCGTCGTCGCCGACGACGCCGTGACCGTGCAGCCCGCCGCAGAACGGCACCTGGCTGTTCTCGCTCGCTGCGCTGGGCTGGACGCCGGTGAACGAGGGTGACCCTGTCGGCGTGAACGTGAGGCCCCCGTCCAGGGACTTCGAGCACGAAGAGGAGCCGACGTCGTTCCAGCAGTAGTAGATGACGCTCGGGTAGCCGACGGTCGGGCTCACCGACGGAGGGCCACCGAACAGAGTCTGGTGGTCGTTTACCGGGCGGCCGCACGCGAGCGGGTTCGTCGTCCACGTCTCGCCGCGGTCGTCGGTGAACGACATCAGCGAGCACGCAACGGTCAGGTCGATGTTGTAGATGCGGTCGGTCGCGGGGTCCACCCACACGTACGGGTCGAGCGACACCGGGTGCCGGTTCGCGGGGCCGATCTTCGGCGAGACGATCGTCCACGTCTTGCCCTCGTCGGCGGACTTCAGGACCTCGACGTGGTTCGGCGGCGACGAGCTCACGTCGATCGACGGGAAGAAGAGGTCACCGCGGCGGGAGATCGCGATCGTCGGCTCTCCTGCAGGGAGCCCGACGCGGTAGAAGAGGGCCTTCTGCTTTCCCTTGTAGGGAAGGGCTTTGCCGTTCGAGTGGGCGACGGTGTCGCCTCCGGAGGTGACGGTGGCGGTGATCGAGCTCGCCGTCGCGGGGTCTCCCGCCCGCACCGCGGCGAACACCAGCAATATTCCGACGGCGGCCGCCGCCGCCTTCTTCCCGCGCACGCTTCTGATCGCCGCCAACTTGGCCTCCTGATTCCGCTGCCCGCGATGAAATAGCCCGTTTGGGGGAGTTTTCGACGGCTGCGGGAGCGTCCCTGCAACCTCGCTTGCACCTCACGCAGCGTGAGGGTCTAGCGTGCCGCCCATGGAACGGCAGTGGCGAGTGGGAGAGCTCGCCGAGGCGACGGGCCTCACCGTGAGGACGTTGCACCACTACGACGACGCGGGCTTGCTGAAGCCCGGAGCACGTACGCCCGCCGGCCACCGCCTCTACTCGGGCCGAGACGTCGCCCGGCTGTACTCGATCGTCGCGTTGCGGGGGCTGGGGTTCTCGCTGGCGGAGATCGGAACGCTGCTCGACGGCGACGGTGTCGACCCGCGGGAGGCGACGCGCCGGAGGCTGGCCGAGCTGGACCGCCAGATGGGCGCGCAACAGCGTCTGCGGCGCCGGCTCGTGGCGTTGCTGGGTGCGATGGACGGAGGCGAGGACGCGTCCCCCGAGAGATTGATCGAGCTGGTGGAGGAGATGACGATGCACGAGAAGTACTACACGCCCGAGCAGCTGGCACAGCTCGAGCGGCGCCGGGAGGAGCTCGGGGGCGACGACGCGATGGCGCGGGCCGAGCGTGAATGGGCCGAGCTGATCGCCGCCGTGCGCGCGGAGAAGGAGCGGGGGACGGCACCCTCGGACCCGCGCATGCAGGAGCTGGCGGACCGCTGGACGTCGCTGATCGAGCAGTTCACCGGCGGCGACCCCGAGATCGCGCGGTCACTGAAGACGATGTACGAGAGCGAGGGCCCGGAGAAGGCGTCGCGCGGGATGGTGGATGCGGACCTGATGGCTTACGCGCAGAAGGCGATCGAGGCGCGGGGGCGGGGGGCCTAACGCCGGCGGCGCCGCCGGACGACGGCCTGCGAGGCGATGCCCACGAGCGGGACCATCACGAGCACCGCCGCCGGCGCGTCCTGGGAGGACGTCGCGGCCGGCTTGACGCCCCACGACGGCTCGAAGTCGTCCGCCCCCGGGCTGTTCGTGAGGTTCGTCTGAGCCGACCCGTTGGCGTTCATCGTGAAGATGTCCGCGCGGCCCCCGTTGGGATGGCTGGTCCACGCGATCTTCGCCCCGTCCGGCGACCACGACGGCGTGAAGTCGTCGTCGGCGTTCGACGTCAGCGCCGTGGGCGTCGCACCCGCGGCCGTCAGGTCGAGGACGTAGATCTCGTAGTCGCCGCCGGCGCGGTTGCTCGCGAACACGAGCTTGCGTCCGTCGGGCGAGATCTCCGGGTGGCGTCCGACGCCGAACGACCGCACGGTCTTCGACGGGAGCTCGACGAGCTTCACCTGCCACTGCGCCGCGGGATCGCTCGGGTCGCCGGCCGGCTGCACGTCGTACGCGATCGCCTCGATGCCGTTCGACAGCCGCCCCCACTCCGCGTACGACTCGACGTCGGTCGTCTCCATCAGCTTCGCGGGGGAGCCCGACGGAGGCGAGGCCGTGTAGATGTCGGGGTTCCCCGCGCTCGTCGAGGAGATCCACGCGAGCGAGGAGCCGCTCGGCGACCACGCCGGCGTCACGTCGAACGCATCGGGCAGACCGTTGAGCCGCGCGGCCGTCCCGCCCGCGCTCGGGACCTGGAAGATCTCGAAGTTCGGCGGCTGTCCCGTCGACGGCGAGCCCAACGCTCGCTGGAACGCCACGGTGGTCCCGTCGGGGTTGAGGTCGGGCGACCCCTCCGGGCTCGCGTCCGACGTCAGGTTCCTCTTGCTCGCGCCGCTCCCGTCCATGATCCACACGTCGTAGTCGCCGTCGACGCCCGACGTGTAGGCGATCTGTCCCCCGGGCTGGCGGGGCGGGGGCGTGGGCGAACCGGTCGGCGAAGGCGAGGGCGACGGCGTCGGTGGGATGTCGTCGTTCGTGATGATGCCTCGCCCGTCGACGTTGCCCTTCAGCGCGTTCGTGGTCTCCATGATCCTGAGCGTGAACGACTCGTTCGGCTCCGCCACCGTGTCGGCGACCACGCGGACCGAGACCGTCTTCGTCTGCTCGCCGGGCGAGAACGCGAACGTCTCGTCGAAGGCCGCGTAGTCGTTGCCGGTCGACGCCGAGCCCGAGATCGACGCGACCCGGACCGTCACCTGCTCTCCGTTCGCCACGGGGGCCGAGAGGAAAAGCGCGAACGCGAACGTCGACGTACCGGTCGTCTGCCCGGCCGCCGGGTTGCCCTCCGGCAACGACACGCGCTGCTGGAGCGAAGCCGTGACTTGCGGAGTCGCCCAGTCGGGCTCGTTCTCGTCCGTGTTGTTGAACGTGAGGCGGCGGCGCGTGGGGTCCCCGCCGCCCGCCGGCTCGAGGTCGACGACGAAGATCTCGAGGTCCTGGTCGCTCGCCTGGTCCCTACTCGCGACCGCGATCTTCCGCTCGTTCGGCGACCACGAGGGCGCGAGGTCGTCGAACGGCGTGAACGTCACCTTGCGGTCGGGTGTCTCCGCAGGCACCGTGAGGTCGAAGACGTAGACGTCGGTCTGGGTCTGGCCCGGCACCTTTGCCACGTAGGCGATCCGGTCGCCGCTTGGCGAGACGTCGGGCTTGGAGACGCGCCAGTCGGAAGGCGTGAGCTCGAGCGTCGCGACGACGTTGTCGCTCACGTCGGAGTCGTAGACGAGGCGGCCGTCGGCGACCCACATGAGCCCGCCGAGTGGGTGCCACGTCGGATCCACGTCCTGGACACGGGGGCTCTTGGTGACGTTCGTAACGGCTTTCGTGTCCAGGTTGTAGACGAGGATGTCGCCCATCGTCGTCTCCATCCGCCCATGAAGATCTCGGCGTCGAAGGCGATCGACCGTCCGTCCGGCGAGAGCTTCGGGTCCCCTATGTCGGTCGCGGGCGGGTTCGTGTGCGTGTAGACCTGCTGCGCGTCGGACCCGTCCGGGTTGGACATGCAGAGCGTCAAGACGTGACACCGGTAGACGATCTTGCGAGCGTCGAAGGACCAGCTCGGCTCCCGATCCGCCTGCACGTTCTTCGTGAGACGGCGCGGCTCGTAGCCCGTCGTCCCCATCGTGTAG
>DASZDG010000109.1:0-2371 GCA_035942255.1 Actinomycetota bacterium | reverse complement strand
AGCCACCACGACCGCGTCGCGCACCGCCTCGTGGGCAAAGAGACACGCCTCGATCTCACCGGGCTCAATCCGAAAGCCGCGGATCTTGACCTGGTGGTCGACCCGCCCCAGGAACTCGATGTTCCCGTCTGCCAGATAGCGGGCCCGGTCCCCGGTGCGATAAAGGCGCGCCCCCGGCTCACCCGAGAACGCATCGGGCACGAAGCGCTCCGCCGTCAACCCGGGCCGGTTGACGTAGCCGCGAGCGACACCGGCGCCGCCGATGTGGACCTCTCCTGGCACCCCTGCCGGGACCGGGCTCCCGTACGGATCGAGGATGTAGACGGTCGTGTTGGAGATCGGGCGCCCGATCGGCACTGTCGAGGCGGCGTCGGCCGGCCGCGCGACGTCGTAGCAGCTCGTGAACGTGGTGCTCTCGGTGGGCCCGTAGGCGGCGACGAGCCGCGTCCGGGGCAGACGCTCCAGGGCCGCGGCGACGTGGCGCGGCGACAGCACGTCGCCTCCCGTGAGCAGCTGACGCACACGTTCGAGGCGTGCGGCGGCCGTGTCCACGACGAGGTTGAACAACGACGTGGTGAGCCACGCCACCGTGACACCGTGGCGCTCGACGACCTCGGCCAGCTCTTCGGGCGAAAGCACACCGGGGTCCGCTATCGCGATGCGCGCGCCGTGCGTCAGCGGCACCCATAGCTCGAACGTCGACGCGTCGAACGACACCGGGGCGAACTGCAGGAAGACGTCCCGCGGGGAGACGTCTATGTAGCCGGCGGTCACCAGGCGGACGACGTTCGCGTGCGTCACCGCCACCCCCTTCGGGGTGCCGGTCGAGCCCGAGGTGTAGATGACGTACGCGAGGCTGTCGGGTGACGCGACCCGTGCGGGGTTCGTCTCGGGGCTCGTCGAGATGACGTCTCGGTCCGCGTCCAGCAGCACCAGGTCGGCGTCCGTGGGACCCAGTCGCTGGGCAAGCGTCATGATCGTCACGACGACGGGGGCCGCGGTGTCCTCGAGCATGAAAGAGAGGCGCTCTGCCGGATATTGCGGATCGAGCGGGACGTAGGCGCCGCCCGCCTTCAGTACCGCTAGTAGAGCGACGACGAGGTCGGGCCCGCGCCCTATGCAGACGCCGACGGGGACGTCCGGGCCCACACCCTTGCCGGCGAGGTGGTGGGCGAGACGGTTCGCGCGCCGGTTGAGCTCGTCGTAGCTGACCTCGCGGTCGCCGAACGCGAGCGCCACGGCGCCGGGATCCTCCCGGACCCGCGCCTCGAAGAGCTCGTGGATCAGCGCCGTGCGGTCGTGGTCCAGGGCAGTGTCGTTGAGCTCGACCACGACGTGGTGGCGCTCGGCAGGGGTCATGACGTCCAGATCGGAGAGCGGCCCCCCGGCGTCGGACGCGGCCCCCTTCAGGAGGTTCTGCAGGTGGGCGGCCATCCGCTCGACGGTCGCCGCGTCGAACAGGTCGGTGCTGTACTGGAGATCGCCCTCGAGCTCACCGCCACGATCCCGAACGGCGAGGTGGAGGTCGAACTTCGACGAGTCGTCGTCGATCGGGAAAGACTCGACCGTTGCGTCACCGAGCGCGAGCGCGCCTTCGGCAGTGTTGTCGAGCGAGAGCATGACCTGGAACAGCGGCGTGTGGCTCAAGCTGCGCTGCGGGTGCAGCTCCTCCACGAGCTTCTCGAACGGCACGTCCTGGTGCGCGTACGCGCCGAGCGCGACGTCGCGCACCCGCTCCACGAGCTCGCCGAAGCTGGGATCGCCCGAAAGATCCGTTCGCAACACCAGCGTGTTGACGAAGAAGCCGATCAGCGGCTCGGCCTCGGGATGGCTGCGCCCCGCGATCGGGGTCCCGATCGCGACGTCGTCTGACCCGCTGTAGCGCGCCAGCAGCGCCTGGAAGGCAGCCGTCAGCGTCATGAAGAGCGTCGCGTTGTGTGCTCGGGCGAGCGCCTTCAGCGCGTCGACGGTGGCGGCGTCGAGCGCGAACGACACCGTCGCGCCACGTCCGCTGCGCACAGGGGGCCGCGGGTGGTCGGCCGGAAGCTCCAGCACCGGCGCGAGACCCGCCAGACGCTCGCGCCAGTAGTCGAGCTGTGCTTGCAGGACGTCGCCCGACAGCCAGCGGCGCTGCCACGCGGCGAAGTCCGCGTACTGCACCGGAAGCTGGGGCAGCCGAGCCCCCTCGTTCCCGTACAGCGTGCCGAGCTCGTCGAGCAGCACCGAGCGTGACCAGCCGTCGGACACGATGTGGTGCATGACCAGCAGCAGCACGTGGTCGTCTGCCCCCAGGCGCAGCACCCGCGCCCGCAGCAGCGGCCCCCGCTCGAGATCGAAGGGACGCATCGCCTCGGCCTCTGCGATGCGCTGC
>DASZDG010000108.1:0-5477 GCA_035942255.1 Actinomycetota bacterium | reverse complement strand
CCCGCAATCCCCGAGAACGGATCGGGCACGAAGCGCTCGGCGGTCAGAGCGGGCCGGTTGACGTAGCCCCGAGCGACTCCGGCGCCCCCGATGTAGAGCTCGCCCGGCACTCCCTTAGGCGCCGGGTTCCCGTGGGGGTCGAGGACGTAGACCGCGGTGTTGTCGATCGGGCGCCCGATCGAAGGCGGAGCCTCACCGGTTGGCTCGACACGCCCGGCGGTGGCGACGACGGTCGCCTCGGTGGGGCCGTAGTGGTTGACGAGCTCGAACGCCGCGTCGTCACCCGGACGCATCCGCAGCTGGTCGCCGCCGGTGAGGATCGTGCGCGCCGTCAACGAACCGCCGTGGCCTCCCGAAAGCACCTCGTGCACGAGTGCGGTGGGCAGGAACGTGATCGTGATCTCGTTGGCGTCGAGCCACTCCACCAGCTCGCCCGGAGACGTGCGCACGTGCTCGGGCGGCAGCACGATTGCCGCCCCGCTGCACAGATAGGGCCACAGCTCCCACACCGACGCGTCGAAGCCCAAAGGTGCGAGGTGAGTCGCGCGGTCCCCGGGCGACACGTCGTAGGCCGCGACGTGCCACGACACGAGGTTGACCAGGCCCCGGTGTGTGACCGCCACTCCTTTGGGCGTTCCCGTCGAGCCCGAGGTGTAGATGACGTAGGCGAGGTCGTCGGGCGACGCCACGCGCCCGAGGTTCGTATCGGGATGCTTCGAGATCGCGTCCTCGACCACTAGCTCAGAGGTCACCGCCACGGGGGCGCCGGTGTCTTGCAGCATGAAGGCGAGGCGCTCAGACGGGTAAGCGGGATCGAGCGGCACGTAGGCGCCGCCGGACTTCAAGGCCGCGAGGAGCGCCACGATCAGGTCCGGCCCCCGCTCCAGGCAGATCGCCACCGGCACGTCCGGCCCGACGCCCTTCTCGACGAGGTAATGCGCGAGCCGGTTCGCCCGCGCATTTAGCTCGGCATAGGTCAGCTCAACACCATCGAAGACGAGCGCCACCGCGTCCGGCGTCTCCCGCACCCGGGCCTCGAAGAGCTCGTGCACCAAAACGTCGCCGGGATGGCCGGCCGCGGTGTCGTTGAGCTCGACCACGACGTGGCGGCGCTCGGACGGAGACAGAAGCTCGAGCTCCGACAACGCCGTCTCGGGGTTCGCCGCCACTGCCTCGAGCAGGTTCGTGAGGTGGCCCGCCATCCGCTCGACCGTCGTGGGCTCGAACAGATCGGCGTCGTAGCCGAGGAACCCGGCCGCGCCCGTCTCGTCCTCCACGATGCTGAGCGTGAGGTCGAACTTCGACGCGTTGAAGTCGACGGGGAAGGAGGCGACCGTTGCGCCACCGAGCGCGAGCGCGCCTTCGGCGGTGTTGTCGAGCGAGAGCATGGCCTGGAACAGCGGCGTGTGGCTCAGGCTGCGCTGCGGGTGCAGCTCCTCCACGAGCTTCTCGAACGGCACGTCCTGGTGCGCGTACGCGCCGAGCGCGACGTCGCGCACCCGCCCCACGAGCTCGCCGAAAGTCGGATTGCCAGAGAGGTCGGTGCGCAACACCAGCGTGTTGACGAAGAAGCCGATCAGCGGCTCGGCCTCGGGATGGCTGCGCCCTGCGATCGGGGTCCCGATCGCGATGTCGTCGGACCCGCTGTAGCGCGCCAGCAGCGCCTGGAAGGCGGCCGCCAGCGTCATGAAGAGCGTCGCGTTGTGTGCTCTGGCGAGCGCCTTCAGCGCGTCGACGGTGGCGGCGTCGAGCGCGAACGACACCGTCGCGCCTCGTCCGCTGCGCACCGGGGGCCGCGGGTGGTCGGTGGGAAGCTCCAGCACCGGCGCGAGCCCCGCCAGGCGCTCACGCCAGTAGTCGAGCTGTCTATCCAGCACGCCGCCCGACAGCCAGCGGCGCTGCCACGCGGCGAAGTCGCCGTACTGCACCGGGAGCTGCGGCAGCCGCGCCTCCCCGCCCGAGACGTGGGCGTCGTAGAGAGAGCCGAGCTCGTCGAGCAGCACCGACCGCGACCAGCCGTCGGACACGATGTGGTGCATGACCAGCAGCAGCACGTGGTCGTCTGGCCCCAGGCGCAGCACCCGCGCCCGCAGCAGCGGCCCCCGCTCGAGATCGAAGGGACGCATCGCCTCGGCCTCTGCGATGCGCTGTGCCTCGAGCTCGGCCTTGTCGGGATCGAGATGCGACAGCTCGGTGACCTCGAGCGCGCCCTCCCCAGCGTCGTGGACCACCGCCACCGGCTCGCCGTCGACGGCCCCAAAGGTCGTGCGCAGCGTCTCGTGGCGTGCGACGACGCCGGACAGAGCACGTCCCAGCGCGTCCAAGTCGAGGCCCCCCCGGACCCGCAGCGCGTGGGGGATGTTGTACTCGGCGCTGCCGGGCTCGAGCTGGTCGAGGAACCACAGCCGCTGCTGCGCGAACGACAGCGGCAGCTCGGTGTCCCGCGACAGGCGCGGGATCGCCCCGCGTTGCCGGCGATCGCCGAGCTTCTTGAGCCTCTCTGCCAGTAGGGCCTGCCGCTCCGGAGACAGATGGTCGAAGCGCGCGTCCGGCGTCATGTCGTCTCTTCGCGCTCCTCCGCGCCGCCGATCTCCGTCAGCTCCCGCGTCACTTCCGCCGCCGGAAGCGCCTCGACCTCCGCGAGGATCAGCTCCTCGACGTGCCGGGCCAGCGCCTCGACCGTCGGCGCCTCGAACAGGCTCCTCACGGGCGCGTCGACTCCCAGGAGCGCCCTCATGCGCGACACCACGCGGGTCGCGATCAGCGAGTGGCCCCCGAGCTCGAAGAAGTCGTCGTGGATCCCGACCCTCTCGAGCCCGAGCACCTCGCACCAGATCTCTGCCAGCGCCTCTTCTGCCGGCGTGCGCGGCGCCGCGTAGGGGGCCTGCAGCTCGGGACGTCCCTCGGGTTCGGGCAGCTCGGCCCGGTCGAGCTTGCCGGTGGGCGTCAGCGGAAGCTCGTCCAGCACCACGAAGTGAGCCGGCACCATGTAGTCGGGCAGGCTGCGGCTAACGTGCGCGCGCAGCTCCGTCGTAGTCGCGACGTCCCCGACGACGTAAGCGACCAGCCGGTTGTCGCCACCGTCGGAGCGTGCGACCACGACCGCGGCCCGCACCGCCGCGTGGGCGACGAGACACGCCTCGATCTCACCCGGCTCGATGCGAAAGCCGCGGATCTTGACCTGGTGGTCGACCCGCCCCAGGAACTCGATGTTGCCGTCGGACAGATACCGGGCCCGGTCCCCAGTGCGATACAGCCGCGCCCCCCGCTCGCCCGAGAACGGATCGGGCACGAAGCGCTCGGCCGTAAGCCCGGGACGGTTGACGTAGCCCCGAGCGACGCGGTCGCCTCCGATGTAGAGCTCACCCGGGACGCCTGCCGGGACGAGGTTGCCGTAGCGATCGAGGACGTAGACGGCCCTGCCGGCGATCGGACGGCCGATCGGGACGGTCTCGGTGTCGAGTGCGCCGGCGACTTCGTACGACGTCGCCGTGATCGTCGCCTCGGTGGGGCCGTAGTTGTTCATGACTGCCGGACAGTCACCCGCCTCCAGCCACGCGCGCAGGCGCGACGACGCCATCGCCTCGCCCCCCACGGCGACGAGACGCAGTGACGGCGAGGCGAGCAGCTGCTCGACGGCGCCCGGGTCCGCGGCGAGCTGGTGCCAGTAGGCGGTGGGCGGGTTGAGCAGCGTGATCCCCAGCGCCGCCACCTCGTTCGCCAGCGTCTGCGGATCCCACACGTCGTCCCGTACGACGACGCTCGCGCCTGCGATCAACGGCGTTAGCGTCTGCTCCAACGACACGTCGAAGTTGAACGACCCGAACACGAGCATCCGGTCGTCACGCGTGAGCGCGTAGCGATCGGCCATCGCCGTGCAGTGCCCGGCAAGCGACCGGTGCGCGACGCCGACGCCCTTGGGGAGGCCGGTCGAGCCCGAGGTGTAGACGAGGTACGCGAGGCTGTCCGGAGACGCGGCCCCCGCGACGCTCGTCTCGGGACGCGTCGAGATGACTCCGGCGTCTGCGTCCAGCAGCACCGCCTCGACGTGCGGGGAACCGAGTCGTTCGACGAGCTCCGCAGTAGTGACCACCACGGGGGCCGCGGTGTCCTGCAGCATGAAGCCGAGGCGCTCCGCCGGATAGTCGGGGTCCAGCGGTACGTAGACGGCGCCCGCCTTCAGGACCGCGAGCAGCCCCACGACGAGGTCGGGCCCACGCTCGAGACAGATGCCGACGGGGACCTCCGGCCCCACGCCTTTCTCGACGAGGTGATGCGCGAGACGGTTGGCCGCGGCGTCGAGGTCCCCGTAGGTGAGCCCGCGGCCGGCGAAGACGAGCGCCACCGCGTCGGGGTTCTCTCTCACCCGTGCCTCGAATAGCTCGTGGACCGGCCTCGCGCCGTCGTAAGCCACGGTGCTGCCGTTGAGCTCGACCACCAGATGGTGGCGCTCGGACGGAGACAGAAGCTCGAGCTCGGACAGCGGCAGCTCAGGATCGGACGCGACAGCCTTCAGGAGGCCCTGCAGGTGCCCGGCCATGCGCTCGATCGTGGCGGGCTCGAACAGGTCGGCGTTGTATGCGATGAGGCCCCCGGCACCGTCGTCGTCCTCGCCCATGCTGAGCGTGAGGTCGAACTTCGACGGGTTGTAGTCCAGCGGGACCCGATCGACCGTGGCATCGGACAGCGCGAGTGCAGCTTCGGCCGTGTTCTCGAGCGAGAACATGACCTGGAACAGCGGCGTGTGGCTCAAGCTGCGCTGCGGGTGCAGCTCCTCCACGAGCTTCTCGAACGGCACGTCCTGGTGCGCGTATGCACCGAGCGCGACATCGCGCACGCGCTCCACGAGCTCGCCGAAAGTCGGGTCGCCCGACAGGTCCGTGCGCAACACGAGCGTGTTGACGAAGAAGCCGACGAGGCCTTCGAGCTCGGCGCGCGTGCGTCCGGCGGTCGGGGTCCCGATCGCGATGTCGTCTGACCCGCTGTAGCGCGCCAGCAGCGCCTGGAAGGCCGCCGTCAGCGTCATGAAAGGAGTCGCGTTGCGTGCCCTCCCGAGAGCGCGCAGCGCCGCCATGGTGCCGGCGTCCACGGTGAAGGAATGGATCCGGCCGCGCGCGGTCTTGACCGGGGGCCGCGGGTGGTCGGCAGGAAGCTCCAGCACCGGCGCGAGCCCCGCGAGGCGCTCGCGCCAGTAGTCGAGCTGCGCTTGCAGGACGTCACCCGACAGCCAGCGGCGCTGCCACGCGGCGAAGTCGGCGTACTGCACCGGAAGCTGCGGCAGCCGAGCCCCCTCGTCCCCGTACAGAGCGCTCAGCTCGCGCATGAAGACCCCTGTAGACCAGCCGTCGGACACGATGTGGTGCATGACCAGCAGCAGCACGTGGTCGTCTGCCCCCAGGCGCAGCACCCGCGCCCGCAGCAGCGGCCCCCGCTCGAGATCGAAGGGACGCATCGCCTCGGCCTCTGCGATGCGCTGC
>DASZDG010000107.1:0-2743 GCA_035942255.1 Actinomycetota bacterium | reverse complement strand
CCAGGAGTGGTCGAACGGGCGCGTCGGGATGATCGGCGTCTCGTACGACGGCACGACGGCCAACATGGTCGCCTCGCAGGGGCCGCAGGTGCCGGAGCTGAAGGCGATCGTCCCGATCGCGGCGATCTCGCGCTGGTACGGCTACGCGTACGGCAACGGCGTCCGGTACTTCCTGAACTCCGAGGTCCCCAACGACGAGGGCTTCGACACGCCGCTCGCCTTCGACTTCGGCCTCGCGCGCACCCCGCCGACCGACCACGAGGACGAGAAGGCCGGCGAGAAGCTCATGTCGCGCGCGAACCGGTGCGACTCGGTCGAGCACACGACGCACGGCTACGACCAGTCGCCGGACTACGACGAGTTCTGGAACCAGCGCGACTACCGCCGGCTGGCGTCGTCGTTCCGCGCCGCGACGCTCGTCGCGCACGGCTGGCAGGACTACAACGTCAAGCAGGAGGAGGGCGTCGAGCTGTTCGAGGCGCTCCAGACCGCCACCGCCGCCAAGGGCAAGGGCCGGGGGAAGGGCCGCAAGGGCTCGCCGGGCGTCCCGCTGAAGCGGCTGTGGCTGACGCAGGGCGCCCACGGCGCGCCTTCCGGCGCCGACTGGACCTCGTTCCTCGACCGCTTCCTCGACCGGTACCTGCTGGGGAAGGGGAACGGCATCGAGGGCACGCCGCTCGTGAAGACCGAGGGGCGGACGGTCGACGACCTCGGCTTCTACGAGTCGACCGGCTACCGCAGCGAGCGCCAGTGGCCGCCCGCGCGGTCGCGCGAGACGCGGCTGTACCTGCGGCGGACGTTCGACCAGGACGTCCCGGGGGTCACGCTCCCCAATCCGTCGACCGGTGAGACCGGCGTGCTGTCGAGCTCGCCGAACCGCGAGCCCGTCGACAACATCTTCACGTGGATCGGCGCGCCGACCTCGGAGGAGACCGCCAACCGCGACCCGCTCAACGAGCCGGGGCACGGCTACTACTCGCTGTTCTTCGGGACGGGCGAGCTCGAGCGCGACGTGCGGATCCTCGGCGCGCCGGTGCTCGACGCGCACGTGAAGACCATGAAGGGCGCGCACCTGTCGCCGGTGCTGGTCGACGTCGGGCCGGACGGCCTGATGACGACGATCGCCCGCGGTTTCCTGAACGTGGACTACCGCGAGGGGCTCGAGCAGGCCAAGCCGGTCGAGGGCCAGTGGGTCCGCGCGCGGGTGCAGTTCCTGCCGCAGGACGTCACCGTGGCCGCGGGCCACCGGATCGGGCTGCTCGTGCAGTCGTCGAACACGGTGTGGGCGCTGCCGGGGACGCCGGGGCCGAACAACATCACCACCGGGCCGGTCGAGGGCCTGCCCGGGACGGGCTCGTCGCTCGTGCTGCCGACGGCGCCGGCCTCCTGACGCGAGGCGGCCGGTCGCGGCCGCGCTCCCGCGTTTGACTTCGCCGGCGGTGCTCGCGAACGAAAAAACCCCGCGGGGCGGGGCTTCTCCATGCGCCGAAGAGGACTCGAACCTCCACGGGGTTATCCCCCACAAGGCCCTCAACCTTGCGCGTCTACCAATTCCGCCACCGGCGCTCGCTGGCGCGGACACTGTAGCGCGGTTGCTTCCGTCCAACGCCCTCGCTACGGTGTCGAACACACGTTCGCTCCATGCCCATTTTGCCCCGCTCATCCGAGGAGACCTTCGTGGACCTGACGAAGCGCCAGCAGGAGATCTTCGACTTCATCAAGCGGTACTCCGCGAAGTACGGCTACCCGCCGACGGTGCGCGACATCGGCAAGGCGGTCGGGCTCGCTTCCTCGTCGACCGTGCATGCCCATCTGGCGAACCTCGAGAAGGCCGGGCTGCTCCGGCGCGACCCCTCCAAGCCGCGTGCGATCGAACTGCTCGACCGGGCGATCGAGAACGTCCGCGACGCGGTCGACTCCGGCGTGCGGTCGGTGGTCGGCGGGGGGAGCATCCCCGTGCTCGGCCAGGTCGCGGCGGGTGCGCCGGTCCTGGCGGATGAGAACATCGAGGACTACGTCGACGTGCCCGCGGTGGCCGGCGGCGACGAGGCCGAGTTCATCCTCAAGGTCAAGGGCGACTCGATGGTCGACGCCGGGATCCTCGAGGGCGACTACGTCGTCGTCCGCCGGCAGGACACCGCGAACGACGGCGACGTCGTCGTCGCGCTCGTGGGCGAGGAGGCGACGGTGAAGACCTTCTACCGCGAGGCCGACCACATCCGCCTCCAGCCGGAGAACGCGCGACTCGAGCCGATCCGCTCCCGCGACGTCAAGATCCTCGGCCGGATGGTCGGCCTGCTCAGGCACGTGTGACGCCATGGCGACGCTGACCCTCGACACCGACCAGAGGTCCCTCCTCGACCCCGAGGTCGCGGAGCGTCCGCGGGACGGCGGGGCGGCCGCGGAGGCACGCGCGGCCGCGTCGCGCGGCACGGCCGCGCCCACGCTCGACGACCTCGTCGCGCGGACGTGGTCGTCGCTGCTCGTCTCGCGCGCGGCCGCGTGCCTGCTCTGCGGCGGCGACGTCGTCCCGCGCTACGGCTCCGGCCCGCACCCGGTCGGAGGCGCCTGCCGCTCCTGCGGCACCGAGATGGGCTGACGCCTTCCCTCCGGGTCTACACTGGAGGGGCAAGCCAGGCGGTCGCGGAGGTTCGCCCTTCGAGGAAAGTCCGGACACCGCAGGGCGGGGTGGTCGGGGAACCGACCCGGGGAAACCCGCGGGAAAGTGCCACAGAAACACACC
>DASZDG010000106.1:0-4865 GCA_035942255.1 Actinomycetota bacterium | reverse complement strand
GCCCTACCCGGAGCGGCTGGGCTGGTGGCCGGCGGCGGCCGGCATCGCGGCCTACGGCTGGCTGGAGAACGTCTCGCCCCAGCGCGACGACCCGAGCACGCTCGCCGTGCTCGCGCTGGCGTACGCGGCCATCCAGCTCGTCGGCATGAGCCTCTACGGCGTCGAGGCCTGGAGCCGGCGCGGCGACGGGTTCGCGGTGTACTTCCGCCTCTTCGCGATGCTCTCGCCGCTCGCGTGGCACGACCGCGCGCTGCACGTGCGCCGGTTCCTCTCCGGCGTGACGCAGCTGCGGCCCGAGCCGGGGCTCGTCGGGCTGGTGGTCGTGGCGATCGGCGTCACGACGTTCGACGGGCTGAGCGAGGGGCCGATCTGGCGCGACGTGTCGCGCAACCTCAGCGACGCGTTCACCGACGCGGGTCTCAGCGCCGGCGACGCGACGACGATCGCGTACACCTTCGGGCTCGCGCTGACGCTGCTCTTCGTGCTGCTGCTCTACCGGCTCGGCGTCGCGGGGATGCGCAGCGTCGACCGCGCCCGCTCGACGACGGAGCTGGCGCGCGCGTTCGCGCACTCGCTCGTGCCGATCGCGCTCGCCTACGTGGTCGCGCACTACTTCTCGCTGCTCGCCTACGAGGGCCAGCGGCTCGGCTACCTCGTCTCCGACCCGCTCGGCGAGGGGTGGAACGTCTTCGGGACGGCGGACCAGTCGATCGACTACGGCGTCGTCTCCGCCAATGGGATCTGGTACGTGCAGGTCGGTAGCCTCGTGATCGGTCACGTGGCCGCGCTCGTACTGGCTCACGACCGCGCGCTGGCCTTCTACCGCGACCCGCAGAAGGCGACCAGCTCGCAGTACTGGATGCTCGCCGTCATGGTCTCCTTCACCACCCTCGGCCTCTACCTCCTCTCGGCGGCGAACCAGTGACGCCGCTCGCGCACGCCGGGCACTGGCTGGCGCAGGTGCTCTACGTGGTCCCGGTGATCGCCGTGGTGACGTGGATCTCGGTCAGGGCGCTGCTGGACCGCCGTCGCGCTCGAGCAGCGCGACGTCATGAGCCAGCGCCTCCGGCGTGAGCTTCTCGACCGGGAAGCCGATGCGCTGCACCCCGCGCCGGTCGAGCAGGACGACGTGCGCGGTGTGGTCGAAGCCGTCGCCCTGCGGCCTGATCCCGTAGGCGCGCCACTGCTTCGCGAGCTCGGTCCGCGGGCCGGTGAGGAAGCGCATCCGGCCGGTCATCCTCTGCGTCGCCACGAAGCGCTGCGCGCGCTCGGGCGTGTCGCGCGGCGGGTCGACCGCGAAGGCGAGGACCGGGACGTCGTGGCCGAGGTCGTTCAGCGCGTCGCGGATCTGCATCGCGGCGAGGGGACAGGTGTCCTCGCACGTCGTGTAGAGGAAGGTGACGATCGTGACCTTCCCCTTCACGTCGGCGAGCGTCGTCGTGCGGCCGTCCTGGTCGACGAGGCGGAAGTCCGTGGGCGGGATGTCCGGCGGGCGCAGCGCGCCCTGCGGCGTGGTCGTCGCGGGCGCGTCGTCGCCGCCGCCGAACAGCGCCGCGCCGCTCGCGATCAGCGCGAACGTCGCGGCGAGCGCGATGGCCAGGAGCGCGCGGAAGGGCATCGCCGTGAGGGTAGGGGGCGCCGTCCCGCCGTACTACACTTTGTGAAGCACCAATCCCGATTGCGATTCAGGAGTTTCTGCCCGTGACCCCCTCTGGCGCCGAGTTCATCCGCCAGGTCAAGAGCCAGATCGACGAGGTGGACCCGAGCGAGGTCCGCGAGGTCCTCGGCAACGGGGCCGTGATCGTCGACGTGCGCGAGACCGAGGAGGTCGCGCAGGGCAAGGTCCCCGGCGCGATCCACGTGCCGCGCGGGTACCTCGAGTCGCGGATCGAGGGCGCGGCCCCCGACCGCTCGCAGCGCGTGGTCCTCTACTGCGCGTCGGGCAACCGCAGCGCGCTCGCGGCGAAGACGCTGAAGGACGACCTCGGCTACGAGGACGTCGCGTCGATGACCGGCGGCATCACGCTGTGGAAGGACCGCGGCTACGAGGTCGAGGTCCCGCGCGCGTTCACGCCCGACCAGCGCCAGCGCTACTCGCGCCACTTCCTCCTGCCGGAGATCGGCGAGGAGGGCCAGCAGAAGCTGCTCGACGCCAAGGTGCTGCTGCTCGGCGCCGGCGGCCTCGGCGCGCCGACGGCGCTCTACCTCGCGGCGGCCGGCGTCGGGACGCTCGGCATCGTCGACGACGACGTCGTCGACGTCTCGAACCTCCAGCGCCAGGTCATCCACTCCACGTCGCGCGTGGGCGAGCGCAAGGTCGACTCGGCCGAGACCTACATCAAGGACCTCAACCCGGACATCGACGTCGTGAAGTACCCGGTCCGGATGGACGCGTCGAACATCATGGAGATCGTCGAGGGCTACGACGTCGTCGTCGACGGGCTCGACAACTTCCCGACCCGGTACCTGCTGAACGACGCGTCCGTGCGGCTGAAGGTCCCGGTCGTCAGCGCGTCGATCCTCGGCTTCGACGGCCAGCTCTCGGTGTTCGCGCCCTACGAGGGCCCGTGCTACCGCTGCCTGTACCCCGTGCCGCCGCCGGCCGAGATGGCGCCGTCGTGCGGGGCCAACGGCGTCCTCGGCGTCCTGCCCGGGACGATGGGCCTGCTCCAGGCCACCGAGGTCATCAAGCTCGTCGTCGGGGTCGGCGAGCCGCTCGTCGGCCGGCTGCTGCTCTACGAGGCGCTGGGCGCGACGTTCACCGAGCTCAAGGTCCGCCGCGACCCGGACTGTCCGATCTGCTCGCGCGAGCCCGACGAGATCTCCGACGAGGAGATGGGCGTCTTCCCGGACTACGAGGCGTTCTGCGCCGCTGCTGGCTAGGGTCACCGCCCCTATGGCCACAGTGAAGATCCCACCCGTCCTGCGCCCGTCGACCGGCGGCGAGAAGGAGGTGAGCGCGGGCGGCGAGAACGTCGGCGCCGTGCTGACGTCCCTGGCCGAGCAGCACCCGTCGACGAAGGGCCAGCTCTTCGGCGACAACGGCGACCTGAACCGCTACGTCAACGTATATCTCAACGACGAGGACGTCCGCGTGCTCGAGGGGCTCGAGACCCCGGTCGGCGACGCGGACACGCTGGTCATCCTGCCGGCGATGGCCGGCGGGTAGAGCCCCGCTCCCGTCGCCGGAAGCGGGGCTCCGTGGTCCCGTCTAGCTGGTGCCTGCCGGCAGGATGAGCGTGTCGTTGCTCATCTTGGTCGGCTCGACGATGAGCGTGCGGTTGCCCACCGCCGCTCGCACGTCGGTCACGTCGCCCGGGCTCGCCGTGCCGTTCGCGCGGACGTCGCCGCGCAGGACGATGGTGTGCTCGCCGCTGCCCGCGTTCAGGCGGACCCAGTTGAACGCGTTCGCCGACTTGGTCCGCTGGAACCAGTCCTCGAACTCGCAGTTGTTCACCGGAGGCGCCGGGAGCGGCGCCGGCTGCTCGCCCACGCACAGCACGTTGTTGTCGCTCTTCTCGAACGCCTCTTCGCGCTCGCAGAACGTCACCTTGTCCGACTCGCCACCGGTCGGCTGCGCAGCCGGATCCTGCGGCGGCTCGCTGACGGTGTTGATCGGCACGATCTTGCCGTCGAACTCGAGCCACAGCCGGGCGCTGCCGGCGGCCTCGTTCACGCTCGTCTTGCCGTCGCGCGTGTACTGCGTGAAGACCTCGCACTCCGCGGCCACGTGCATCATCAGGTCCGTCGGCTTCGACGTCTTGAGCGTCACGCGCAACAGCTCCGCACCGATCTTGTCGGTGCCGTTGGCCGAGAACACCTCGACCTTGCTGCCGGCGGCGACGGCCTTGTCCGCCGGCGTGTGGGTCGCGATCGCGGACTGACCGACCAGCGCAGCGGTGACGCACGCGGCCAACACTGCGAGTACGACGAACTTGCGTCGCTTGTTCATATAGCCCCAACCTCCTGCATAAGCCCCCCAGCCGTGGGGGTCGGGTTTTGTGTTTCTCAGGCGCCTCCCACGGCACCTGATTGCGGCGCGGTGATTTCTAGACGAACGAGTCCGTTTCGTCAACAGGCAAGGATGAGGAGGTTCCGGCGTTGGTTGGTTCCCCTCACTACACTTCGTGAAGTGAGTCCGGCCGACCTCCGGAACAAGCCCTGCGGGGGGCGTTACGAGGACCTCGTCGCCGCGATCGGCAACACGCCGCTGGTCGAGCTCAAGCGCTTCTCGCCGAAGCCGGGGGTCCGGATCTGGGCCAAGCTCGAGTCCGCGAACCCGACGGGGTCCGTCAAGGACCGGGTCGCGCGCTCGCTGATCGAGGACGCTGAGGAGAAGGGCCTGATCCAGCCCGGGCAGACAATCCTCGAGCCCACCTCCGGCAACACCGGCATCTCGCTCGCGATGATCTGCCGCCGCAAGGGCTACCCGGTGAAGGTCGTGATGCCGGAGAACGTCACGCCGGAGCGCACGCAGCTCTTGAAGATGTACGGCGCGGACATCGTCTACTCGCCGGGCGACCAGGGCTCGAACGGCGCCGTCGCGATGGCGCTCGAGATGGCCGAGGGCGACGCGAGCTACTACATGCCCTACCAGTACGGCAACGAGGCCAACCCGCTCGCGCACTACAACGGGACGGCCAAGGAGATCCTCGAGGAGCTCGACGACGTCGCCGCGTTCGTCGCGGGCCTCGGCACCGGCGGCACGCTCATGGGCAACGCGCGCCGCTTCAAGGAGGAGCTCGGCGACAGCGTGAAGATCGTCGCGGCCGAGCCGATGCAGGGCGCGCCCGTCCAGGGCCTGCGCTCGCTCGACGACGGCTGCATCCCGCCGATCATCGACATCTCCCTCCTCGACCGGAAGA
>DASZDG010000105.1:0-4602 GCA_035942255.1 Actinomycetota bacterium | reverse complement strand
CATCACGACCACGTCGTGGACGCTCTCGGCAACGACGCCGAGGTCGTGGGTGATCAGCATCAGCGCGGCACCCGTCTCATCCTGCACGCGCCGGATCAGCTCGAGGATCTGCGCCTGGATCGTGACGTCGAGCGCGGTCGTGGGCTCGTCGGCGATCAGCACCGCGGGGTCGCACGACAGCGCCATCGCGATCATCACGCGCTGGCGCATGCCGCCGGAGAACTCGTGCGGGTAGCTGTCGACCCGCTCGCGGGCCCGCGGGATGCCGACGCGCTCGAGCAGCGCCACCGTGCGGTCGCGCGCCTCGGCGTCGGAGACCTCCTCGTGCGCCTGGATCTGCTCGACGATCTGCGCCCCGATCCGGTGGACAGGGTTCAGCGACGTCATCGGGTCCTGGAAGATCATCGCGATCTCCTTGCCGCGGACCCGGCGCAGCTCCTCGTCCGACGCGGTGACCAGCTCCTGCCCGCGCAGCCTGGCCGAGCCGCCGAACCGCGCGTTCGGCGAGCGCGTGAGGCCCATCAGCGTCATCGCGGACACCGACTTGCCGGAGCCGGACTCGCCGACCACCGCGAGCACCTCGCCCGGGCTGAGCGAGAACGAGACCTTGTCGACCGCGTGGACGATGCCGTCCTCGGTCCGGAACTGGACCTCGAGGTCGTTGACCTCGAGCAGCGGGGCGTCGTTCACTGGAGGCGGATCCTCGGGTCGAGTCCGGCGTAGACGATGTCGACGAGCGTGTTGAAGATCACGACGAAGAACGCGCCGTACATCGTCACCGCGAGCACGGGCGGGACGTCGAGGCGCCGGATCGACTCGGCGAAGTACTGGCCGATGCCCTGGAGGTCGAAGACGGTCTCGGTGAGGATCGCGCCGCCGCCGAGCACGAGGCCGAAGTCGAGGCCCCACAGCGTGATGACGGGGATCAGCGAGTTGCGCAGGACGTGCCGCACGAGCACGCGCTGCTCCGAGAGCCCCTTCGCCCGCGCGGTCCGCACGTAGTCGTCGTTGATGGTGTCGAGCACGCTCGAGCGCACGACCCGCGAGTACACGCCGATGAACAGCGTCGCGAGGACGGTCCACGGCAGGATCAGGTGGTAGGCCCACTGGATGAGCCCCTCCTCGCCGACCTCCGTGTAGCCGCCGTTCGGGAAGATCCCCGCCTTGTAGCCGAGGTAGTAGCTCGCGAGCGCGCCCAGCCAGAACACCGGCATCGAGATGCCGACGAGCGCGAGCACGGTCACTATCCGGTCCGAGAACCCGCCGGCCTTCACCGCCGTGAAGAGGCCGAGCGACACGCCGATCGCGAACCACAACAGCGCCGCCCCGATGGCGAGCGCGAAGGTCCGCGGCAGCCCGCGCCGGAGCTCCTCGGTGACGTTGATGCGGTTCGTGTACGAGAGGAGGTCGCCCGTGAAGAGCTTCTCCATCGTCTTGCCGTACTGGACGTAGACGGGCTTGTCGAAGCCCCACTCCTTGCGGATCTGCTCGACGAGCTGCGGCGTGACCTGCTTGCCCGCCATCCGGTCGGCGGGGTCGCCGTTCGGGATGACGTTGAAGATCGCGAACACCAGCACCGACACCGCGAAGAGCACGAGCACCATCGCGAGCAGCCGGCGGATGATGAACGAGGTCATGCGCGGCTACTGGTCGAGCTTGATCGTGGCCCGCGGGTCGAGCGCGTCGCGCACGCCGTCGCCGAAGATGTTGAGCGAGAGCACCGTCAGCACGAGCATCCCGCCCGGGACGATCGTCAGGTGCGGTGACGTGATGAGGAGGTCGATGCCGTCCGAGATCATCGTGCCCCACGACGGGTTCGGCGGGCGGACGCCGGCGCCGAGGAACGAGAGCGCCGCCTCGAGCAGGATCGCGTTCGCCATGAGGATCGGGACGAAGACGAGGATCGTCGACGCGAGGTTCGGCAGCAGCTCGCTGAACATGATCCGGAAGTCCGACGCGCCCTGGGCGCGGGCGGCCTCGACGAACTCCTTCTCGCGCAGCGAGAGCACCTGGCCGCGAATCGGCCGGGCGAGGTACACGACCGACACGAAGCCGATGATGCACGTGGGTATCCACAGCGAGTTCCCCTCGAGCTCGAGTGGGCCGATCTTGATCCCTCCCAGCGCGAGCGAGACGCCCAGCGCGATGCCGAGCAGCAGGACGGGGAACGCCCAGAGGACGTCGAGCCCCCGCGAGATGACGGCGTCCACCCAGCGCCGGTAGTAGCCGGCGAGCACGCCGAGCGTGACGGCCAGCAGCACCGTGATGATCGACGCGGTGATGCCGATGAAGAGCGAGTTGCGGGCGCCGTAGAGCAGGCGCACCATGACGTCGCGGCCGCTGCCGTCGGCGCCGAGGAAGTAGCGGCCGTCGGCGTTGAACCACTGCGGGCCGATCGGCACGCCGTCGAACTCGACGACGTTGACGTCCTTGCCGTCGATCTTGATCGTGTCGGTGAGGTGCGTGTTGTTCGGGCCGGTGTCGGCGATCTGGTTGGCCCAGATCGGCGCGACGAGCGCGGCGCCGACGAGCACCACGAACAGCAGGCCGAAGGCGAGCGCCACCTTGTTGCGCCGCAGCCGCCGGAGCGCGAGCTTCCCGGGGCCGAGGCCCGCGGTCGTCTCCTGCTCGGTCGCCTGGTCGAGGACGGCCTCGGCGTCGGGGAGCTTGGTGGTGACGGGGTCGGTTGCGGCCATGGGGTCGCGGGTCCTGCACTATGACGCGAACGGGGGGCTGCCGTAGCAGCCCCCCGCGCGTCGTCATGCGGCTAGCTCGTGCCCGACGTCAGGCAGAGCTGCGTGAGGTCGAGCTCGTACACCGGGTGCGTCACGGTGCAGTTCTCGAAGTCGACCCTCTCCGACACGAAGTTCGCGAGCTTGCGATGTCCGTACGGAGCGATGTGGGCCTTCTCGACCAGGATGCGGTCGGCCTCTGCGTACTGCGGAGCTGCCTCGTCGATGTTGGCGTTCTTGTTCGCCTCGGCGAGGAGCTTGTCGACCTCGGGATCAGCGACGTTCCCGAAGTTCTGGTTGTTGGTGTCCTGGATGGACTCGCCGTGCACGAGGAACATGAAGTTCCGCGGGTGCGGGAAGTCCTGGAACCAGTTGGCGAAGCCGATCGGGGCCTTCGTCTTCTGGTTGCCGATCGTCGTGAAGTACACCGACGCCTCGACGATGTTCGGCTCCGCCTTGAAGCCGATGTCGTTGAGGACGTCCGCGAGGTACTCGGTGACGGGCTTCGACGGGTCCTCGTCGTTGCCGAACACCTTGACCCTCGTGCCCTCGACGCCGGCCTCCTTGATGAGCTGCCGTGCCTTGTCCACCTGCGGCGCCGCGGTCGGGTCGCCGTAGGGGCAGGGCTCGATCTTCTCGTAGCCCTTCATGCCCGGGGGCAGGAAGTTGCAGCCCGGCTCGAGCAGACCGCCGAACAGGCGCGCGAGCGCCCGCTTGTCGATGGCGAAGTTGACCGCCTGGCGCACCTTCGGGTCGTCGAACGGCTTCACCCGCTCGTTCATGAAGTAGTAGTACGTCGAGTTCGTGACGTACTCCTCGAAGCGGTCCTTGTACTGCGTCTTCACCGTGCGGAGCTGATCCGGCGGCGGCGGGTCGAGGATGAAGTCGACCTTGTTCTGGATGACGTCCTGAACCTGACGCTGCTGGTTCTTGACGATCGTCACGTCGACGCCGTCGAGGGTCGCCTCCGGGATGCCCTCGATCTGCGGGAAGTTGGGGTTCTTCCGCAGCTCGAACGACCGGTTCTGCTTCATGTTCTCGATCATGAACGGACCGACGCCCGGGGGCGGGTTCTTGGTCATGTTCTCGAACGGGGTGTCGCTCGGGACGACGCCGGCGAAGTCCATGCCCAGCACGTACTGGAAGGACCCGTCGGCCTCCTTGAGGTTGATCGTGATCTCGCCGGTGGCGTCATCGGTCTCGATGCCGGTGATGTCGCCCTTGGCGCGACCCTTCTTGACGTACTCCTCGGCGCCCTCGATGCCGAGGTAGAACGCGCTGCCGCCCGACTCCAGGTTGAGCACGCGCTTGATCGTGTGCTCGAAGTCGCTGGCCTTGACGGCCTTGCCGTCGCTGTACTTCAGGCCCTGGCGCAGCTTCAGCGCGTAGGTCTTGCCGCCGTTGGAGATCTCGGGCAGCGCCTCGGCGAGGCCGGGGATGAGCTCGGCGCCCCCGGCGCCCTCCTCATGGGCGTAGGAGACCAGCGGGGTGTAGACGGTCCAGAGCGAGTTCCAGCCCTCGAGCGTGTACGCCAGCGCGGGGTCCATGTAGTCGGGGAACGAAGTCAGGTTCATCTTCGCGGTGCCCCCGCTCTGCGCGGCGGGCGTCCCCTCGGTCTGGCCGCCGGTGTCGTCGCCGTTCTCGTCGTCGCCGCCGCAGGCCGCGGCGCCGAGGGCGAGAACGAGCACGGCCATGAGGCCCAGCAGGGTCCTCATTGTGCTTCGCATGTGCATCCTCCTCGTGAGTTTCGAAGCCCTGGCGGCCCCGACCTCCCTTTCCAGCAAGCGCGTGGAGCGTACAACTGCGCCAGCCAACGGCAAGCCGCCGTTAACGGAACATCAATCGAGGTAGGTCACGACGGCGGTCGTCG
>DASZDG010000104.1:0-28960 GCA_035942255.1 Actinomycetota bacterium | reverse complement strand
CCGAGAGCGGATAGAGGTCGTTCTTCTCGTCGAACTCGATCTGCTCGTTGACGACGCCGCCGACGATCGCCGTGAGGATGTCGTCGACGACCTCGAGGTACGCGCGGTCGAGGAAGAAGGTCGTGTCCGCGTTCATCCGGTGGCCCCTTCCTCGAACGAGAACGGGAAGACGAGGTTCAACGGCGCGGCCCCTTCGATCGTCGCCAGCGACGCCGTGACGTCGACGCGCGTGCGGTCGTCGCGCGCCGGCACGACGTCCAGGGAGAGGACCTCGCGCACGCGCGGCTCCGCGGTGAGCGCCTGGAGGGCGAACATCTTCACGCGGTTGCGGTTCGTCGCGTTGTTCAGCTCGCCGATCAGCTCGTGGAGCCTGGAGCCGTACGACGGATGCCCCAGCGGCGCGAGCGCGCCGGCGGGAGTCAGGAGCCGCAGCACGAGCGCCTGCACGAGGTTGTCGGTCCCGGCGAGCGTCGCGAGGTCGTAGCCGTCGGGCGACGGCGCGACCGCGAGGTCGTTGCCCGGGTCGCGGTTGCTGTGCAGCGTGTCGAGGAACGGGAGCAGCCTGAGGTCCTCGCCGAAGAGGTCTCTGTAGTCAGCCACGGCTCGGCCCCCTCATGCGGGCCACCGGTCGAGGACGTACGGAGCGGCGGGGGGGCCGAGCACCAGCAGGATCCCCGGCGGCGTCGGGATGCGGTCGCCCATGCGCACGAGCGCGCGGCCCCCGACTGTCACACCCGTGCTCGCGACCGGCCCGATCGGCAACGGGTACGGGATCCCCGTGACGGAGTTCACCATCAGGCACAGCGACCCCGACGTCGCGAGCGGCATCCCGCCCGCCGTGATCACCGGCGGGAAGATCGCGATGATCGCGCCGGTGTCCGGCGGGCCCGCAGCACCCGGCGTGATCATCACCGTGCATCCCATCGAGACCGGCGGTCCCGGCATCGCGCCTCCTCATCCCGGCGAGAAAGATGTGATCCCCTTGACGGAGACGGTGGCTCCGCTGACGGTCGAGGAGAGGCCGCCCGAGACCGTCGCCCCCATCGACGCGGAGATCTCTGCCTGCGTGCCCGCGTCGATCTTCGTAGCGAGCATCGAGCTGACGTTGACGTTCTGTCCCTCGATCGAGACGTCGCCGTCCGCCTTCAGCGAGATCGACCCGGCGGCCTCGACGACGAGGTCGCCGTCCTGGTTCATCGTGATCTTCGTGCGCCCCGCGAAGACAGTGACCTTCCCGCCCGCGCCGTCCGGCTGCTCGAGCGCCATCTCCGTCCGGCCCGCGGTCGCCGTGACCGTGCCGTCGGTGACCCGCAGCGTGATCTTCGGCGGCAGCTCCGCGACCATCTCGCGCGGCGGCGACTCCGACTGGTGGTTCCGGATCGCCGCGGTGATCGAGCGCGCGTCGGGCTCGGCGAGCGGGAGCCGGAAGACCACCTCGTCCGTCGTGTTCTGCGGGGGCCGGTCCTCGTCGTTGTAGAGGCGTCCGATGATCACGGGCTGGTTGACGTCGCCGAGGTGGAACGCGAGCAGCACGAGGTCGCCCACGTTCGGGATCGCCGCGGTCCCGATGTGCCCCGTGATGACCGGTACGCGGCGCAGGAGGAGCCCGCTGTTCTTCAGGCGCACGTCGCACCCGTAGTTGTCGTCGTCTCCCGCGGACGCGTGCGGGAAGACCGCTTCGACGATCCCGAGCTCGGTGATCCGCAGCCCCTGCAGCTCGTGTCGCACGATCTCCTGGATAGTCTCGACCATCGTGCTCACGACGCGGCCTCCCAGCTCCGGAACGAGACCTTCGTGACGTAGCCGCGGCGCTTGTCGAGACGGTGGGTCACGCCGCGTACCTGATAGGAGCCGTCGACGTCGTCGCCGGGGACGCCGGCGATCCTGACCGCGTCGCCGAGCTTCACGGCCTCACGCCCCGAGCCCGTGATCGTCCCCGCGACGGCGCGGCTGGCGGCCTCGTTCAGCGTCACCTGAGCCACCGTCCGCGCGGCCGCCGCGGTCCGGAGCGCCGGGCGCTCGACGAGGAGCTTCGTCCCGCCCGAGCCGGCGGTCCCGCGCGACGGCGAGAAGTCCTTCGTGAGCCACGCCCACCGCTGTCCGCCGGCGCGCCCGGTGCCCTCACCCCATGCCTCGACGGTCGCGACGCGGGGCACGCGCTCGCCTCTCTCCACCTCGACGAGGTGCTCGGCGTGCTCGAAGACGTGGACGGTCTTGCCGCCGACGTACCGCTCGAACACCAGCTCACCGCCCGGCTGCAGGTACGTCTCGAAGCCGCACAGCCGGGCCAGCGCGCGCACGTGCTGCCCCGCGCTGCGCCTGCCGTCGACGACGTACGCCGGGAAGTCGATGCCGTCTTCGACCGTGCCGGTCGTGACCTCGGCGCGGCGCGCGAGGTCGCGCACGATCGCCCCCGCCGTCCGCGACTGGTACGTCTCGTCGTGGAACGTCCGCAGCAGGAGCGCGCCCCGGTCGTGCACGACGACGCGCGCGCCCGTGAGGCGCTGCTCGACGCTCGCGACGACCCCGCTCAGGACCAGGGCGAGGTCTCCGCCGGCGTAGCCGAGCTCGATGCGCGCCTCGTCGTCGACCTCCGGGAGCGCGGCCCAGTCGCCGCCGAGCGTAAGCGTGCACGCGTCGCAGAGCGCGTCGAGGTCGAGCGACACCGTCAGCGCGACCACGCTGCTGGCGCGGGGCTCGTCCGTCGTGTCGACGACGGTGTCACCGAGCGTGACCCGGTACGCGGGGGTCAGACGGTCGGCGGTCATGCTTCGCCTTCCAGTGCCCGGGCCGCTTCCTCGGCCGCGCGACGCACCTCGGGGGCCGGGTCGCGCGCCAGCTCCGCGAGGAGTGCCCGAGACTCCGGCAGCGCGAGCCTCGCCAGCGCGCGGGCGGCGGTCTCACGGACGAAGGACCCGTCGTCACGCGTCGCCGCCACGACTCCACGAGCCACCTCCGGATGCGCCCGGTCGAGGTTCGCAAACGCCTCCACGGCCCGAGCGCGAAGGACCTCGTCCGGATCGGTGGCCGCCTGCACGAGGAGGGGCACGCCACGGTCGTCTCCGATCACGCCGACCATCAGCGCCGCCTGGCGCCGTGCACGGACGTCCGCCCCGGGGTCGGCGAGGACCTCGGCAAGCGCCTCCAGGGCCTCGCCCGGGTCCAGGGCGCGGACCGCGCCGGCCCAGCGCGCGTCGTCGGTCGGGACGAGCAGGTAGTGCACGCGGTCCCGCACCGACCCCGACGCCGCAAAGCCCGAGTCGGGGGTCACGGGACTATCACCACCGGCCGGAGGACGCCGCGTCCGACGTTGCGGACGATGTCTTCGACCTGCGTGCGCCCGAGATGGGTGGCCGTCGCGACGTCGCGCGGGTGCATGACGTGCGTCGGGGGCCAGTCGGTCGCCGTGCGGTCCTGGTGGTTGAGCGCGAGGTGATGCCCTATCTCGTGCGACAGCGCGGCGACGGTGACGCCCCCGGGCAGCCGCGTGTTCGACGGACAGGGACCCTCGAGGATGATCACGGTCGTGTTGGGGTACGCGATGCCGGCCGCCGACCCGTCGAACGAGCACACGTAGTAGACGTTCACGTCCGATGCCGCGGGACCCGTCGCGGGAGAAGGCCCGACCTGCCCGACCATCTGCCGCTCGTCCTGCGTCAGGTTGATCCCTTCGGGATCGGTGCTGTCGACGTCGCACAGGCCGGGATCGGGCGGCGCGACGCCCACTGCGATCGAACGCTCGCGCACCTCGATCCCGGCCTGCGCGAACACCGTGTTGGCGCGGGCTATGTGGCTCCGAGCGGCCGCCTCGGTTATCCCGGAGCAGTCGAAGCCCTGGACGAACACGCGGACGACGCGGCCCCTCACCGGCAGCCGGGCGGTCTGCGACCCCGCCGTGCCCGTGGCCCGCAGCTCGAGGGTGCCGGCGGCCTCGGCGAGGACGACCTGCATGTCCTGGGGCGCGACGAACGCGAGCCCCGCCCGTCCGGCAGCGACGGGGATGGCGAGCACGGGCTGCGACAGGAACGTGTCGAGCCCCGGCAGCGGGCGGGTCAGGACGAGGTTCACCGTCTCGACCGCCGTGCCGTCCGCGCGGAGGCTCGTCAGCGTCGCGTTGATCGTGTTGCCGGCCACTCCGGCGAACTGCGCCTGCGCCCGGAACAAGGAGGCCTCGACCCCCACCGCGAGGTTCGCCAGCGCCACCTGCCCCCGGTCCGGGTTGGGGATGCCTTCGATCATCGCGTTCGCCACCGGCGTCGCCGCAGGCGTCGCGGTGACGAACCCGGCCGACGGCTCGATCACGATGATCGGGACCCGGGCGGTGTTCGCGACGACGTTCGCCACCTGGGAGCGATCCAGGTCACGCCGGGTGGTGACGCCGACCGCATGGAGGATGTTCGTGTCCGGCCAGGCGTTGCGCGCCAGGTCCTGGTGCTCGTCCCCGCCCCACGCGGTGATCACGTGGTGCCCGATCTCGTGGGCGAGCGAGGAGTCGATGACGCCTCCCTCGAGGGCGATGACGTTCGTGTTCGGAAAGGCGATGCCCCACGGGGATCCCTGGAGGGAACGGATGTAATAGACGTTCACGTCGCTCGCGACCGGGCTCCGGGCGGGCGACGGAGCTGCCCGCCCGACGAGCTGCAGCTCGTCCTGGGTCAGGTTGATCCCGGTGTCGTCGGTGTGGTTGATGTCGAGCAGGCCCGGCGGAGGGACGACCCCCACCAGCACGGACCGCCGCCGTACCTCGATCCCTGCCTGTGCCCACGCGGCCGCCGCGGCGGCGATGTGACGGTCGATGGCCGCCGCCGTGATCCCGGAGCGGTCGAAGCCCTGGATGAACAGACGCATGACGCGTCCCCTGACGGTGGTCTGCGCGGTCTGCCCTCCGAACATCCCCGGCACACGCAGCGTCAGCGCGCCGCCTGCACGCGCGAGGACGATCTCCATGTCCTGCGGCGCGACGAACGTGATCCCCGCCCTCGTGGCGACGACCGGGATCGCGAGCAGCGGCAGGGAGACGAACGTGTCGCTTCCGGGCGCGGACCTCGTGAGGACGAGGTTCACGGTCTCTATCGCCGCCCCGTCCGGGCCCACGCTGGCCAGCGTCGCGGGAACCGTGTTCGCCGCGACGCCGGGGAGGTCCGCGCGCGCGCGGAACAGAGACGCGGCCTGTCCCGCGGCGAGGTTCGCCTGACGGACCTGCCGCCGGTCGGGGTTCGCGATCCCCTCGATCATGACGTTCGCCAGCGGCGGCGAGAAGGGCGCGGCCGCGGGCGCGATCGCGAGGTCGAAGATCACGATGGTTACGGTCTGGGTGACGCCCGCAACGGTCGCGCTCACGACCGTCTGGCCGACCGTGCGCGGCACGGTTCGCCGCAACGGGTCGACGTTCTCGATGCCGCCCGACCACACGACGAGGTCGCGCGTGAACGTGCCCGGCAGCCTGTCGAGCACCGCGTCGATCGTCACGACACCGAGCGGGTCGGGCCGGGCGATGAACGTCGTGCTCCCGGGAGGCGTCGCAGTAGCGCCGGTGACGTTCAGCCTGAACCCCGTCACGAGGATGCGGACGAACGTCGTCGATTGGTGGCCCCCCGCGGTCGGGGTATAGGTCGCCTTGACCTTCTCTACCGTCGCGGCGGAGGCCGACACGATCCGCTGGAGCGGGTTGGCGCCGGGTGTCCCACCGTCCCAGGTGACGGTCCCGGCCGCGAGCAGCTCGGGCGATATCTGCGCGTCGATCGTCACGTTTGCGCCCGCGGCCACAGGGGCGACGAACAGTCCGCTGCGCGTCCCTCCGGACGCGGTGGCGCCCGTCACCGTCAGGGACAGGGGGGCGCAATCGTGGGCGTTCTGCGACGTCCTCGCCTGGTCGACCTCGCCACTGATCAGGTGCTGGTTCGTAGTGCTGGTGTGCGGCAGCATCAAGCGGTCGGGCGCCGGCGACGTCGTGACGTGGTCGAGCGTCAGGTAATGCCCGAGCTCGTGTGCCATGACCTGCACGGCGGCCGGGCCGGAGCCCGTCATGTCCGTGGGGATCGGCGGGAACCCGGAGAACAGCTCCATGAGGACGGTGTCGCCCATCGAGACACCCTCGGCCATGTCGAGGACGGCCCCCGTGCTTGCATCGACGCGCCTCGCCACGGTGTGGACGCCCGCCTCTCCGCTCGCTGCGCTCGTTCCGAAGAAGTACGCGTTGATGACGCCGGGATGTGCGGCGCCCAGGAGGATCCGCCCGACCTCGTTGGCGTCCACGGCGCAGTCCGGACGATCCGGATGCGCGAAGACCTCCTCCACGATGTCGACGACGTCGAACCTGACCCGGCCCTGCTCCCAGATGCGGTTCACGCCGTCGAACAGCGTCCGAACGTCGGCTGCGGTCTTGGCCGTCCGTTGCGGCAGCGTCACGCTCGGGTCCAAGGGATTGGGACACGTCCGGATCGCGCGCGAGTTGAAGTTGAGGGCGGTCATCAGGTGCGCGACGACCGGCAGCGTGATCTGGCGCAGCACCGGCGCCGCCGGGATGACGACGTCGAGCGCGTCCGTCCCCGTCGCCAGCCTCTTGCACACCGAAGGTCCTTCGGCGTCCTGCGCCGTCTCCTCCGCCAGACGCGCGAGACCTACCTCCCGCAGCTCGAGGTGATACGTGCCTATACGCAGGTCGGGGAACGCGAAGCTCCCGTTGGCGGCGGTCCGCGCAACGATCGGCTCGCCGCTGGTCTGCTCTCCCTGCTTGAACTCGCCGTCGGGCGTGATCAACACGAAGCGCGCGCCGGCTACCGGCGTCAGCGTGACCGTTCCGTTCGTAGCGCGGACCTCTCTCCGAAGCGTCCCCGTGACCTGGATCGTCTGCGGCTCGGCCGGCTGGATGCACCACTGCGGAGGCGTCACGTTCGCGCAGTCACGGCTCCCGAAGCAGCA
Source organism: Actinomycetota bacterium (assembly GCA_035942255.1). Taxonomy (GTDB): domain Bacteria; phylum Actinomycetota; class CADDZG01; order CADDZG01; family WHSQ01; genus JALZEG01. The sequence goes on along the minus strand of DASZDG010000104.1, from coordinate 22,039 downwards.
GTGGGCGTTTGCGGCCCCCGGCCCCACGCACCAGCCCGAGCCCACGGACCCCGCCGCCGGGAGGTTGAACGTGTCCGGCTGTGGCACCGCGCACGGCAGCGCCGCCTCGGTCACGAACAGCACCTCGACGCGCCGGTAGGGGCGGTGCGCGGTCCCCCTCGTGGGCTGCGGCGTCGGAAGCGGGGCCTCCTCACCGCACGCCACCCACTTCAGGATCTCGCCCGGGCAGTTGGCGAAGAACTTCGCCTCGGGAATGGCGATGGTGTCCTGGCCCATGTACCGCCGGATCAGCCTGTCCCACGCGGGGTCGTCCATCGTCCCCGGGGGTAGCCCGACCGAGCACCGGAACGCGTTCACGGCCTCCTGCGTCAGCGGGCCGTCGCGGCCGTCGATGGCGCCGGGGTAGAAGCCGAGGTCCTGCAGCATGTGCTGGTACTCGCGGACGTCCCAGGTGTCCGCGAGCGTCGTGACGGCGCCGGCCGGTCGTCTGCGGCGAAGCTCGGTCCACTCGTCCACCGACGCTTGCGCCGCGCGGCCGAACGTCAGGTACGCGAACACCGCGCGTGCCCTTCTCTCGCCGAGCGACTGGTTGTACGCCGACGACCCGGACTTGTCGGTATGGCCGACGATCAGCATCTTCTCGGCCGGGTTCGCCGCGGCCCGCGCCTGGATCGCCCGCAGGACCGGGCGCGCGCACGGCTCGACGAACGCGCTGTTGTAACGGAACGAGACGACGAACGCCTGGGCGACCGCCGTTCCGGGCCGCAGCGTGATAGTGACCGTGGTCGTCTGGCCGCGGCGCGCCGCGGCCGACGCGGTGCCGACCATCGGCGGGTCCAGCACCGTCGCGTTGAGCGCGTAATCGCCGGGATCGACCGGCTCGACCCACGTCGACCCCGTCCGGTTCGTCAGGCTACGAGGCGGCATCTACCGCCACTCCGTCGGCGAGCAGCTGCACGCGGCTGTAGTCGAAGTCCGGGTCGCCCTCCACGACCACCTCGACGATCAGCGTCGCGGTGTCCACCGGGGGCGGCGGGACGGGAGGGATGGGAGGTGGCTCCTCGGTCTCCTCGGGAGGAGGCGGCGTGTACTGGCGCAGCGTCAACGCGTACTCGAAGCGCGCGGGCTTGCCGGCGAGCTCGCGCACCGCCATGTCCTCGATCAGCACCCGGCCGATCCGCGTCGCGGTCGCGATGTCCGCGGTGAAGTCGACCGGCTCGAGCGAGCGGAAGGCCTCCCGCAGGCTCTCCAGGTGAGTGGCGGCCTCGGCCCCCGAGGCGACCCCGCCGAGCGTGAGCCGCGCCGAGCGCCGCCCGAGCTCCTGCAGGAAGTCGCCGTCGAGCGCCGCGACCTGATGGTGCGCGAGGACGAGGTCCTCGTCGACCGTCAGGCGCTCGACCTGTTGCAGCTCCAGGGAGCCGAGGACCGGCCTCACGCCTGGCCGAGGCTCGTCAGGTGCGCGCGGATGGCGTCGATCAGGCTGATGATCTCGCCCTTCACCTCGTCGACGGAGGGAAGGCCGCCCACGACGTCCAGCGCGGCGGTGATCTCGTCGATCGTCGCTGCCTCCGACGGCAGCAGCGTGCGCGCGGACGTGAGGAAAGTCTCGACCTGCTCGGTGAAGGTCGACACCTGGTCCAGGCCCTGGATCGCGCTGACGTTCAGGTTCTGGATCTCGGTCTTGACGCGGCCGAGCAGGTCGTTCAGCTCGCCCACCAGCGACTCCAGCCGCGGGACGACGCGGATGAGGGCCCGGTAGGCCGGCCTGACCGTCCCCACGTTCGCGTCCATGAACGCCTTGAACGAGCGGAGCGCGTTGCGAAGGTCCTCGTACAGGTTGCCGGGCATGTCCCTCTCCTTTATCCGTCCGCTTGCTCGACCGATTGCTTGAATGCCTGCAGCCGCCCGAAGAGGTCCCCGAGATCCGCGGCGAAGCCGGACACGGCCGTCGCGAACTCGGTCCCGAGCGCGAGCCCGTCGGTGACGTCCGCCATCAGGCCCTGCGCGTCTTCGAGCAGGCCGTCGTCTATCCCGGTGTCGGGCTCAGCGACGACGGGCTCCACGTGCTCGCGCAGCACGACGGTGTAGGCGTAGCGCGCGGGTTTGCCCCCGACCTCCTCGACGCGCACGTCGTCGACGACGAACGACTCGATCCGCGACGCGGCGACGATGTCCGCGACGAAGGGGGCCGGACGGCGCGTGCGGTGCTTCTCCTCGAGGCGGTCCACGAACTCGAGGGCGTCTGCTCCGGCCGCGATGCCGTGCACCTCCACGAACGTCGCGCCGCGGCCGAGGTTCTGGACGCGGCTCCCGTCCATGCCCGGGACCTTGTGCTGCACGAGGTCACGGTGGTCGCGCGTCACGATCTCCTGCACGTTCGGCAGCTCGAGGTCGTCGACCATCGGACGCATCAGCAGGCCGCGCGCACGTCAGACGTCGATGCCACTGCGGCGCGCCTCCTCTCGCAGGATCGTCCCGACGCGCTCCGCGAGGTCGTCCAGGTCCTCGAACGGGTCGGCCCCGGCGCCCGCCGGCCCGGGCGCGGCCTCGCCGGCGGTCGACTGCGCGTGGACGAGGCCGGTAGCGGCCGCCGATGTCGCGCCGGGATGCTCGACCGGTACCACCGAGCCGGAGCGCGGAACGGGGGCGGACGCCGGCGCGACCGGGCGCTCGCGGGAGGCGCGCACGGCGGCGCCTTCCGGCACCGGCTTGCCGGCGTGCTCGAGCGGTTCCACCGAACCCGTCCGGGAGAGCTCGCTCCAGCCCGGCACAGCCGGACGCGCGCGGGCGGCGCGCTCCGTAGCCGCTTCCGGCACCAACGGTCGCGACCGCTCGCGGGCCCCGGGGGCCGCGTCGCGGTGTGCCGCGCCGGTTGCCACCTGCTCGTCGTCCCCTTCGCTCATGCCGGGCCCGGTCGCGGGGGCCGCGCGGTGCAACGGACGCGGACCGTGGAGCATCGCGATGATCTCCGCCGGCGCTCGCTCCCCGTCGACGTGGCGGTTCCACTCCGACGACAGCGCGGCCCGCAGACCGGCAAGACCATCCGCCGCGGCCACGCCGCTCGCGCCGCGCGGCGCCGGCTCATCCGAAGTGCGCGCGCCGGCCCCGGTCGCAACGTCGCCCTCTGCGGGAGCATGGATTGCAGCGGCGAAGACGGGGGCTAGAGGGGCGGCGGCCGCGAGGCGCTCCGCCGGCCATGCGGCGGCATCCACGCGTCGCGCCGGTGGCCACGCGGCAGCATCGTGCAGGCGTGCTGCCGTCCGCGCCGCCATCGCCGAGAGCGGCGATCGCACGCCGGGGTCCCGACTCCATGCGGGGGCCGCGCCGGTCCCCCAGCCGGCCCCGGCTAAAGGCGCGACCGGAGCGCGCCGTGACACCGGTCGTCGACGCAATACGTCGCCCGATGCGGAGGTGTCCGCGTCTCCACGTTCCCGTTCGTCTCGAAAGGCTCCCGCCGTACCGGGACGGCCCTCGTGCCCGTCGATCGGAAAGCCGTGCTCGCGGCCATCGCGCCCGCTCTCGGATGCGCCCGCGGTGGTCTGCCCACGGCGCCTCCCGCGTGAGCCCGCCGCGCCGGATCGTCTCCTCTGCGCGCCATTGCTCCCGCCCTCGGCTGCGGCTTCCGCGCGCGCGCCCTCGTCCGCACGTCTCGGCGGCGGGCGGTGGCGCGTCCTGCCGGACGTCGAGCCCGCGCCGCGGCCCCCCGGCTCCCGCCGCGACCGCGCGCTCTCCCACGCCTCCGTTGCGGAAACGTCGGCGTCTTCGAGCGCGTCTTCGAGCGATGCCCTCCAGTCCGACAGCGGCCCCACCGTCGCGATCGTCGCCGAGAGCTCCTCGATCCAACGGGCGGAGCGCGCGAGCGCCGCCCTCCTCAGGTGCGCGGAGTACAGGTCGGCCGCCACCGCCCGCGCGGCCCGCCCCCCGTCGAGCTCGTGCCGCGCGGCAGCAGTCGCGTCCGCGATCTGCGGCCTGGCCGTCACGCCCCCGCGCCCGAGGTCTCGAGGTAGAGCAGGATCTGTCCGATCGTCATCCCGCTGACCTCTTCCGGTGTCCAGCCGAACTCCTTCGCCAGCACGACGCAAGCGCGCGCGAGCGGCGCCTGGACGATCTCCGCGAGCTCGTCGCGCGGCATCCCGATCCCGCTGACGGAGTTGACGCGGTCGACGATGAAGCGCGCGGCGCCGGCAGGCAACTGCGACACCTGCTCGATGCTCAACGCCGGCTCGACCAGGGCGTGGTGGATCATCAGCGTCGCGGAGAGCTCCGCGTCGTCCTTGGCCGCGCGCGCGATCCGCTGGAGGTCGCGCACGGTCAACGCGCGTAGGACGATGCGGCCGCCGCCCGTCTCCCCGGCGCCCCCCGGAGCGAGGACGTCGGGAGGGACCTCCACCTCGTGGGTGGCGGCGCTGCCGGCGAGAAGGTCTTCCGCGGTGAGCGACACGTCCCGCTACGCCTCGGGGAACTGCGGCGTCTTCTCGACGGCCTCTCCGCCCCCGGCCGGTGCCTCGGAGTCGACGACGCTGATCGTGAGGGCCTTGAACGCGAGGTCCTCCATCACGAAGTCGTCCTCGGGCAGCACGTACGACCAGCTCTGGAAGTGGACGTTGAAGAGGATGAGCCCCGCGGTGGTCCCGGGAACCGCCGGGTCGGTCAGGTCGAGCTGCATGTGGAACGTCGGCTGCACGTAGGGCTCCGCCGCTTGCGCGAGAAGGCCCCCGCGCCCCATCAGCAGCATCAGCAGCGCGCCGTTCACGTAGGCGCGGCCGACCGTGCCGGAGATGTGGATGTTCCCGGGGTGCAACGAGGCCGCGTGGCGTCGCCCGATCTCGTGGAACTCCTCCAGCTGCGTGTCGACGCGGACGGTCACGCCGGAGACGCGTCCGACGGTGTTCGTCTCGTAGGTGTCGAGGATCGCGTCCGCGTCCGCGCCCTCCGGATTGTCCGTGTTCCGCCCGAGGGTCAGCGTCCCGTTGGCCCCCGTGAAGACCCTTGTCATGGCCATTTGCGCCCCCTCCTTACTCGAGGAACATCGTGACTTTGATGAAGTCGATGCTGAAGACCGGGCGCAGCACCATCGTCACGCGGGCCACACCCTTGCGCTCGTCGTCACGCGTCGCCGTGACGTCGAGCTCGTATCCGACGAGCATCTCGTCGTCGACCATCTCGGAGAGGAAGCTGTTGACCGTCGCCCGCATCGCGCCGCGGACGCGCGCGTTGTTGAGCAAGCCGATGTACGGCTCCGCCGCCGACCGCACGCCGTACTTCGCGTAGTCGACGATGCGCCGGGTCGTGATCTGCAGCCACGCGGTGTTCGTCGACGTAGTGATCCCGCGGACGATGCGATAGCCCTGGCGCCGTTCGAGCGGGAGCACGCGCGCCTTCAGGAGCTGCGACAGCTGGGGCGGGGTGAAGACCTCGCTGAGGCCGCTCACCGCGAGCGTCTTGTTCGTGAGGCTCACGTGCGGCGGATAGAAGGCGAGCCGCCCCGCCACCGCGGCCGCCGCGTACGCGCCGGGCAGGTCCACGAGGGGCTGCCCGGGGGCGCCGGAGTCGTTGACCTGCACGCCCGGCGCGACGAACACGAGCCGGTCGCTCGCGATCGTGTGTCCCCGGATCGAGTCGAGGCTCGCCGCGGTGCCCAGCCCCGAGCCGATGACGCCGATGCGGTCGTGCTTCAGCGAGTCGGTCGACGCGTTCTGGCAGTGGGCGTCGAGCTCGTCCGCGAACGACGCGTCCTGTCCTGCCGCCACCATGATGTGAGCGTCCTCGTTCGAGAGGAGGTCGAGCCCCGCCTTGTAGTCGCCCGCACCCGCGGCCTCGCCGTTGCTCCCGCCCGCGAACTGCTTGAACTGACCCGCCGGGCTCTGCACCGGCAACGTCCCTGCAGCCGGGCCGGCCTCGCCCGTCACGAGCGCCGACGGGTTCAGCGGGTCGTTGAGCGTGGAGACGACGTCGGTCCCGCTCACGACGTTGTAGGACTCCTCGGCGGCGACCTCCTGGCCGCGCATCCGCCGGATCGTGACCTTGACCCCGGTGGCGGGATCGACCGCGTAGGAGGCGACGATCTTGTCGCCCGCGTCCGGCGCGGTCTGGAAAGTGAGGGCCCCAGACGTCGTGTCGACGTTGACCTCCGACCCCGTCGGCGGGTTCGGGTTGTCGTAGCGGATGTCGAGCCGGCGCGTGAAGCCCGTCGCACCGTCGAAGTGCTCGATGCGGTTGCGCGCGCTCGCGACCGGCGTGTGCGCGAGGTCCCACGGTGCGGCCGTGAGCTCCTCGGCCTCGACGAACGGAGGCTCGTCGGCCGGGCCGACGTTGACGCTGAGGTCGTTGCCCCACGTTCCCGGCGACGTCGCCTTGAGGATCGCGGCGTCGCCTCCCCCTCCGGCAAGCGCGACCGTCGCCTCCGCCGCGACGTCGTTCTGCCCCGCGTCCTTGCCGCTGATCCGTACTGCGATCACCGTCGTGGCGCCGTGCGTGAACACGAGCTCGAGCGCGCGCGTCAGCGTCAGCTCGTCACTGGCGCCGTCGATCCACCGGTCGTAGGCGCCGAAGCGCTCGACGGCCTCGCTGTAGCTGCCGAGCACCACGGGCTGGTTGAGCGGGCCTTTGCTCGCGGTCCCTGCGATCCCGACGGTGTTGACGCCCACCCTCCCGGGGATGATCAGCCCTTCGGGCCGCACCTCGACGTAGACACCCGGCAGCACCATCTCGGCCATCCCAGTCCTCCCTCTCCTCAGACCTCACGCGTTCCGCTGCGTCTGCTCACGAACTGCCTCAACCCCGTCACGCCCCTTCGACCCGCACGTAGCAGACGCCCGCGAACGCCGGGTCGCCGTAGGCGATCTCCAGCCGCTCCGACGGATGCCCGAGCACGATCGGCGGGTCGATCCGGAGGCGGCGCTGCCGGTACAGGTCGGGCTGCCCGTCGCCGTCGAGGTCGCCGAGCGTCACGTCCTCGCCCGCGGAGTCGAGCGCGGCCTCGAACGACGGGAACTGCGGGAACGTGAGCTGCGCGTGGCGCTGGGGCGAGCCGTCTCCCGCGACCGCGTCGAGGAACGCATCGACGGACGCGTACGGCGCCGGCGGCCCGGCCGCTCCGTCGTGCGTGCGCGTGATGGAGACCGCGCCGGCCGGCCCCGGTCCGAAGTCCGTGACGAGGACGCTGAGCCCGGTGACGGTGAAGCGCCCGCGCGCGACCAGCGCGGGGACGTCCTCGGCCCACCGAGCCATCTCGTCGGTGACGAGCGACCGTTCGTGCGCGGCGGAGTCCCGCTCGTCGACGTCGCTGTCGATCGGGATGCGGCTGATGAGGCTCGCGGCGCCGTCGGAGTCGACGAACACGTGCTCGTAGAGCACGCGGTACTCGACGCTCTTGCGCCACCCCTGCGCCGGTGCGAGGTGATCCGCCGGAGAGACCGACTCGAGCGTGAGACGCAGCACGCCCTTGCCGTGCAGCGCCTCCCGGTCCGTGAGCAGGCGCTCCGTCACGTCCGTCGTCTGCTGCTCCGCGCCGTCGACGTCGGACGCCCACAGCAGATAGCGCACGAGCGCGTCCACGCGCACGGCCTTCAGCTCCGCTACGCCGAGGCCGCCGAGGAAGTCCGTGCCGCGTCTGCCCCCGATGCCGGCGGACCGCTCCTGCAGCCCTGCGACGGAGACCGACGGTGTGGGGAGCGGGGGTGCCGCCGCGGGGAGGTAGTCGTCCATCACGCCGAGCATGGCGGTGACCGCCTGGTCCAATCGCGTTGCCTCGCCCACTCGCCCTCCCCGGGAGCAGGCTTCGGCCCGCTCCTCTGCGACGGTCTACAGGGGGGGCGTCACGCCACGGTCACCGCGTCGTCCGCGACCTCTCTCCGCCGGCGCGTTCGGCGCGCCTCGCCTCGACATGCTCGAGCGCGTCCAGCGCGCTCTCGACGGATTCGCGCGCCCTGTGGAGACGCTCGCGGATCGAGTCCAGCTCGGCGCGTTCGGCGGCGTCGCCGGTGGCGGACTGCTCCTCCGCCGCGCAGCCGTTGCCGCGCACGAGCCGCTCGTAGACAGCGACGGTCTCGTCCATCGGGCCGATGCCGAGCTCCGACGCGAGCACCTTGCGGCACGCCTCGTACTGGCGGAGCGCGAGCGGACGCCTCCCGCTGGCGGCGTACAGCTCCATCATCCGCCGGTGCACCTCCTCGCTCAGCGGCTCGAGGTGCAGGATCCGCTGCCCCCACGCCATCGCCTCGTCCAGCGCGCCGCTCCGCTGGTAATGGTCGAGGAGCTGTGAGAGCCCGTCGAGGTAGAGCACGCGGACCCGCTGGCGCTCGGCCTCGACCCATTCGTCGTAGACGCCCTCCATGAGATCGCCGGTGTAGAGGTCGAGCACGGTCGCGAGCCTCGCCGCGGCCCCCGCGTCGAGCCCGCGTCCGCGCTCGCGCAGCGTCGCGGCCACGTGCGACTCGAGCACCTCGACGTCGAGCCAGTACTCGGCCCCCTCGTTGAACCCGACCTCACCGGTCGGCGACGTCGAGAGGTAGGTCCCGCGGGGGGCGGACCCCTCCAGCGCCCGACGCAGCCTCCACAGCGTCGTGCTGAGCGCGCCACGGGCTCGCCCGGGCGGGAGCTCAGGCCAGAACAGCTCGCAGAGTGAGTCGCGCGGGTGCCGGCGGTTGCGCGAGAGCATCAGGTACGCGAGCAAGGCCTCGCTCGACCGAGGGAGGGCGGCCTCGGCCCCCGAGGGGCCGAGCAGGACCCGGACGCCGCCCAGAAGGAAGACGCGCAGCTCACTCATCGCTGCGAACTCATAGGTAGATCGGCTCCCCTGCTGGACCGGCCCCTTAGTCCCCTTGTTATCTCGCGATGTCCAACGGAGTCAAGGCGAAAGGCATTACGGGGGCCGCGCGTCTTTCGTAGAACCACCTCTCGAACGATGCGACGCGGGGGCCGCATTGTCTGTCGGCGACCTGACAGCCCCAGGGGCCGCGATCACCAGCGGACCCTCTAGCTCAGCCTTCGCACGCGACTGCGATCGCTAGGGCGTCGCAGACCTGACGCATGCGGTCGTCACTAAGCCGGCCGAGGCGTTCGACGAGCGTCCCGATGGAGACGCTCTCGACTGTGTCGAGGTTGACGGCCGACGCGCGCGGAACCGGATCCTCGCCCGGCTCTAGCAGCACCTCGCTCGGAATGCCCCTCATCGTGGTCGTACAGGGCCCGATGAGCGCCCGCCGAAGACGGGGGATGGCTGCATCCCGTGACAGCACGACGACTGGCCGCCGCCCGACGTCAGGAAGCTCGCACCACCAAACCTCACCGCGACCCGGAAGCGCGGTCACGAGGCGCCCGCAGCGTCCCGGAAAGAGGCAAGGTCACCCCACTCGTCGCCTTGATCGAGGGGTTGCCGGTCGTACGCCGCGTAGCTGAGGTCGATCTCGGCGGTGCGCTGCCGAGCCAGCAGCGCCCGCAGTGCCTCGTCGATGAGAACCGAATCCGCAGCGCCCGCACGCGACCGTCGCGCCTGCGCGAGCAAATCGGCGTCAACGGTGGTGCTGATCCTCGCCCGAGCCATGCCATAACCGTACTACGAATGTGGCATACAGGCGCCAAGCAAAGCGACCTCGGCAAGTGGTAGGTTGCCGGCCAATCTGGGTGGAACGACGACAATAGGGGGCGAAACCGTGAGGCTACTGCGCACCGTTCTTCTGTCACTGGCGCTCGTAACGTGGGTATTGAACGTTTCCGCCGCGACGGCAACCGCAGCCGTCCCGGCCGACACATGCACGATCACGGTTATCCGCCAGAACTGCCCGGGGGCCGATCCCGACTGGTTCTGGATCTGCGCGTGGAGCGGCGGCGGCTACCAGATCAACAACGACTGCGACATCTTCATCAAGGACCGGTAGCGGCTCCTCCCGCTGAGGCTCGTCGGCGCCCCAGCGGGCCGACGCGCTCTGCCTAACCTTCGCCGGATAGGCGTCTCGTCTTCCTGACCGCCTTCTTGCCGGCCTCGGTCTCCAGCGGGTCGTAGATCACGTTCACCTTCACGTACCCGTCGCAGACGGCTTCACGCAACGCGAGGATGCCGGCCAGGTCGTCGCCCTTGGCGAAATAGAGCTCGGCCTCGAATCCTTCGTAATCGCTGTTGACCACGTCGAAGCCGTTGTCGGTGAGGGCGGGGCGGGCGGCCTCGAACAGCTCCTCCACCGAGCGCTCGTCGTAGCCCTCTGTAGACACGAACTTCTTCTTGACCTGGAACTCGGTGAGCGTCACTCCGGCCGGTTGCGGGAAGTCCGCGGGAAGGTCCGAAGGAGGATCGATCTCGGGTGGGATCGTGCACGACGCGACGGGCTTGCCGCGGTCGGCCGTCGCCGAGCATCCCGTCGACAAAGAGGCGATCAGCGTTACAGCGACGAAAGCGCCGGCCGAGCGAGAGATGCGATCAAGCCTTCGCCGTGCGCCGCTTGATCCACGCACCGACGACGATCAGACCCAAGCCGACCACCACGAACTTCAGGATCGCGGCACCGGTCGCAGCGAGGCTCGACCTCTCGGCCGGGGCCGCGGCCGCATCGCCGTCGTCCGCGGCTTCCTCACCGCCGCCGGACCCGTTCGACTCGTCTTCGCCGCCGCCTCCCCCACCGGAGGAACCCCCTCCGTTGCCGGAGTTCCCTCCGCCGTCGCCCGGTCCGGTGCCGGTGGCAGCCTGCCGGATGAACGGCGTCCCGCCCGACTGGTGCACGAAGCCCGGAAGCGCGGTGGCTCCGCCTTCTGCCGTGTCGGAGTAACCGCCCCACACATGGCCCGAGTTGTCGATCTCGATCGTGAAGAAGTCACCCAGGCGGCGGTCGACCCTCTCGGCCTGGCAGATCGTGCCGCCCTGGCAGATCGTGCTCGTGTGCACGGCCCGCGGGGTCGCCGTCGTCACCTTGAAGCCGGGGGACGTCGAGCCGCTACAGCCGAGACCTGTCAGCGTCTGGGCGATGTAGATCCGCCACTCCTGATCGCCTGCGGTCTCCGCGTCGTGGTTCGGAAGAGCTTGGTTCGCGCCCAGCCAGGCCACCGCGACCCGCCCGTCGTCGCCGACCGCGAGCCACGGCCAGATGTCTGTGTTGCCGTTCGTGTCGACGCGGGTGGGCGCCTTCCACTTCTTGCCGCCGTCCGTCGAGTACGAGTACCAGATGCCGGGGCCGCGGTCGCCCTGTCCGCTCTCGTCCCAGGTGACGTAGAGGTTCCCGCTGGAGTCGATGTCGAACGACGGCCAGTGCGACAGCATGCTGACGCCGGCGGCGATCGGGTTCGTCTCGCGCTTCTCGAGGTTCCCCTTCCGCGCCTGGCGGTACGCGGTCATCGAGAGGACGCCGTTGTCGTAGTAGGCCTCGTAAAGCGTTCCGTTCCTACGATCTATCTGCAGGTCTCCGAGGCCGGCGCCGTCGTCGACGCCCGCGGTGAACGTCTTGCCCCCGTCAGTGCTGCGATGCAGGAAGTGACCCTGGTTCCCGACGGGGTCGGTGGGGAACGTGCCGCCACCGAGCTCGTTGCCGACGAGATAGAGGACGTCCTTCTTGTCCGCCTCCATCCACTGGCGGTCGCTGATCGTCTGGGCGAAGAAGTTCTGCAGTGTGAACGGCTCGTCCGACCCCGGCGCCTTCGACACCGCGACGTTCGCGAGGTTGATCTCGGAGATGTAGACCTGCCCCGCCGCGTCGATCGCGTATTCGGGGTCCGAGAACCCGGTGAAGGGCGAGTTGTTCGGCGGAAGCGTCCGGTCCTGGAACGTCCACGTCTTCCCGTGGTCCTTGCTGAAGTAGTAGTAGGTCTGGCCGGTGTAGTTCTCGACGAATGCCGCCGTAGTCGGGTCGGCCGCTGCCGGTGTGTAGAAGTGCGTCGTCCCCGCGTGAGAGCCGTACATCAGAGTCCCGTCGGGATGCTGCTCTACGGTCGGCTCCCCGCCGGCGCGGGTCATGTCGATGTACTTCTGCTTGTCGAACTTCAGAGGTGTAGCCGGCGCCGCACACGCCTTGGCGGCCTCGGAGGCTGTGGGCGCGAGCATCGCGAACCCGGAGAAAGAAAGAGAAAGAAGCAAGAACAACGGAACCTTCGAGCCCCGGACGCCGACCATGGAGCCACCCCCCTCGGGTGCTAGCTAGGAGCCCACGATACGCCTCTAAGGCGCAATTCGGGCATCGGGGGCCGTTGATGGCCGAGCCCCTGGGGGGGACGTGCCGGCCTCACGTTCAACGGCAAAACCCGCCTCTGAACCCGCTGTTCCGGGCTTGTGAACGAGAGGAGATTCGAACTCCTGACCTCACCCGTGCGAGGGGAGATTGGCGTCCACCGGAACTAGACCGAGGACCTGCACAAATTGCCATTGCTGAGCACATATTCAGGGTCCTTCAGGCCAGCGGGTCCGTTTATTGGGCGCTTGTGGACCCTCGTCACCAGCTTCGAACGAGCGGACAGTCTCGCCGACGCAGGACACCGGTTCAGGCTCCTGGACACCCTGCAGGTACAGGAGCTGCGCGGCGACCACCTCGACAGGATCGAAACCTTCTTTGCGAGGTAGAAGACAACGGCGCCATCTCGTTCGGCAGAGAGGAGGTAATAAATCGGGCCACCTTCCGTGACGGTCACACCGAACCTCCGACACACCCGAGATGCGCCACCCCGATCCTGTTAACTCCGAGTCCACCACTTTGGCAGGCCGCTTGTAAAAAAGGGTGATTGGGAGAATGCTTGGACGACGCAGCACCGAAGTGGGGAAGGTGGCAGGTCATGGCGCGAGAACTCGACGTCAGGAACTTTTCGGAGAATCGGGCAACTAAGGAGCGGAGGGCCAACCTGGACTCGGTCGCGAGCCGGGTCTCTGATGACCTCCGCGGCGACCACCGCATACGTATCGCGAATATGGACGCCACCACTGGCAATCCGGCGGCGGTCGTTTCGGAGGGGGCCCCCGCAGAGGAGGGTGACGTCATTGCCCGTGCGCTTGATTACGCACGATCGATAAGCCCGGCTCTAGGCCTGGCACCCGAAACTGCCGAATTCAGTCCAGATCCCGAGGTCCAAGAGACGAGCAGCGGCGCCAAGGTCGTGAACCTGCAGCAGCTCCATCTCGGAATCCCCATATTCCAGTCGGCCACGTCCGTACGGTTCGGCCCGGAGGGAAAGTTGCTCGACGCCGTGGGGAGCACGGTGACGGTCGGCACCACCAGCGGCGCGGAGCCGTCGATCCGCGTCGAGGAAGCGGTTCTTGCTGCCGCTCGGCATGTAGCAGAGCCCGATCCTGACGAAGCCGGACAGGTCGACCAGTTTGGGCAGCCGCTGGAGCCGCTGCGCGTCGACCTCGAAGGCCTCGAGCCCAAGGTGCAGCGAACGGATAAAGGACCAAGGAGACGGACCGTCCTCGAACCGGGCCCGTTCGCGGAGCCGATCGTCGCCTCACTCGTATGGTTCCCCCTCAACGATGAGCTGAGGCTCGCGTGGCGGGTCTCCACGACCTTCCCCAACCACTTTGCCGCGTACAAGACGCTGGTCGACGCGGAGTCCGGTCGAATTCTCTACTGCCGACAGACGGTTCAGCACGTCGCGGCTACGGGGAACGTCTACCGCGTGGACGGGTCGACGGCGCGACAGAGCACTCCTTTCCCTCGGCCGATCGTCGATTATGCGCTTCCATTTCCCACCACGACACAGCAAAACTGGCGCTGGTGCAACAAGTGTCAGGGACTCTTCTACGGCCCCAACATAGCGTCGTCGGACTGTCCCACGGGCGGCACGCATGTCCAGACAGGCAGCGGCAACTACAGGCTTGTCCAAAATGCCGCGCTTTACCCGGGACAGCAAAACTGGCGCTGGTGCAACAAATGTCAGGGACTCTTCTACGGCCCCAACATAGCGTCGTCGGACTGTCCCGCGGGCGGCACGCACGCTCAAACAGCCAGTGGGAACTACGTTCTGGTCAATCAAAGCCCTCTCGCCGGCGGACAGCATGGGTGGCGCTGGTGCAACAAATGTCAGGGGCTCTTTTTCGGGCTTAACACTGGCTCGGCCTGCCCTGACGGCGGCGCGCACAATGCCTCGGGAAGCGGCGACTACAGCCTGTTGTATGTCGCATCCGGCCTCCCCGCGAACTTCCCTAACGATTGGGTGAGCACCAACGCGACGGTAGGCAATTCCACGAACGCGCATGTCGGGAACGGAGGCGCAGTCACAGGCACGACGAGCGGTAACACGGTCAACTTCAACCCCGCTTCCGCAATGGGATCCGATCAGCAGATCCTCAACACCTTCTACTTGTGCTGTTACATGCACGATTTCTCCTACATGCTTGGATTCACGGAACCCGACGGCAACTTTCAAAAGGACAACTTTGGACGAGGCGGCCTGCAAGCAGATTCCGTAGACGCCAGATCCTGGCCTCAGGCGGTACCCGGAACGGCCAACATGTTGACTCCGGTCGACGGACAGTCGCCGGTGATGAACATGGGTCTCTACACCCCGACGAATCGTCACACCGCATTCGACTCCAGCGTCGTGTATCACGAATTCACCCACGGAATTACGAACCGGCTTGTTGGAGGTCCGGCGAACTCAAACGCTCTTGATTCGATCCAAAGTGGAGGAATGGGTGAAGGGTGGAGTGACTACATTGCGTGCACGATAAACAACTCAATCGTCGTGGGGAGCTGGCTCCTCAACAACGCCGGCGGCATTCGCCTGTATCCATACAACTCGAGCTTCCCCGACGACTTCGGCGACCTCGGGACCGGCCGGTACACAGGGGTCCACGCTATTGGGGAGATCTGGTGCGCCACTTTGATGGAGATGGGCCGGCGAACCAACAAATACCTCGCGTTGCAGCTCGTCATCGACGCTCTCAAGCTGTCGCCGGCGAATCCCAGCTTTCTCAACATGCGCGACGCCATTGTCGCGGCGCTCACAAATATGGCGACCAGCGGACGACTCACGGGTGACCAGCGCAACGGTGCGTGGCAAGGCGTTTGGTGGACGTTCGCGCGGTTCGGCATGGGGCCACAGGCGCAATCGAACGGAGCGCAAGTGACGGGAATCGTCGCCGACTACACGGTCGGGCAAGACGGATGGCGTTGGTGCAACAAGTGCCAGGGCATGTTTTACGGCCCCAACATCAATGCTTCGGATTGTCCGGCGGGCGGTGCACACGCGGCCACCGGAAGCGGAAATTACGACATCGTGGTGAACTGGCCCGCGGCGCCGGGGCAGTCCGGTTGGCGGTGGTGCAACAAGTGCCAGGGCATGTTTTACGGCCCCAACATCAATGCTTCGGATTGTCCCGCCGGTGGACCTCACGCTTCGGTGGGGAGCGGCGATTACAAGCTCGTTTTCAACGCGGCCGGTTCCTCTGGGCAGTACGGCTGGCGATGGTGCTACAAGTGTCAGGGGCTCTTCTTTGGCCCGAACATAAATACTTCGGATTGTCCGGCGGGTGGCGCCCATGGCTCGTCGGGAAGCGGCAACTACAGCTTGATGGCGCGTTGACAGGCTTGTCAGCGTTCCCGGGACGACGCGGAGCTCCCCAAGCATCGGGGGGACCTGTGCCCGTCGAACGAACCGGAGGGCGTCCGTCGGGCGAAGCCCTTGCGCCTCACCAAGCGTCCCCCGCGACGACCTGATGATGACCTATTGATGACCCAGGCCCTCCGGGCTCGATCTGGAGGCCCCGGATTCGGCGGCGAAAACCACCTCTGACCTGCGGATTCGTGCTTGTGGACCCGAGGAGATTCGAACTCCTGGCCTCACCCGTGCGAGGGGTGCGCTCTACCAACTGAGCTACGGGCCCGCGCCGCTCATCCTAACGGGCCGGGTACTCCCCGAACCCATCGTCGGGGGCCCGGTCCTCGGCCCTCGCCGACTGCGCGTCGCCCTGGTCCGCATCGAGGGACGTGTGGAGCAGCCACGCGAACTCCTGCGGGAAGTCCGGGATCTCGCCGGTGTCGAGCCGGATCGTCAGCCTGTCCTCGACGATCGTCAGCGTCCCCGGCAGGGTCTCGTCGAGCGTGTTCGCGCCGTAGTCGTTCCGCTCGCCGATGACCGTCGCGACCGGCCCCACGTCGAGGTTCGCCGTGATGAGGAACGTGCTGTCGCCGCCCTCGTAGATCTCCCACCTCAGGTCGAGCGTACCGTCGGGGAGCTCGTTCGGGATCGGCCCCGCGAGCTGCGCGTCGAAGACGACCTCGCCCCCCTCGGCCCGCACCTCCGCGCTGCGGATGTCTGCGAGCGTCGTGTCGGTCGGGGGGTTCTCGCCCTCGTCGAACATCGCGTCACCGGGGCGGTCCTCGAACGTGCGCACGGGCTCGGCCTCACCGGTGAGGAGCAGCACGACGATCGCCGCGACTGCCGCGGCGACGACTGCGGCGACGACTGCGAGCCTGCGACGGTCCACGCGCTACTCCGACAGCAGAGAGCCGTGCTTCTGGAGCGCCTCGCGCAACGAGCTCTGGATCGTCGAAGTGGTGAAGTCCCCGCGCGTGCGCTCGATGATCGACCGCGCCACGTCGGTGAGGCGCCGGAGGCCGAACGTGATCCCGTCGGGGTAGTCCATGGACACGAGAACGTAGTACATGTCGTCCACGGCCCCCAGAAGCTCCTCGCACCGCGCGAGCTCTCCCTGTCTCATCAGGTCCAGGATGTGGCGGCGCATCTCGCCGATCGACTCCGCCATCCCCTTCAGGTACGCCGACGGCGGAACGCCGACGTCCGCGGGCGTCGGGAACGCGGCCCCCGTGATCAACGCGAACGTGATCCGGGCCTCGCACAGCTCCTTCTCCGCGTCGTGGACGAAGCCCGCGTGCAGCATGTCCGGGTGCTCGCCGAGCGCGGCGTGCGCGTCGTCGACGTGCGTCTGGGCCTCGTCGAGCAGCGCCGTCGCGGCGTCTATCTCGTAGCGGTGCAGCGCCCGGATCGCGTTGCCGCACGATCTGATCGCGCTCCGGCTGCTGGCGAGCCCGCGCTCGCGCGCAGCGGTCTTCGCGTCGAGCGTCGCGCGCAGAGAGTCGGCTATCGGTCCGAAATCCATGGCGGCCACCCTAAACGGGGCCGGGGCGCGTCAGGCGTGGCGGCGCGCGTCCGCCAGCTCGAGCTCGTCCTCGTACAGCTCCGCGGCGACGTCGCGGCGGCCGAGCGGCTCGACCTTGGTCAGCCGCTCCTGCCTGCGGCGCTTCGCCTCGAGCAGCAGCGCGACGTAGAGCACGAGCGAGAAGTCGAACGCGATGTGGACCTCCCACATCGACCCGCCGGCGAACAGGGCGACGACGCCCGAGGCGGGGGCGGCGGCGGCGAGGAACGCGAGGATCCGGATCCGGCGCACGCGCGCCCTTTGGTACGCGGCGCGCGCGAGACGATCCGACCGCGCCGGCACGAGGACGTAACGAGGTTGCGAGGAACGGGGTGCAAGGAGGCTCATCCGGCGCCTCCAGCCCTCGGCGGAAGACAGCGGAGCGTCTTGCCTCGCCCGCAGCGCGGCGGGCAGAAAAACGCCGATCCATGCCAGCGCAAGCGCGCCGAGAAATAGTGCCGTCAAGAGCTCTTCCCCAAGCCCTAGATGTATGGCGGTGCAATTGCCGGGGCCGCCGGTGCGGCCTATAAGCTCCCGTCACGCTACCCCCGCCCCCCTGCCTCTTCAAGGATTTGACGGCAAAGGAGCCTCGATGCCTTCGCGACCTCAGATATCCCCCTCACACGAGCGTCCGGCCGACGTCGCGTGCGACGCGCTGGTCGTCGGCGCGACCGCCGGGAACGGTGGCGCGGACCTGGCCGGGGGCGCCGCGGCGGAGGTGGACACCGCGCTCGACGGAGCGCTGAGCGAGCATCTTCGCGACCTGCAGTTCAAGGGGAAGGCCGGCGACGTCGCGCTCGTCCCGACGCTCGGGCGTCTCCCGGCGAAGACGATCGCCGTGGCGGGGCTCGGCCCCCCGGGCAACGCCGGGCCCGCCGAGGTCAGGCGCGCGGCGGGGGCCGCGGGGCGCCGGCTGCTCGACTCGCCGACGATCGCTCTCGCCCTGCACGATCCGGTGGACCATCCACGCGCGGCGCGGGCGGCTCTCGAGGGCGTGCTGCTCGGCTCCTACAAGTTCACCGAGTTCAAGTCCGACCCGAAGCCCCCGCGCATCCAGTCGATCCTGGTGTTCGGCGCCGCCGAGGAACAGCTCGAGCGCGGAGCCACGGCCGCCGAGGCGACGATGCTCGCGCGCGACCTGATCAACACACCCGCAAGCGCGCTGACGCCCGACGCGCTCGCGCGCCGGGCACGTGAGGTAGCCGACGTCGCCGGGCTGGAGTGCACGGTGTGGGACGAGGACGAGCTCCGGAAGCGCGGCTTCGGCGGGGTCCTCGGCGTCGCACAGGGATCCGCGCAGCCCCCTCGCTTTATCCAGCTCCACCACAAGCCGGCGAACGCGACCGCCAAGATCGTGCTCGTCGGCAAGGGCATCACGTACGACTCCGGCGGGCTCTCGCTGAAGGACCCGAAGAGCATGGAGACGATGAAGACCGACATGTCGGGGGCCGCGGCCGTGATCGCGGCGATGGGCGCGATCGGGCGCATCGGCCCGGCCGTCGAGGTGCTCGGGCTCGTGCCGACGACGGAGAACATGCCCGGCGGCGCCGCGATCAAGCCCGGCGACGTCATCACCCACTACGGGGGCAAGACCGTCGAGGTCCTCAACACCGACGCCGAAGGGCGGCTCGTCCTCGCCGACGCGCTCGCGTTCGCCAGCGAGCAGCAGCCGCAGGCGATCGTCGACGTCGCGACGCTGACGGGGGCGATCATGGTCGCGCTCGGGACCCGCGCGACGGGGCTCTTCTGCAACGACGACGACATGGCGCAGCGCCTCACGCAGGTGGGGACGGAAGAGGGCGAGCGGCTGTGGCGGATGCCGCTCTTCGAGGACTACGCCGGTGACATCGAGTCCGACGTCGCCGACCTGAAGAACATCTCGGGTGCGCGCTGGGGCGGGGCGATCGTCGCAGCGGTGTTCCTCCAGCAGTTCGTCGGCAAGGGGATCGCGTGGGCGCATCTGGACATCGCGGGGGCAGCGCGTTCCGACGGCGGGACCGGCGAGATCACCAAGGGCGGGACCGGGACGGCGGCGCGCACGCTCGTGTCGTGGGTGGAAGGGTTCGGGCGCTGAACGACGACGACGCGGAGGTAGTGCCTCTCGGGGTCGAGAAGCAGGAGGGCCCTCCGCCTCCCCCGCGCGCTCACTCGACGCTCCACACGCTCGCGATCTCCGGCATGTCGCTGTCGGCGCTCGTCGGGATCTGCGTGCTGTTCCTCTCGATCGGGATCGGCCTTCCCGACGGCGGGCGGAGGGCGTCGATCGCGATCGTCGTCGGCGCGGCGGTCGTGTTCCTCGCGTGCGCCTCGACGGCGGTGTTCACCGCGGCGCGCGAGACGTATCCGGTGAGGGGCTCGGGTGACGGGGCACCCGACTAGACTCGGCAACCGATGGAGATCGACGGCCACCCCACGCAGGACCTGATCGACGAGCTCGAGCGCCGCGGTGCGGTGCGCGTCGCGGGAGCGTCGGGGGGGCCGCGCGTAGAGGCCTTGCGCTTCCTGACCGAGCGCCTCGGCGACAGCCCCGGCTACTGGATGTTCCTCCCGTACGAGACCTTCGACACCGGGTTCGACGAAATCCCCCGCTGACATGTCGGTGACCGCCGGCGAGTTCCGGAACGCGCTCAGGAAGTTCGCGTCCGGCGTCACGATCGTCACGGTGTCGGGCGACGGCGAGCTCCACGGCATGACAGCGTCGTCGTTCGCATCGGTGTCGCTCGACCCGCCCCTAGTCCTCGTGTGCCTCGACCGGACGTCGCGGACGCGCGCGCTCATAGCCGAGACCGGCACGTTCGCAGTCAACGTCCTCGGCGACGGGCAGGAGGAGGCGTCGCGCGCGTTTGCGCTCCCCGGGCTCAAGCCGTTCGCGTCGACTCCCCACCGCCGCGGGAGCAACGGCGCGCCGGTGCTCGACGAGGCGATCGCGGTGCTCGAGTGCAGCACCTACCGGATGTTCGAGGCGGGCGATCACGACGTCCTGCTCGGCGAGGTCACCGCGGCGTCCGCTTCCGACGGCGACCCGCTCGTGTACTACGACGGCGCCTACCGCTCGCTCAGCTCCTCGACCGACAGCTGATCGCCCCGGCGCAGCGGGGGCATCGACCCCGCGCGCATCTCTATCGCCACCCGGGCCCGCGGCACCCACCTCGTGACCCTCCCGGGACGCATGTTCCGGACGACGTGCAGGACCGCCCAGGCGCGGTCGCAGAAGCAGACGTCGATCGCGTAGCGCATGCCGAACGTGTGGACGGACCGCGCCGGCTCGATGGCGAGCGCCTCGCCGGGATCGAGCGGTTCCCGTCCGAGCAAGCCCCTCGCTCGCTCCGCAACACCGGTCGCGCGGTACAAGCGGGTGGCGACAACCGACCCCGTGGCGGAGACGAGACGCTGTGGCACGTGAAGTAGGTTAAGCCGCCGTGCGGCGGCCGCTCCGGCGGACGCGTCGCGCCAACAGACGACTGACGCGACGAGGAGACCTACCTATGCAGAAGTGGGAGTACGCGACCGTGCCCCTCATCTCCCATGCGCTCCAGGAGATCCTGAACCAGTGGGGCGAGGAGGGCTGGGAGCTCGTGCAGGTCCTGGAGAGCACGTCGACGGGCACGACCGCGTACCTGAAACGCCCCAAGAGCTCCTAGCCTTCGAGCAGCTCCCGCAGCCAGGCCTTCAGAGGCGGCCCTACGTCGTCGCGGCGTAGCGCGAGCTGGAGCGTTCCTTTGACGTAGTCGAGCCTCTTGCCGACGTCGTAGATCGGCCCCCGGTGGAGGTACGCGTAGACGCCCGGCGACCCGACGAGCGCGCGGATCCCGTCGGTCAGCTGGATCTCGCCGCCGGCTCCCGGCGTGGTCGCGTCGATCGCGTCGAAGACCTCGGGGCCGAGGATGTACCGGCCGACCGCGCCGAGGTCCGAGGGGGCGTCGGCGACCGCCGGCTTCTCGACCAGGTCGATCACCTTGACGAAGTCGTCCACGAGGTCCCCCTCCGGCGCCACGATCCCGTAGGCGGAGACGCGGTCGTGCGGGACGCGGCGAACGGCGACGACGCTCGCGCCCTCCCGCTCGTGCACCTCCATCATCCGCTCGAGCAGGGGGGGCTCGGCTCTGATCGGAGCCGGCACGATCTCGTCGGGGAGCAACACGGCGAACGGCTCGTCGCCCACGTGCGCGCGGGCGGTGCCGACGGCGTGGCCGAGACCCAACGCCTCCTTCTGCCGGACGTAATGGACGTCCGCCATCGAGGCAACCCGGCGCACCTCTTCGAGCTCCTCCGCCTTGCCGGACTTCTCGAGGCGCTCCTCGAGCTCGAGCGACCGGTCGAAGTGGTCCTCCATCGTGGCCTTGCCGCGGCCGGTCACGATCAGGACGTCGCGGATCCCCGCGCGCACGCACTCCTCGACGACGTACTGGATCGCGGGCCGGTCGACGAGCGGGATCATCTCCTTCGGGACCGACTTGCTCGCGGGGAGGAGGCGCGTGCCCAGTCCGGCCGCGGGTATGACTGCCTTGCGAACCCTCACACGATCTCCATATCGTCTCGCGTACTCTCGAACAACATCTTCCTACACTGACCCCACAGTGCCCCAGACCATCCTCGTTATCGAAGACGAACAGGCGATCGCGTCGGCCGTCGCGGCCCGGCTCGAGAAGGAGGGCTTCGACGTCCTCGTCGCGGGCGACGGCGTGAGCGGCATCGAGACGTTCCGTACGGGAGATCCCGATCTCGTCGTGCTCGACCTGATGCTGCCCGGGATGGACGGGCTCGAGGTGTGCCGGCGCATCCAGGCGGAGCGGTACGTCCCCGTGCTCATGCTCACCGCGCGCAACGACGAGACCGACATCCTCGTCGGGCTCGGCGTGGGGGCCGACGACTACGTGACGAAGCCGTTCTCGCCGCGCGAGCTGGCGGCGCGCGTCAAGGCGGTGCTGCGGCGGGCGGAGCCCGCGGAGTCGACCGGACGGCTCGCCCTCG
>DASZDG010000103.1:0-90936 GCA_035942255.1 Actinomycetota bacterium | reverse complement strand
GTGTTGGCGATGGGGCGCCCGATGGGGATGAAGTCCTCGCTCCACTGCTCCGAGCACGGCCACGCGGTGACGTCGATCGAGGCTTCGGTGGGGCCGTAGAGGTTGTGGAGCTCGGCCGACGAGGATCTGAGCACCTCGAGGGCGAGGTCCGGGGTCAGCTCTTCGCCGCTGCAGATGACCTTCTTTAGCGTCGCGGGGAGTTGCGCCTGATCCACGAAGGCCCGCAGCATCGAGGGCACGAAGTGGGCGATGGTGACGTTGTGGCGCGCCATCAGCTCCGACAGGTAGGCGGGGTCGCGATGGCCGCCGGGGCGCGCGACTACGAGGCGCGCTCCCACCAGCAGGGGCCAGAAGAACTCCCACACCGAGACGTCGAAGCTGAACGGCGTCTTTTGGACGACGCCGTCGCGCTCGTGGATGTCGTAGGCGCGCTGCATCCACACGAGGCGGTTGACCACGCCCTGGTGCTCGACCATGACGCCCTTGGGCCTGCCGGTCGATCCCGAGGTGTAGATGACGTAGGCGAGGTCTTGGGGTCCTGCCAGCGGTTCGGGGTCGCTTGTGGGATGGGCTGCGATGGCGTCCCACCGGGAGTCGAGGCACACGATCTCGGCGTCGGTGTCGGACAGCGACTCGGTGAGGTCGTGCTCGGTCACCAGCACCGGGGCCGCTGAGTCTTGCAGCATGAAGGCGAGGCGCTCGGGCGGGTAGTCGGGGTCGAGCGGGACGTAGGCACCGCCGGCTTTGAGAATGCCGAGGAGGCCCACCACCATGCGCGCGCTGCGCTCCACGCAGATGCCCACCAGGGTGTCGGGCCCCACGCCCAGGGAGCGGAGGTGGTGGGCAAGCTGGTTGGCGCGTGCGTTGAGCTCGCCGTAGGTGAGGGTGTCGTCGCCGCTCACCAGCGCGGTCGCCTCGGGGGCGCGAGCCGCCTGGGCCTCGAAGAGCTCGTGGATGGTGCGGTCGCTGGGGTAGTCGGTGGCGGTGTCGTTCCAGTCGACCAGCACGAGGCGGCGCTCGTCGTCGTCGAGCATGTCGAGCTGTGACAGAGGGGCCTCGGGGGTGGCCGCGATCGCCTTCAAGAGATTGGCGAGGTGGCCCGCCATGCGGGCGATGGTGTCTGGCTCGAAGAGGTCGGCGTTGTATTCGATGCGCCCGCCGACGGCATCGTCGCTTTCAACGAGCTCCAGCGTGAGGTCGAACTTCGCAGTCGCATCCGCGGTGTTGAAGGGCTCGAGGTCGAGCCCGCTCAGGCGCAGTGCGTCTTGGCCCTGCAGGCGCTGCAGGGCGAACATGACCTGGAACAGCGGCGTGTGGCTGAGGTCGCGCTCGGGCTGGAGCTCGTCGACGAGCTTCTCGAAGGGGACGTCCTGATGCGCGTAGGCACCGAGCGCGGTGTCGCGCACGCGCTTTAAGAGCTCACTGAACGACGGGTCGCCCGAGAGGTCGCCGCGCATGACGAGCGTGTTGACGAAGAAGCCGATGAGGGGCTCGATCTCCGAGCGGGTGCGTCCCGCGGCCGGCGTGCCCACTGCGATGTCGTCGCGTCCGCTGTAGCGGGACAGAAGCGTCTGGAACGCCGCCAGCAGCGTCATGAACAGAGTCGCGTCGTGGCCCCGGGACAGCTCTTTGAGACGCGCCAGCAGATCGGGGTCGAGCTCGAAAGCGACGGTCGCCCCGCGCGAGGTCTTGACCGCGGGGCGGGGGTGGTCGGTGGGAAGCTCCAGCACCGGGGGGAGGCCCTTCAGCTTGTCTTTCCAATACGACAGCTGGGCCTCGAGGGTCTCGCCTGCGAGATAGCGCCGCTGCCACAGGGCGTAGTCCGGGTAGTGGATGGCAAGGGGCTCAAGCGGTGAGGGGCGGCCCTGCGAGAACGCCTCGTACAGCGCAGTCAGCTCGCGGGTGAAGACGCCCATGGACCAGCCGTCGGAGACGATGTGGTGCATCACCAGCACGAGCACGTGGTCGTCGTCGTCTAGGCGCAGCAGCGTGACTCGCAGGAGCGGGCCCCGGTCGAGCTCGAAGGGGCGCTGGGACTCCTCAGACGCAAGCCGGCGTGCGGCTTCCAGGCGCTCCTTGTCGGCCAGCTCACCGAGATCGACGAGCTCTAGCGCGACGGGGGCCGGAGGCGAGACCACCTGCACGGGGCGGTCGTCGACGGTGACGAAGGTGGTGCGCAGCGCCTCGTGGCGGGCCACGATCTCGCTCAGCGACTGCTGCAGGGCGGCGCGGTCGAGGGTCCCTTTGAGGCGATAGCTTCGGACGAGCTTGTATTCGGCGCCCCCGGGCTCGAGCTGGTCTAGAAACCACAGCCGCTGCTGGGCAAACGAAAGCTCCAGCTCGTCGCCCTCACGAGCAACACGCTGAATCGATTTGCCGTCAATCCCGGGGGCCGCCCGTTCGCGCTCGATCGTCTCCGCGAGTTGACGAATGGTTGAGCACTCCCGGAACAGCGCCGTGAACGGGAGCTCGACGCCGAGCGCTCCGTTGATCGAAGCCACGAGCCTGGCGGCGCGCAAGGAGTCGCCGCCCAGACCCAAGAAGCTGTCGTCGATATCGAACTCAGGCGTCTCGAGCACCGAGCCCCACAGAGCCTTCAGCACGATCTCGAGTGCACCGCCTTCGCCCGCGGCACCAGCCCGAGTCCCGCGAGGCGCTGTCGAATCGACGAGGTGTGGGAGCTCGGAACGACGGACCTTGCCGGTCGCGGTGACTGGAAGAGATTCGACGAAGTGGATCGCCTTCGGGACCTTGTACCAACTGATCCGAGAAGCCACGAATTCTCGGACGTCTTGCGCGCTGAGACGGGCGCCTGGATCCCGTACGACAGCGGCAGCAACATCTTCGCCCAGGATTGGGTGGGGCACGGGGAAGGTCGCGGCTGCCGCCACCCCGGGGAGTTGAATGAGAACGTCGTCGACCTCGCGAGGGCTGACCTTCTCGCCCCCCCGGTTGATCTGTTCCTTGAGCCGCCCGGTTATCGTCAGATAACCGTCATCGTCGACAAAGCCTTCGTCGCCCGTCCTGAACCAGTCCCCTTCGAAGAAGGTCTCCTCGCCGTGGCTCGAGCCGACGTAGTTGGTGATGACGTTGGGCCCCCGGATCACGACTTCGCCACGCTCCATGGGCGCGGCCGAGCGGCCACCGTCACGAAGGACCCGAACCTCACATAAGGTGGGACGCCCTACGGTTCCGGCTCTTCGCGCCGCTCGGGCCGGCGAGTTGCTCGTGACCTCACCGGGCGCTTCGGTCAACGCGTAGCCCTCGACTACGGGTACTCCGAACACCGTTTCGAGTTCCTCGAGCACGTGCACAGGCAGCGGCGCGGAGATCGATCGTATGAGTCGCAGCTGATGTGCAGGAGGCGTTGGGGACGCGTGCAAGTGCTGCAGCAGGTTCTTGTGAACGGTGGGGACAGCCGTGTACCAGGTCGGCGCCTGCCTGTCGAGGCACAAGCGCATCAAGTAGGGGTCGGACGTGGGGGTGCATATCGCACTGCCGCCCGACACGAGAGGCGCGAGGAGGCCGGCGACCAAGCCATGCGTGTGGATCAGAGGCATGACGTTCAGACACCGATCGGACCCATCAAGCTCGAGCGTTGCCGCGACCTGGTACGCCGCGACGAGAAGGTTCTGATGCGTCAGCGGCACCAGCTTCGGGTCGCCTGTGGTTCCGGACGTCGTCAGCACGAGCGCGACGTTGTCGGGGTGTGGATATGCGTCCGGATCCCCGAGGGGGGCCGGAGCCGAGGGACTCGGGCGATCCCGCGATGCCGCGGCAACTTCCTCGAGAAACACCGCCTTGACGCCGCGGCCGAGCGCGATCTTCTCGATGCGCTGCATACCGGACGACAACAGGACGACGCTGGGCCGGAGCAGATCCAGCCAGCGGTCCACCTCCTCCTCTGAAGACGCCGGATCCAGAGGGGCGGCCTCGGCAAAGCTCATGACACCAAGGAGGGCAGTCGCAAGCGGAAGTCCATTCGACGTCGCCAAACCGACACGACCGCCGGAAGGGACACCGGCCTCGATGAGGAAGCTACTTACGGCCGCGGCCCCCTCGAACAGCCTGCGGGAATCGACGGCGGCTCCATGGTCGTCGTGAAGGGCGGCGCTAGACGCGCACTCGCGCAGCCTCCATGCCAGCATCTCGGCAATAGAGCGACTGCGCGCTCCGCGCCAGGTGTCCGCCCCACCAGAGTGCACGCTCGACTCCTTGCAACCGTTGAACCCCTGCGGATGCAGCCGCCGGCTCACCGACGAGCGACGGCGTGCAACCGCCCGGCCCCTTGGCGGTTCGAAGGGAATTGCTGCCTTCGACCGTTTTGGCCGGACCTGTCATGTGGAGAAACCGCGACAAGACCTGCTTGACTAAATGTCTGATTTATCTGCAAAAGCTGAAGGGATCGCTTCCGACGACCCGACTACTCCGCCCTGTGTCCGTGTCCATGACTCCAGCTCCCACAGACCTTAACCCGAATGCGAAAACTCCTTCCAGGGGGATGGGGAAGTTCACCGAATTACCTACTGGTTCCGACAGATCGGCGGCTGTCCAGGCTCGGCACAGGCAAGGGGGTCGTGACAACCATCCCTCGGCAGTTACGGCGTCGCGCCCCCCGACTACGGCTGCTTGGTCAAGCCGTCCGGAACAACCTGACAAGGCCCAAACTGGCCGAGCGGTCGCGGTCGAGGCCTCGAGGTCGCGGACCGCAAAACGTGCAGCCTTGCCCCCGGCCCAACGTCAATACTTACCTCGATCGTCGACCACAAGGACATAGGTAGCCGCGTCTAGTGGCTCCTTCTCCCTCACGCGGATCGGACTTGGTTCACCCGTACGACCCATACCGTCATCGAACGCAGGTGCTGACAGCGGCTGCGGCATCGACTTCTCCATGCCCGTAAACGGGATCGAATTGGCCGCGCTGCCCCGTGAGCGGGTTCAGCGCGGTGGCCATAAGGCAATCCACTATCTCCTGGTTCGTCAGGCCTGCTCCGGCGAGCAGCGCCGCGACTCCCGCCACATGTGGGCTCGCCAACGAAGTCCCATTCGTAGCGACGTAGCCCGAGAGGCCGCCATCGCAATCGCGCGGCAGGCTGGTGGCCCAGACCTCGGTGCGATCAGTACAGCCGGGAATCCCGCGGCCCCCCGGCGCCCGCAGGCCAACCCTGGAACTGGAGTTATGAGGCTGATTCGAGTAATAGGTCGGAAGGCCGAGCTCATCGGTCGAGCCGACGCAAACAACATGCGCGTCGTTAGCCGGATAGTCGCAGATCGGAAGCAACATATTGTTTCCAGCCGCGGCTACCACCACGCTGCCTTTTCGCCAGGCATAAGCGAGCGCCGCCTCGATCCCATCGTCTTCTACCGGATATTTCGTCACCAGCCACAGGGAGTAACTGATGTTGATGACATCAGCCCCGTGATCGGCGGCCCACCTGATGCCCTTGGCGAAGACGCGATTGATCGCGGTTATGTCGTCGGGCCCGTCGACTGCTTCCCGCCCGCTCGATGTCCGCACAGGCATGAGACGAGCTTCAGGCGCCACTCCACTAATGCCGATCCCGTTGCCGGCCGTCGCTGCGGCCACGCCCGCGACTGAGGTCCCGTGACCGCCTTCGTCGTGCGGACCCGGGCAATCGGAACCACTTGCGAGATCGACACCGCGCACGAGGCGGTCACGAAGATCGGGGTGACTGAGGTCGATCCCGGAGTCCAGGATCGCGATGACGGCGCCCTTGCCCGTTGCCCCCTGCTTCCAGGCCTCCGGTGCCTTGATCCGCTCCAAGCCCCATTGCTCGTCGAAGAACGGATCGCGTCCCTGCGTCGCGCTGCCCCCCTCATAAGCAGAGGCCGGATGAAGACACGCCTTAGCCTCCAGGGGCCGCAAAGGCGCGCCCAAGATCACGAGCGCCACAGCCACCACAAACGCAGCCGACCGACGCAAAGAATCGGGCATCTCGCCTCCTCGTTCCTCCCGGATAGGACGTTCAATCCGGTACTACGTGTGGGCCAGTTCCTTGTAACGCTCGCGCCATGCTTCTACGCCCGCGGGTTCCAGACCTTCACCGCAACTGCACGTGGCCCACACCCGCCGAGAGCCGGGGATCGAAGGTCCCGAACGGGGATTTCGGCAGGTCAGAGCATGTTTTCGCCATCAGTCTCGAGCTGGCTTCGTCCCCTCTTGGCTTCCTTACAGGGGCGGAAAACACGGGTGCCGAGTCCAGACGATCGACGGGGTGGGGCTTGGCCGTCGGATGGAGGTCGGCGTCGACGGGGGCGGCTAGCGTCCGCGGATGATGTACGACCGGCCGAGCCGGCCCGTTCCCGCGGCGTACGCACCTATCAGGAGGTCTGCTCGACGATCTCCGTCAACGTCTCCGATTCCCGTCACGGAATGCCCGAACCAATCCCCTGGGCACCACGACCAATCCGGTCGATCGCACCTGCGTGGCGAAGACCTCACGCCTTCGATGCGAGAGCCTCGCGGCCCGAGATCCGCGAGCCGGATCGTGTCACCGCCTCTGCGTCCGTACACGACGTAAGCCGCACCGGCGAACCTCCCGGCGTCTCTCGCGCCTACCACGATGTCGTCGAGGCCGTCACCGTCGACGTCACCTCCGCCGCCGACGGCGTTTCCGACGTTGTCACCCCTGCGGTCACCGCTGATCAGGAAGCCTCGTGCACCGATGTCGGACAGCCGCACCACATCGGTCGCGGCCGAGCCAAACACGACGGCCGCGCCACCTCTCGCGCGGTAGTTGATGCGAGGCGCTCCTATCACCACGTCCGAGTTGCCATCGTCGTTCAGATCTCCGGCGTCCGCGACGGAATACCCCGTCGCGTCTCCGGCCCTCCGACCCTGGATCTCGAAACCATGAGAGGCGAGGGCCACCACGTCTACGGGCTCTGGGGTCGCCTTCCCGAAGACGACGAAGACACTGCCGGGCGAGTCGTAGGTATGCGGGACGTGACCGACCAACACGTCCGGGAGACCGTCACCGTTGACATCGCCTCCCCCCGCAACCGAAACCCCGTCGGCGTAGTCGGGTGCCGGAAAGTCGATCCTGTATCCGCTCACGCCCTGAGCGTTTACGTCGAAGAGAGCGAGATCGACCGGAGACGTCGTCGTCTTTCCGAAGACGACGTACGCCGAGCCGGAGAAGGGCGCCCCCACGACGATGTCGTCCAACCCGTCCGCGTTGACGTCCCCCGCGGTCGAGACGCTCGACCCGGCGAGGCTGAACTCGGAAGGCCCGGCTATCCGGAAGCCCCCGGTCTGTTCTCCTGCGTCGTATCGAGAGAGCTCGACGGCCGATGTGCCGGCCTTGCCGAAGACCACGTAAGCCGCGCCGTAACCCTCTCGTCCTTCGGTTCCGGCCAGGGCGGCTCCGACCACGACGTCATCGAGGCCGTCCCCGTTGACGTCGCCCGCCGGTGCGGATACCGCCGCCAGGTCATCCTCGTTCGCGCCCTCGATGACGAAGCCGGATGCATCCAGAGTCGAGACGCGGTCGATGCGACCGTCCCACCACGGCCCGAACAGGACCCACGTGCGGCCCCGGCGAGGCGGCTGTACAAGGCCGCCTCGTGATACGACCACGTCGACGTGACCGTCGCCGTTGACGTCCCCCGCCGCTGCAGCGCTGCCGGCGCCATGGATCTCGCTCCGTGTCCGCGATGGAGATCTCCCCGCTCCCGTTGCGGCTGCCGGGCAAGAAGCCGCGAGGACGCTTACGGCTGCGACCAGCACGCACGCGCGGAGCCACCCATCCGCTGAAAGTCTGAGAGAGGACACGAGCACGTGGATCACGGAGTCAGGAGGCCCCAGACCAGGCGATGGTCCGAGTAGTAGGCCGCGTTCGAGAAGTCGCGGCAGTTAGTCGGGGCACCACAGGTTATGTCGTGAGATGCCGCAGTGACATCGGCAAGTCTCGAGAAGATGTAGTCGATCCGCTTGCGCCGGAAGGTGTTGCCGTCTGCGTATTGTGGCACGAGCCGGTCTCCCGTCGTCTCGTTCCTGTGGCGATCGAGAATGGCGTCCGTGTACCCCTGTTCCGCGGTGAGCGTGGCCCACCAGCCGTCCTCGCTGCACGCCTGTCCTTGAGGATAGTCGCCACGCAAAGCTTGATCGACGTCATCGTTCTCGTTGAGCGGTTCGAACTTGTTCACACACCGATGGTTGTTCAGGTCACCGCCGATCGCGTAGGCGTCGAACCGGGCGGGGTCATAGGTGGTGATCAGCCCCTGGGCGACCTGCCTCACCCACTCTTCGGTTCTGGTGTCGTGCTGGGCGTCAGATGCGAAGTGGGACTTCGTCACGAAATGCACGCTCGCAACGGCGATCCTGTAACCGGTCGTTTGGCCACTTGGATTCAGCTCGACGAAACCCTGGAGGTATTGGCGCTTCCACTTCGCCCACCGGCAATCGTGGTCGCGGTCCCCATCCTGGTCGATGAACACACCTGCTACTTGCTCGCATCGCTCCGTGGGTGAGTAGGGGTTGTCGACGAACGTGCCTACAGGCGTGGGTCGTACCCCTGCAGAGTTGTAGACGATCGCGGGGTCCGCCTTGATCCTGATGGCGGCCATGCACGCGGCTTCAGTCATCGTTGGCTCGTCCGCACACCATGCGGCGACCTCGGCGGAGTTTGGGACGAGCGGGCTCCGCCTCCCTGCGGCGACTTCGAACTTCTTGTTGAACCTCTTCGTCAGGTAGTTCGCAATGTTCTGGGCGTCCCCAAGCCTTGCTTCCTGCAAGAGCACGATGTCCGGAATCTTGCCCATGCCGTCTCCCGTAGCGGAACGGCCCTTCATGCTCAGGGCAGCAACCCTCATCGCAAAGCGTTTCTCTCTGCCTGGAGCGTCACAGGTCTTCGTTGCGTCCGACGCGGTGCACTTCGCCCGATAGCCGGGGTCACCTTCTGCGTAGGCCTGAAGAACGTTCGCATTGACCACGAGAACCGCGTTCTTCGGAGTTACCCGTATTTTCGGGACCTGGGCCAGAATGGGAGCCGCGATGGCGCTCACGGGTGACGGCACTGGCTGGAAGGGCGGATCCTGAGGGCACAAGCCTGTGTCGTAACATTGGCCGACGGTGTCATCGATGGTGGACGATGCCTGAGTGCACATGCCCTGAGCCCAGACCTCGCACACGCGTACGGTCTCAGCATCCACCGAGTAAGCGCCGAACGAGTCCGTTACCTGCCCCCTGACTTCGTAGTTGCCTGCGCGCTCGTACGTGTGCTGACCCTGGCTTGCGTTGACGACGGTCCCGTCGCCCCAATCGATCTCGTACGAAAGCGAGTCGCGGTCTGGATCGGACGAGCCGCTCATGTTTGCCGAGAAGCTGGTTCTCGTATCGCCCTGCGACGGTGACACGGTCAGAGAAGCAACCGGTGCTCGGTTGCTGAAGCTCACCTGAACCGAGACAGAGCTCGATGGGGGCGAGCACAACCCGAATTGGTCGCAGGCAGTAGCTCTGACGGCGAACGCGCCGGTCGAGCTATAGCTGTGCGCTGTGTTCTTCCCATATGTGTATTGCCCATCGCCCCAAGAAATCTCGTAAGAGGAGATCGGATCACCGTCTGGATCCGAGCCCGAGGCCGCCGCCTGAAAGCTCGTCGACCTATTGCCCGATGTCGGGGAGACGCTGACCGACGCCGTCGGGGCGGTATTCGTCATCGTCGTGATCCCGGTCGTCTGGCCGGTAGTGATGTTCCGAAGAACGACGTCCTTGTGACCGTTCACGTCGTTCGGTACAAGGTTCGTTGCGTCCGTCTCGAAGGCGACGAGCTTGCCGTCGGATGAGGTGATGGGACGGTGGCTGGCCGCGTTTCCGGCAGCTCCCGACGTGCTGATGGACGCGCGCGTAAGCGCACCGGTGACGCGATCCTTGACGAAGATGTGAGAGCCGGAGCTCCCTCCGGCTATGAAGGTCGTCGAGAGCGATCGAAAGGCAATGTAGCGACCGTCGGATGTGATGGTCGGTAGGTCGCTGATGTTGTCTGACTGACCTCCGCCAGAGGTGACGGACACCAGGCTGGTTTGGCCTGTCGAGCGGTCCCGGAGGAATATGTCGGGCTGGCCGTTGACGTCCCCCGGAACCAAATCCGAGGACCACGCATGGAACGCAACGAAGCGACCGTCGGGTGTCATCGATGGAAAGTAGCTTCCGAGGTTCCCCGTCGTGCCCGAGGGTGTAAGCGAGACGCTGGTGGTGGTTCCGGCCCACCGATCGCGAACGAAGACGTCCCAATCGTTGTTGTAGTCGTACGCAACGAGAATGGCTCTCGATTCGAACGCTACGTAGCGGCCATCGGACGAGATGGATATCCGCCGCTCAATCTCGTCACCGGCCTCATCCCCGTTGTTCGCTATGGATACCCGATCCGTGACCCCCGTCTGAAGGTCCCTGACGAATACGTCGTGCCGGCCGTTGGTGTCATTGGGCACGAGATTCGAAGCGGACGAGCGGAACGCAACATAACGGCCGTCGGGAGTGACGACAGCGTGGTCGCTTACCCCATTTCCCGCCTGACCCGAAGGCGTGACCGACACAAGAACCTTGGCCGATTGGTTGAGCAGATCAGCGCGGTAGATGTCCGGCGTCCCATTGTTGTCCGCTCCCGAAAAGGAGGCGAACGAATGGAAGCTGACGTAGCGGCCGTCGGGCGAGATGGACGGTGCATAGCTTCCCCCGCTACCACCGGAAACGAGTGTCGCAACACGGGTCACCCGGTCGCGTACCCAAACGTCCGATGAGTTGCCGTTGCCGTCTCCATGGTTGAGATTAGAGGCGTTTGATTCGAACGCGATGTAGCGCCCATCGGGGGTCATCGATGTCATGCCGCTAGCGCCGTTGGCGATCTCGCTGGGGATCGAGGTTGCCGACATGGGACTGACATCGCCGGCTGAGTCACCGCTGGTGCTCGGCCGAGCGGATGCATTCGCTTGGGGGACTACGAACAGCGCGGCAATAACAACAACGCAAAGAAGCCTTGGCGTTCGGCGCATTTGACTCTCCCGTCCATGCCTGTTGGCAGAGTCGGAAACGCCTTGTCGCCGGCCCGTCGTGACGTTAGGTTCGCCGTGCTTCGTTCGTGTCCTGTTAAGGCTGAGTAAATGCTTCCGCCGCGCGCAGCTCCGACGAGGTCGCAGGCGGCGCAGCCGGACCGATCGCAGCCGGAAGATGTATCGCCGACGCGTCATGCCCGCACCCCACCCGCGTCGCTCTGCTCTGTGCCACGTCGCGCGCGATCAGCGCCGCGAGGGCCGCGTCGAGCGAGTCGTGCGACCACATCTCGAGCGCTTCGATCACCACGCCTCGTTCCCGCAGGAGCTCTGCCCGCACGCGCAGCCCGCCTGCTGAGAGCTTCGACGGAATGCGGCTGCCGGCGAGGACGCGGAAGCCTGCGTGCGGGAAGACCTCCACCGCCTCGGCGTCGCAGCTTCGGGTGAGGTCGAAGACCTGGAAGCCGACGTCCATCCACAGCGGCAGGACCTGATCGATCGTCGGCGTCACCCACGGCACCCAGATTCGGTGCTCACGTCCCAACGCGATCTCGGCACAGCGGGCGCTTCGGAACTTGCGACTTAGAGACTCGTCGTATGCGTGTGGAGCCGTGCTGAGGGCCTCGGGGGCATCGATAGCAACGACCTCGGCGTCCTTGAGGCACGACCGTAGTGACTCCAGATCGGCCACGTCCACTACGGTTGCGGTCTGCAGTCGGAGCTGTTCATCCAGCGCGACGACGTGAACGCGCCGCTGCCCCAGATCGATCCCCACGAACATGCTGCCCCCGGTCCCCTGCTGACGGCTGAACCTACGTCTCCCTCTCCGAACTGGCCGTCGGCGACGGAACGACTCTTCGTCGGCGATGTCGGTGCTTCCGCCACGCTCGCAAGGCGTAAGTGTCGCCAGGCAATTCGAGAAAGGGCCTACCCGGAAGCGGGCCCGTTTCTCTACGTTGGAGCTGTGGACGAAGCCTGCGAGGAGGTCGGAGCAATGGCCATGGAGGTCCCGCCACCGGCGCCCCCCGTCTACGGGGGCCACGGGGGCGGCCGCCCTATAGGAGCCGAGCAGCTGAGACACTCGGGATCCTTCGAGGCCGCGGTGATGGCGGTCATCAGGGCGCTCGGCCCCGGTGAAGTCGCTTCGTATGGCGAGGTCGCCGAGGAGGCGGGCTTTGCCGGCGCCGCAAGAGCGGTCGGGAACCTCCTCGCGAGCAACGAGGGCCTCCCCTGGTGGCGAGTCGTCCGCGCCGACGGGAGGCTCGTCTCCCCCCACCAGGAAGAGCAGGCCCGGCTCCTCGAGAAGGAGGGCATCGACCTCGTCGGGGGCCGGTCGTCCGGAGACCACGGTCGCGCGCCTGAAGGGCTGCACGCCCTCAGCCCTAGTCTGCGACGATTAGAAGGTGCCTTCTATAAGCATTGCTCTGGAGGAGGGATTCGAGAACGACCGCGTGGTCGTGTCGATCGGAGGCCGTGAGGTCTACCGCAACGACAAGGTGAGCACCAGGCTGCAGATCGGGCTGGCCGACTCGTGGGACCTCGACCTCCCGCCCGGCGAGGTCGAGGTCACGATCGCCCTCCCGGAGCGGGGCCTCGAAGAGAAGGTAGACGTCACGCTGGAAGACCGCCTTTACCTCGGCGCATCGGTCGCTTCCGGCGACATCGTCTGCCGTCTCTCCAAGGACCCCTTCGGCTATGTCTGACGGCTAGCGAGTCTTGGCTCTCTTTCCGCCGTTGGCCTCGGACCTGAAAGCGTCGCGCTTCCTCGCAACCTCGTCGAGAACGCCCCCCAGCACCTTGCGCCCTTGCACCTCCCGCGACGACAGCGTCTCGTAGAGCACGTCTTGAGCGTCGGCCGCGGCCGCCGGCTCGTCGGAGTCGGCAAGCCAGTCACTGAGACGTTCGACGTGCCGGCGGTAACGGATGTGCCCCAGCGTCTCCGCCGCGTCGTGCGGCCTCCGGAGCAGCGCTTTGTCGAGGAGCTCGCGCGCGTTCTCCGGCTGCGCTGCGCGCGTCCGCATCCCGATGCCGGCTTCGGCCTCGGGGTCCTCGACTAGGACCTTGTAGTCGCGCCGCGCGACGCTGCCCAGGACCAGCGAGGAGTGCAGAGCGGCCCTGCGGTCCGGGGTTCGCTCGATCACCTCCATGAGCGTGTCCCTCGCGCTCGAGAGCACCTCGCTGCCGCCGAACGCGAACGTCCGCGCCACGTCGTCGACGAAGAAGTCCTGCGCCACGAGCTCTTCGTCGTAGCTCCTGGGCGGGGCGACCCTGAGGGGCAGCGGGTTCGAGACGATGTCCTCGTCGTCGTTCCGCAGCGCGATCTGGACGACGTACCGCCCCGGCTCCGCGAGGTCCCATCCGCCCTGTCCTCCCGAGATGAGGAGGGGCTGGTAGACGGACTCTCCCGGCAGCAGCGCCATCTTGTCGGGCATGTAGCAGTACTGCGCGAAGGGGATCACCTGGCGCGCGCTCTTCCCGTCCTTCTTCACGATCACGACCATCGAGTCGAAGTGCTTGAGGACGTTCACGTCCAACAGCTGCGGCTGATCGGTGACGTTCGTCAGCTTGAGCTCAACGGTGACCGGCTCCATGAACTCGAACAGCCGGCGGTTGCGGTTGACCCTCAGCTCGAGCGTCAGCCGCGCCTCGGGCGCGACGTTGGCGCCGCTGAAGCCGTGGTTGTCGAACCAGGCGGCGTTGCCCATCTGGACGAACTTGCCCGGGGCGTGCCGCAGGAACATCAGCTCGGCGTCGCTGAAGCGATATTGGAAGCTTGCGAAGAAGGCCGCCTGTCCTCCGGTGACGTAGTACGGGTAGTTCATGAAGCTACGGGCCTCGGGCTCGTTCACGAGCCCTGGCAGCCACCTTCCCCCCATCGCCTTCTGCCAGGAATGCGCCAGGTTGAAGGAATGCCCCATCTCGTGACAGGCCGTCCAGAAGATCATCCGCTGGACCCACGCGGCCGGAGCGAGGTCGCCGCCCGGGGGCTGCGAGATGAACGCGTCGTTGAAGATCGCCGTCCCCTGGCGGTGGTTCGGACCGATCTGGTCGAACATGATGCCGCCCAACGAGGTCCCCGTCTCGTGCAACGACGCGAAGAAGACCCACATCGCCCACTTGCTGGTCGCGGAGAACTTCGACCAGTAAGCCTGCATGGCGTCGTGCATCTCCTGGTCACTCCACTTGAGGTTGGAGCCGGCTTTCGCCATCGGGACGGTTCCTCCGGGGGACGTCGTGACGCCGAAGCCGGCGCGCTCGAAGACCGTCGGGATAGACAGCGTCTCGCACGGAAGCGTCGACGGACGGTTCGGGTGCGCACACGTGTTGACGCTAGTGGTCGCGACCTCACCCGGGGTGTTGTCGAACTCGAAGTCGACGTTGTGGAAGTAAGGCGAGGTGAACTTGTAGATGCGGGTCCTCGTCACCGAGCCGGCGCTGAAGACGACCGTCACCGCCCGGTTCGCGGGGACCCAGCTCGGGGCGGCTACCACGTCCACAGTCGTGTACGGGAACGCCGACGAGCCTTCCTTGTAGAAGATCGTGCCGGTCCAGTGGTTCGTCCCGGCCGCGACGAGCTTGGCTATCCACGAGACCCTCGAGAACCCCGCCGGCACCATGCCGCTCACGGCCAGCTGCGGATAGCGCCCGTCGACGTCGAGGCGCAGCTCCTCCGCGAGGAACGGGAACAGCGTGGGCGCGAGCTCGACCGAAGCGCCGGCCCCTTGCGCGCCCGGCAGGGGCAGGCGCGGGCTGATCCTCGAAGCCTGGTACTTGTACAAGCCGCTCACCGGCGGCGCCGGGTTGGGGAGCGGTCCAGAAATTGCGGCTTCGGCGCTACCGGCCGCGGGCTCCTCGGGTCGCCGAGCCGATCCCTTCTTGATGATCATGTTCCGCCTCCCATGTCATGGGCAGCGGGGCTCACCTACGGGCCTGGACACCTCTCGGGATGCTCCACTTGAAAAAAGGATGCTCGATAGCTCGTCCCTAGCCCTGCTTCTTGTCATTGACTGTCGCGCTCGTTAACTAACGGGTCAAGGGTACTGAAGATGGCGCGCGATCCCTCGGGGGACGTCGGCTAGCGTCGCCGACCGAACCTGTTCTCACGAACCTGATTGAGAAGGCGTCGCTGAAGAAGGGAGAACCCGGCGCCTAGGCCGGCGGCAACGTATGCACCGGCGGTGACACCTTTTTGTCGCGAGAAGAACCTCGTTCACCACCAGTCGAAGACCTGGAAATAAACACCTGTGCCCAGATATGGCCCAGAACGTCTTCGAGCGTCCTCCTGACGCGAAGCAGGGGCCCTTTGGGGCCCCTGCTCCTGCACTTCTCTACCGAGCGGGCGACCAGATTCGAACTGGCGACCCTCACCTTGGCAAAGACTTGGAACCGGTCTCCCTGACCTGCGCCGATTCCGCGTTCCGCAGGTAGACGGCTGGTTTTTGCTGTCACCAATAGCCACCCAGATACAGCAGGAATCAGGAGTGATGTGGCCCAAATGTGGCCCAGATCGTTATCTGACGTTGCGGCTCCCGGCGAGGCAGCCACATGACGAAAGATCTGCTCCGACGACGTGGCCAGGGTATCACCGGCAAGAATCTACGCGGGGATACGTGGCGACATCGAGCCGGGCACGCCTGCCACGCGCCAGGACTCCAGACGCGACTCGTCACTCCGGCTATGGCCTCGGCATCGTTGATTGGTTCGAACCATTACGCTGCGCACGCGGGCCGCCGGGGACGAGTCCGTCCCCGGCGGGCAGCGCGATCTATGGGGCCGGTCCGGTGACCGGCTCTGCGATTGGGACGCTTCTAGGGAGCGCTCTCGAACGTCGCGACCACCACTCGATCGGAGTCGACGGTGATCGTGCATGGCCCCGTGCCCTGGCACGCTCCCGACCATCCGACGAACACCGACCCGTCCTCGGGCTCCGCCTCGAGCGTGATCGTCGCGTCGTCCAGCTCGACCGCGCAGACGTCCCCACAGTCGATCCAGCGCGTGGCCTCGGGACACTCGGACCCGCATTGCGCCTCTTCGGTCGAGTAGCCCGAGACGCGTCCCGATCCGTCACCGTCCTTCTCGACGAGCAGGAGCGGCAGGGCGGCATGGACCTCTTCCTCCAGGACGTTGCCGTCCTCGTCCAGCGCGACGAGCGTCATGTCGCCGGATCCGGTATTGAAACCGACGAAGAAGTGATACGGGACGTCGAGTGCCCGTGGCGCGTCGACGATCCGGGCGACGCTGACGGTCCCGTCCTCGGCGCGGATCTCGAGGCGCGCTACGTCAGGCGAGACTTCCCCGAAGAACGGGCTGTCGGCCGTCTGCGTGACCAAGAGCTCACCCGAGGGGAGTCCCTCGGAGAGGTCGGTCGTGCAGGCCGTGCCGCCCGTGTCGACCGGCGGCTGGACCCACTCGAGGCACAGCGGTCGAGGACTCCGGGCGGCCTCAGCGCGGAAGCCTCGAAGCTCCCATCCCCGGCCATCGCGCTGCCCCGAGGCGATGACGCGCGCCTCCTCGCGGCCCTCCTGCCCCTGCTCCGCCGGACCCTGCTGAGCCGGGGCGATCCTTCCCTCGGACGGCGTCGCCGACCTGGAGCTCCGGAGGACGGTTTCGCCGGCGACGAAGCCGGCGGCGCCCACTGCCATCACGACCGCAGCCAGCCCGGCGGCCCATACCGGGCGCCGCCTCGCGATGCGACGCTCGAGCGCGGGCAACGAGCCACGGCTCGGATCCGGCTGTGGACCGGAGTCGACGAGGCTCTTCAATCGATCCCGGAACTCGTTATCCATCTCGACCTCCCTCTTCGGAACGAACGGTCCTCGCCGCCCGCATCACCAGTGACTTGACGGCGCCGATCGAACAACCGAGCGCCTCTGCCGTCTCTCGCTCTGATCGCCCCTCGTAGTAGCGGAGGTACAGCGCCGCCCGCTGGCGCACGGGCAGCCTCATGAGCAGCTCGCGCGTGAGCGCGGGGCTCACCGGGTCCGCCTCCGGCGGCTGCGGAAGACTCGCGGCTCGCTCGATCTTCCGTCTGTCGTTGACGAGACGCCGCACTCGAGAGCGACTCAGGTTGACGACGATCCGGCGCAGGTACGCTCCTACGACCTCGGGTTCCTTGCGATCCTGGAACCGCGCGAAGAGGCGGACGAACGCCTCCTGCGCTACGTCCTCGGCGGCGTCGCGTTCTCCTGTAAGGAGGTAGGCGAGCTTCACGACCGACGGGTACTCCGCCGCGTACAGCCCTTCGAGGCGTCGTCGCCAGCTGTCTCCAGCTCTGATCGATTCGACGGTTTCCATAGCTTCCCTAGACCTATTGCGGGGACCCTCTACAAAGACTCCCGAGCCCGGAAAAGGTCGCGCTCCTACATAGGGCAGTCGGAGTGGGCGGTGGTTCCCTCGTGCCACGTGTCGCCGCTGCTCCAATCGATCGAGTCGTTGTGGTTGTCCACGACCCGATGGAAGTGATCGGCACCGTCGCTGTCGCCCATGTGGATGTTGTCCCAGCCGTCGCCGTCGCAGAACAGGTCGGTGTCCCCGTCGCTCTGGCCCTCTCGGAGGTGGTCGTTGCCCGTCGCACCGCGGAGCTTGTCGTCGCCGCCCCCGCCGGTCAGGTCGTCCCCGTCGCCGTAGCCGTACATGCTGTCCCCGCCGCTTCCCGCATCGCAGGTGTTGGCGTGCTCGTCGCCGTACCAGTGGTCCTCACTGTGGCTCTCGACCCAACACTCCGAGTGTGCTCCGGCTATACCACCCACCGTCGTGCCGGTGACCAGGGCCACCATGAGGAGCATCCGGTACGAAAGCGATGCGCGCATCTCCCACCCCCTGTGTCGTCCGCGTCTCGATCGCCTGACGAGAGCCTAGTGCTGCAACTCGAACGTTAGCAAGCAAGGCAACACGAGTTAATACTCGCGCGACTCCGAAGGCCCCGTCACGGACCTAGACCTAAGCTCGTGCGGTGGACCCCAGCCGG
The DNA here is from genome assembly GCA_035942255.1 of Actinomycetota bacterium. Lineage (GTDB taxonomy): Bacteria > Actinomycetota > CADDZG01 > CADDZG01 > WHSQ01 > JALZEG01. The sequence goes on along the minus strand of DASZDG010000103.1, from coordinate 72,959 downwards.
ACACGGCCGCTCGTCGTCCTGTCGCAGGACGTCCCGGAGGACCGGCCGGTCTTGATCGCGTTCCCGCACGCGGGTGCTCCGGCTACCGCGTACCGGCCGTGGGCCGATCGTCTGCCGCAGCTACGCGTCGTGGGGGTGCAGCTGGCCGGGCGGCAGAACCGGTTGCGGGACGTGCCGGCGACGCGCGTCTCCGACGTCGTCGACGAGGTCGTGCCCCCGATCCTCGCCCAGGTCGCAGAGATCCCGTTCGTGCTCTACGGACACAGCTTCGGGGCGGTCGTCGCGTACGAGGTGGCGCGGGCGCTCCAGCGTCGCGCTGTCCCGGCGGCCCTCGTCGTCTCCGGTGCGAGGGCGCCGCACCGCCCGCGGCGGGGGGCCGGGTTCGGCCATCTCTCCGACGCAGAGCTGATCGCCGCGGTCGCGCGCCTCGGAGGGATCCCCAACGAGCTCCTCAACAAGCCGCAGATCCTGAAGGACCTCGTCCCTGCGTTGCGTGCCGACGTCGCCGCGGCGGAGGCCTACCGTCACGAGGACGGCGATCGCGTCGCATGTCCGCTGCTCGCGTTCACGGGAGCTGCGGACGAACGCGTCTCGCCGGATGCCTGCGAGGCGTGGGGCGCGCACGCAGGCGGCGTCTTCCGGTGGCGCGTCGTCCCGGGCTCCCACTTCTTCGTGCACGACCCTGCGTTCGCGCCGATCCTCCTCGAGGAGCTGGCCGGGGCCGGGGTGCTGTCCCGCTGAGCCGCCTAACCCCGGAGACGTCCCGCCGTTTCGGCCGCGAGCACGCGTTTCAGGACCTTGCCCGTCTCGGTCCGCGGCAGCGAGTCGCGCACTACGACGACCTCCGGGACCTTCTCCTCTGTCAGATGGCGGCGGACATGGTCGCGGAGAGCCCGCTCCGTCACCGGTCTCTCCAGCACTACCGCCGTCGCGACGATCTCGCCCACCGCGTCGTGCGGCAAGCCGAAGACCGCGACGTCCGCCACGTCCGGATGCTCGGCGATGACCGCCTCCACCTCCAGACAAGAGATGTTCCGGCCCGCGCGGATGATGAGATCCTTCTTGCGGTCGACGAGATGCAGGAACCCGTCCTCGTCCACGAACCCCAGGTCGCCCGTGCGAAGCCACCCGTCTGGAGAGAACGTGCGCGCGGTCGCCTCTTCGTCACCGAAGTAGCAGCGCGCAACTGTCGGCCACCGGGCGCGCAGCGCGATCTCCCCCACGTCGCCGCGTGAGGCCTCCCGGCCCCCCTCGTCGAGCACGCGCACCTCGACGTCGCCGCTCGTCGGGCCCACCGCGGTGGGACGCGACGGCTCGTAGACCTGCGCGAGGAACATCGGCCCTGCCTCTGTCAGCGTGTAGTGGTTCACGATCTGGGCGTCCGGGAGCTCGCGCTGCAGCCGGTCGAGGAGGACCGGTGGGCTTGGCGCGCCGGCCAGACAGAGGACGCGGAGCGACGGCAGGGCGCGGTGGTGCAGGACACCCGAGCGCACGAGCATCGTTCCCATGGTGGGGACGATGCCCGCCCACTCGATGTCGTGGCCGGCAACCAGGTCGACGAACCGGCCAGGCGCGAAGGTCGACAGCGCGTGCGTGGGCGACCCGAGGAGAGCGCGCACGAAGACGTTCTGTCCCGCCGCGGCGTCGAACGGGAACGCATGGATCGACCGCCTCGGTTCGGGGAAGCTCGCCGCGACGAGCGAACCGTGCGGGCATGCGACCCCTTTGGTCGTCCCGGTCGTCCCGGAGGTGTACAGGATCGCGGCCAGAGCGGACTCCTCGACGACGAGGGCGTCGGCGGTGCGCGCGGGCGCGGCGTAGACGTCGGACGTGGCGACGAGCGGGACCGACGTGCTCACGGGCCGCGGGCCCGACGGCGAGACGATCCCGAGCGCGGGCCGGGCGTCTTGGACGACCCTGGCCAGCTCGCGCTCGGCAAAGCGCGTGGAGACGGAGACGGCGACCAGCCCCGCCCTCACCACGCCCAGCCACACGGGCAGGAATGATGCCCACTCGGTCGCCGCAAACGACAACAGGACCCGGTCGCCGGGCTCGAGGCCGCGACCGCGCAGGTCGTCCGCGATGCCTTGCGAACGTTCGTGAAGCTCCCGATACGTCAGGACGTCGCGACCGTCGACGACGAGAGCCGGGTCGTCGGGACGCTCGAGGTAGACCTGGTGCGCGCGTGCGAGGGCCGATCCGGCAGCATCTCGGGAGCGAGCGAACCCGGTATCCACGTCGGCACCTCCGGCAACTCGACTCGGAGGCAGGGCCGGATGCGGCGGCACGGCACGTTCGTCCCCTCCCCGACGACTCGGCGACTACGATAGCGCAGGGATGTGAACGCGACCGCGGGGAGGAGATCCGCTTGAACGGTGTGTACCTGCCGGCCATCACGCCGTTCGTGGACGACGAAGTCGATCTCGACTCCTATGTCGGACTGATCGAGCATTACGTCCGCGCCGGCGTCGCGGGTGTCATCCCACTCGGCACGACCGGTGAGAGTCCCGCCATAACTCCCGACGAGCGCGACCGGATCGTCGACGCGACGGTGCAGACCGTCGCGGGGCGCGCGCCGGTGTACGTCGGCGTCAGCGGGAACGTGACGCGGTCGGTCGTCGAGACGATCCACCACCTCGAGCGGTTCGACGTCGCCGGCTACCTCGTCGTATGCCCCTACTACAACCGTCCGCCGCAGGACGGGATCCTGGCGCACTTCGAGCGCGTCGCCAGCAGCACGTCGCGCTCGATCATCGTCTACAACATCCCGTACCGGACGGGGATCAACATCGAGAACGACACGCTCCTCGCGCTCGCGGACTCATGTCGAAACGTCGTCGCCGTGAAGGACTCGTCCGGCTCGCTGGCTCAGACGGCCGACCTCCTAGCGCGCGCCGGGGACCGGCTCGCCGTGCTCACCGGCGAGGACAACCAGTTCTTCACCGTGCTCGCGAACGGCGCGGCCGGAGGCATCCTCGCGGCCGCACACGTCGCCACGGAGACGTTCGTCGGCGTCGAGAGACGCATACGGGAGAACGATGTGGAGAGCGCGCGCCGTGAGTGGAAGCTCCTCGCCCCGATCGTCTCGATGCTGTTCGCAGAACCGAATCCGATGCCCCTCAAGCACTGCCTGTGGCGGATGGGGCTCATCCGGTCCCCGCAGTGCCGCCTCCCGCTGACACAGGTCAGTCCAGGACTTGCGGGGGCGCTCGACGATCTCCTCGCGACGAAGGTGGCGCAGCCCTCGCCGAGCGACTAACCCATCAGCCGCGCCGCCAGCGATTCGTCCGAGGCGATGTCTATCGCCGTCCACGCGAGCCCGAGCGCTCCGTCCGCCAGGGCCTTGTCCGCAGCCGGCGTTACGCAATGCGCCGCGAACGCGGGCTCGTGGTTCACCGCCGGGGACGAATCGATCCCGACGAAGGGATGGATCGACGGGAGCATCTGCGAGACGTTCCCCATGTCGGTCGACGCCGCTGGGGGTTTCGCCTCGACCGTGTCGGAGAACGTGCGCCCCAATCGCTCCGCGTTCGCGCGGTAGAGCGTCGCGAGCTCCGCGTCGTGCCGCATCTCGGCGTACGGCTTCCACGCCTCCTCGACCGAGAGCTCCGCGCCCGTCGCGAGAGCGCCGGCGTCGAAGCACCTCCTCACCTTGCGATAGACGTCGTCGAGGTCGTCGACCGTCGTGGCTCGGACCTGATAGGTCGCGGTCGCGAGCGCCGGGACGACGTTCGGCGCGTCGCCCGCATGCGTGACGATCCCGTGCACGCGGTCGGCGGGCCGGAGGTGTTGGCGCAGGAGCCCGATCGCGGTCTGCGCGACCGTCAGCGCGTCGGCGGCATTCACGCCCAGCTCCGGGTAGGCCGAGGCATGAGATGCCTTCCCGCGATACGTGACGCCGAACTGGGTCATCGCGAGGAGGGGCCTGCGGACCGCGTCGTAAGGCGCCGGGTGGACCATCATCGCCGCGTGCTGGCCGGCGAACACGCCGTCCTCGAGCAGGATGATCTTGCCGCCGCCGCTCTCCTCGGCCGGTGTCCCCACGACCGTGACGGTGAGGCCGAGGTCGTCGGCCACGGCCGCTGCCGCGATCGCGGCTCCGACCGCGCTCGCGGCGATGATGTTGTGGCCGCACGCGTGACCGATCCCGGGCAGGCAGTCGTACTCGGCGCAAATCGCGACGCGCAGCGGACCTTCGCCCGCGCGTGCGGTGAAAGCCGTCGGCAGACCTGCGACGTTCGGAGTCACCGCGAACCCTGCACCCGACAGCGCCTCTGCCGTCCAGGCCGAGGAACGCTCCTCCTCGAACGCAAGCTCGGGCGTCGCGTGGATCCGGTGGCTAAGGTCGATCAGCCGCTCACGCTCCCGCTCCAACCGCTGTCGCGCCGCTTCCTTCGCGTCCACCGTCCACCCCCGCTCGGCGACCCCGGACGAGGTTATTCTCGCAGGCGACGCGGGTGGGGGTGGCCGGTCGGCCGCCGCGGACTCCGGAGGCGGACGTGCCCGTTGCGAAGACCGAGAAGATCTGGATGGACGGCGCGCTCGTCGACTGGGCCGACGCGAACATCCACGTCCTGACGCCCTCGCTTCACTACGGGTGGGGCGTGTACGAGGGCATCCGGACTTACGAGAGCGCCCGGGGCCCCGCGGCGTTCCGGCTCACCGACCACATGCGGCGGCTGCACCGCTCGGCGCGGATGCTCACGCTGGACGTCCCGTACTCGGTCGAAGAGCTCGTCGCCGCGACGAAGGACCTCGTCCGCGTGAACGACCTGGCGTCGTGCTACATCCGGCCGATCGTTTTCTTGCGCGACGGAGAGATCGGGTTGAACCCCCTCGTCTCGGAGAGCAGGGTCGCCATAATCGCGTTCCCCCTGAGGACGTCTCTGGGCGACGACGCGATCCGCAACGGCATCCGCGCGAAGATCTCGAGCTTCCGGCTGATCGACTCGAACGCGATCCCCCCGCAGGCGAAGGCGACGGGGCGCTACATAAACTCGTCACTCGCCAAGGTGGAGGCCGTCCGGGCGGGGTACGACGACGCGATCCTCCTCAGCCCGGGCGGATACGTCGCGGAGGGGACGACGCTCAACTTCTTCGCCGTGCTGAACGACGAGCTGGTTACACCCCCGGCGTCACTGGGCGCGCTCCGGGGGATCACCCAGGACTCGGTCGTACGGATCGCAGCAGACCTGGGATGGGTCACCCGCGAAGCGAAGCTCAACCGAGCCGACGTCTACGTCGCTGACGAAGCGTTTCTCACCGGGACTGCAGCCGAGGTCGTCCCGATCCGTTCGATCGACGACCACGAGCTCGGAGGCCCCGGCGTCATCACGAAGAAGATCCAGGAGACGTTCTACTCGGCGATCAAGGGGGAGATCGACGAGTACGCGTCGTGGCTCGAGCACGTAGATGAGTGACGCCGCGGCCCCTGCCCCACAGGCGCAGCCGGACCCGCTTCCCGATTCGTTCTTCGAGGACCCCGCCCCCTTCTACCGGGCTTTGGCGGACGCGGGTGGATGGGATCGCCGCGCCGGACGGGTTTGGGTCGCCGACTACGGCCTGTGCCGGGGGCTTCTCACCGACCCTCGGCTCGCGGCCGATCGGCGGCCGGTCTCGGCGGCGAGTGGTGAGTCGGGGAACCTCCTGTTCATGGACGGGCCGGAGCATGCGCGCCTCCGGAAGGTCGTCTACGACGCGATCTCTCACGGCGCGAACCGCGTGTCGCTCGACGACTTCGTCGCGCAGACGTGGGACGAAGTCATCGAGGGCGTCGGAGGTCGGGACTCGATCGACTTCCTGACCGACGTCGCGCAGCCCGCTACCGCGCGGATCATCGGGGGTCTGCTCGGGCTCGCGGCGAAAGAGGTCGACGAGCTCCTCCCGCAGCTCCGCCGCGTTACCGCGACGATCGAGCCGTTCGAGGAGCCGTCCGAGCGCGTCGCGGGGTCGAGGGCGTCGTTCGAGCTGTTGCGGTACTTCGACGACCGCTTCGGGAGCCTCGCCTCGTCGAGCGCCCTGGTCGGCCACCTCGAAGACGCACGCGCGTCCGGTGCCGTAACCCAGAGGGAGGCAACGGTGACACCGTCCGTGCTACTCCACGCCGGGTTCGAGAACTCGGCGAACTTCCTCGTCGGCACGGTCCTCCGCGACGCCTCCACCCGACGCGAGCCCAGAGGAATCGACGAGCTGCTGCGGCTGGTTTCGCCCGCGCAGTCGGTCGGCCGCGTCGCGCGGGAAGCGATCTCCCTAGGCTCGCTCGAGGTGCGTGACCACGAGCACGTCTACCTCGTCCTGGCCGCGGCGAACCTCGACCGCTCCTCGTTCGAAGTCGCCGACGGTGGACGTACCCCACGCCACCTCTCGTTCGGTTACGGCCCCCACTACTGTCTCGGCGCCGCGCTGGCGCGTGCGGAGATGAACGTCCTCGTCCCCCGGGCGCGGATCTTCATGCGCTCGTGGACGATCGCGCACCCCCCTAGGTGGCGGCGGCGTGTCGGGTTCCGGTCGGTCGAGGAGCTCCGGCTGGTCCGCGCCTGAGGATCAGGCGAAGAAGTGCGTGCCGGTGTTGAGCGAATCTCGCGGGACGGCGCGCCCGGCAATCGCCGCGATCCGCTCCTCCGCCAGACGCCACGGCTGTCTGCCGAAGCTGAGGGGTTGCATCCCCGGGACGATCACGCGCGCACAACGAAAGCCCAGGCTAGCGACCTCCGGCAAGGTGCAGTCGACGTGTATGGGCTCGTAACCACGCTCCCCCACGCGCTCGACGACCGAGCGCGCCGACTGCGTGCTCGCATCACCAGGCCCGGCTCGGCCGCCGGCGAGGAAGTCCAACTCCCTCACGCAAGTCGCGTCCTGGTAATACGCGATGTTGTACTCGATGCTGTTCGGCGACACGTCCTCCAGCGCTACCGGCAGCGTGCGCGGATAGCTGCGGTAGTAGAGAAAGCTCCTCCATGTCTCCCTGAAGGCATGCCTCAACGCGTCGCTCGCGTCGGGCGACGCAGCCGCTCCCCGCAGGAGGCGTGGCGCGTCGCCCTCGACCCGTACGGCCGTCACGAGGAACGCCGGCACGTCCACGTCGAGGCGCAACGAGAACGCGGTGACGACGAACCCCTCCGACTGCATCCGCTCGACGAGAGGGGCGATGTGCTCGTCGGCGCTCAGGTCCTCGCGGGGCAACCGCATCCGCAACAAGAACGCGAGGGCGAGCGCGTCTCGTTCGAGCACCTCCAGCAACGCGCCCTCCACCGCAGCCTCCGTCGAAGCCGCGACCGCCACGCCCGTCGAGGATGCCGGCAGGAGCGGTAGCCCGGGCGGTTCGTACCCGAGGAAGACGGCCTCCGCAGGAACCCATGCGGACGACCCGTCGCGGAGCCTGGTCCCCTCCACCCAGTCGAGCTCGGCCGGCTCCACGTAAGGGGCGAAACCAAACCCTCGGTCGTCGTAACGGTCGTCCGGGAACAACGGAAGAGAGCGCGGATCGACCGCGGCGGGGAGGTCAGCGCGAGTGCTCCTCACGAGGCGCGCCCCGTCGTAATGGAAGATGCAGTACCGCTCGAGGCACTCCGCGATGCAGCGGATGCGCGCGACCGCGGGGTCGGTGTCGTCGCCGAAGCAGAAGACCGGGTCGACCGTCCTCGTCCTCGTGGCGGAGTTGGGCGCCGCCCGTGCGAGGTGGTACGCGGGAGCACCCGCGGGCGTCCCGATGTCCTCGGTCGCGAAGCCGTGGATGATCCGGCCCCTGCCAATCGCAGCCGCCAAGCTTTCCGGTCCCTGCGACGCCGCCATGGCGCCGTGCACGGATGTTCCGCCGCCACAAGACGGATGGCGCACGAGGGGGACCTCCTCGCTTGCTTCGTCCGGAACCCGAACGAGGTCGATCGAGGCGCGCGTTCGCGTGCCCTCCAGGACCTCGCTCACGCGCAGGCACACGACCCCGGCCGCCGCCGGAGGACCCGCGACGTCTGTGAGCGGCTGCGCGACCACCGACCTCACCCATTCGCTCACCTCACGGGCGTTCGGCGACGACCCCTCGTACCATCGGAGCGCGCACTCGAGACACGCGCCGCAGCCCGCCGGGAGCGTCACGACGAGCACCTCGTGACCGAGGTCCAGGTGAGCGACCACCGGGACGGCGGCGGGCACCTCGCACAGCGCGGCGAAACCCCGCCACCGCATGCGAGCGCCCTCGTAGACGACCACGCTCGCGTCTAGGGAGAGAGACGCTTCGATACGAGCCGCGGGACCGGCGTCGGCGGAGGAGACCGCGACCCCCGGCGGTATCAACGACGGCGAGCCGAGAAGAAGCGCGGCTCCCGCCGGATGGAGAGCAGGGTCCGCCGGCGCATCGCGCTCGCCCTCGAGCCAGCCTTCGGCGAGCCCGTGGTCGACGATCGTCCGCAGGCCCCCGCGGTATCTCCCGGCCCACCGCAGTAGATCCCGGACGTAGACGCCCTGGCGCAGCATCAGTGCCCACAGGAGCCGGTCGACCGCCGGCGCATCGACCTTCCATCGAAAGAACCGGCCCCCTGCCTCGGCGAAGAAGCCGGCGGCGGCGGGACCACACGCGCCGCCGCGCGCCAGGCGGCAGTAAACGTCCGCCCCGGACGTCACTTACGCATGAGGGTCGAGGAAGCCCAGGATCTGGCTCGCGAGCGGCGCCCAAGTCCGGTTCAGCGCGCGGTCCCCGTATTTCACGGCGTAGTGTTCGTACCAGGTCCCCACGTCGTCACCCGTCACCTCGAAGTAGGACTCCTCCCGGAGGCGCTCGTCGCCGCGCCGCAGGTAGTCGCGCACGGCGTCCACGTCGGGCGGGTGCCATCCGCGGTCCTCGAAGACGACGAGGTCCGTCGGATAGCGGGGGCGCAACGGAGGGTCCTCGGCGGGATATCCCGCGACGACCACGTGCAGCGGCACGCACGAGATCTTCGGCAACGACAGGATCCGCGCGGTCTCGTCGAGCGCGAGCACGGGGTTCGCGACGAAGCACACGCCCAGCCCGAACGCCATCAGGGCGAGCGTTAGATGATGGGCGAAGATCGAGCAATCGGTCATCCCGATCACCAGCCGGCTGAGCTGGTTCATCTGCGTGGGCCCGCCGACCTCGAGCGCGACCGCGTCCTGTCTCGACCAGTCCACGCAAACGACCAGAAAGACCGGCGCGTCCTCGACGAAGCGCTGGACCCGCAGCGTGGTCTCGAGCTCGTGGCGGAGCCCGCGGTCCTTGACGACGATGACCGAGTACGGCTGATGATTCGAGGCAGACGGCGCGCGCTGTCCTATCTCGATGGCGCGGCGCACGACCTCGTCGGGGACGTCCCGGTCGTCGAACCGCCGGATGCTTCGCAGCCCTTCGAGGAACGACGCGGTGTCGTGCGGCGGCTCACCGGGGCCGCCGCCGAGGGGGCCCTTCACTCGTCCCTGACGAAGAGCGCGTAGATGTGATGGCTTCCGGGGGGCGCCTGGCCCATGCCGAGCGCCTCGATCTCGATGTCGGTCAGCTCCTCACGAAACGCCTCGTCCTCGAGCATCTCCCTGAACGCGGGGTCGAAGAGGAAGTACGCGGAGACCGTGGGGAGCGTCCACAGCCCGCGGCATCCCGCCCCCGCGGCCGCGAACCCGTCCCGCAGCTCGCCGGGGAGGAACGTATGGATTGGGAGGTCCTCCCAGCTGATCAGCTCGCCCGTCCGTAGGTACTCGCGGAGTCGCCGAAGGTCGTACCCGTCGCGCTCCTTGAAGACCCTCAGGTAGCCGAGACGGCTGTCGACGCTCAGGAAGATCGTCCCTCCGGGCCGCGTCACGGCGACGAGCTCCGCGATGCCCTCGCGGTGGTCGCCGCAGTACGACAGGGGGTCACCCATGCACAGCGTGAGGTCGAACGCGCCGGTCCCGACGGTGCCGGACATCGCTTCGACGGGCACGCAGAACCCCCTCACGTCCGCGTCGCGCGCCAGCTCGGTCGCCGTCCCTACCGCCGTCGCCAGCATGCTCTGCGAGACGTCGGTGAACGTCACGGACGCGCCGCGGCGGATGAACGGCATCCCCCATTTGCCGGTGCCGCACCCCACGTCGAGGACGCGGTCAGGCGGCGACTCCCGGAGGTGGTCGTCGAGAATGCGCGCGGCGACGCGGTGGGCGATGCTCCAGACGGAGGCGTCGCCGAAGTCGATCTCGTAGCGGGTAGCCGCGCGGTCGAAGAAGCTTGCAGCGTCTGCCATCAGGCAGACGGTCTACGCCGAGACGATTAGAGGACCGCGGACTCCATGAGGATCGCGCTCTCCATCGGACGGACCGCGGACTCGGTCAACACAGCTGCGGACATGCCCCCACCTCCTGTTCGACGCCTATCCAATCAAGTATCCGGCATCCGAACTCGCGGTGTCAACTGGAGTGATGTCCGTGGGCAAGTCCGTGACACCGAATGGCCCAAAACGGCCCGCCGGACCGGGCGTTCGAGACTTTTTCGCGCCCTTGTAGACGGCGCGCGCTCCGCGGGATCCCGTGTGCCTTGAGGGCTAGACTTCGCTACGGGGCCAAGGGTGGACGGACGAACGGAGGTTCAGGTGGACGACGCATCACGCGGCGGCGGGAACGGCGCCGCGTCGTCGACCCAAGGAGCGGTAGCCGCGGCCTGGTCGACTGCCTTCGGGACCGAGGTCGGCCTCCACGACGACTTCTTCGAGACCGGCGGGGACTCGCTGAAGGCCGCGCAGATCGCCGGGCAGATCCGCGAGGCTCTCGGCGCCGACCTCGGCTTGAGCTTCTTCTTCGAGAACCCGACGGTCGCCGAGGCGGCGGCCGCGATCGACGCGATGACGGGGTCACCGCCAGCGTAGCCGGCGTCCCCTCACCGGGTCGCCCGGGGCCGCACCATCTCCGGCGAGAGATCGTCGAGCCTCGTGGCCCCGAGGTGCGCCATCGCACGTCGCAGCTCTGCCGCGAGCAACGCGATCGCGTGCGCCGCTCCGCTCTCGCCTTCCGCCGCGAGGCCGTAGAGGTAGGGCCTCACGACCAATACGCCCTTCGCGCCGAGCGCGAGGGCCTTGACGACGTCGGTCCCGCGGCGGATTCCCGAGTCGAGATAGACGTCGACGCGTCCGCCCACGGCGTCGACTATCTCGGGAAGCACCTCGATGGTGGCCGGGACGTGGTCGAGCTGCCGCCCACCGTGGTTCGAGACGATGACGGAGACCCCCGCTTCGGCCGCCCGCTCGGCGTCGGCTGCGGCCATCACGCCCTTGAGCGCAATAGGGCCGTCCCACTCGTCGACGATCCATTCGAGGTCCGACCAGACCATCCACGGCGACACACCGACCCCGCGCAGCACGCCGGGAACCGCAGCCTCATCTCCCAGGTTGGCGAACGTCACCGGTGGACTCGTCACGAACCGCCACCACCACCGCGGATGGAACGCCGCGTCGACGAGAGACCGCGGGCCGACCGTAGGCGGGATCGTGAACGCGTTGTGCCTGTCGCGCTCGCGACCCCCCGTGACGAGTGCGTCGACGGTCACGAGGAGCGCGCGGTAGCCCGCCTCCCGGGCGCGGGCGACGAGCTCCCTCGTGACGCCACGGTCCTCCTGGACGTAGAGCTGGAACCACATCCGGTCTCCGGCCGCCGCGGTCTGCTCGATCGAAGTCGAGGACACCGTGGACAGGCAGTACGGGATCTCCGCCTTCGCCGCGGCGCGGGCTACGGCGAGCTCGCCCCCCGACGGGTCCGCAACCCGTGTGTATCCCGCGGGCCCGAGCGCGAACGGAACCGCGGAGGGCGTCCCCAGCAGCGTCGTCCGCGTGTCGACGTCGCTGACGTCCCGCAGGATTCGAGGGAGAAGCTCGAGACGCTCGAACGCGGCCACGTTCCTGCGGAGCGTGACTTCCCCCTCCGCACCGCCGTCGATCGAGTCGAAGACCGCGCGCGGGACGGACCGGCGCGCGGCGCGCCTGAGATCTTCGATCGAGACGATCCGGGTCAGGCGCGCCGCGCCTCCTGGACGGGGCGCGACGACCCGGACGAGCGACCGGATCTCCGCCAATCTCACGATCCCTGGCCCTCCCACGGGGACGCCTGCGTCGGGGCGCGTCAGGGTAACTCCACGCCCGGGCCGCGAAAGAAGGAGCGGTTACGCTCGCCGGTGGCGTCGCAAGAGGGGGACGGATGACGCGGCATCGGGGGTACAGGCGGAGATGAGCGTGCACGAGTACGTCGGGTTCCTGCGGACGCGCCCGTTCGGGAGCCTCGTCGCCGTGTCGATGGTCGCGCGGCTCCCGATGAGCATGATCTCGCTCGCCGTTGCCTTGATGGTGACGCGCTCCGAGGGCTTCGGTGAGGCCGGACTCGTCATAGCGGCGTTCGTCCTCGGGCAAACGATCTCCGGGCCTATCGCGGGACGGTTGGTCGACCGCCACGGGAGGACTCTCGTGCTGAGGCCCCTGGCGCTCGCGCAGGGCGGCCTCCTCGCGCTTCTCGCGACGCTCCCCACGACCAATCTCCTGGCGCTGACCGCGTGCGCCGCTGCCGCAGGCCTGTCGACGCCGCCGATGACGGCGACCATCCGCGGCATGTGGGCCGACGTAGTGCCGGAGCAGCACAAGTCGACTGCGTTCGCGCTCGAGGCGACCTTGCAGGAGGTCGCGTTCCTCACAGGTCCGATGGTCGTCGCGCTCTTGACGGCCGTGTTCTCACCGCGTCTGGCGGTAGCGGCGACGGGCGTGACCGTGCTGGCCGGCGTGTTGCTCTTCACCGCGCACCCCGCGACGCGGGTGCGCCGCGATCACGGCGCTAGGCCGCGCGTACGGGGCCGGCGAGTCGCTCTGCCACTCCCTCTCCTACTGTCGGCGACCGCGACGCTCGTCGCGTTCTCGGGCGCCGAGCTGGCCACGGTCGCGTTCTCCGAAGAGCGTGGCGCTCCGGCAGCGGCGGGACTGCTGATCGCGATCTGGAGCGCCGGCTCGTTGCTGTCCGGGACGCTGTGGGGGCCCCGCGCAGCGCGAGGGCGCAACCTAGTGCGCCGTCTCGCGCTGCTCGTCACGCTCCTCGGCGCGAGCATCGCGCTGCCCGCCGCCGGCACGAACCTGTGGTCGTTCGCGGCGCTGATGGTCCCCGCGGGGCTCTGCATCGCTCCGATGTTCGCGGTGCTCTACGCGCTCGCGGGGGAGGAGGCTCCGGCGGGGGCCGAGACGGAGGCGTTCGCGTGGTTGGCGAGCGCGTTCCAGATCGGCAGCGTCGCCGGTCCCCCGCTGGCCGGCGTGGTCATCGAGGCGTGGGGGTTCAGATACGGGTTCGTATTCGGGACGGCCGTGCTGATCGCGGTTCTGCTGCCACTGCTGGCGATGCCGCCGCGGCGGCCTGCCCCGGCGCCCGAAGAGGGCCAGGTGGAGGCTCCGAGTGCCCCACCACCTCCTTCCCCGGCCCCGCCTCCGCCACCCCCGCCGCCGGTTGCACGCCGCGATCGACGCACCGCACCACCGCCACCGCCACCGCCACCGCCACCGCCACCGCCACCGCCACCGCCACCGCACACGGACGAACGTGTCGCGCCGTAACCGCGTCGAGACGCGCGTCGCGCCCTCGATCCTCGACGTCCCGGCAGGGCAATGGGACGGCCTCGTTCCGCCCGACGGCTTCTACTCGTCACACGCGTGGCTGCGTGCGATGGGCCGCGGATGGAGTGGGCCTGAAGCCTGCGTGGAGGCCGTCGTCGACGACGAGTTCGCCGGCGGTCTCCCCCTCTACCTCGCGGCCGCACCCTCGCCGTCCCCCTACGACCCATCCGAATCCCTGGCCGGCGTCCTCGGCGGGCCGGTCGAAGAGCCACTGCATCCCTTCGTGCTGGGGGGTGGAAGGCTCGGCTTCCGCTCCCAGCTCCTACTCCCGGACGCCCTTCCGGCCGCGCGAGGGGAAGTCGCCACGCGAATCGTCGAGGAGATGGAGCGGCAGGCGCGCCGCTGGGGCGCTCGCGGCTGTGGACTCATGTACCTGACCGACGGCGCGGCCGCGGAAGCGTCGCCCGTCCTGACGCCGAGGGGTTACGTCGTCTACCTGGAGACCTTCGAGGCCCGGCTCGCGGTGCAGTGGAGGACCTTTGACGAATATCTCGGATCGTTCTCCCGCGATCGTCGCAACGCTATTAAGCGTGAGATCGGACGCTTCGAACGCTCGGGCCTATCCATCGAGCCGACGCGACAAGCGGGTCTCGAGAACGTCATGGCGCGTCTTCTCGCCAACGTCCAGAGGCGTTACGGGAGCGCGGCCGACGAAGGCGCTCTCGAGAAGAGCCTCCGGCTCGCGTCCGAGGAAGCGAACCGGCACAGCGTCGCGTTCGTGTTGAACAACGACGACGCGGTGATCGGCTACTGCCTCGCGTACCGGTGGGGCCGTCACCTCTTCCTGAGGTCGGCGGGTTTCGACTACGACGACCCCTCGGTCCGTGGCGCGTACTTCCCACTCGTCCTCTACGCGCCCCTGCAGTACGCGATCGAGAACGACCTCGAGCAAGTCCATCTGGGCACAGAGGCGTTCGAGGCGAAAGTGACCCGCGGCGGCCGCCTGTTCCCGCTGTGGTCCGCGGTGTTTCTGGAAGAGGGCGAGGGACTTTTCAGGCGGAGGCTCGACGATGCCGCTAGGGCGAGATTCGACGCTCTGCGCGAGGCCAACACGTACCCGCCCCTCCTGGCAGCAATCGACGACGCGCAACGAGCCATGCCCCGCACGGAGCCCGCGTGGACGTCCTCTTCGTAGAGGTCCACCTCAGCCCGGCGGGGCCCGACGTCCCGAGCCCGGGGTCCGAGGGGCTCCGTCTGAGTCGCGAGCTCGGCTACCGGAATGTCGTCCTGTCTGCGAACCCGGCGAACTATCCCGCCCGGGTACACGAGCTCGTCGACGAGTGGAGGCGTTGCGACACGCATTCCGCTGCGGCGATGGCGGCGGCGGCCGACGGCACCGACGCCCGCGGTCTGCTTACGTTCAGCGACCTCTTCACCGGCCGCGCCACGAGCGAGGCTGGACGGCTCCTCGGTCTGCGCGCAGCAACGCCGGACGCGCCGGCGCTCGCCCGCGACAAGTCCGCGGTGCGGCGCGCTCTCGACGGGGCGGGGATCCCCAATCCGAAGTGGGCGGTCGTCCCCGCGGACGAGCGCGCACCCACGTCGCCGATCGGCTTCCCGTGCGTCGTCAAGCCGGTCGACGGCCTTGCAAGCTGGGACGTGGTGCGCGTGGCCGACGACCGAGAGCTGGAGGAAGCGGTCCGCGCTCACCGGGAGCGCGCGCTCTATGGGGGCCGGGTGGAGCCGAAGCACGTCTTGCTCCTGGAGGAGGAGCTCCGGGGGCCGTTGACGAGCGCTGAAGGTTTCGTCGACGGTGACGAGGTCGAGATCTGGGGGTACTCCGACCGCGTGCTCGCGGGGTACCCGTACTTCGTGGAGGTGCGGTCGACGTTCTCGGCAGACCGCCCCTGCGCCGCGGCGGACGACTTCGTGCGGCTGGTGACAAAGGCGGCCGGCTACGACTTCGGCGCGTTCCACCTCGAGCTGATCACGACGGGCGACGGACCGCGACTGGTCGAGCTGAACCCTCGGCTGATCGGCGGGCGGGCCCACCTCTGTCTCGATCACGCGTCGGGCTCGGACTCGATCGCGTACGTCTTGGGGCGCTATCTCGGCGAGTCCACGGTTGCGCCGCCGCGCGCTCGCCGCGCGAGCACGATGCGCGACCTCTGGGTCGAAGAGGACGGCGTCGTCGAGGCGATCGTCGGCGCCGAGGAAGCTGCGGCTGTGCCGGGCGTTGAGGACCTGCAGCTGTGGGTGGAGCCCGGAGCCGAGGTCGCGCGCCCGACCTCGGACGGTGACCTCATCGGCCACGTGATCACGTCCGGCGAGAGCGGACGAGAATCCGCGGCGGTCGCCGAGCGCGCCGCTGCCCTCATCCGGGTCGAGACGGTGCCGCGCACCCGAGCATCGTGAGGCCCGCGACCTCGCCCACTATGTGACCTCTGGTCTATCCCCGGAGCACCCATGGGGGCGGACGGTTCCTACCCGAGGACGGGAACCGTCGCGGCACGGACGAGGGGGCTGCAATCCTTTCAGCTGCGTGATTCACGACGTTGATCGCGTGGCCTCGGCACCTGTCACAGACGAGAGCGATGCGCCCGCTCCTGTCGACCGTAGTTCGGAAGAGCTCGTGGCATCGAGGGCACTTCACGCCCGTCCTGAGTCGGAGTCGGGAGCGACGGTGGGGGTGACCGAGAACCCGCCGCAGCACCGCGCCTACGCGCGGCCGAACCAGTTTCATCGGGGCGCTCTCCTTCGGAATACGTCCCCCGGGTTCCGTCTCGGTCGGCGACCTCGGGGGCGCCTCGCGGTTCGGCGGGTGGTTGCCCGCGCTAGACCGGCGGGAACGTATGCGTCGGCGGTGAAACTTTTCGTCGCGAACGCAGCCGAGCGACCCGGCTATCTGGGACCGTGGAAAATGAACACCCGTGGCCCAAATGCGGGCCCAAAAGGGGTTTTCGAGCTTCGGCTTGACGCGAAGCAGGGGCCCGAAAGGGCCCCTGACCTGCGCTTCTTTACCGAGCGGGCGACCAGATTCGAACTGGCGACCCTCACCTTGGCAAGGTGATGCTCTACCACTGAGCCACGCCCGCAACGCGCCCCATTATAGAGGAATCGACCTCCCGCCCGGCTAGCGGGCGCGCCGCCTCAGGCCCTCGCCTGCTCCTCCTCCCAGAAGAGCACCAGCGCCCGCTCGATCCTGTCGAGGAGGTCCTTGCTCGGGTACTTCGTCATCTCGACGCGCTCGAGCATCAGGTCCACGAACTGCATCGCCCGCTGCTGGGTGTCGTTCGCCATGTGGGTCCTCCCTTCGGGTGGCCGGACACCGTACGCATCCGATCTGCCACGCGGCGTACCCACTAACTGCGGACCGAAACCGGTCAGATACGGGGCGTGAAGTTTCTGTCGCTGACCGTGTTTGTCCGACTACGCACCGGGTACAGACGCCCACGATCCGACCGCGACCGGAAGGAGGGACCGATGGCTCTCGCTCAACGGCAGCAGGTCCACCTCGCTCAGCAGGGCATGGGCCGCGGGGGGCCGAGCGGGCTCGCCGACGTGCTCGACGTCCTCCTCGACAAGGGCCTCGTGATCGACGCCTTCGTGCGCGTCTCCCTCGTCGGCATCGAGCTGCTCACGATCGACGCCCGGGTGGTCGTCGCAAGCGTCGACACCTACCTCAGGTTCGCGGAGGCCGTGAACCGCCTAGACCTCCTGCAGGTGAACAACTCGCAGACGCTCGGGGACCTCGTCGGCGCTCCGAAGAAAGAGAACGGCGACTCGGCCCCCAGCGCGCTCTCGTCCCGCGCGGAGCCCGAGCCGGCGAAGGAGGAACCCTCCGGCGACGGTCATGCGCAACAGCGCGACGAGCCCGCGGCCCCCGAGAACCCCCCGCACGAGAACGACGACGGCGTCGACGACGACAAAGGGCTTCTCACCCGCATCAAGGAACGAGGTCAGGTCTTCTAGCCGAGGAGGATGCAGATGCTCGGACGCAGGAAAGGAATGACGGACCGCGTCGCCGACGCGGGGGCCGCGGTCAAGAGCGGCGCGGCCGGCACCGCGAAGAAGCTCACGACGTCGAAGAAGCCGAACAAGGTCGATTCCCTCACCGCGGCCGCGTTGCTGCTGGGTTTCGCCAACTGGATCTCGGTGAGCCTCTTCAACTTCGACCTCGTGCAGGCCGTTGCGAAGAAGAAGTCGGTGCCCGGCCGCGCCGCGTACGGGTTCCTCGGGGTCAGCGCGCTGTGGGCGTCGCTGCGCGGGGCGCGGGGGGTGAAGTAGATGGCGATGGCGCAACGGTATGCCGCGCAACAGTCTCTGAGTCGCGGGGGGCCGAGCGGGCTCGCCGACGTCCTCGACGTGCTACTCGACAAGGGCCTCGTGATCGACGCGTTCGTGCGCGTCTCCCTCGTCGGCATCGAGCTGCTCACGATCGACGCCCGGGTGGTCGTAGCCAGCGTCGACACCTACCTCAGGTTCGCGGAGGCCGTGAACCGGCTCGACCTCCTCCAGGTCAACAACTCGCAGACGCTCGGCGACCTCGTCTCCGGCGCAGGCGAGAAGAGCGCGAAGCACGCGACGAAGGGCGCGCTCGAGGGCCTGCGCGACAAGCTCCCAGGCAAGGGCAGCGAGAACAGCGACGGCGACAGGGAGCACGCGGAGGCCAGGTCGTGACGACGGCCCTCTACCTCTACGGGATCGTCTCGACGTCCGACATGCCACGGGCCGTCCGTTGCCGCGGCGTGGCCGGTGCGGACACGACCCTCCTCGCCGAAGGGGAGGTCGCGGCCGTCACGGCGGCCGTCCCGGCGGACTTCGTCGCGGGACGAGCAGACCTCATGGCTCACTCCGACGTGTTGCAGGAGATCGTGGGCGCGCACGACGTGCTGCCGGTGGGGTTCGGCACCCTGTTCACCTCCGTGGAAGAGCTGTCCGCCGGCTTCCTCCGCCCGAACCACGACGAGCTCGTCCGGATGCTCCGGCGAACCCATGGGCTCGTCGAGGTCCAGGTGAAGGGCGAGTACGACGAAGAGGCCGTGGCGCGCGCGGTCGCCGCGTCGGATCCCGCGATCGCGCGCCTGCAACGGCGGGCGCGCGACCGCGGCGACGTCGACGGCATGATCGACCTCGGCCACCGCTTCGCGCAGGCGCTCGACCGGCAGCGGTACTCCGACGCGCGCGCGATCGTGGACGCGCTGTCGCCGCACGCGCAGGACGTCGCCGTGGGAGATGCGGCGGGCGAGTACGGGCTGGTCGACGCGGCCTTCCTGGTGGCGCGGACGGACCTGCCGGAGTTCGACACCGCGGCCGCCCGCGCCGCAGAGGCGCTGTCGGACCGGGCGGCGCTGCGCGCGGTGGGCTCCCTTCCTCCGTACAGCTTCGTCGACGCCGGCGCGCTGGTGACATCGTGATGGGCGTGGTCGCCAACGTCCTCCTGCTCCCGCTCCTGCCGCTGCAGGGCATGGTCTGGCTGGCGCGGTTGCTCGAGGACATGGCAGCGAACGAGCTCGACGCCCCGCGCGCCCTGAGGGCGCGCCTCCACGAGGCGGAAGAGGCGTGCCGCCGCGGGGAGATCGCGTCGGAGGAGCTCGAGCGGATCGAAGAGGCCGTGTTCCAGCGCTTGAGGGCTCCGGGAGGTCTCACGTGAGCGAGGGGGCGTCGAACGGCTCGCCGGGGAACGCGCTCTCGGCCGCAGCCGCGATCTGGAGCGCCCGCGAGGTGGTCGTGGAGCTGACGGGCCGGCAGCCGGAGGGGATCTCCCGGCTCAACCGCACCGACGGAGGGGGCTGGGAGGTCGGTGTCGACGTCGTCGAGCTGACCAGGGTGCCGTCCTCGACCGACCTCCTCGCGACGTACGAGATCCGCCTCGACGGCGAGGGATCGCTCCTCGACATGGAGCGCACCCGCCGGTACACCCGGAACCAGGTGGACAAGGAGTAAGGATGCAGACCGAACGCTACTCACGCGCTGCACCACCCGTCTCGGGGGGAGGTGGCGACCTCGCCGACATCCTCGAGCGAGTGCTCGACAAGGGCATCGTGGTCGCGGGCGACATAGCGATCAACCTCCTCGACATCGAGCTCTTGACGATCAAGCTGCGCCTACTGATCGCGTCCGCCGACACCGCCAAGAAGATGGGCATCGACTGGTGGGAGAACGACCCGTTCCTGTCCGGCAACGCCCGCGAGTCTCTGCCCGACGGGCCGGCGTCCGACGTGGAGGCGCGACTCGAAAGGATCGAAACCGCGCTGACGAAGCTGCTCCCGTCAGAGGAGGACGGACAGTGACGTCCGGGCTCTACGTCTACGGCGTCGCCGCGCGCGGCCTGCCCGCTCCCCCGTCGGGCCCGGCGATCGACCCCGAGCGGTCCCCGGGAGTGGTCGAGCACGGCGCGCTGGCGGCAATAGTCAGCGAGGTCGACGTCGACGAGTTCGAGGGCGACGCGCTCGAGCGCAACGCGGCGGCGCCGGAGTGGCTCGAGTCGAAGGTGCGCGCGCACCACGCGGTCCTCGAAGGGACCCTCGCCCGGACGGCGGTCGTCCCGATGCGGTTCGGTGCCATCTTCTCGAGCGAGAGCGCCCTCCGCGGCATGCTCGCGGCGAACGAGACCGAGTTCGAACGATGCCTCGAGCGCGTCACCGGCCGTTCGGAGTGGGGGCTGAAGGTCCACGCGCCGGAGCCCCGGGATCTGGAAGAGGCCGCCGTTGCCCCGCGCTCCGGCCGTGACTACCTCCTGCAGAAGAAGGGTCGCCTCGACGCGCGCGCAGGCGCGGCCGAGGCCGCGGCGGAGCTGGCCCGCTCGGTGCACGCGGCCCTGTCGGGAGTCGCGGACGAGGCCGTGCTCGTGACCTCCCGGACGCCCGCCGCGGTCAACGCGGCCTACCTGGTGGCGCACCGCGCGCGGGACACCTTCATGCAGCGTGTCGACGCGCTCCAGCGCGTGCACGGGGAGTGCACGTTCGAGGTCACCGGGCCGTGGCCCCCCTACAACTTCACGAGCGCGGATGTCACCGGGCCTCGTTCCTGACGCCACGGCGGCTGACCTCCAGCGGCAGGTCACGCTGCTGGACCTCGTCGACCGGATACTCGACAAAGGCGCGGTGGTGCGCGGTCAGGTGGTGCTGAGCGTCGCGGACGTCGACCTCGTCAAGCTCGACCTCAACCTCCTGCTCGCCTCCGTCGACACGGTCTCGGGGGCCGGGCGATGAACGACGCGCTCGCAGCCCTCGCCGAGCCGATCGACGACCTCGGACGGATCTCGCACGAGCTCGCGCCGCCGAGCGCGCGCATCGACGTGGCGCGCGACGGCGCGGAGCGCGGGCTCGCGCAGCTCGTGCTGACGATCGTCGAGCTCCTCCGCCAGCTGATGGAGCGACAGGCGATCCGGCGGATGGAGGCCGGCACCGTCTCCGACGAGCAGGTGGAGGCGATGGGCGACACGTTCATGAAGCTCGAGCAGCGGATGGCCGAGCTGCGCGAGCACTTCGGGCTGGAGGCCGAGGATCTCAATCTCGACCTCGGCCCCCTCGGACGGCTGTTGTGACGGAGGAAGGGAGGATCACGTGATCAAGAAGATCGCACGTCGCGCCGGAGGATTCGCGTCGACGACGGCAATGAGGTGGCTCGCGACGGCTCGCGACGCGGACGTAGTGCCCACGCCGCAATCCCACGCACCACGCGGCAAGCCGGTGGTCGCCGGTGCGGTCGCGCTCGCGGCGGCCGCGTTGTCGACGAAGAAGGTCCGCACCACCGCAGAGAGCGCGCTCCGAGGGTTCGCCGGCGCGCTACGGACCGAGGACGGCGGCAACGGCTACGCCGGGAACGTCGACGGGAAGACGAGGGCCGAGCTCTACGAGCTGGCGAAGAAGGCGGGCGTGTCGGGGCGCTCGGGGATGTCGAAGGAGGAGCTCGCCCGCGCCCTCTCCCGTTAGTCCCTAGCGGCCCGTGCTCCCGAAGCCCCCCGCGCCGCGCTCGCTCACCTCGAGGGCGTCGACCTCCTCGAGCTCGGCCTCGACGACCGGCTGGACCACCAGCTGAGCGATCTTGTCGCCGCGCTCGACGTGGATCGGCATCGCGGGATCGAGGTTCGCGACTACGACCTTGATCTCGCCGCGGTACCCGGCGTCGATCAGACCCGGCGCGTTGACGAGCGCGAGGCCCTCCCGCAGAGCTCGCCCCGAGCGCGCGTGGACGAAGCCGGCGTAGCCGCGCGGGATCTCGACGGCGAGGCCCGTCGCCACCGCCGCCCGGTCGCCGGGCTTCAAGACACACGACTCGGCCGCGTAGAGGTCCAACCCCGCGTCTCCGGGCCTTGCGTACGCGGGCAGGGGCAGGCCGGGGTCCAGCCGGCGGACGCGGACCTTCACGGCGTCTTCGGGGGCGACTTCTTCAACAGCCGGCCGAGCTCGCGCTCGAAGTCCGTGAGCTCCTGGAAGTCCTTGTAGACCGAGGCGAAGCGTAGGTAAGCGACCTCGTCGAGGTTGCGCAGCCGCTCGAGGACCTCGCGGCCGATGACCGAGGTAGGCACCGGACGCTCGCCGCTCGCCTTCATCGACTCCTCGACGTCGTCGACGAGCTCATCGATCTCGGCCCCCGTGACCGGACGGTTCTTGCACGCCCGTCTGATCCCTTCGACGACCTTCGCCCGATCGAAAGGCTCCTCGCCGCCGTTGCGTTTGACCACGAGCAGCGGCACCTCCTCCGCGCGCTCGAACGTCGTGTACCGGCGGCCGCACCCGAGGCACTCGCGCCGGCGGCGGATCACACGCCCCTCCTCCGCGACGCGGGAGTCGACTACCTTGTCCTCCTCGACGGCGCAATAGGGGCAGCGCACGTCAGCGCCCGGCCGCCGCCACGTACGACGACCACGGGCACCATCGCTTGCCGAGCCAGTCCTTCTTGTGGCGCTCGACGTAGCGCGGGCTCCCGTCACAGACCTCGATGAAGACCTCGCCGAGGACGATCGATCCCGGGCCCATCGAGTAGGACCAGTCGCGGTTGTAGCGGCGCTCGCCCCTGATCTTTCCAGAGACGATCAGCGTCTTGTCTTCCGCGTTGGCCTCGGCCCTCATCAGCTTTATCGGCTTGCGCTCGTTGACGAACACGACGAACGAGGCGTCGCGGCCCTCGAACCCGAGCGTGAAGAAACGTCCGATCTGGAAACGCCGCGTGATCGTTCGCTCCGGCGTCTCGATCGCGACGGCGTAGCCGCCGGGGCCCGCGAGCGCGCCTTCCTCGGGCGGAGCCGGCTCGGTGTTGTGCGGCCCCTCACGCTGGTCCCACTCCCATATGGCGGTCTCACCGGGAGCAAGTCGCTGCTCGGCCCGCGACCAGTGGAACTGCGCCACGACCTCGTCGCTCTTGGCGCGGGTGATCGTCCAGGGGCTTCCGAATCGCTGTGCCTCGTCGGAGAGGTTCTGCAGCACGATGATGACCGGTGCTCCCGGCCGGTGATGGCTCTTGAGGTGCAGCTCGAACGTCTTGCCGGCAGCGGTCGTGGGGGCCGCGAGCCCGAGCGTGAGGAGGGCGGGGACGAGGGCTGTGGCGAGTCTTCTCATGCCGCCAGTATCCGTCAGACCGCCTCCGCGTCGTCACGCCTGATCCGGTACAGCTCGTCCCGCAACGACCGCACGTTGCTCTGGTAGTCGTCGAGGTCGATGTGCACCCGTTCCTTCGGCACGAACGGCGTCTCGCGCCCACAGAGTGGGCAGGAGGCGGGACGGAGCCTGAGCTCCGCCCCGCACTCGCTGCAATGCTTCACGTCCGCCATGCCGGCCTCCTCAGGAACAGCCGCTGGTCGAGCCGCACGAGGGGCAGGCGAAGCACGAGCCGGCGGGGTTCATCTGCACGCCGCACGTCCCGCAGAACGGGAGCGACCCGGCGTTGGCCCCCGCGACCGGGCCGAGCACGATCACACCTTCGGGCTCGGCCGTCTTGGCGTGCCCGTTGCCGTGGCCGTTCCCATCGCCATTGCCATTGCCGTTCCCGTTCACCGTCTCGCCGGCGACCGGGTCGAGCTTCGCCTCGATCTCGGCCTGGCGCTCGCCCGACGTCCTGATGCCCAGAGCGTGGCGCTCGTCGACCGAGAGGTACTCGACGGCGAGCCGCTTGAACACGTAGTCGAGGATCGACGTGGCGATCCGGAACTCGGGGTCGTCGGTCATCCCCGACGGCTCGAAACGGGTGTTGGCGAACTGCTTCACGTACGCCGACAGCGGGACGCCGTACTGGAGGCCCATCGAGATCGAGATCGCGAAGGCGTCCATGATCCCGGCGAGCGTCGAGCCCTGCTTGGCGACCCGCAGGAAGATCTCGCCGACGCGGCGGTCGGGGAACTCGCCGGCGGTGAGGTACCCCTCCGTGTCGGCGACCCGGAACTTGAACGTGATCGAACGGCGGGCCTGCGGCAGCCTGCGCCGCACCGGCTCCGGCAGGTCCGTCGCGAGCTTCTTCTCGGCCGGCTCCTCGACCGGCTGCTTCTTCGAGATCGAGAGCGGCTGCGCGGTCTTGCAGTTGTCCCGGTAGATCGCGAGCGCCTTCAGCCCTCGGCGCCACCCCTCGAGGTACGCCTGCTCGATGTCCTCGACCGTCACGTCCTCGGGCATGTTCACGGTCTTGCTGATCGCGCCGCTGAGGAACGGCTGGGCCGCCGCCATCATCCGGATGTGCCCCATGTAGTGGATCGAGCGCTCGCCCATCGCGGTGTCGAAGACCGACATGTGCTCCTCGCGGAGGTGCGGGGCCCCCACCACGTGCGAGTTCTCGTCGATGTAGGCGACGATCTCGGCGATCTGCGACTCGCCGTAGCCGAGCTTCCGCAGTGCCCGCGGGACCGTCTGGTTGACGATCGACATCGTCCCGCCGCCGACCAGCTTCTTCATCTTCTTCAGCGCCAGGTCGGGCTCGATCCCGGTCGTGTCGCAGTCCATCATCAGCCCGATCGTCCCGGTCGGGGCGAGCACGGTCGCCTGCGCGTTGCGGTAGCCGTGGTCGTCACCCAGCGCGACGGCGTCGTCCCAGGCGGAATGCGCGGCCTCGAGCAACGGCGCGGGGGCCAGGCCCTCGGGGATCTCGTACGCCGCGGCACGGTGCTTGTTCATGACCCGGAGCATCGGCTCGCGGTTCTCGGGGAACGCCGCGAACGGGCCGACCCGGTGCGCGAGCCGCGCCGACGTCGCGTAGCAGTGGCCGGTCATCAGCGCCGTGATCGCCGCGGCCCAGGCGCGGCCGTCGTCGGAGTCGTAGGCGAGGCCCTGGCTCATCAGCAGCGCGCCGAGGTTCGCGTAGCCCTGGCCGAGCTGGCGGAAGCGGTACGAGTTCTCGGCGATCTTCGGCGTCGGGTACGACGCGAAGCCGACCGAGATCTCCTGCGCGATGAACACGATCTGGACCGCGTGCATGAAGCCCTCGACGTCGAAGTTGTCGTTCTCGTCGACGAACTTCATGAGGTTCAGGGACGCAAGGTTGCACGAGGAGTTGTCGACGTGGACGTACTCGGAGCACGGGTTCGACGCGTTGATCCGGCCCGAGTTCGGGCACGTGTGCCAGTCGTTGATCGTCGTGTCGTACTGCACGCCGGGGTCGGCGCACTGCCACGCGGCCTCCGAGATCTGGCGCAGGAGGTCCTTCGCCTTGAGGGTCTCGATCGTCTCGCCGGTCGTGACCGCCTTCAGCTCCCAGTCCTCGTCCTTCACCGCGGCGTTCATGAACTCGTCGGTGACGCGCACCGAGTTGTTTGCGTTCTGGTACTGGATCGAGTGGCCGTCGTTGCCGTCGAGGTCCATGTCGAACCCGGCCTCACGCAGAGCGCGCGCCTTGCGCTCCTCGAGAGCCTTGCACCAGATGAACTCCTTGATGTCGGGGTGGTCGACGTTCAGCACGACCATCTTCGCGGCGCGCCGCGTGGCGCCTCCGGACTTGATCGTCCCGGCCGACGCGTCCGCGCCGCGCATGAACGACACCGGGCCCGACGCGGTGCCGCCGGACTTCAGCCGCTCCTTCGACGAGCGGATCGTGGAGAGGTTGATCCCCGAGCCGGACCCGCCCTTGAAGATCGTGCCCTCCTCGACGTACCAGTTGAGGATCGACTTCATCTGGTCCTCGACGGCGAGGATGAAGCACGCGCTCACCTGCTCCTCGCCCTTGGGGCGCCACCCGACGTTGAACCAGACCGGCGAGTTGAACGCGGCCTTCTGCGTCACGAGCAGGTGGGTCAGCTCCTCGGCGAACGTCTTCGCCTCGGCGGCGTCGGCGAAGTACCCGCGGGAGAGCCCCTCCTCCTCGTAGCGGCCGACGACCCGGTCGATCATCTGCTTGACCGAGCGCTCGCGGTTCGGGGAGTCGAGGGCGCCCCGGAAGTACTTCTGGGCGACGATGTTCGTGGCGTTCTGCGACCAGGCCTTCGGGAACTCGATGTCCTTCTGCTCGAACGCGACCTCACCGGTCCGGTAGTTCTGGATGACGGCGTCCCTCAGCTCCCACTCGATCTCGTCGTAGGGATGGACGCCCTCGGTGGTGAAGTGACGGCGGATGCCGAGCCCCTCGATGGCGCTGCTCTTGGTGGTCGCTCCTGCCACGCCGACTGCCCCCTTCCGAGCGGCCTCGGACGGTTCCTCGGCCACTGCTATTCTCCCATGCCCTGACCGGCTCGATCCGCAGGAATCCACCACATCTAGGGCCTTCTCACCTCGCCCACCACAACATATGGGGGCATCACAGATGTGTAATTACGCGCAGGTGACGCCCGCGAGTCAAGGTAAGTCGGGAAGAAAAACGGACTATTTCGGAAGCCGCAGACGGGTCCCCGCCTGGAGCCCGCCCTCGAGCCCGTTGAGCTCGATCAGCGCGTCCACGTACGCCCGGATGTCGGTCCCGGAAGGCGCGAACTCCCCTGCGATCCCCCAGAGCGTGTCGCCGGGCTGGACCCGGACGGTCTTCGGCGCCCGCCCCTGGGGCGCTGTCTCGGCCACCCCGCCGCCGGCGAGCGTGGCGGCGACCACGAGCAGGGCCGTCGTCCCGAGCGTGAGCCTGCGCCGGAACATCATCCGGCGGCGGGCCCGGCGCCGGGCCGCCGCCGGGAACCGGTAGACGACCGCTTCCGGGCGAAAGACGAGGTCTTCGCTGCGAACCGCCATCGTTGATCCTCCTTTGTCACCGCCGTGTGTGGTGGAGCCGGGATCGACGCTAGCGAGGGGGTACGACAGTTTTCGCGCCTGCCCCGAACGTCTGTTCGCTATGCTAGGCGAACGTCCGTTCGAGAGCAAGAGCGAGTTCGAACGTGTGTTCTTGCACCCGGGGGCCGAATCGCGTACCGTAGCGAACGTGCGTTCGGCCAGAATGGCCGGCATCGGACCGCAATGGGATCCCCGCAATGGGACCCCTAGGAACGGGAGGCTTCGCGATGGTCGAGGGACTGACGGACCGCCAGCGCCAGACGCTCGAGTTCATCGCCGAGACCGTCTCGGACCGGGGCTATCCCCCGTCGGTCCGCGAGATCTGCGAGGCCCTCGGGCTCGCGTCGAGCTCCACCGTCCACTCCCACATGCAAGCGCTCCAGCGCAAGGGCTACCTCCGGATCGACCCGACGAAGCCGCGGGCGATCGAGCTGCTCTACGACGCGGAGACCGGGCTGGCTGCCGAGCGGAGCCCGGCCCGTTCCGTCCCGCTCCTCGGGCGCATCGCGGCGGGCACGCCCATCCTGGCCGAGGAGCACGTCGACGAGATCTACCCGATGCCGGCGGAGCTCGTCGGCGACGGCAACGTCTTCATGCTCCAGGTCCACGGCGACTCGATGATCGACGCGGGGATCCTCGACGGGGACTTCGTGATCATCCGCCAGCAGCCGACGGCGCACTCGGGCGAGATCGTCGCCGCGATGATGCCGAGCGAGTTCGGCGACGCCCCCGAGGCGACCGTGAAGACGATCCGCCACCGGGGCTCCGCGGTGTGGTTCGAGCCGGCGAACCCGGCCCTGCAGCCGTTCGAGGCGCCGCAGGGAACGGAGATCCTCGGGAAGGTAGTCGCGGTCTTCCGGAAGGTCTGAGCCTCAGGAAGCGACGACCTGGTCGGGGGCCCGGCGCGCGATCAGCGCGTTGACCAGCGCGGCCCCCTCACCGGCTCCGTCCACTGTGACGACTACGTCCGCCGCGGCCTTCCTCTTCAGGACCAGAGCGTCGCCCGCGCGCACGATCAGGCAGCGCCGGCCGCCCTTCGCGTGGTAGCCCCATCCGCCGTACTGCCGCGGGCGCACGCGCTCGGCCCTCGCCTCGACAAGGTCCTCGAGCGGGATCGTCCACAGCGGTATCCGGAAGGGCCCGCCCGCCACCGTCACGGCCGACTCGCCCACCGTCACCGAGACCGACATCGTGAGGAAGCCGTAGACGAGCATGCTCAACGCGAAGCCGATCCAGAGCGCGTCGTCCCACCAGAAGCCGGCGCCGGGTCGAACCGACAACTGCATCACGATCAGCGCCAACGTAGCGACGGGGGCGCCGACGAGCTGCGTGCGGTAGCCCCAGCCGCGCTTCGTCCCGACCCACAGCGCCCGCTCGCTCCCGCGCAGGGACAGCGACGGCCGCGTCGCGCCATCGGCGTCCCACTCGCCCTCCTCCCGAGCGCGGGCGTCCTCGAACCGCGCGGCGACGAACCTGCCGAGCCACGCGGCCCCCACCGGGAGCGCGTACAGCCACACCGAAGGCGCGCCTCCGCCGTGGTTCACGGCGAGGAAAACGGCATCGGTGCAGAGGATCGCGAACGCGACGTAATACGCGTGGTGCGACCACGGCGACGGCCGCCGCGGCCGGTCCGTCGCCGCCTGGAGCGTCCACAGCGCGGCGAGCGCAACGCCCGACCAGACGACGAACGACGTGGTGTCGACGCGCACGATCCAGACGCCGGCGTGCTCGCCCCCGGCGAGGACGCCGCGCGCCGGGAGGTCGAGCAGCAACGCCACGCCGGCGAGCGCCAGCGTGCTCGCCAGCGGGAACCAGTAGAGCTGCGTCCGCCTCGCCACGTCCTACATCCGCTGGATGAGCGCGAGCAGGTCGTCCCGCGACAGCCCCTGCGCCCGCGCGTACGACACGAGGCGCTCGGCCATCTTCTCGAGCCGCCCCGCGTCCTTCCTGCCGCCCGCGCGGACGACTGCGCCCGTTCCCTGCCGCAGCTGCAGGAGCCCCTCGTCCTTCAGCTGCGCGTACGCCCGCAGGACCGTGTGCATGTTCACGCCGAGTGAGCCGGCGAGCGTGCGCGCCGCGGGGAGCCGCTCGCCTTCCGAGACGTCGCCCCGGGCGATCGCGGACCGGAGCTCGGCCGCAATCTGCGCGTACAGGGGGGCCGCGCCCGCATGGTCGACCCTTATTAGCATTGTTCTAGTATAGCTAGAACATCTAGAAGTTGCGGGCGACGCCCTCGAGCGGGAAGCGCGCGACGAGCTCCTGCGGCTTGTTGCCGGCCCCCTTGATGATCGCCAGGTTGTCCACCTCGAGGTCCCACGCCAGGTCGCGGTCCGCCAGCAGCGCCGCTGCCGCCGCGGCCTTCTCCGGCGTGGTGTCTCCGGACGCGAGCGTGACGTGGGGGATCCACGACGCCGGGTGGTAGTGCCGGTCGATCTTCTCCGCCGCCATCGCGGCGGCGCTCCAGACCGCGACGTGGAACCGAGCGAGCTCGGGGCTCCGCACGATCGGGACGTGCAGGACGGGGGCCGCGCCGGTGAACACGCCGAGCCCCGCCGTCTGCACGCGCAGCGCCCGCGCTCCCCGCGCCACCTTCTCCACCACCTCGGAGAGGACGTCGAGGTCGTAGTCGCGGGCGACCTGGTAGCTGAAGTGCGGGAGGGGCGAGATCGTCGCCGCCTTCAACCCGACCTCGCTCTCCAGCTCCGCCCACAGGCCCTCGATACGCGCGGACGCCTCCTCCGGAAGGACCGAGCAGACCCCCGCGAGGCTCCCCTTCGGGCTCACTCGGTCGTAAACGCGAGGTACGGCGCGAGGTCGCCGAGCGCGCCGCGGTTCACGCGCGCTACGAGATGCGTGCCCGCGGCCGAATGGGACTCCTCGAGGACGTCGCCCTCGGCGTGGACGCGCGCGACGACGTCGCCGCGCTCGAACGGCACGTCGAGGACGACCTCGACCTTCAGCCGGGCGAGCTCGGCCCCCACCTTCGCGACGAGCTCCTCCATCCCCTCGTCGCGCGCGGCCGAGCACAGCACCGCGTCGGGGAACCTGCCGCGCAGCTTGTCGCGCTCGGGCTCGGTCAGCAGGTCGCTCTTGTTGAGCGCGAGCACCGTCGGCTTCCCCGCCGCGTCGATCTCGCGCAGCACCGTGTCGACCGCGGCTATCTGGCGCTCCGGGTCGCGGCTCGCGTCGACGACGTGGAGCAGCATGCTGGCGTCGCGGACCTCCTCGAGCGTGGAGCGGAACGCCTCGACGAGCTGGTGCGGGAGCTTGCGCACGAATCCGACCGTGTCGGTGAGGAGCGCCTCGCGCTCCCCCGGCAAAGCGAGGCGGCGCGTCGTCGGGTCGAGCGTCGAGAACAGCTGGTTCTGCACTAGCACGTCGGCAGACGTAAGCCGCCGGAGCAGGGTCGACTTCCCAGCATTGGTGTACCCGACGAGAGCGACCACCGAGATCCCCGTGCGCGTGCGCTGCTTGCGTTTGACGAGGCGCGTGCGCTCGAGGTCCTCGAGGTCCTTCTTCACGCGCTGGATCCGCCGCAGGATCGCGCGGCGCTCGGCCTCGAGCGCGGTCTCGCCCGGCCCCCTCGTCCCGATCCCGCCGCCGAGGCGCGAGAGGACGTCGCCCCAGCCTCGCAGCCGCGGGAGCCGGTAGTTGAGCTGCGCGAGCTCGACCTGGAGCTTGCCCTCGGCGCTGCGCGCGTGCTGGGCGAAGATGTCGAGGATCAACCCCGTCCGGTCGATGATCTTGAGCCCCCGCTCCGCGAGCGGGTTCACGCCGGCGATCTCCTCCAGGTTGCGGCCCTGCGCGGGCGTCAGCTCGTCGTCGAAGATCAGCATGTCGGCGTCGAGCGCGGTGGCGGTCTCGACGACCTCCTGGACCTTGCCGCGGCCCAGGTAGGTGGCGGGGTGGGGGTGGTCGCGGCGCTGGACGATGCGGTCGAGCGAGTCCGCTCCGGCGGTGTCTGCGAGCGCTTCGAGCTCCTCGAGCGACCACTCGGCCTCCTCGGCCGAGCCCTCGCCGAAGACCGCCCCGACGAGGATCGCCTTCTCGCGCTCGGGCCTGGTCGAGTGGGTCAGGTGGCCACCTTCCGGGATCGCATGGTCACAAGGGTAAGGCCAGTGCGCTGCGAAAGAACGCGACGAGACGCGGGCCGAGGTCGGGGGCAGCGGCGTCGAACCAGCGCACGCGCGGATCGGCCTTGAACCACGCCAGCTGGCGGCGCGCGAACCGCCGCGTCGCGGTCGCGATCGCGATCGCGGTCTGCGGGTCGGCCTCACCTTCGAGGAGCTGCCGGTAGCCGAGGGCCTGCGCGGCCGTCCTGCCGGGCCGCGCAGCGCGCAGGCGCTCGGCCTCTTCGAGGAGCCCTTCCGCGAGCATCGCGGCGACGCGCGCATCGATACGTTGTTGGAGATCGGTCCGGTCGCGCTCGAGCCCCGCCACCGCGAGCTCGTACCTGCTCTCGTACCGCTCCCACGTGACGTTGTCGGAGAAGCGCGCGCCGGTGAGCTCGATGACCTCGAGCGCGCGCACGATCCGCCGGACGTTGCCCGGCTCGATGCGCGCCGCGGCGACCGGGTCGGCATCCCGCAGGCGGTCGTACAGCGCCGCGGCCCCCAGCTCCTCAGCCTCGGCCTCGAGCCCGCGCCGCACGGGCTCGGAGCGCGGGGGGAACTCGAGGTCGTCGACCAGCGCGCGGAAGTAGAGCCCGCTGCCTCCTACGAGCAGCGGGAGCGCGCCGCGGCCCGCTACGTCGTCGATGGCCGCGCGCCCGAGCTCCTGGAACTCGGCCACGGTCAGCTCGTGGCCCGGGTCGCGGAGATCGATCAGGTGGTGGTGCACGCGCTCCATGGCGGGTCGCGACGGCTTCGCCGTGCCTACGTCCATGCCGCGGTAGATCTGCATGCTGTCCACCGAGACGATCTCGGCGCCGAGGGCCTCGGCGACCTCGAGCGAGATCGCGGTCTTGCCGACCGCGGTCGGCCCGACGATGGCCGCGACCTTCGTCACGACACGGCGACCGCGTAGCCCACGCCGAACGGGTGCTCGTATGCGCGGAGCTCGCAGGGGCGCTCACCGAGGACGAAGGCGAGGGCCGCGAGGGGGCCGGACGCGCAGGAGCCGGCCGCCGCCAGCGCGGGGAGACGATCGGGCAGAAGGCGCGGATCGGTCATGAGCGCGTCGAGGGCGGCGCGCTCCGCCGCGACGGCGCCGGGGAGCGAAGGGAGTGGCGCGTGTTCGGTCAGCCCGGCGGACGTGTGCGCGCTCGCGACGAACGCGACCGTCGCGTCGAGGTCAGCGAGCGCGGCCGCGAGCGCGGCACCTTCCACGAGCCCGTCCGTCGCCTCGGCGAACGTCACCGCGATCACCGGGGCCGTCACGCCGCCGAGCAGGCGCAGCGGCACCACGATCCCGTGGTCGGCGGGCGCGTCGAGGACCGGGGGCCCCCACGCGTCCGCCAGGGTACGGAGGAGCTCCTCGTCCGTAGGAGCGGCGGCGGCGATGCCGCGGGGGCCGAACGCGTCCAGGCTCCCGGCAGGCTTCGCGTAGACCCCGGTGGAGGCGCCGTGCGGCGAGGCGAGAACGACCGCGTCCGCCTCACCCAGGCGTAGCTCGCGCGCGGCAGACGTCACGGCCGGAGCGACGTCTCGCCCCGCGACCTCCGGCAGCAGCAACGGCGCGTGAGGGACGACGGCGCCGGCGGCTAGTTGCAGCTAGCGCATCCTTGCGGCGACGACAGGAGCGGCAGCGCGAGCCCGGCCTTGCGCCGCGGCGCGGCCCCCGCGTCGCCGACGAGGTCGCCTCCCAGGAAGTGCGGGTGCGCGGCCGCTATGCGGACCGTCCGGAAGGTGCCCTCGTCCGCTCCGTCCGACGGGAAGTGGACCAGCTTGTTCGTGCGCGTTCGGCCGGTGAGCTTGTCCGGGTCCTTCTTGGAGGGACCTTCGACCAGGACCTCCTCCACTTTCCCGACCTGGGCGCGGTTCCGCTCGAACGAGATGCGGTCCTGGAGCTCGACGAGCCGGTCGTAGCGCTCCTGCACCACCTCTTTGGGGAGCTGGTCCGGGAACCCGGCGGCCTCGGTCATCGGGCGCGGCGAGTACTGGAACGTGAACGCGCTGTCGTACTGCGACGCCTGGACGACCTCGAGCGTCTCGCGGAAGTCGGCTTCGGTCTCGCCGGGGAAGCCGACGATGATGTCGGTCGTGATCGCGACGCCGGGGATCGCGGCGCGCACCATCTCGACCTTCTCGAGATAGCGGCGGCGCGTGTACGCGCGCTTCATCGACTTCAGCACGCGGTCGGAGCCGGACTGGAGCGGGAGGTGGATGTGCTCGCACACCGTCCTGCACTCCGCCATCGCCTCGACGGTGTCGGCGCGGAAGTCCTTCGGGTGCGGGCTCGTGAACCGCACGCGCTGCAGCCCGTCGATGTCGTCGAGCGCGTACAGGAGCTTGGAGAACAGCGGCGTCCCGTCGAGGTCGCGCCCGTACGAGTTGACGTTCTGCCCGAGCAGCGTGACCTCGACGACGCCGTCCGCGACGAGGCCCTCGACCTCGGCGACGATGTCGCCCATGCGGCGCGAGATCTCGGCCCCCCGCACCGCGGGCACGATGCAGAACGTGCAGGAGTTGTTGCAGCCGATCGAGATCGACACCCACGCGTGCCACGGCGACAGCCGCCGCGCCGGGAGCGCGGACGGGAACGTCTCGGTCTGCTCGAGGATCTCGAACGCGGGGGCCTCGGCCGACTCCGCCAGCAGCCTCGGCAGGCTAGCGAGGTTGTGCGTGCCCAGCACGACGTCGACATACGGCGCGCGCTCCTGGATCGTCTTGCGGTCCTTCTGGGCGAGGCACCCGCCGACGACGATCCGGAGCCCCGGTCGGCGGTCCTTCAGCGCCTTCATGTGGCCGAGGTTCCCGTACAGGCGCGTGTCGGCGTTCTCCCGGATGCAGCACGTGTTGAACACGACGACACCGGCCTCCTCCGGCCCGTCGACCGCGCGGTAGCCCTCGGCCTCGAGGAGGCCCGCCATCCGCTCGGAGTCGTGCTCGTTCATCTGGCACCCGAACGTCCGGATGTAGTAGGTGCTGGGGGCCTGGCTCATGTCGAACGAGCGTAGCAGGCGCCCCTTTCGGGGCGCCCCGCTACCTGCCTACTTCGCGTACGCGGACGAACGTGTCTCCCGGATCACCGTGATGCGGATCTGCCCCGGGTACTGGAGCTCCTCCTCGATCTTCTTGGCGATGTCGCGCGCGACGACCTCGGCCTGCAGGTCGTCGACGTCGTTCGGCTTCACCATGACGCGCACCTCCCGGCCCGCCTGCATCGCGTAGACCTTGTCGACGCCGGAGAACTCCATCGCTATCGACTCGAGCCGCTCGAGCCGCTTCACGTAGGTCTCGAGCGTCTCTCGCCGGGCCCCCGGGCGCGCGCCCGAGATGGCGTCTGCGGTCTGCGTGATCACGGCCTCGATCGTGCGCTGCTCGACCTCGCCGTGGTGTGCCTCGATCGCGTGGCATACGGCAGGCGGCTCCTTGAGCCGGCGTGCGATCTCTGCGCCGATGATGGCGTGCGAGCCCTCGACCTCGTGGGTGACGGCCTTGCCGATGTCGTGGAGGAGCGTGCACCGCTTCGCCAGCGCGATGTCGGTGCCGAGCTCTGCCGCGATCATCCCGGCGATATGCGACGCCTCGACCGAGTGCTTCAGCACGTTCTGCCCGTAGGAGGTCCGGAACTTCAGCCGTCCGACGACGCGCACGAGCTCGGGGTGCATGTCGGTGATGCCGGTCTCGAGCACTGCCCACTCGCCGCCCTCGCGGATCTCGCGCTCGACCTCGGCGCGGGACTTCTCGTGGATGTCCTCGATGCGGGCCGGCTGGATGCGTCCGTCGCTGATGAGCTTCTCGAGCGTGAGCCGCGCCATCTCCCGGCGGATCGGGTCGAAGCACGAGAGCACGACGGCCTCGGGCGTGTCGTCGATGATCAGGTTCGTCCCGGTCGCCGCCTCGAACGCGCGGATGTTGCGGCCCTCCCGGCCGATGATCCGGCCCTTCATGTCCTCGTTGGGGAGCGTGACGGTCGTGACGGTCGATTCCGTCGTGAGGTCCGACGCCACCCGCTGCATCGAGATCGCGATGATCTTGCGAGCGCGCTTGTCGGCCTCTTCCCGGGCCTTCGCCTCGACGTCGCGGACGATCACCATCGCCTCGCGCTTGGCCTCCTCCTCGATCTGCTCGATGAGGGCCTGCTTCGCGTCGCCCTGCGTCATCCCGGCGACCCGCTCGAGCTCGACCCGGGCCCGGTCGGCGATGCGGTCCAGCTCCTGCTGGGCCGCCTTCAGCTCGCTCTCCTTCGCCTCGATCGCCCGCTCCTTGCGGTCGAGCGACTCGCTCCGGGAGTCCAGGTTCGACTCCCGCTGGGCGAGCCGGTCTTCCTTGCGGTCGACCTCCGCCGTCCGCCGTTTGACCTCTTGCTCGGCGTCGGTGCGCATGCGGAAGATCTCATCCTTGGCCTCTACTAGAGCTTCACGCTTTGCCGCCTCGGCCTCGCGCTCGGCGTCCGCAAGAACCGTGCGGGCCCGCGCCTCGGCGGAGGTGACTTCCTTCTGCGCGACCGACTGGCGGTATGCGTAGCCAGCGCCGGCTCCGATAAGCAGGCCGAGGAAGAGACCGATCACGATCTCCATGCCTCGCTCCTTTCGCGTCCAGGGCGCCGGCACGGCGAAGAGCCGGGCGGCACCCGGCACGAGCGAACTACGAAAGCCTCAGGCGGCTATTGGATACGAGAATGCATTCGACCGGGAGGAGCCATGGCCCCGCCCCTGCCGCTGCGTCTGGTCTCTCGTTCGGTAGTCGTCATGAATGGTTAGGGAACTCTCGTGGGTTCGTTCGTACCTATGGGTGTGCTTTGTGAATAGTTCACCCCTATGGTACGCCGGGCCGCCGGTTGGTGTCACTCACCCATGTTCTGGGAGGTCGACGAGGCCTCATCGGGCGGCGCGTGACCCGATATCTGTCCCGCCAACCCGCTGAGCGGGGGCAGAGGGACGAAGTTGCTCGCCGCGGCTCGATCGCCCGCCCCGGCCTACGGAGGTCAGTCCCAGCCCTCGGGCGGGAGGACCTTGCGGGCCGCGGCCCCCGCTACGTCGTACGCATAGCCGCGGCGGACGAGCATCTGCTGGATCCTCGTGAGCTGCTCGGGTAGCGGCTTCGCCGCGACACGCCGGACGTAGCGGGCGGCGAGCTCGACGGCCTGGGCCTCCTCGTCCACGGCCCCCTCTGCGAGCGCCGCCTCGGCGACGTCGGCCGGCACCCCCTTGCCGCGCAGCTCGTGGATCAGAGCGCGGCGCGACAGCTTCTTGCGCGCCGACCGGGCCTGCACCCACTGGACCGCGAAGTCGTGGTCGTCGACGAGCCCCAGCGCCCTCAGCCGGTCCAGCGCGGCGCCGACAACCGCGGGCTCGAAACCTGCCTCCGCCAGCCGGTCGCTCAACTCCTTCTCGGTGTGGGCCCGGGCGGCGAGCAGGCGCCCGGCCCGCGCCATCGCCTCGCGCCGGGCGCCGTCCAGGAGGCCAGCCGGGGCGGCATCGGGCGCTGCGCCCGCGCCGATCCCCGGCAGAGCCTCCTGTAGCGAGCCCATCGGCTAGGTAGCGACCTCGGGAACGGTGATCGGCTCGTCCTCGTCGCCGTCGGTGCCGAGCAGCCCCAGCTTGTCCTTGATCTTGAGCTCGATCTCGGTCGCGATGTCGGGGTTCCCGGCGAGGAACGACTTGGCGTTCTCGCGTCCCTGACCCAGCTGGTCGTCGCCGTAGATGAACCAGGCCCCGGACTTCCGCACGATGCCGTGGTCGATCGCCACGTCGAGGAGGCTGCCCTCCTTCGAGATCCCGAACCCGTACTGGATGTCGAACTCGGCCTTCTTGAACGGCGCGCTCACCTTGTTCTTGACGACCTTCACGCGCACCCTCGAGCCGACGACCTCCGCGCCGTCCTTCAGCGAGTCGATCCGGCGTACGTCCATCCGCACCGACGAGTAGAACTTCAGCGCGCGGCCCCCGGGAGTGGTCTCGTTGGAGCCGAACATCACGCCGATCTTCTCCCTGATCTGGTTGATGAAGATCAGGATCGTCTTCGATCGGTTGACGCTTCCCGCGAGCTTGCGGAGCGCCTGCGACATCAGCCGCGCCTGGAGGCCGACGTGGCTGTCGCCCATCTCGCCTTCGATCTCGGCGCGCGGCACGAGCGCGGCGACCGAGTCGACGACGATGACGTCCATCGCGCCCGATCGCACGAGCGTGTCGGCGATCTCGAGAGCCTGCTCGCCGGTGTCGGGCTGGGAGCAGAGCAGGTTGTCGATGTCGACGCCGAGCGCCTTCGCGTACGTCGGGTCGAGAGCGTGCTCCGCGTCGATGAACGCGACGAGGCCCCCGGACTTCTGCGCCTCGGCGATCACGTGCAAGCTGACCGTCGTCTTGCCGGAGCCCTCGGGGCCGTAGATCTCGACGATCCGGCCGCGCGGCAGGCCGCCGATGCCGAGCGCGAGGTCGAGCGCGAGCGAACCCGTCGGGACCGCCTC
Source organism: Actinomycetota bacterium (assembly GCA_035942255.1). Classification (GTDB taxonomy): domain Bacteria; phylum Actinomycetota; class CADDZG01; order CADDZG01; family WHSQ01; genus JALZEG01. Next base: position 35,662 of record DASZDG010000103.1, on the reverse strand, counting down.
GATGCCCGTGCCCGGGCCGGCGTCGCCGAGCCGCATGATCGAGCCCTTGCCGTGCTGCTTCTCGATCTGGGCGAGCGCCATGTCGAGGGCGGTGTCACGCCCCTTCACGTCGCGGCTGGTGTCGGTGACGGCCGCTCTCGATTCCCTGATTCCTGCCACCCGAGTGCCTCCTTATGCCGTGGGGCCCGCCTCGGGGCCCTGCGGAGGCAGAACCTAGAGATGGGGTACGACAAAAATAGCCGAACACACGTTCGGGTGCCGGGATTTGCGGCGAATCACCCCGGCGTAGTTACCCGGGTGTGATTCTACCGGGTCCACCGTCGCCGAAGGCGACGAACCTGAGGGGAGAGCCGCTCAGGCATAGGGCGGGATCGCTTGCGATCCCGCTAGAGAGAACGGGAGCTACGGCTTGCGGGCCGCGATGCGCTCGACGATCCCCCACTTGAGGCGCTCGACGGCCTCGATCTCGAACCCCTCCGCCCCCAGGTGGTCGAGCGGCTCGCGGGTCATGTGGTCGCCCTCGAACCTGACCGTCAGCGTTCGATCGCACGCTGCACCGCGTACACCGGCAGCACCGGGCTGCGGACGTGCTCCATCATCACGAAGCGCCCGCCGGGGCGCAGCACGCGCCGTACCTCGCGCACCGCCGCACGATCGTCCGGGATGCTGCACAGCGAGATCGTGCACGTGACGGTGTCGAAGCTCTCGTCCGGGAACTCGAGCGCCTGCGCGTCGCCGACGCGGAGGTCGGGCTCCATCCGCAGTCGCGCCGCGCGTTCCCGCGCGACGTCGAGCATCGCGGGGCTGAGCTCGATTCCGGTCAGCCTCACGTCGGGCGAGTAGAACGCGAGGTTGCGCCCGGTGCCGACGGCGATCTCCAGCGTGTCGCCGCGCGCCCGCGAGCAGACCCACTCGCGGCCCCCTTCGAACAGCACGCGCTCGAAGAAGCCGACGCGCCGGTCGAAGCTGGACGAGAGGCGATCCCAGATCGTCCTGACACGCTCGGTCTCGGAAGGGGCGGAGCTCACCGCCGCGGTGGGGCGACGATGCCCGCGTAGACCCTTCCTCCGGCCGCGCCGATCATCACGCAAAGGACGAGCGCCATCAGGACCGCCCCGAGCGGGAGATCCCACGCGGCCGGTGCCGGCTCGGGGGCGGTGCCACGGGTGGGCTCGAACTCCACCGGCTCGTCGCGCGCCGCCGGGTCCTTCGCGTCGCGGCCCGGCCGGTCCGCCGCCTTCTTGCCGCCGCGGTCCCGGTGCTTCGCGTGACGGCCGGATGCGGCCGCTCCGCCGCCTCCCGACATCCCGCCGTTCCCGCCTCCGGACGCCGAGGCCGGGCCGGAGCCGCCGTCCGAAGACGAGCCGCCTCCGCCGCCGGACGAGCCCCCGCCGCCGTCCGTCGAGCCTCCTCCGCCGCCGGTGGGCTGCTCGGGCTCGCTCCCCGCGCACGCCGACCCGCCCGACGACGTGAACGAGAAGCTGCCGTACGTGACGTGGGTGTCGACGGACTGCGCGGCGAACTCGACGACGTACTCGCCGGCCTTGTCGGCCGACATCGAGATCGACATCTCGTAGCCGCTGATCTGCGAGTTGCCGTCGTCGACCCGCTGCCCGCAGGGGTCGTAGACCTCGAGGTACGAGCTGTTCGTGATCGGCTCGGTGAACTCGGCGTTGATCGTGGACGGAGGGCTGGACACCGTGGCGCCGTCGGCGGGCGTCGAGTCCTTGTACGCAGCGTGCGCGGACGCGGCGGGGGCCACGGCTAGGACCAGGATCGCGGCGAACAAGGCCGACACGGCCGCCCGCGAGCTTCTCGATCCGATCATCGCGTCCATCCTCTCCAGGGTACGTGCGGGGCACGCTTACGGCACGCCGGGCGCGGCCGAGCCGAGGCGCGGCCCCTATGTGGTTGAGGTACTCCGTGAGCACCCGAGACCCTGCCGGGGGGCTACTCGGCCGTAACGGTCACGGAGTCGGTCACCGGCGGGTCGAGCGGGCGGTGCTCCGCGTCCACGAACTCGATCTCGACCTCGTGCTCGCCGGGCTCGAGGTCGACGGTGACGTCGAGCGTCGCCGGCATGCCCCTCGACTCGCCGTCGACGTAGACGTGGAGGTGCCCCGCGTCCTCGTCCGTGGACTCCGACGCGAGCGACGCCCCCTCCAGCTCGATCTCCAGTGGGACCGGCTCGGACGCGTCGACGGTGGCGCCCTCCGCGGGCGATGCGATCGAGATCGCCGCGCCGTGGTGGTCGTCGCCGGACGAGCTCGCGAGCGTGAACGCCCCGGTGATCGCGGCCGCACCGAGGACGAGCAGGACGACGCTCGCGCGCCGTGACGCCGTCTTCTGGAAGAAGAAGACGAGCGCGAGCACGACCATGCCGAGCCCCAGCAGGAGGATCTCGGTGTTCGGGCCACCCGAGGCGGCGGTGTGCGCGAGCGGCATGGGGGCCTCCTAGGCGACGAGCGGCTGCGCGAGCAGCCACAGGGTGGCGATCGTGTAGACGCTCATCAGCGCGGTGAGTGCCCACTGGCTGCGCACGGCGGCCGCGTGGTCGCCCGCGATCCGCACCGCGGTCCGGTGCGCGACGAGCACGCCGAGCACGTGCCCGCCGACGATCAGCAGGATCTCCAGGTACCAGACGAGCTGCGGCGACGGCGCGAACCCGCTCCACAGCTCGCGCAGCCCCAGCAGGTTCCAATCCAGAGCGAACGGGTCGGCCAGCTCCCGCAGGAGCTGAGGCACCCCGGTGATCAACAGGGGGACGTTGTGCGCGATCACGTAGGCGACGCCGATCGGGATGAGGGACCAGCCGAAGCTGCGCGCCGCGGCCCCCACCGTCGCGTTGCCGCGCGCCTTCTCGCCTCCCGCTGCGACCGACGCGAGGAACGGTGCGAGGAACAGCAGCGCGAACGCGGCGAACGCGAGCGACTCGACGAGCTCCGCGGACAGAGCGTCGAGCCCCGTCGACCGGAGGAAGCTCGACCACCCGACGGTCTCGGTGACGTTGTCGAGCGTCGTCGACGCGAGGAGCACGAACACCGATGCGAACAGCGCGCGCGGCATCGGGTCGCGGCGGTCGACGCCGCCGAGCCCGCGGTAGTAGACGCCGTCGTCACGCAACGCGAGGGGCGACGTCGCCGACGCGAAGCCGAAGACGATCGACAGGGGGTCGACCAGCCCCCACCGTTCGCCGAACCGGTGGCGGACCGTGAAGACGAGGACGGAGTAGACGACGACCGCCCCCAGGACGCCGGCGGACTCGAAGCCCACGCCGGAGACGAGCTCGAACCAGAAGAGCGCGTAGAGGAGCAGGGGGCCGAGCCACCACGGCGGCTCGAGCGTCTCGGTCTCGGGGTCCTCGATCCGGTAGAAGCCCTCGAGCGTGCTCCACGGGTCCGCGGCCTCCCACGCGTGGCCGAGCAACAGGCAGAGCGTCGTCATGCCGACTACGAGACCGACCCAGAAGAGCAGCGGCGCGAGCGTCAGCCCGCGCTGTCGCTCGAGCACTGCAGACGCAACGAGCAACGCGAGGAAGACGAGGGCGGCGATCCTCAGGACCGTCGCGAGCGCGCGGGCGGCGCCGGGCCCTGCGACGCGCCGGTTCTTCTCGACCGCTGCGCGATCGCCCGCCAGCGCCCGCAGCAGGAACGACACCATGACGGTCAGCCCGGCGCCGACCGCGTACAGGTAGGCCGGGATCGGCGACTCGTAGACGCGCCCGACCCCGTGCGCGAGGACGGGGTCGATCATCCCGTGCCGGACCGCCTCACGATGAACGCGAGCACGATCACGGCGAGGGCCCCGAACGCGATCGGCACGACGGGCGGGCTCGATCCCGTCACGTCATCGCCGTTGGGCGTCTCGACGGCGCGCGTGCCTCCCCCGTCGGGTGTCCCGGTGGCCGGCGGCTCGTCCGGCGTGCAGTCCTTCCGGCCGGCGACCGTGAACGTGTAGAAACCCTTGGTCTCGTGCCCGTCCAGCGCGGAGATCACCCGGTACGAGACGCGCCACCGCCCCGGTTGCCCAACGGCGACACGAGCGGTCGCGGTCGCGTCGGTGACCTCGATGCCCTGCGTGACGTCGCGCCTGCAACCGTCGCGGACGTTCAGCACGGCCTGTGCCGTGGGGGCCTCCGTGAACGTGATCGCGACCGACCCCGGCGCCCTCCGGACGCGCGCCAGCTCCTCGGGATCGGTCGCCTGGATGTCGCCGTGCGCGGCGGCAGGGCCCGCCAGCACCGCGAGCGCGAGCGCGGCCACCGGTACGACCTTGATGGCGATCACGTCTCTCCTCTTGTCGGACTTCACACCTACGGGATAGCAGACCGGCGTCCCTACTGCGACACGCCGCCGTCGTCTGCCCCCAGATACGCCTCGTGCACGACTTCGTAACGGGAGCCCGACGGGCTCAGCCTGCTGCGGAACAGCGTGACGCGGTCGATCGGGAACGTGCCCGGGGGCGGGGGCAGCGCGGGAAGGAGCCCGGTCAGCGACCGCGGGGTCTTGAAGCGCGCGAGCGTCAGGTGCGGCGTGTACGCGCGCTCCTCCGGCTCGTATCCCACCGCGCGCAGCTCGTCGCCGAGATCCGCCGCGAGCCCCGCCAGCAAGCCGGTGGGATCGTCGATCCCCGCCCACAGCACGCGCGCCCGCCGCTCCCGCGGGAACGCGCCGAGCCCGCCGAGGGCCGCGTTCGACGCGCGATGCAGCGGCGCCACCGCGTCGACGCGCTCCACGACGCGCTCCAGGTCCTCCGCAGGGACCCACCCGAGGAAGTTCAGCGTCACGTGCTGGTTCTCGACGGGCGCCCAGCGCGCGCCGGGCAACGGCCTCAGCTCGGCCACCGCCTCGTCCAGCCACGTCAGCTGCGGCTCCGGCACCACGACCGCGGTGAAGAGGCGGAGCTTCTCACCCGTCATCGCTCGCGCAGGAGCCGCCGCCCGAGGTCGAGCGCCCACGTCGCGGAGATCTCGCGGATGTGCCCGCGGTCGCCGTACGCGCGGGGCTTGCGGACCTCGCTGCGGCCGCGCAGCCACGCGCCGACGAAGACCGTCCCGGGCGGCTTGCCCTCCTGCTCGGCCGGCCCGGCCACGCCGGTGGCGGAGATGCCGAGGTCCGCGCCGAAACGTTCGGCGGCAGCGCGAGCGAGAGCGGCGGCGGCCTCCTCGCTCACGGCGCCGTGCTCCTCGAGCAGCGCGGGGTCGATCCCGGCGACGCGCGTCTTCGCGGCGTCGGCGTACGCGACGAGCGAACCGAGGAAGAAGTCGCTCGCGCCCGGGAGCCGCGTGACCTCCGCCCCGATGCCGCCGCCGGTCAACGACTCCGCCACGGCGAGCGTCGCTCCTTGTTCGCGCAGGAGCGCGCCGAGCTCGGCGGCGACCGAGTCGTGCCCGGGCGCTATGGCGTTGACGCCGAGCCGCCCTCGTACGTCCGCCTCGACCGGCGCGATCAGCGTCTGCGCGTCCGCCTCGGTCGCGGCCTTCGCGGTGATCCGGACGCGCACGCGGCCCCCGCCCGCGAGGAAGGCGATCGTCGGGTTCGTCTGCGCGTCGCACAGGTCCGAGATCGTCTCGTTCACGTGCGACTCACCGACGCCCACGACGAGGACCTCGCTGCTCACGATCGCGCCGCCGCCACCGGCCGCGCGCAGACGCGGCAGCACCGCCTTGTCGAGCATCGCCCGCATCTCCCACGGGACGCCGGGAAGCGCGAACAGCGTCGTCCCCTCGTGCTCGAGCACGAACCCGGGGGCCGTCCCCTCGGGCTCTATCGGCTCGGCCCCTTCCGGGAGGTCCGCCTGCCTGAGGTTCGAGTCCGGCATCGACCGGCGGCCGAGCTTCTCGAACACGCCGCGGATCACCTCGACGAGCCGCTCGTCTCGGACGAGGGCGCGCCCCGTCGCCGCGGCGACGCCCTCGCGCGTGATGTCGTCGGGCGTCGGGCCGATCCCGCCCGTGATCACGACCGCGTCCGAGCGCGCCAGCGCCGTCGCTATCACGTCGGTCATCCGGCCGAGGTTGTCGCCGACGGTCGTGTGGAAGTAGACGTCGACACCGGAGCGCGCGAGCGCCTCGGAGATCACCTGCGCGTTCGTGTTCGCTATCTGGCCGAGCAGCAGCTCTGTCCCGACCGCGACGATCTCGGCCCTCACGTCTTAACCCGCGCCGGCGCGGGAGCCCGCGCGAAGTACTCCCATCCGGACGCGATCGTCGTCACCAGGGCAGCCACGAGCCACGCCCAGTGCCCCGGGTTCGTCGAGTCCCACGGAAGCAGCCACCACGAGACCATCGTGATCTGCGTCGCGGTCTTCGCCTTGGCGAACTGCGACGCGGGCATCGTGCGTCCCCCGGTCGTGCGCCGGATCCTCAGGACCTGCACCGCGAGCTCGCGTACCGCGATCACGAGCGCGGCCCACAGCGGGAAGCCTTCGTCGGCGACGAGCACGACGAGCGCGGCCCCCACGAGGATCTTGTCGGCGAGGGGGTCGACGAACTGGCCGAAGCGCGTGATCGTCCCGTGCTTGCGCGCGAGGTAGCCGTCGAGCGAGTCGGACAACGACGCGACGAGGAACACGGCCCACGCGGTGAGCTCGGCGGAGTCGGTGTCGCCGTAGGCGAAGACGAGGAACACGGGGACGAGCGCGACTCGCGCGACCGTGATCGCGTTCGGGAGGTTCATCGGCCGTGCCGCTAGACCTGGGTGCCCGACAGGTCGGCGCCGTCGCTGCCGGTGATCAGGACGTCGACGTAGTCGCCGACCTTCAGCGGCCGCGTGGGGGTGAACTCGATCTCGCCGTCCACCTCGGGGGCCTCGCGGTGGGACCGCCCCGTCCATCTCCCGGACGAGACGTCGAGCCTCTCGGCCAGCACCTCGAAACGCGCCCCGACGAGCGATCGCGCACGCTCCTCCATCGTCGCGTCGGCGACCGTCGCGACGCGCTCCGCCCGCTCTCTCGCCACCGCCTCCGGCACGCGGCCCGGGAGGTCGAACGACCGCGTCCCCTCCTCCGGCGAGTAGGTGAACGTCCCGACCCAGTCGAGCTCGGTCTCGCCCACGAAGCTCACGACCTCGTCCGCGTCCTCGTCGGTCTCGCCGGGGAAGCCCAGGATGAACGTCGAGCGGACCGCGGCCCCCGGGTCGAGTGCCCTGATCCGGTCGATCATCCGCGTGAACCGCTCGCGGCCCCCCCACCGGCCCATCGCCCTGAGCACCGCGGGCGAAACGTGCTGCATCGAGAGGTCGAAGTACGAGGCGACGACCTCGGAGTCGAGCATCGTGTCGATCAGCTCGTCGGTCACGCCCTGCGGGTGCAGGTACATGAGGCGCATCCGGCGCAGCCCGTCGACCCCCTCGAGCTCCCGTAGCAGGTCCGAGAACGACCCCTCACCGGAATCGCGACCCCACATCACCGAGTCCTGGCTGACGAGCGAGAGCTCCGTGACACCCGCCGCGACGAGATGGCGCGCCTCGGTCACGATCGTCTCGAGCGAACGCGAGCGGAACTTGCCGCGCATGAGCGGGATCGCGCAGAACGTGCAGCCGCGGTCGCAGCCTTCCGCGATCTTCACGTACGCCCACGGAGCGCGCCCGAACCGGAGCCGCGGCCCCCCTGCGATCGTCGCGTCCCAGTACGCGGGGTCGAACTTCGTCCCGGGATCGCCGAACACGCGCTGCTCGAGGGACCCCGCGGCCGCTCCCGCGACGATCTCCGCGATGCGGGGGTAGGCGGCGAAGTCGACGAGCGCGTCCACCTCGGGGAGCGCGTCCGCGAGGTCACCGGCGGAGCGCGCGACCAGGCAACCGGTAAGCACGAGGCCCTTCAGCGACCCGTCCTCCTTCAGCTCCGCGAGGTCCAGCACCTCCTGCACGGTCTCGCGCCGCGCGGGGTCGATGAAGCCGCACGTGTTCACGACGACGACGTCGGCAGAGGAGGGATCGTCGGAGACCGCGTGGCCGGCCGCGTCGAGCATCCCGCCGAGGCCCTCGGAGTCGATCGAGTTCTTAGGGCAGCCGAGCGTGACGATCGCTACGCGCGGCATCCTCTAGATGAGGCCGTCGAGGTCTTGCGGGAACGTCAGCTCGATCACGTCGGAGCCGCCGGGCGATCCCACGTTCCGCCCGTTGACGGTCAGCTCGACGTTGCCCGGGTAGCCGAGCCTGATGAACATCCCGTCGTTCGCCTCGAACGTCATGCTCGACCCGTGCGCGAGCGTGTCGTAGTAGAGCGGCACGGACTTGCCGTCGGCGTACACCTCGAGCCACGAGTCCCCCGTCGTCGCGTCGACGACGAGCTCGATGCCCTTGGTAGCGACGACGTCCTCCGGGTCGTCCGTCGGCTCCGCCGGCGCAGACGGGCTGAGCGACGGCTCGGGCTCCGGCGAAGGCGTCGCGACGCTCAGCGACGTCCCCGCCGGCTCCTGCTTGTCGGGCGCGGTGGCGACGCCCACGATCGCCAGGATCACGAGGATCACCGCGGCCGCACCGCCCGCGACCGCCCAGCTGTTCAACCGTCTCCGCTCGCGCGGCACGGCCTTCTCGCGCCGCTGGAGAGCGACCATCTGCGACGTCTCGATCCGGCCCCCGCCGTAGCGGTTCTCGAACTCCTCGAGCAGCGGCTCGGGCTCGACCTGCAGGTAGCGCGCGTACGACTTCAGGAACCCGCGCACGTACGCGGGCGCGAGGAAGTCGAACTCGTCCGACTCCATCCGCATGAGGAATGCGGCTCTGATCTTCGTGTCCTCGGCGGCCCGCTCGATGCTTATCCGGCGGCGGCGCCGAACAGCACGGAGGTAGCCCCCGATCGTGGTTGGCTCGGTCACCGCGCTCCGGTCGTCGGTTGTGGTGGCCCGCCATTATAGAAGCGGAGCTTCCTACGCCGACTCGGCGCGCGCCTCCAGCTCCTCCACGGTCATCAGCACGTCGCGCGGCTTCGATCCCTGTGACGGCCCGACGACGCCCCGTTGCTCCAGCAGGTCCATGATCCTTCCCGCGCGGGCGAACCCCACCTGCAGCTTGCGTTGCAGCATCGAGGTCGATCCGAGCTGTGACCGCACGACCAGCTCGAGGGCCTCCTCCAGCAGGTCGTCACCGCCGCCACCACCGCCGCCCGTAGCGTTGCCGGTGCCCGGCTCCTCGGCGGTGATGCCCTCCAGATACTCGGGATCCCCCTGCCGGCGAGCGTGGCCGACTACCGCCGCGATCTCCTTCTCGGTCACCCAGGAGCCCTGGATGCGCCGCGGCTTCGACGAGTTCGCGTGCAGGTACAGCATGTCCCCGCGTCCGATCAGCTTGTCGGCACCGCCCTGGTCGAGGATCACGCGCGAGTCCTGCTGCGACGCGACGCTGAACGCGATCCGCGAGGGGATGTTCGCCTTGATCACGCCGGTGACGACGTCGACCGAAGGGCGTTGCGTCGCGACGACGAGGTGGATGCCGACCGCGCGCGCCATCTGCGCGATGCGACAGATCGCGCTCTCGACGTCGCGGGGGGCGACCATCATCAGGTCCGACAGCTCGTCGACGACCACGAGGATGTACGGAAGGGGGGCCGGGTCGGGGTCGTCGTCACTGCGCTTCACCACCGCGCCGCGCGCCACCGCCTCGTTGTAGAACTCGAGGTTCCTCATGCCGGAGTGCGCCAGCGTCTCGTAGCGCATCTCCATCTCGCGCACGACCCACCCAAGCGCGGACGCGGCCTTCTTCGGCACCGTCACGACCGGCGTCAGCAGGTGCGGCACGCCCGAGAAGTGCGTGAGCTCGACCCTCTTCGGGTCGATCAGGATCATCCGCACCTGGTCCGGGCGGGCCCGCATGAGCACCGACGTGATCATCGAGTTGATGCACGACGACTTGCCGGAGTTCGTCGCGCCGGCGATCAGGACGTGCGGCATCTCCGTGACGTTCGCGAGCACGGTCTCGCCCGAGATGTCCTGCCCGAGCGCGACCGCGAGCGGATGCTGGTCCCGCTGCGCGTCCTTCGCGCGCAGGACGTCGCCGAGCGTCACGAGCTGGCGGCTGCGGTTCGGCACCTCGATGCCGATCGCGGAGCGGCCCGGGATCGGCGCGAGGAACCTCAGCTCCCCCGACGCGAGCGCGTACTTGATCTCGTTGCTCAGGCTGAGCACGCGGTTGACCTTCACGCCCGCACCGAGCTCGATCTCGAAGCGCGTGACGGTCGGGCCCGCGGTGTAGCCGGTGACGGCGGCGTCGACGTTGAACTGCTCGAGCGTCCCCTCCAGCACGCGGGTGGTGTCCTCGATCGAGCGTGCGGAGATCTCCCGGGCGCCGCCCTTCGCCAGGAGCTCCAGCGGCGGCAGCCGGTAGGACCTCGAGTTGCCGACCAGGATGGCGAGCTGCGTCGGCCGTCCGGCCCCCGCGACCGGAGCGGGGGCCGCGGCCTCCTGCTCCTCGTCTTCGAGGTCCTCGTCGTCCTCGTACTCGTCTTCGGCCTCGGCGTCGGGCTCCTCGTCCTCGGTCTCGTCGGCGTCCTCGCCGTCCCCCTCCTCGGGGCTGCCGGAGGCGAGGCCCCGCACGAATCCGGCCGCGCTCGACGCTCCCGAGGCGATCCAGCCGCCGACGCGGGTCAGCGGGGTGCGGGTGACGACCAGGAGCCCGACGAACAGCAGCACGACCAGGAGCGCCCAGGTCCCCCAGATCCCGATCAGCCCGCTGACCGGCCGGGCGATCAGGGCGCCGAAGATGCCACCCATCATCTGGAGGCGTTCGAGCGGGGCCGATAGCGACCGGTTGCCTCTGAGGAGGTGCGTTACCCCCGCGAGGGCCACGTTGAGCAGCGCGAGGCCGATCAGGATCCGGGCGGCATGCCCCCGGAACCGCGGGATAGCGACGAGGACGCCGCCGATCGCCAGGATCCCGGGCAACAGGATCACCAGGCGCCCGACCAGCAGCTTCCCGAGGTAGTCGAACGCGGCCCCCGCGGGGCCCGCGGCTTCCGAGTAGATGCCGAGCCCGGCCATCGCCGCGGCGAAGAGGACCACGAGGCCCCACGCCTCGGCTGGCGCATCGCGGACGTGGCGGGCGCTCCAGGTGACGGCGGTCTTGGTGGCGTTGAGGACCGGAGAGGGGGGCTTGCGGCCGCGGGACGAGCCCTTGCGGGGGGCAGGCCTGCGGGCGGAGGTCCGGCCCTTCGAGCGGGAGGCCGAACGGCTCGAACGGGAGCCGGAGCGGGTGGCCCCCCGGGGACGGGAACTACGGGTAGAGGTAGCCAACGAACCCCTCCTGAATCAGCATCATGCAAAAGTACACAATAATTAACAGCAATAACAGCATTACGGGGGGCGACGGACGTGTGGGGCGCGAGAGTGGGCGGTACACGCGGCACGTCCGGTACACGCGGGTACCGCGTGTACCGCGTGGACCGGTCAGGTTTCGAGGCTGAGAACAGCCGCGGAGGCGCCCTAGACCTCCATCACGATCGGGAGGATCATCGGGCGGCGGCGGGTCTCCTTCCACACGAACTCGCCCAGCGCGTGGCGGCACGCCTTCTTGATCGTCGACCAGTCGGTGACGCGGTCCCGCTCGAGGTCGTCGAGGGCCGCGGCGATGCGGTCGGACGCCTCGTCGAGGAAGCCCCTGGACTCGTCCTCGTAGATGAAGCCCCGGCTCACGAGGTCCGGGCCCGCCAGGACCTCGCCGTTCTGGCCGTCGATCGTGACGACGCAGATGATCACGCCGTCGCCGGCGAGGACGCGGCGGTCGCGCAGGACGACCGGCCCCACGTCGCCGACGCCGAGCCCGTCGACCAGGATCATCCCGGCGCGCACGGAGTCGCCGCGGCGGACCGAGCCGTCGCGCAGCTCGATCGAGTGGCCGTCCTCGACGATCGTGATGCAGTCCTCCGGCACGCCGTTGGCGCGGGCGATCTTCGCGTGGAGGGCGAGCTGCCGGTACTCGCCATGGACCGGGATCAAATGGCGGGGCCGCACGGTCCGGATCATGTCGGCGAGCTCGTCGGAGGCGGCGTGGCCGGAGACGTGGACGGCCGCGCTCCCCGAGTGGTAGACGTCCGCGCCCGCTTTGTAGATGCCGTTCAGCACGCGGTGTACCGCGGACTCGTTGCCGGGGATCGGGCTCGCGGACAGGATGACGGTGTCGCCCGCGCCGAGCTTCACGGTCTTGTGCTCCCCCGCCGCGATCAGCGAGAGGGCCGACAGCGGCTCACCCTGCGAGCCCGTGCACAGGACGACCGCACGGTCCCGCGGGAGCCGGTCGACGTCGCCGATGTCGACGACGGTGTCCGGCCGGATGCGGAGGTGGCCGAGCTCGCGGCCCACCTCGGCATTCGCGATCATCGAGCGGCCGACGAACGCTACCTTGCGGTCGAAGTCCTCCGCGATCTCGCAGACCTGCTGGATGCGGTGGAGGTTCGACGCGAAGCACGCGGCGACGATGCGGCCGCGCGCCGCTTCGAAGATCTCGCGCAGGACCGGCCCGACCACCGCCTCGGACGGCGTCCGGCCGGGCGTCTCCGCGTTGGTGGAGTCCGACAGCATCAGGTCGACGCCCTCGTCGCCGAGCCGGCGGAGCCCCTCGAGGTCCGTCCTCCGGCCGTCGATCGGCGTCTCGTCGAGCTTGAAGTCGCTCGTGTAGAGGATGCGGCCGTCGGCGGTGTCGAGCGCGACCGACACGGCGTCCGGGATCGAGTGCGACATCGCGAGGAACGTGCAGCGGAACGGCCCGATCTCGCGGCGGCCCTCCGAGATCTCGATCAGCTCCGCCTCGACGCCGAACTCGCTCAGACGCCGCCGCGCCATGCCGAGCGTCAATGGCGTCCCGTACACCGGGACGGGGACCTCGCGCAGGAACCACGACAGGGCGCCGACGTGATCCTCGTGGCCGTGGGTGAGGATCACGCCCTCACACGCGTCGGCCCGGTCCGCGATCCACGTGAAATCCGGCAGCACGAGGTCGACGCCGAGCATCTCCTCGTTCGGGAACGACAGCCCGCAGTCCACGACCAGGATGCGTCCGGCGGACTCGACGGCGAACATGTTGCGTCCGACCTCGCCGAGGCCCCCGAGGAAGACGAGGCGCGTCACAGCAGTCCCTGCGCCTCCAGAGCGCGGCGGACCTCGTCGGACGTGTCCGCGTCGAGCGGGACGAGCGGCAGGCGCGGCTCGCCCACGTCGAGGCCGAGCATGTTCACCGCGGCCTTCACGGGGATCGGGCTCGCCGACGCGGTCATGATCGTGCGCATGAACGGCAGCAGCGTGGTGTAGATCGACCGCGCCTCGTCCACGCGCCCGGCCTCCCAGTGCCCGAACAGCTCCGCGAGGCGCTCGCCCACCAGATGGGAGCAGACGGAGACGATGCCCACGGCGCCCGCCGCCAGGTGCGGCAGCAGCAGCGGGTCGTCGCCCGAATAGATCTCGAACCCCTCGTGGCCGGTCAGGTCGAGCTGACAGCGGAGGTACGCGGTCTCGCCTGCGTCGCCCACGGCATCCTTCACCGCGACGATCCGCTCGTGGTCCGCCAGCGCGAGGGTCGTCGACGGCTCGATCCGCCGCCCCGTCCGGCCCGGGATGTCGTAGAGCATCACCGGCTTGTCAGAAGCGTCGGCGATCGCGCGGAAGTGCGCGAGCAGGCCCTCCTGCGGGGGCTTCGAGTAGTACGGCGTCACTGCCAGACAGCCGTCGACCCCGAGGGCGCAGACCTCCTTCGTCAGCGACACCGACTCGCTCGTGTCGTAGGTGCCGGTGCCGGCTATCACCGTGGCGCGGTCCCCGACCTCCGCGAGCACGGCCTCGATCAGCTCGAGCTTCTCGGCGTGTGAGAGCGTCGGCGACTCGCCCGTCGTGCCGCAGACGACGAGGCCGTCGGACCCGTGGGTGACGAGGTGGCCCGCCAGCCGGCGGGCGGCCTTGACGTCGAGGGTGCCGTCGGCGGCGAACGGGGTGACCATGGCCGTCAGGACGCGGCCGAAACGGGGGCGGGGCATCTGGTGGCCTCCTAGTGGGTGTTCTTCGTTCGTGGCAGCCACGCTAACCGGTTACCTCCGTCGCGAGCCGCAACCCGCGGATGCGATCGGTGTCGGTGCCGTCGTAGACGCTCACGGAGCTCGCGGCGGGGCCCGGCTCGTCGGGGGCCACGATCTCGAACGCGACCTCGAGCGCCTCACCCTCCGGGAGGACCCCGAAGAAGTAGACGACGCCGTCGTCGGAGACCTTGCGCGGCTCGGGCTCTACGGAGCGGATCGCGGGGTTGTCGGGCGACGTCGTGATCGGCACGAGCTCCACAGGCAACGGCCCCGACGCGGCGGGAGCGCCGACGCCGGCGAAGGCGATCGCGACGCTCCCGATGTCCCCCGGGCCGGGGTTCTCCACCGTCAGCGTCGCCGTGGCAACGGACCCCGCGTCGACCTCGCCCGGGAAGTCCGCGGTGATAAGGGGCTTGCCCTTCCCGTCGTCGGTGAGGTTGGGGTCCGGCCCGAAGCAGGCCGGCAGCACCAATGACAGCGCGACCGCCGCGGCCAGCCGCGTCCTCTTCACAGGTCGAGCAGGTGCTCGAGCCCGACGACGAGGCCGTCGAGGTGGGGCACCTTCTTGACCGCGAGCAGGATGCCGGGCATGAACGACGTCCGGTCGATCGAGTCGTGGCGGATCGTCAGCGTCTCGCCCTCGGCCCCCAGCACGACCTCCTGGTGCGCGACCGACCCCGGGAGGCGCAAAGAGTGGATGCGCACGCCGTGCTCGTCACGGCCCCTGCTCGCGTCCGACCCTTCGGACGCGGCGCCCGCGGCCTGCCGAGCCTCGTTCACCAGCCGCGCGGTCCGGAGCGCGGTGCCCGACGGGGCGTCGGCCTTGCGGGAGTGGTGACGCTCGACGATCTCGACGCGGTCGAAGTGGCGCGCCGCGGCCGCGGCGAACGACATCATGAGCACCGCGCCCAGCGCGAAGTTGGGGGCCACGAACGCGTTGACGCGGCCCTCGCGGCACCACGCGCTCACGTCCTCGAGGTCGTCGTCGGTCATGCCGGTGGCGCCGACGACCGCGTGGATGCCGTGGCTCAGGCAGAACCTGACGTTCTCCTTCACCGACGCCGGCGTCGTGAGCTCGACCGCGACCTCGGCCCCCGCCTCCGTCAGCGCCGCCAGCGCGTCGCTGCGGCCTACGCGCGCGACCAGCTCGAGCTCGGGGTCGGCTTCGATCGCGCGGCACGCCTCCGACCCCATCCGGCCGGCCGCGCCGACGACCGCTACGCGCAGCATCCGCTCAGGCTGCGTACCGGTCGAACGCGTCCTCCTCGAAGGGGCCCACGACCGTGATCGAGAAGCGCGCGTCCGCGAGCACCTGCGCCGCCACGCGCCGCACGTCGTCCATCGTGAGGGCGTCGAAGCGGGCGATCATCTCGTCGATCGAGAGGATCTCCCCCGTCGTCACCTGCTGGCGGCCGAGCCGGTTCATCCGGCTGCCCGGGTCCTCCGACGACAGCACGAGCGACCCCTTCACGTTGCCCTTCGCGCGCGCCAGCTCGGCCTCCGTGATCCCGTCCCGGGCCACCGCCTGGATCTCGTTCGACACGATCTCCATGACCGTCTCGGCGTTCTGCGGGAGCGTTCCCGCGTAGACGGAGAACGCGCCGGTGTCGGCGAACATCGACCGGTAGGAGTAGACGGAATAAGCGAGCCCGCGCTTCTCGCGGACCTCCTGGAAGAGCCGCGACGACATCCCGCTCCCGAGGACGCTGTCGAGCAGCGCGAGCGCGTGCCGGTCGGGATGCCCCCGCCGCAACGCCTCGGTCCCCATCATGATGTGGGCCTGCTCGGTCGGCCGCTTGAAGACGTTGACGCCGTTGCGCGCCGCCGGCGCGGCCCCCGTGCGCGCCGTCTCGATCCCGCCGGTCTCGGAGAAGATCTCCTCGGTCCGGCGGACGAGGTCGTCGTGGTCCACGCGGCCGGCGGCCGCGACCACGAGGTTCTTCGGCGCGTAACGCTCGCGCCAGTACCCCGCGACCTGGTCGCGCGCGACCCGCCCGATCGTCTCGTTGTAGCCGAGCACGGGGCGTCCGAGCGGGTGCCCGTCCCACATCGACCGGTAGAACAGGTCGTGGACGAGCTCGTCGGGAGCGTCCTCGTGCATCGCGATCTCCTCGAGGATCACCCGGCGCTCGGACTCGAGCTCGTCCGGGTCGATCACGGAGTTGCGGATCATGTCGGTCAGCACGTTGACTGCCATCGGCAGGTCCTCGTCGAGGACCCGCGCGTAGTAGCACGTGTACTCCTTGCCGGTGAAGGCGTTCACGTCCCCGCCGACGGCGTCGAACGCTTCGGCGATCTCCCGCGCCGAGCGCGACGAGGTCCCCTTGAACAGCAGGTGCTCGAGGAAGTGCGACGTTCCGGCGAGGTCCTCGGGCTCGTCGCGCGAGCCGACGTCGAACCAGTAGCCGACCGAGACCGACCTGACCTCCGACATCGACTCGGTCACCACGGTGATGCCCGAGTCGAGCTCGGTGCGGGCGAAGACCGTCATCTAGAAGGAGTCACCCTCTTCGCGACGGGGTGCGCGCTCACGGCGAGGACCTCTGTCTCCGCCGCGGTCGCCGCCGCGGCCTCGGTCACGATCTCCGCCGCGTCCGCGGTCACGGTCGCCGCGGTCGCGGCCTCCCTCGCGCCGGGGGCCGCGGTCGCCGCCGCCTCCGCCGCCGCCCTGCGTTGCCAGCGCACGGGCCTCCTCGATCGTCTTGCCGGCCGCGACCTGGCGCTCGAGCCACGCGACCGGCGTCAGGTTGATGCGCCCCTGCCGGTCGATGTCCGTGATCTCGACCTCGATCTGGTCGCCGACGTTCGCGGCGTCCTCGACCCGCTCGATGCGGCCCTCGCCGAGCTTCGAGATGTGGACCAGGCCGTCGCGGCCCGGGGCGATGTTCACGAACGCACCGAACGTCGTGGTCTTGACGACCGTCCCGTTGATGCGCTCGCCGACCTCCGGCATGCGCGGGTTCACGATCTCCTCGATCAGGCGAGCCGCCCGCTCGGCCGACTCCTGGTCGGAGGAGCCGATGCGGATCGTGCCGTCGTCGTCGATGTCGACGTCCACGCCGGTCGTGGTCGTGATCATGTTGATGTTCTTGCCCTTCGGGCCGATGACCTCGCCGATCTTGTCGACGGGGACCTTCAGCGCGAGCACGCGCGGCGCGTGCGGCGCCAGCTCGGAACGCGGCGCCGAGATCGACTTGTTCATCTCGCCGATGATGTGGAGGCGGGCCCGCTTGGCGGCCATGAGGGCCTCGCGCAGGACCTCGGCGGGCACGCCCGAGATCTTCGTGTCGAGCTGCAGCGCCGTCACCATCTCCTCGGTCCCGGCCACCTTGAAGTCCATGTCGCCGAACGCGTCCTCGTCACCGAGGATGTCGGTCAGCGGGAGGAAGTTCCCGCCCTCCGCGATCAGGCCCATCGCCACGCCGCCGCAGTGCTTGCCGCCGCGCAGCGGGACGCCCGCGTCCATCAGCGAGAGCGACGACCCGCAGACGCTGGCCATCGACGTCGACCCGTTCGACGACATGATCTCGGAGACCACGCGGATCGCGTAGGGGAAGTCGTCCTTCGACGGGATCAGCGGGAGCAGCGCCTTCTCGGCGAGCGCCCCGTGCCCGATCTCGCGCCGCTTCGGCCCCCGCATGAACCCGGCCTCACCGGTCGAGTACGGCGGGAAGTTGTAGTGGTGCATGTAGCGCTTGCGGTCCTCCGGCGAGAGGTCGTCGATCATCTGCTCCATGCGCTGCATGCCGAGCGTCGTGATCGACAGCGCCTGCGTCTCGCCGCGGGTGAAGAGGCCCGAGCCGTGGACGCGGGGGATGACGCCGGTCTGCGACCAGATGGGGCGCACCTGGTCGATCGAGCGGCCGTCGAGGCGCACGTTGTCCTCGACGATGCGCCGTCGGACGAGCTTCTTGGTCAGCGAGCGCATCGCCGCCGAGATCGGCTTCTCCTGCTCGGGGAACTCCTCCGCGAGGTCCGCGGCGACCGCGGCGGAGACGTCGGCGATCGTCGCGCGGCGCCGCGCCTTCTCGGTGATCGCGATCGCCTCGCGGATGCGGTCGCCCGCGATCTCCTCGACGCGCGCGTAGAGCTCGGGCGAGTAGTCGACGAACAGCGGGTAGTCGGCGTCGACGCCGGTCGTCGTGCCCTTGGTCTTGCCGACCTGCGCCACGAGCTCGTTCTGCAGCGAGATGGCCTCGGCGATGAACTGCTTCGAGTACTCGATGCCGTCCGCCATCAGCTCTTCGTCCGGGGACTGCGCACCCGCTTCGACGAGCTCGAACGCACGGTCGGACGCGCCGGCCTCGATCATCATGATGTCGACCTCGCCGGCCTCGTTGACGCGGCCCGCGATGACGAGCTCGATCGTGGCCTCCTCCTGCTGCACCCACGTCGGGTTCGCGACCCAGCTGCCGTTGACGTGGGAGACGCGGGCGGCACCGACCGGGCCCTCGAACGGGATGTCCGAGATCGCGAGGGCCGCGGACGCGGCGTTGATCGAGAGGATGTCGACGGGGTTGCTGCCGTCGACCGCCATCACGTTGACGACGACGTGCACCTCGTGGCGGAAGCCGTCGGGGAACGACGGGCGCAGCGGCCGGTCGATCAGGCGCGCGTTGAGGATCGCCTTCTCGCTGGCGCGGCCCTCACGCCGGAAGAACCCGCCGGGGATCTTCCCGGCGGCGTACATGCGCTCCTCGACGTCGACGGTCAGCGGGAAGAAGTCGGCGTCCCCGCGGGGGGCCGACGAGGTGGCCGCGGCGAACGCCGTGGTTTCGCCGACGGACGCGAGCACCGCGCCGCCGGCCTGGCCGGCCAGCCTGCCGGACTCGATGCGGAATACCTCGTCGCCGATCTTGCGCTCGACATAGGTCGGCTCGGGCGACATACCTGTAGACATAGGAATCCTCCTGTGATCGGCCCGCGCTGTGCTGCACGGGCTCGGTGGGAGGAGAGGCGCCAGCCGTGGCCGATTGTCAGTTGGGGGCCCACCTCGGAGATGGGGTCTCAACTGATAACCGACCGAAGGGGCCGGCCCTCTCCACTTGCTTGCTACGGGGTCAGGGCGACGGCGGTCCTCCTTTGCGAAGTCGGGGCCGGAGCTATCGGCGCAGGCCCAGCTTGCCGATGAGGGCGCGGTAGCGGTCGACGTCCTCGCGCTGGAGATATGCGAGCAGCCGCTTGCGGCGGCCGACCATGCGGAGCAGGCCGCGCCTCGAGTGGTGG
Source organism: Actinomycetota bacterium (assembly GCA_035942255.1). GTDB lineage: Bacteria > Actinomycetota > CADDZG01 > CADDZG01 > WHSQ01 > JALZEG01. The sequence continues at coordinate 16,441 of DASZDG010000103.1, read as the reverse complement.
TCGTGCTTGTGGGTCTTCAGGTGCTCGGTGAGCTCGGAGATCCGCTGCGTGAGCAGGGCGATCTGGACCTCGGGAGAGCCCGTGTCGGCGTTACCCCGGGCGTTGTCCGAGATGATGTCTTGCTTCTGTTCCTTGAGCAGAGCCATGCGCGCTACGTAGGTCCCTTCGGGTCGCTTCAGGTCGGATCGAATGCGGTCGCGGATCGACGAAACCGCCGCGAGCGGAGGTCATCGTAGCAGGTCACGAGGCTCCCGACGGGAGGTCCCCCACCAGCGCCCGCGTCGCCGCCACGTCGCGCTCGATCTGCTCGACCAGGGCCTCCGCGGAGTCGAACCGCTCCTCGTCGCGCAGGCGCTCCCAGAACTCGACGCGGAGGCTCTGCCCGTAGAGGTCGCCCTCGAACCCGATGAGGTAGCTCTCGATGCGGGGCGGGCCGCCGCCGCCGAACGTGGGGTTGACGCCGACGTTGGTCGCCGCGGGGAACCAGCTTCCCCCCGCTCTCGCCCTCCCGGCGTAAACGCCCACGGGCGGCGCGGCGATCGACGGGTCGATGGCCAGGTTCGCCGTCGGGAAGCCGAGGCCGGCGCCGCGCGAGTCCCCGTGCTCGACGATCCCGTCGAGGTCGAACGGACGGCCGAGGAGCCGTTCCGCGAGCGCGACGTCGCCGCTCGTCACGGCCTTACGGACGCGGCTGCTCGACGCGGCCTCCCCCGACACCTCCTCGAGCTCGACCCCCCGCGCCTCGAACCCGAGGTTGCGGCCGAGCTCCGCGAGCAGGTCGACCGTCCCGGCGCGGCCCTTCCCGAAGCGCCAGCCGGCGCCGACGAGCACCAGCCGTGCGCCGAGGCCTTTCACGAGCACGTCCTCGACGAACGACTCGGGCGGGCGCTGCGACAGCGGGACGTCGAACGGAAGCACCGCGATCACGGCGGGCCCCGTCTCGCGCAGCAGCTCGACCTTGCGCTCGGGGCTCGAGAGCATCGGCGGGGCGGCGTCCGGCCGCAGCGTCATCGCCGGGTGCCGGTCCCAGGTGAGGACGACCGACGCAAGCCCGCGTTGACGCGCCTCACCGATCGTCTGGGCGATGAGGGCACGGTGCCCCAGGTGCACGCCGTCGAACGTGCCGATCGTGATCGCGGCCCCCTGCTCGGGAGGCTCCAGCGCGTCGATGCCGACGACCACCCGCGGGCGCGCGGCGCCTTGGCGTCGCGCAGGACCGGACGTCACGCCGGGACCACGCGGTCCGGCCGCAGCCCGTCCTCTCCCGACACGTACACGCCGAGGAGCGCGTCCTCGTGGAACACCGCGACGTGGCCGCCGGGCTCCACGGGGGCCGGGATCGGCAGCGGTCGCCCGAACGAGACGAGCTTCGCGGCCCCCGCGTCCACGTCGACGCGCACCAGCTCCTTGACCGCGTCGCCCAGCGGGCGCAGCGCATCCGGAGAGACGGCGTCGAGCGGGATCGCGTCCGCGTCCGTGAACCCCGCGGCCTCGATGCGGCGCAGCGACGTCATGTGCGCCCCGCAACCGAGAGCGGCCCCCACGTCGTGCACCAGCGTCCGTACGTACGTCCCCCCGGAGCACAGCACCTCGAGCGTCGCGTGCGCGGCCCCCGGATCGAACGCCAGCAGCTTCACCTCGTAGATCGTCACGGGACGCGGCGCGCGCTCGACCTCTTCGCCGCGACGCGCCTTCTCGTAGAGCTTCTCGCCGCCGATCTTGATCGCGGAGACCATCGGCGGGACCTGCTCGATGTCGCCGGTGAATCGTTCGAGCGCCGCGCCGAGGTCGTTCTCCGAGAAGCCGGGCTCGGCCGTGGCGATTACCTCTCCCGACGAGTCCTGGGTCGTCGTGGAGGATCCGAACTGCGCGCCGGCCACGTAGCGCTTCGGCGCGGCCTGCGCGTACGAGAGGAAGCGCGTCGCGCGGCCCACGCCGACGAGCAGGATGCCGGTCGCGCCGGGATCGAGCGTCCCCGCGTGGCCGACCTTGCGCGTGCCCAGCGCCCGGCGCACCGCGTCGACGACGTCGTGCGACGTGACGCCGGCGGGCTTGTCTATGACGAGCACGCCGTCGGTCACGCGGCGCTTCCGGCCGTGCGCAGGCCCTCTCGTATGGAGGCCGCCGCCGTGTGCACGTCGGCCGCGGTGAACCCCGCGGCCAGCTCGTGCCCGCCGCCCCCGCGGGCGCGCGCTATCGCGCCGACGCTGACGGGGCCCTTGGACCGCAGGCTCACGCGGTACTCCCCGTTCTTCTGCTGCTTGAAGATCGCGGCCACGTCGGCGACGTTCGTGGCGCGGATGACGTCGATCAGCTTCTCGGTCTCGTCCATCGCGACGCCGGTCTCGTCGAGGTCCGAGCGATCGACCCACGAGTAGATGAACCGCTCCTCCTCGAAGAGCACGGCGCGGTCGAGGATCCGCCCCATCAGCTTCAGGAACCCGTACGGAGCGCTCTCGAACACCTCGATCGCGACCTCGGGGGCCGCAACCCCGCGCTCGAGCAGGTCCGCCGCGAGCCGCAACGTCTCCGGCGTCGAGTTCGAGTACTGGAAGCGGCCGGTGTCGGTGACGATCCCGGTGTAGAGGGCGGTGGCGATGTCCTTGTCGATGTCGACGCCGGCGTCGAGCAGCAGATAGGCCGCGAGCTCGGCGGTAGACGACGCGTGCGTCACGACCACGTTGTGCGTCCCGAAGTTCCCGTTGCCCGGGTGGTGGTCGACGTTCACGAGGACCGGCGCCGCCTTCGCCTTTCCCTCGAGGTCGCCGAGCCGGTCGGCGGCGCCGCAGTCGAGAGCGACGAACACCGGCGCGTCCGGGACCTCGCGCGGCTGCACCAGCGTGTCGGCCCCCGGGAGGAACGCGTACGCCGGGGGAATAACGACGGGATCGGTCCCCCAGCTCGGCCACGTCCGGGCGCCGAGCTTGCGCAGGCCGATCGAGACCGCGAGCAGCGAACCGACCGCGTCCCCGTCCGGGTTCACGTGGCACGCGAGCACGACGTCGGTCGCGCCTTTCAGCACGCTCACCACGTCGTCCCACTCGGGGGCGTCGTACCTCACTCTTGTTCCTCCGTGGCCTCTTCGTCGTGGATCCGGCGAAGGAGGCCCTCGATCTTCTCTGCCTCGGCGGCGCCTTCGTCCAGCTCGAACACCAGGTCGGGAAGGTACTTCATCCGCATCTGGCGCCCCAGCTCGGCGCGCAGCACCGGCTTCGCCGACTCGAGCCCCGCCATCGACTCCTTCTGCGCGTCGGCGTCACCGAGGACGCTGATCAGCACGCGCGCGTGCCGCAGGTCCGGAGTGATCCGGACCGCGGTGACGGTCGCGAACCCGACGCGCGGGTCCTTCAGCGACTGGATCGCGTCGCCGAGGACCTGGCGCGCGAGCTTCTGCACCCTCTCGGTCCGCTGGCTCACAGGTCCTCCCACGCCACTATCTCGGTCTCCCGCGCCACGATCTCGGCCCCCTCGAGGGCCGCGCGTCCGACGGTCTTCTCGACCTCCTGCAGGATCTTGCGGCACTGCCCGATGGACTCGGACGTGCACGCGATGCCGAGGGCCGCCCGCTGCCACAGGTCCTGGTACTCGACCTCCGCGATCGACACGTTGAACTTCCTGCGCACTCCGTCGGTGATCGACCGCAGCACGTGGCGCTTGTCCTTCAGCGACGCGCTGTCGGGGATGAACAGCTCGAGCCGGGCTACACCTATGAACACGTCGGCGGGTTCTAGCGAGCGACCTCTTGGACCTCGAACGCCTGGATGATGTCGCCCTCTTTGACGTCCTGGAAGCCCTCGAGCCCGATGCCGCACTCGAACCCCGCCGCGACCTCGCGCTGGTCGTCCTTGAACCGGCGCAGCGAGCCGATCGTCGTCTCGTACACGACGGTCCCGTCGCGCACGAGCCGGGCCGAGGCGTTGCGCCGGATGACGCCCTCGAGCACCATGCAACCGGCGACGACACCGAGCCGCGGCACTCGGAAGGTCGCGCGGACCTCCGCCTGGCCGAGCGGGACCTCGCGCTCCTCCGGGCCGAGCAGACCGCGGGCCGCGTTTTCGACGTCCTGGACGATCTGGTAGATGACGCGGTACGTCCGCACGTCGACGCTGCCCTCCTCGGCGAGCGTGCGCGCCTGGACGTTCGGCACGACGTTGAAGCCGATGACGATCGCGTTCGACGCCTGCGCGAGCGTGATGTCGTTCTCGGTGATCCCGCCGACGCCCTTGCGGAGCACGTTGACCTTGACGACGGACTGGTCGAGCTTGCCGAGCTGGTCGTCGAGCGCCTCGACCGACCCCTGTGCGTCGGCTTTCAGCAGCAGGTTCAGCTCGGGCGTCTCGCCCTCGCGCGTCGCCGCGAGCAGCGACTGGAGCGACGTGCCGCGGGCGGACACCAGCTCGGCCGCGCGGCGGTGCTGCTCGCGCTCGCCTGCGATCGACCGCGCCTCGCGCTCGTCGTCGAGCGAGCGGAACTCGTCGCCGGCCTCGGGGACCGACTGCCAGCCGAGCACCTGGACGGGCTGGCCCGGCGTCGCCTCCTCGACGTTGTTGCCGCGCTCGTCGAGCATGGCGCGGACCCTGCCCCAGGAGGCGCCGGCGATGATCGCGTCGCCCTGGTAGAGCGTCCCCTTCTTCACGAGGACGGTGGCGAGGGGGCCGCGGCCCTTGTCGAGGTGAGCCTCGATCACGACGCCGCGAGCGTGCGTGGTGGGGTTCGCCTTGAGGTGGCCTTCGAGCTGCACGTCGGCAGTCAGCAGGATCATCTCGATGAGGCCTTCGAGGTTCGTCCGCTGCTTCGCGGAGACGTCGACGAACACGGTGTCGCCGCCCCACTCCTCGGGCTGGAGGCCGTGGTCGGAGAGCTGCGTGCGCACCCTCATCGGGTCGGCCTCGGGCTTGTCGATCTTGTTGACCGCGACGACGATCGGGACCTTCGCCGCCTTCGCGTGGTCGATCGCCTCGACCGTCTGCGGCATGACGCCGTCGTCGGCCGCGACGACCAGCACCGCGATGTCCGTGACCTGCGCGCCGCGGGCGCGCATCGCGGTGAACGCCTCGTGGCCCGGGGTGTCGATGAACGTGACCTCGCGCCCGTCGTAGTGCACGCGGTAGGCGCCGATGTGCTGCGTGATGCCGCCGGCCTCGCCGCCCGCGACGTCGGTCTTGCGGATCGCGTCGAGGATCGCGGTCTTGCCGTGGTCGACGTGCCCCATGACGGTCACGACCGGGGGCCGGACGATCATCTCGGCGTCCTCGTCGTCGTCGCCGGCGTCGGCCTGGTCGGCCTCGGCCTCCTCCATCTCGGGGTCGATCACGGTCACGGTCGCGCCGAGCTCGTCGGCGACCAGCAGGACGGCCTCGTCGCTCATCGACTGCGTGACGGTGACCATCTCGCCCATGCCGAGCAGGACCTTGACGATCTCGGCGGGAGAGCGGTCGAGGGCCTCGGCGAAGTCCTTCACGGTGATGCCGCGGTGGACGCGGATCGCAGCGGCGCCTTCTGGCTCGGGTTCCGGCTCGGGTGCGGCTGCCGCCACGGGCTCGGGAGCGGGCTCCGGCTCGGCCGCCACCGGAGGCGGCGCCTCGACGGGAGCGGGCTCGGCGGGAGCGGGGGCCGCAGCAGGCTGTGAGGGCTTCGCGGCCGGAGCCTTCGCCGGCGCCGCGGGAGCCTCCGCGGCCGGCGCGGCACCGTTGCCGAGGTCCGCGCGCACGCGCGCGGCCACGTCCTCCTCGATGCTGGAGCTGTGGCTCTTCGCGGGCTGCCCGATGCTCTCGAGGTGCGCGAGCACCTCCTTGGAGCTGAGCCCCAGCTCCTTCGCTACTTCGTGGACTCTCGGCTTTGCCATACGCGTTCCCTTCGGTTCCTACAGGAGTCGGCCCCGCCGCGAGCGGGGCGGACTGATCTTAGTCGTCGCTCTGCTCGGCATCTCCTGAGACCGCCGCCGGCTCCGCCTCCGCCGCTGCGGCCGCTTCCTTCGACGCGGCCTCCTCGGCCTCGCGCCGCAGCTGCGACTCGGACTTGATGTCGACCCGCAGGCCGGTGAGGCGGGCGGCGAGCCGCGCGTTCTGGCCCTCCTTGCCGATCGCCAGCGACAGCTGGTAGTCGGGCACGATCACGAGCGCGGTCTCGCCGTCGGAGAGGAGGCGGACCTCCTTGACCTTCGCCGGCGACAGCGCGTTCGCGACGAACTCCTCGGGCTTCTCCGTCCACTTGATGATGTCGATCTTCTCGCCGCGCAGCTCGTTCATCACCATGCGGACGCGCGAGCCCTTGGCGCCGACGCACGCGCCGACGGGGTCGACGTTGCGGTCGTTGGACGACACCGCGATCTTCGAGCGGTGCCCCGGCTCGCGGGCCACGTTCTTGATCTCGACGATCCCGTCGAGGATCTCCGGCACCTCGAGCTCGAACAGGCGCTTGATCAGGCCCGGGTGCGTCCGCGAGGTGATGATCTGGGGGCCGCGGGCCGAGCGGCGGACCTCGACGATGTACGCCTTCAGCCGCGCGCCGTGCTCGTAGCGCTCGTGGGGGATCTGCTCGGACGGGGGCATGAGGGCCTCGGTCTTGCCGAGGTCGAGGATCGTGTAGCGGTGGTCCTGCTGCTGGACGATCCCCGTGACGATGTCGCCCTCGCGGCCCGCGTACTCGCCGAACGTGATGTCGCGCTCGGCCTCGCGCAGGCGCTGGAGGATCACCTGCTTCGCCGTCTGCGCGGCGATGCGCCCGAAGTCCTCGGGGGTGTCCTCCCACTCCTTCAGGACCGTCACCTCTTCGGTGTCGGGATCGATCTCGATGTCCTGCGCGTACACGGTGACGTCGCCGGTCTCGGGCTCGACGACCGCCCGCGCGCCGCGGGTCTCGTCGGCGTTGATGACCTTGAGGTATGCGGACGCCAAGGCCTTCTCGATCGCTTCTACCAGCGTGTCGAAAGCGATCCCGCGCTCACGTTCGAGCTCGCGCAGCGAGTCCATGGGGATCTGCATCTCGCCTCAGCCTCCTCTCTCGTCATTTGCTTGGCTTGTCAGTTCGTGCCCCACTCGAAGACCGTGCGGGCCGACCGCACCGCGTCGAAGGGGATCTCGACCCGGTCGTCCCGCCCTTCGAGCGTGAGGGCGACGGCCTCGTCCGTCGCCTCCGCCACCGTCCCGTCGATGCGGTGGCTGTCGCCGACGAGCTTCTCCTTCGTCTTCACCGTCACTTTCTTACCGACCGAGGCCCGCCAGTGCTCGGGTTCCTTCAGGCTCCGTTCGAGCCCCGGCGACGACACCTCGAGGGTGTACCGCCCCTGGATCGGGTCCCGCAGGTCCAGCCCCCGGGAGATCTCCTCCGACACCTCGGCGACGGTGTCGAGGTCCACGCCGTCGTCACCTTCGACGAAGACCCTGACGATCGCCCTTCCGGGCCGGCCGCCCATCTCGACGTCCCACAACCGTAGCGAGCGGCGACGAGTGACTGCCTCGGCGAGCTCCCGGACCTCCTCGAGCGCTCCCATGCCCTCCTCACCGGGTCGTTCCACAACAAAGCCCCTCACGGGAGGGGCTCTTCACAACTGCTCGTTATCCCACCTCTTATACTGCGGAGCCGAAACCGAAAATCCCTGGTCAGCGGCGGTTTTCGATATTACCACAGGCGCGTTTTTCACTAGCTCACTCGAAGGAGACGAAGCATCGCCTCGGCGATGCTCCAAGGAGGGCGAAGCATCGCCTCGGCGATGCTCCAAGGGAGGAAGGCACATGGCGAAGAAGGGCCGCAAGCGCCGCACGAGGCGCAAGAACAAGGCGAACCACGGCAAGAGGCCCAACGCCGGCCGCAAGTAAGACGACGCAGGAACTCGCTTCTCTCCCGACGAATCCTCCGGCAATCCGAGTCAAGGGAGGAGGCAAGATATGCGCGAGCTTTTCGTCGAGGAGCTGGAAGCAGTAGCCGGCGGCGGGTCCACCGCCAACGGGCCGCTCACGACCACGGCGTGTTGCGAAGAGGGCCCGTTCGGCTGTTGCGGGACCTTCGACCCCGTCTGGGAGCTGATCGAGGACCTGCTTCCGTAGGTCCGGAGCACCGAAAGAACGAGGCGCCGCCCTTCGGGGGCGGCGCCTTTGCTTTCGGTCTAGCTGGGGGGCGGGCCCATACCGATGGGCACGGTCGCGACGCCCGTCCGCCTGCCGGCGCCCTTGCGGACCACGACCTCGCCGCTCTCGTCGCCGCCGGCCGCGCGGATCTCATCCGCGACGCGGCGCGCCTCCCGCAGCAGCGCCTCGACGAGCTGGTCGTGCGGGACCCAGCCGAGCTGCTTGCCCTTGGAGAACAGCAGCCCCCGGCCCGGCCCGGCGGCGATGCCGATGTCGGCGTCCTTCGCCTCGCCCGGCCCATTCACCTCGCAGCCCATCACGGCGATCTGCATCGGCGGGAGGTCCATCTTCTCGATCGCGGCCTCGACCTCGTTCGCCAGCGCGAACACGTCGAGCTCGGCCCGGCCGCACGACGGGCACGCGACGAAGTCGAACGAGTCCTGGCGCAGCCCGAGGGACTGGAGGATCTGCTTGCCGACCTTGACCTCCTCGACGGGGTCGGCGGTCAGCGACACGCGGATCGTGTCGCCGATCCCCTCGGCCAGCAGCGTCCCGATCCCGATGGCCGACTTCACGATCCCCTGCTTCGGCGTCCCCGCCTCGGTCACGCCGAGGTGCAGCGGCACGTCGGTCTGACCGGCGAGCAGGCGGTAGGCCTGGATCATCTCGGAGACGTTCTGGTGCTTCACCGAGACCTTGATGTCCCTGAAGCCGTGCTGCTCGAGCAGGCCGATCTCGTAGAGCGCGCTCTCGACGAGGGCCTCGGCCGTCGGGCGTCCGTACTTGGCCACGAGCTTCTTGTCGAGCGACCCGGCGTTGACGCCGATGCGGATCGGGGTGCCGCGCTCCTTCGCCGCGACGGCGACCTCCTCGATGTGCTTCGGGTTGCGCATGTTCCCCGGGTTGAGGCGGAGCCCGTGCACGCCGGCCTCGAGCGCCATGAGCGCGAGCCGGACCGAGAAGTGGATGTCGGCGACGATCGGGACCCCGCCCTCCTGCACGATCGTGGGAAGGGCGCGTGCGTCGCCCTCGTGCGGCACCGCGACGCGCACGATGTCGGCGCCCTGCGTGGCGAGCTCGTGGACCTGGATCAGCGTCGCGCCGACGTCGTCGGTCTTCGTCGTCGTCATCGACTGGATCGACACCGGCGCGTCGCCGCCGACCGCGACGCGGCCGACGTGTATCTGGCGCGACTTCCTGCGCTCGAACACTAGAAGTCCACCTGCACGGGCCGCGCGATGTCGAGGTAGAGCACGGCGACGAACAGCACGAGGAAGAACGCGATGACCGCGGCCGCGATCGGGATCAGCCTGCGCACGTCGACCTGTTGCCCGGTCGCGGCCTCGTATCCGAGGACCGCCAGGTGCCCGCCGTCGAGCGGCGGCAGCGGGAGCAGGTTCATGAGCCCGACGATCACGGTGAACCCGATGATCATCATCATGAGCTCGAACAGCTCGCCCTTGGCGAAGCTGTCGCCGGCGAACTGCACGAAGCCGACGATGCCGAACGTCGTGTCCTCCTGGAGGGCGCGGTCCCCCGTCTTCGTGAGCTCGCCCCACAGGTCACCGCTGAACACCTCGCGGAACATCGTCCCGACCCCGAGCACCGACCGCGACGTGAAGAACCACGTCATCGACCCGGCCTTCGGGATCGCCTCGAAGAACCCGTACTTCTCGTACGCGCGCGCCGGCTCGACTCCGAGGAAGCCGACGAGCTCCTCGCCCTTCTCCGGCTCGCGGATCGCCTCGTCGGGGGCCGAGTACTCGATCGGCGTGCCTCCGGCGTCGAAGATCGCCTTGCCGAGCGTGACGTCGATCGTCTTCTCGACGCCGTCGCGCTCGACCGTGAACGTCACCGCTTCTCCGGCGTGGCCGCGGATGAACCTGCTGATCTCGCGCCACGACGTGGTGCGGCGGCCGTCGATCGCGACGATCGTGTCGTCCGGCTCGAGGTCCGACTGCTCCGCCGCCGTCTCCTCGCGCCCCGTCGGAGTCTCGACGCCCTGGATCGAGGAGATCTGGCTCGTCGCGCGGTCGGTCTCGATGCCGATCGTCATCACGGTGATCACCAGCAGCAGGAACGCGACGACCCAGTGCGTCGCGGGGCCGGCGAGCACGACGAGCGCGCGCTGCCACTTCGGCTTGTTCGGGTACGAGCGCGGCTGGTCCTCCGGGGGGACCTCCTCGTAGGGGTTCATGCCGACGATCCGGACGAAGCCCCCGGCGGGGATCGCCTTGATCCCGTACTCGGTCTCGCCGCGCTTGAACGACCACAGCGTCGGGCCGAACCCGAGGAAGAACTTCGTCGCCTTGAAGTTGAAGGCCTTGGCCGTGAGGAAGTGCCCCGCCTCGTGGATCATGATCACGGCGAGGATGGCGAAGACGATTACGAGGACGCCCACGGCGTTCATGCAGCTGCTCCTGCGACTACCCGGGAAGCTTCTCGCCTGGCCCAACCATCGGCGGCCAGCACTTGTTCCACGCCGGAGTCGTCGGCCGGGTCGTGCCGGTCGAGCACCGCGGCAACCGTCTGTGCGATGCCGGTGAACGAGAGGCCCCCGTCGAGGAACGCCGCCACCGCGACCTCGTTGGCGGCGTTGAGGGCCGCGGGAGCGGTCCCGCCCGCACGCCCGGCGCGGTACGCGAGGGCGAGGGCCGGGAAGCGCTCGTGGTCGACCTCCTCGAACTCGAGGCTCCCGATCTTCCCGAGGTCGACGCGCTCGTAGCCGCCGCGCGTGCGATCGTCGCCGAGCAACGCAGCCTGGATCGGGATCCGCATGTCGGTCGGCGCGGCCTGCAGCAGCAGCGTCGAGTCCACCATCTCGACCATGCCGTGGACGATGCTCTGCGGCTGCACGAGCACGGAGATGTCGTCGTAGTCGAAGCCGAACAGCCAGTGCGCCTCGACGACCTCGAGGCCCTTGTTCATCAGCGTCGCGGAGTCCACGGTGATCTTCGGCCCCATCGACCACGTCGGATGGGCGAGGGCCTCCGCGGGCGTCACCGACGAGAGGTCGGAGCGTGCCCGGAACGGGCCACCGGACGCGGTGAGGGTGATGCGGGCGACCTCGTCGCGCCGGACCCGGCCGAGGCACTGCGCGAGCGCGGCGTGCTCGGAGTCCACGGGCACCAGCCTGCCCCCGCCCGCTTCCGCGGCCGCTAGACATGCTCTCCCCCCGGCGACGAGGCTCTCCTTGTTCGCCAGCGCGAGGGTCTTGCCCGCGGCGAGCGCGGTCACCGAGGCCCTGAGGCCCGCGCAGCCCACGATCGCGTTCAGCACGACGTCGGCCTCCGGGAGCGCGGCCATCTCCAGCGCCGCGTCGCTGCCGAGTCCGGCATGCCGCGCCCCGGTCTGCTCGACCTGCGCGTCCAGAGCGCGCGCGTCCGAGCCCGCCACGAGCCCGACGATCTCCAGCGCGCCGGGGTGCGCGGCGGCGACCTCGAGCGCCTGGCGCCCTATGGACCCCGTGCACCCCAGGACGACAACCTTCTTGCGTTCGCTGCTCACCCGCGCATTCTCACACGCCCCCTTTGCTAGGGATGTGAAGAAAAGGTGCGCGTTAGGCCACGAAGTGGAGGTACAGCGACAGCGCGGGGCAGCAGAAGATGATCGCGTCGAGGCGGTCGAGCATGCCGCCGTGCCCGGGAAGGAGACGCCCGGAGTCCTTGATCCCCAGCTCGCGCTTGACCTGCGACTCGACGAGGTCGCCGACCGGCGCGAGCAGCCCCGCGATCGCGCCGAGCGCGAGCCCCGTCGTCACCGTCATCTCGTCGAGCAGCGACGCGAACAGGAGCCCCGCCGCGAGCGCGGTGGCGATGCCGCCGGCGAAGCCCTCCCACGACTTCGCGGGTGAGATCGACGGCGCCATCTTGTGGCGCCCGAACCGCGTCCCGGCGAAGTACGCGCCGATGTCGTCGCACGCCACGATGAGGATCGACGCGATCAGCAGCGGCAGGCCGCCGCCCATCACGAGGATCGACACCGCGCCCGCTCCCCCGCCCCCGATCCAGGCGAGGCCGAAGATCGTCCAGGCCGAGTCGCTCGCGGGGGTCGTCCCGCGGGATGGCCGCAGCGCGAACACGAGGGCCGCATAGGTCGCCACCGCGAGCACGATCGCGATGAACGCGAACTTCTCCTGGTAGGCCGCGACGAGGATCGCGAGGACGCCCGCGAGCCCCAGCGGGATGCTCGGCCGCCGCCCCTTCTGCACGAGCGCGTCGAGCAGCTCGAACATCGCCATGATGACGACGGTCGCGGCGAGGACGAAGAACCACCGCCGCCCCCCGATCGCGCACACGACGATGAGCGCGAGCAGGACGAGCGCGGTGATCACCGCCTGTCGCAGCGATCGTCCGGGGACGGTGCCGGACGGCGGCGGAGACGGCTCCTGTGCGGGGGGAGGCACTCAGACCTCGGAGAGCTCTGCTTCCTTGCGTTTCAGGTTGCCGTCGACCTCGGTCACGTAGCGGTCGGTCAGCTTCTGCAACGCGGCCTCGGCGCCGCGTTCCTCGTCCTCCGACAGCTTGTGGTCCTTCTTCATGCGCTCGAGCTCCTGCTTCGCGTGCCGGCGCACGCCGCGCACGGCGACGCGGCCCTCCTCCGCGCGCTGGTGCGCGATCTTGATGAGCTCCTTGCGGCGGTCCTCCGTCAGCTCGGGAAACGCGAGGCGGATCACCTGGCCGTCGTTGTTCGGCGTGATCCCGAGGTCGGACGCGAGGATCGCCTTCTCGATCGCGCCGATCTGGCTCGGGTCGTACGGCGCGACGACCATGAGGCGCGGCTCGGGGACCGAGACGTTCGCGATCGTGTTCAGGGGGGCCTGCGTCCCGTAGTAGTCGACGGTGATCCGGTGCAGAAGCGCGGGCGACGCCCGGCCCGATCGGATGCTGGCGAGCTCCTCCTGGTTCACCTGGACGGCCTTCTTCATCTTGCCTTCGGCGTCTCGCAGGACCTCGTCCTTGGTCTCGAACAACTCAGCTCCCTCCCGTCGCGTCTGCGTGGACCAGCGTTCCGACTTCCTCGCCCGAGAGGACCCGCACGAGGTTCCCGGCGATCAGGTTGAAGACGATGATCGGCAGGCCGTTCTCCATGCACAGCGAGATCGCCGTCGGGTCCATGACCTTCAGCCCCCGGTTCAGGACCTCGATGTACGGAAGCGACGAGAACTTGCGCGCCCCGGGATCGACCCGCGGGTCCGACTCGTACACGCCGTCGACGCGCGTGCCCTTCAGGATGGCCTCGGCCCCGATCTCGAGCGCACGCAACGCCGCCGCCGTGTCCGTCGAGAAGTACGGGTTGCCGGTCGCCCCGGCGAAGATCACCACACGGCCCTTCTCGAGGTGCCGGATCGCGCGCCTGCGGATGTAGGGCTCGGCGAGCTCCTGCATCCAGATCGACGTCTGGACGCGTGTCGGGACGCCCTCCTTCTCGAGCGCGTCCTGGAGCGCGAGCGCGTTCACGACCGTCGAGAGCATCCCCATGTAGTCGGCGGTCGTGCGGTCGCTGCCCTGCGCCGACGCGGACAGGCCGCGGACGATGTTCGAGCCGCCGACCGCGAGCGCGAGCTGGGGGCCGAGCGCCTGCGCCTCGGCGATCTGCCGGGCGATCGACGCGACGGTCCGGGGGTCGATGCCGAACCCGTGCTGCGGGTCGGCGAACGCCTCGCCCGAGAGCTTCACGAGGACCCTGCGGTAGCGGGGGCCCGGCGCGGGCTCTCCTTGCTCGACGGCTCCCCCAGCCGGCCGATTCAAGCTGCTACTCCCCTGCGCCCTCACCGACGCGGATGCGCGCGAAGCGGCCGACACCGACGTTCTCGCCCATGCTCGAGCGAGCCTCGTCGATCAGCGTCGCGATCGTCTTGGACTTGTCCTGGATCCACTCCTGGTCGAGCAGGACGCGCTCCTTGTAGAACGACTCCATCTTGCCGGCGACGATCTTCTCGATCACCTGCGCGGGCTTCCCGGAGTCCTTCGCCTGCTTGGCGTAGATAGATGCCTCCTCGTCGAGGATGTCCTGCGGGACCTCCTCGCGGCGCGTCCACGTCGGGTCGGCGAACGAGATGTGCATCGCTATGTCCTTCGCCAGGCGCTCGAAGGCCTCGGTCTTCGCGACGAAGTCCGTCTCGCAGTTCAGCTCGAGCAGCACGCCGAGCTTCGGCGGGTAGTTCGGGTCGGGCTTGTGCATGTAGCTGTAGACGATGCCCTCGGTCGCCGCGCGGCCGGTGCGCTTCGCCGCGTCGGCGAGCCCCTTCTCCCGCAGCAGCCGCTTCGCCTTGTCGAGGTCGCCGCCGGTCTCGACGAGCGCCTTCTTCGCGTCCATCATCCCCGCGCCCGTGGCGTCGCGCAGGGCCTTCACGTCCTTCGCGCTGATCTCAGCCATTGCTCTGCTCCTCCGTCTTGGGCCGGGGGTGGGAGAGGTCGCCGGGCTCGTCGCCCTTCACGTCCGCGGTCTTGGCCTCGCCGTTCGCACCGGTCACCGGGGCGGACAGCGAGCTCTCCTCGACCGGCGTGCCGGCCGTCTGGTCGGTGGTCGTCCCGCCCGCGGGCGTGGCGTCTCCTCCGCCGGTGGAGATCTGCGTCGCCTTCTCCCTCTCGGCCTGCTCCTCCGCTTCCAGCTGCAGCTCCCATTCCGCCTTCGGCTCGGCCGCGGCCCCCGGGAGCACGTCCGCCGCCGCAGGCGCCGCCGCAGCAGCAGCGGCAGCCGGCGCGGCCCCGTCGGCCCCCTCGCCGCGCATGGACTTGCCCTCGATGACCGCGTCGGCGATGACCCGCGTGAGCAGCGCGCCCGAACGGATCGCGTCGTCGTTGCCGGGGATCGCGTAGTCGACGTCGTCGGGATCGCAGTTCGTGTCGAGCACCGCGACGATCGGGATGCCGAGCTTCTTGGCCTCGCGGACCGCGATCTCCTCCTTCTTGGTGTCGAGGATGTAGACCGCGTCCGGCTGCTTCTCGAGGTCCTTGAGGCCCCCGAGGTTGCGGGCGAGCTTCGCGTACTCCCTTCGGAGCCCGAGCGCCTCCTTCTTCGGGAGCGAGTCCAGCGCGCCGGTCTGCTCCATCTCCTCGAGCTCGCGCATGCGCTTGATGCGGTCGTGCATCGTCCGGAAGTTCGTGAGCATTCCGCCGAGCCAGCGGAAGTTGACGTACGGCATCCCGCAGCGCTGCGCCTGCTCTTCGACGGCGTCCTGGACCTGGCGCTTCGTGGCGACGAAGAGGACGGTCCCGCCGCGGGCGACGAGGTCGCGCGTGAACGTGTACGCCTTCTCGATCCCCGACATCGTCTGCTGCAGGTCCAGGATGTAGATCCCGTTGCGCTCCGCGAAGATGAAACGCTTCATCTTCGGGTTCCAGCGCCGGGTCTGGTGTCCGAAATGGACCCCAGCCTCCAGCAGCTGCCTCATCGTGACGACAGGCACGAACGACCTCCTTCGGTTATGGCCGGCCTTGCGCAGGTCCGGCTCTGCCTCCGCCCGCTGAGCCTGAACGCGTCAGGCACCGAAGCTCCCGGCTTCGAGTAGCCGGGATGTCGGGCGTGTGAATTTTTGGTGCCGGCGGAGTCTACCCCGGGTCCGTCGCCTCGGATATCTTGCCCCGGAGCGCCAGCACGGCCTTCGTGTGCATCTGGCAGATGCGCGACTCGGTGACGCCGAGCACCTGGCCTATCTCGGCCAGCGTCAGGCCCTCGTAGTAGTAGAGCGTGACGACGACCTTCTCCCGCTCGGGGAGCTTGTTGACGGCCTCGGTCAGGATGTCCTTCATCTCGGTCGACTCGAAGGCCTCCATCGGCGAGACCGTCTTCGTGTCCTCGAGCGTGTCGACCAGGGAGAGCTTGTCGCCCTGGGCCCCGTCGACCGCCATCAGCTCGTCGAGCGCCACCAGCGAGACCGTCGAGAGCTGCGTGTAGATGTGGTGCAGCTCGTCGATCGAGATCCCCATCTCCTCGGCGATCTCCTTGTCCGACGGGGGCCGCTTCAGGCGGTTCTCTAGCGAGCTGTAGGCCTTCTCGACCTCGCGCGCCTTGAACCGGACGCTGCGCGGCACCCAGTCGATCGCCCGCAGCTCGTCGATGATGGCGCCCCGGATCCGGCTGATCGCGTACGTCTCGAACTTGATGTTGCGGCTCTGGTCGTACTTGTCGATCGCGTCGATGAGCCCGAAGATCCCGTACGAGATCAGGTCCGACTGCTCGATGTTCGCCGGCAGCCCCACCGCCACACGTCCCGCCACGTACTTCACGAGCGGCGAGTAGTGGAGGATCAGCGCGTCCCGGGCGCCCGGCGACGCCGTCGACTTGTACTCCTCCCAAGCCTCCTGAACCGGGTCGCTCTCGGCGACCTGGCGCTCGTCAGGCTCTGGGATGGCTCTGCTCATACACCGCTC
>DASZDG010000102.1:0-22145 GCA_035942255.1 Actinomycetota bacterium | reverse complement strand
CCTGAGGGGGCCCGCTGCGCGTCCGGGCGCTGCCGGTGGGAGCGCCTCCGTTGGGCAGGGGAAAACGGCCATTCCGCCGAATAGGTGCGATACGGGGCCTGGCGGCCTGAGACCGAGCAGGAGAAGCATCATGAACAAGAGGGTCTGGTCCGTAACGCTGGCGGCGGGGTTGATCGCTTCGTGCTTCGCCCTGGCGCCTGCGGGAGCGCAGGATGCCCCGATTGCGATCCCCGACGTCGTCCAGATCGACGATCCGATCGGCGACGCGAACGGCATCAACGACCAGGACGCCGCGTACGACACCCCCGTAGAGGGGCTCGGCGACAACGACGCGGCGACGATCGGCAACGCGACCGACCTCGGCAAGGTGTGGTTCACGCACACCACGACCGAGGTATCGCTGAACGTCCAGGTGAACGGCGACCCCTCCGGTCTCGCGTACGACACCTACTACCGTTTCTCCTCGAACGTGGGTGAGGGCGAGGTCGCCGCGGACACGGTGCGCGGGTGCCTGCAGTGGATCGCGTCGGTCAACGGCACCGCGGGTGCCTACGACGGGCCGACCGAGGGCAACCTGACCGACAAGTGCAACGTCGGAACGCCGGTGGTCGGCCCCCTCAAGATCTCGGAGGGTCCCGACGGGACGTTCGTCATGACGATCACGTTCCCGCGGTCCTACAGCCCGCTGCTCGTCGACGGCTCGAAGCTGACTGCGCCGTTCGGCGTGTCGCGCATCGTCTACGCGAACAACGTCCCGCAACAGGGGACGTCGGCCCTGGTCACTCTCGACAACACCAAGCGCGGCACGGACTACGACCTGGCCGCGGGCTCCGCGCCGGCCCCCGAGACGCCCGACCCCGTGAAGCCGCCGAAGCCCAAGCCCGGCAAGTCCAAGGGCTGCGACAAGGGCAAGGGCAAGAAGAAGGGCTGCAAGCCGGCACCTCCCGCGGCCTGCGCTCCTTACGTTCCGGGCGAGCTCGGCAAGGACGCGCCGGCCGCCGTCGTGACCGACGCCCACACCGCGGAAGCGCCGCTGTCGGTGCCGATCACGCTCGCCGAGGAGCTCGACGAGGGAGTCGTCGAGGACGCCCCCCATGCGTACGTGAACGTCCAGGTCGATTCGGCGCTGCCGACCGCCGGGCTCTACGTGACGTTCGAGTTCGTCGAGCACCGCGACTACGACCTGTGGGCGTACTTCGCCGACGGGACGGGCGCGGCCGCTTCGCACGGCTTCCAGCCCGCGATGTCCACGGCGGGCCTGCCCGGCGCTGCGGACCGTTCGAACACCGCGACGAACCACGGCGGCGAGTCGACGTCCAGCTCCGAGAACCTCGTCGGGATCATCACGCCGGACTGCGGCGGGTACACGATCGAGGCCTCGAACTACCTGGGAGAGGGCGGGGACTTCGAGCTGAAGCTGTGGCTCGGCGAGGGCAAGACCGAGCCGGGCGTTCCCGAGTAGACGGCTTCGACCGACAAAAGGAGGCAGCACATGCGCAAGGGGATCCAGGCTCTCGTCCTGACGGGAGCGCTCGTAGCGGCAGGCGTCGTCGCAGGGCCTGCCGGCGCAGCCAAGAAGTGCAAGCCGATGACTCCCGCGGAAGCCGGGGCGGACAAGCCGACGATCGTCGTCACCGACGCCGCGACCGCCGAGGCCCCCCTGGTCCAGACCGTGACGCTCGAGCCGTCGATCGCCGACGCACGCCTCGTCTCGAACATCCCCGAGGAGGGGCCGCTCGCTGCGTCGCGCGACTACTTCAACGTCCAGGTCGACACGAAGCTCAAGTCGGCGGGTCTGTACGTGACGTTCGAGTTCGACGAGCACCACGACTACGACCTCTGGGCTTACTTCTCCGACGGGACCGGCGCGGCGTCGTCGCACGGGTTCCAGCCGGGGCTCGCCACGCCGTTTGCGAACACCGACTCGAACCACGGCGGTGAGTCCACGTCCTCGTCCGAGAGCCTCGTCGGCATCATCACCAAGGACTGCGGGGGCTACACGATCGAGACCTCCAACTACCTCGGAGTCGGCGGTGAGTTCGAGGTCAAGGTGTGGCTCGGCGCGGGAGAGATCCTGCCGGGCGTGCCGGAGTAGACGCCACCCAAACGACCGAAGAAGAAGGGCCCTCCGGGGGCCCTTCTTCCTTTGTCACGGTCGGGACACGACCACGACACTCCCTGTCGGTGGCGCATGCAGGACAAGCACCCCCCGCGCCGAACCCCAACGCCAGGCCGATCCGGCCCAGCGGGCACCCAACCGAAGGGACTGAACATGAACAAGCGGATGTTTGCCGTCGTCCTCGCGGGCGGCCTGGTCGCGTCGGCGGTAATCGCCGGCCCCGCCACGGCTGCGAAGAAGAAGAAGCCCAAGCCGAAGCCTCCGGCTCCGGCCGTCTGCCAGCCCTACACCCCGGGCGAGCTCGGCACGGACAAGCCGACGGTCGTCGTGACCGACGCCGCCACCGAGGCCGCCCCGGTCGAGCAGAAGGTCACCATGGCCATGTCGCTCGCGAACTACGACCCGGGTGCAAACACGGGGCCCTTCGCCATCAGCTCCGACTTCTTCAACGTCCAGGTCGACACCGCGAACCCCGAGGCGGGCCTCTACGCCTACCTCGAGTTCCCCGAGCGGCACGACTACGACCTCGACCTGCACTACGCGGACGGTAGCTACGCCGCCCGCTCGCACGACGGCAACACGCTCCTCGGCGTCCAGGACCTGGGCCAGAACGGTGGCCACGCCGGCGAGGCGACGAACAAGAGCGAGAAGATCGTCGGGGTCCGGACGCCGGACTGCGCCGGCTACACGGTCGAGACGCAGAACTGGTTCGGCCAGGGCGGCGAGTTCACCGTCAAGCTGTGGCTCGGCGAGATCAAGAACGACCCGCTCGCGCCGGGCGAAGAGGTTCCCGAGTAGGGATCACCACACCAGAGACAACAAGAGGGGCCCGCGAGGGCCCCTCTTTTTCTTTTCTGGCCGGCACACCGCCGTACACTTGTCGTAGCTGCGGCTACCTGACAAGGAGGCGACAGTGCCGGTAACGGTCAACGACGTCCGCGCGTTCAAGGAGCGCGGCGAGCGGTTCACGATGCTCACGGCGTACGACACGCCGTCCGCCCGGCTCCTCGACGAGGCCGGGATCCCGCTTCTCCTCGTGGGCGACACGATGGGCATGGTGCTGCTCGGGTTCGGCTCCACGGTCCCCGTGACGATGGACATGGTCGTCCACCACACGGCAGCGGTCGCGCGTGGCGTCAGGAACGCGCTCGTCGTCGGCGACATGCCGTTCATGAGCTACCAGGTCTCGGTCGAGGACGGCATGCGCAACGCCGGCCGGCTCCTGCAGGAGGGCGGCGCGAACGCCGTGAAGCTCGAGGGCGGGGGGCGCTCGGTCGAGCTCGTCGCGCGGCTGGTCGAGGCGGGCATCCCCGTGATGGGGCACCTCGGCCTCACCCCCCAGTCGGTGAACCAGCTCGGCGGCTACAAGGTCCAGGGACGGACCGACGAGGCCCACCACAAGCTCGTCGAGGACGCTAAGAGCCTCGAGGCCGCGGGCGCCTTCGCGCTGGTCCTCGAGGCCGTGCCCGCGGGGCTGGCGGCGGAGGTGACGGCTTCGCTGCAGGTCCCGACGATCGGGATCGGCGCGGGGCCGAGCTGCGACGGCCAGGTGCTCGTGTGGCACGACTTCCTCGGCATCTCCGACGGCCACCTGCCACGGTTCGTCAAGCGGTACGCCGAGCTCGGCGAGGAGATCAAGCGGGCTGCAGCCGAGTTCGCCGCGGAGGTCGCGGCGGGGACCTACCCGGGGCCGGAGCACACCTACCGGTAGCCGCCGGCGCCTGACCGGTGCGTCCGTTACGGGGCTTGAGTGACCCCCGGAGGGCGCCGATGAATAGGCGATGAGCATGAACGACGTGCACGCGCCCGAGAAGCTCCGCTGTCCCTCGTGCGGGGGCCTCAACCCTGTCGACGCCGCGTGGTGCGGCCAGTGCCTGAAGCGGTTCGCGGCCCCCGAGCCCCCCGAGCCCCCTGCACCCCCGCCCGCACCCGCCCCCCTTACCGGCGGGCTCGACGTCCCCACCGCGCCGAAGCCGGGCGTCAAGAAGGGTGCGTTCCGTTCCACCGACGAGGGCATCCTCTGGACGTGCTCCTCGTGCGACGCCGAGAACCCGCTGGAGGAGCCCGCCTGCCGCGTGTGCGGCATCGCGTTCGGCGAGGCCATGAAGGAGCCTGTGGCGCGCCACGTCGAGAGGGATCCGGGCACGGTCGCATTGGTCTCGCTGTTCTTCCCGGGAGCCGGCCACGCGTATCTGGGGATGTGGCCGCAGGCGATCGCCCGCGGCGTGGTCAGCGTCTGGGTCGGGCTGATGACGCTCCTCTTCGCGATCGGCGGCAAGGGTGGCTCCGCCACCGCGGTGGCCGGGCTTTTCGGCCTCGTGACGTTCGCGCTGTGGGCAGTCGCCGCACACGACGCGTTCAGGGAGGCGAGCGACGAGCCGAGCCGCGTGCTTCTCCACGGACGCCGCTTCACGTTCCTGGTGCTCGGCCTCCTGACGATGTTGCTCGCGTCGATGTTCCTGACGGCGCTCTCGAACCGCTAGCTACTCGAGCCGCACGGCCTCGAAAGGCCCGTCCGGCCCGGCCACGTCCCACGACCCGCCGCGGAAAGCCGCGCCGGCCCGCCCGCTGCCGTCGAGCGCGAGCAACCCGGCAGGAAGCGGCGCCCGTTCGCCGAGCAGGCGGACGACGCCCTCGCACGCCTCCTGAGGGTGTGCTCCGGCCTCGATCAGCAGGCCGACCCGCGCGCACGCCAGCGTCTCGAGGAACATCTCGCCTACCCCCGTCCCTACGACGGCCGCGGCCCGCGACGCGTAGTGCCCGGCGCCGAACACCGCGGAGTCGCCCATGCGGCCCGGCATCTTCGCGAATACACCACCGGTGGACGACGCGGCCGCGAGGCCCCCGGAGAGGCAGGCGACGGCTCCGACGGTGTCGACCTCCACGGGGTCACCGAAGCGCGCGACGTCGAGCCGTCCCGCGGCCCGCGCCTCCTCCCAGCGTCTCCGCTCGTCGGGCGCGACGACGACCTCTTCCATCCCCGTCGCCAGCGCGCCGGCACCCGCGCCGGTGATCAGCACGTGCGGCGTCTCCTCGAGCACCTTCCTCGCGAGCGAGACCGGATGGCGAACGGTGACGTTGCCGACGCCGCCGGACCGGCCGGTGGTGCCGTCGGAGATCCCGGCGTCGAGCTCGACCGCGCCGGCGAGGTTCAGCACCGCGCCGTAACCGGCGTTCAGCCGGGGATCGTCCTCGAGGACACGCACCGCCCGCTCCACCGCGTCGAGGGCGTGCCCCGCGGCGGCCCCCTCGGCGACTCCGTCCGCCAGCGGCACGCGCTCCGGCTTCGGCACGCCCGCGACGCCGCCGTGCACGAAGACCAGGGTCATGCGGCGACCTTACGATGCGCCGATGCCCGTCTACGTGATCGCGGACCTGCACGGCGCGTCGGACGCCCTGGCGGACGCGGTGCCGCCCGGAGCGACGCTCCTGCTGCTCGGCGACCTCGTGAACTTCCTCGACTACATCTCGATGACCGGGATCCTCACGGAGGTCTTCTCGATCGAGACCGTGTCGCAGGTCGTCGACCTTCGGACCGCGGGGCGCGTCGAGGAGGCGCGGGCCGTGATGAGGGAGCGCTCGCGCGGCCGCGAGGAGGAGATCCGCACCGAGATCGGCCGCCGGGTGACGCAGCAGTACCGCGACGTGTTCGCGGCCCTCCCGGACCCGACGTACCTGATCCTCGGCAACGTCGACAACCCGGCGCTCGCGGAGTCGTTCGCCGCGAGCACGCCGGCGGCGCGCCTCGTCACAGCGGGCGTCGTGGAGCTCGAGGAGGAGCGCTTCGGGCTGGTCGGCGGGGCTCTGCCCACCCCGTTGAACGTCGCCGGAGAGGTCAGCCACGACGAGCTGAGGGCGCGCATCGACTCCCTCGGAGAGGTCGACGTCGTCTGCTCGCACATCCCTCCGGCGATCCCGGAGCTGTGCTTCGACACGGTCTCGGGGAAGCGGGAGCAGGGGAGCTCCGACCTGCTCGAGTACATCCGCGACGTGCAACCCCGCCGGGCATACTTCGGGCACGTCCACCAGCCGCTCGTGTCGGTTACGTCCGTGGGGCGTACCGTGTGCGTGAACGTGGGGTACTTCCGGTCGACGCGCAGGGCGTTCCCGCATCAGGGGCCGCACCAGAGGAGGGATTGACGTGGCGGACTCGGTCAAGGACTCGATCGACGTGAAGGCTCCGGCGCCCGAGATCTTCGAGGTCGCTACGGACTTCGCCGCGTACCCGGAGTGGAACGCGAACATCAAGAAGGTCGAGGTGAAGGAGACGGACTCCGAGGGCCGCGGGACGAAAGTCTGGTACCAGATCGACGCGAAGGTGAAGGTCGTCTCGTACACGCTCGGCTACGACTACTCCGAGGCCCCCCGCTCGTTCTCTTGGGACCTGCTCGACGGCGACGTCAAGGAGCTGCGCGGGTCCTACACGTTCGACGAGTTCGACGACGTCACCGAGGTCGTTTACGAGACCGCGGTGGACCCGGGGTTCCCGATCCCCAAGCTCCTGAAGCGCCAGGCGCAGCGTGCGATCGTGCGCGGCGCGCTCGAGGACCTCAAGAAGCGTGTCGAGAGCAGATAGGTTGCGCCGGTGAGCGAGCACGAGAGGGCCGCGCGTTACAGCGACCTCTTCGGCGACCGCCCCGCCGATCACCCCTCGGACTGCGCCTACTGCCCGTTCTGCGCGACGGTCGCGGTCGTGCGCAAGACGCACCCCGAGGTGATGGAGCACCTGGCCGCGGCGGCCCGCGAGCTGATCACCGCGGCCGGGATCCTGATCGAGGAGGCCGCTCACGTGGTGGCGCCCCCTCCGGCTCCTCCCGAGGCCGAGGCACCGCCGGAACCCTCGAACGTCCGGCGCATCGACACGGCGTAGCGCCGGGCCGTGGTTCGCCGTAGCGCGTCCGGCCCTCGTATCCTCGCGGCTATGGCTGCCAGCGGAAGCGTCGTCATCGGCGTCGACATCGGAGGAACCGGCGTCAAGGCCGCCGGCGTGACGCAGTCCGGCGAGCTCCTCGACCGCGTCGAGCAGCCGACCGATCCCGCGGCCGCGACGAAGACGATCCTGGGAGTGGTCGAGGACGTGCTCGAGCGAGCCGCCGCAAGCGGCCATCGCGTCGTCGCGGTCGGCGTCGGAGCGGCCGGGTTCGTCGACTTCGCCGCGGGGGCCGTGACGTTCTCGCCGAACGTGGTCTACGACGACCCGCACGTCGCGACGGCGGTGGGGGAGCGGACGGGGTTGCCGGTGTTCGTAGACAACGACGCGAACGCGGCCGTATGGGGCGAGCGGACCTTCGGCTGCTGCCCCGGTGCGACCGACGTCGTGATGTTCACGCTGGGGACCGGGATCGGGAGCGGGATCGTCGCTGGGGGGAAGCTCGTGCGCGGCTCGACGGGCGCGGGGGCCGAGCTCGGCCACACCGTCGTCGACCCCGACGGCCCGGCGTGCCCGTGTGGCCTGCGCGGCTGCCTTGAGCAGCTCGCGTCGGGTTCGGCGATCGCGCGCCTCGCGCGCGCGGCCCTGGAGAAGGACCCCGACTCGGCCATCTCCGCGTTCGCCGGGCCGGGCGGCGCGATCACCGGTGAGGCGGTCGCGAAGGCGGCGAGGGAATACGACCAGACGGCGCGCGACGTGCTTCGCAAGGCCGGCACCGCGCTGGGGATCGGGTTGTCGAACGCGGTGAACGTGTTCGACCCCGAGCTGATCGTCCTCGGCGGCAGCGTCGTCAACGCGGGCGAGCCGTACCTCGGCCCCGCGCGCGACCAGCTGAACCGGATGATGCAGGCGCAGCGGCGCCGGCCGATGCGGCTCGACGTGACCGCGCTGCGCGGCGACGGCGGGATCGCCGGGGCGGCCGCGCTCGCGTGGACCGAGCTCGGAGTCGCCGCGTGACCGGCGGCGACGACACGCTCGCTCGCACGGGCACGCCCGCGACGACGCCGGACCCGACGAGCCTGAAGGAGTACGTGCTCTTGTTGCCGCGGCTGGCGCGTCTGCTGTGGAGGCTCTCGCGCGACCCGCGCGTCCCCGCGCGCGCGAAGGCGACGCTGTTCATCCTCGCCGGGTACCTGCTGTCGCCGGTCGACGTCGTCCCTGACTTCATCCCGGGGATCGGCCAGCTGGACGACCTCGTCGTGGTCGCGTTCGCGCTCGACCAGATGCTGAACCGCGTGCCGGACGAGGTCGTGCGCTCCCACTGGGACGGGGACGAGGACGTGCTCGAGGTCGTGAGGCAGGTCCTGGACATCTCCACGGCCTATATGCCGGGGTGGCTCAAGAAGCGTTTCTCCTCTCGTTGAGCGGCGCCGCCGGCGTCGTAGCGCTGATCCTCCTGGAGTGGACCGTCGGCCTCGTCGCCGTCGGGGCGTGGACGCAGTCGTGGGACGTCGTCAAGCGCGGCCACTTCCGGATCATCGCCTACACCGGGATCGCCCTGGCGGTGTTGACCCTGCTCGCGGTGAGAGCCGCGGACGGCGCGGGAGACGCGGCTCCGGTCGCGGTAGCGGTGGTCGCGGGCCTGACCGCGGTGTACCTCCTCGTCCAGTACTCGAACACGGACCTGCCGGGAGTTGTCGCCGGCGTGGCGATCGCGGCCGCCGGGGTCGTCGCTCTCGGCTCGCTCGCCGCTGCCCTCGACGGGTGGAACGTCGCGCTGGCGACGGTCGAGGTCGTCGCGGGCGCGGCCCTGCTGGGAGCCGTGACGAACGGGATGCTGCTGGGGCACTGGTACCTGAACCAGCCGGGCCTCAAGCCGTGGGCGCTCGCGCGCCTGACGACGCTCGCGCTCGTCGCGACGGCGGTCACGGGAGCGCTCGGCCTCGCGGTCGCGGGGAAGCTCGCCGGCGCGACGACCGAGGGAGCCGTGCTCGGGATCCCGGGGTTCGGGGACTCGTTCGGGCTCGCGTTCTTCGTGATCTGGCTCGCGCTCGCCGGCTTCACCGGCGGCGTCGTGTGGGCCGCGCGCCGGTGCGTCGCGATCAAGTCGATCCAGTCCGCGACCGGGCTGTACTACGTCGCGCTGCTGACCGCGGGAGTAGCGGAGTTCCTCGTGCGGTACCTGATGGTGAACGCCGCGTGAGCGTGCGCCTGGGCGTCACGCTGCCGCAGTTCACCGGCGACGCCGCCGTGTTCACCGACGGCGTCCGGCGCGCCGAGGGCCTCGGGTTCGACTCGCTCTGGTGTTTCGACCACCTGTGGCCGCTGGGCGCGAGGACGCGTCCGATCCTCGAGGGTTGGACCGCGCTGGCATGGGCCGCCGCGACGACGGAGGCCGCGACCGTCGGCACGCTCGTCACGCGCTCGTCGCTCAGGCATCCCGCCGTGCTGGCGAAGATGGCCGCGACGGTCTCGGAGATCGCGCCCGGGCGCGTGTGCGTCGCGATCGGCAGCGGCGACCACGTCAGCAGTGCCGAGAACCTCGCGTTCGGCATCCCGTACTGGTCGGGGGCGGACCGGGTCGACCAGCTCGCGTCGGTCGTGGAGGTCCTCCACCGGTTCCGGTCCGACGAGCCGGTGACGGTCGCCGACGACTTCACCGAGATCTCCGGTCTGCAGCCGCACCCCGGCCCCCGCGACTACTCGATCTGGGTGGCGGGGCGCTCGGTCGCGGTGCTAGACGTCGCGGGGCGGCTCGCCGACGGGTGGAACGCGTGGGCGGCGTCGCCCGAGGAGTTCGCGCAGGCGGCCGCGGCCCTCCGGGAGGTGACGGGCGAGCGGCCGATCGAGCTGACGTGGGGGGCGCAGGTCGTTGTCGCTGCGACCGACGAGGCGGCCCACGAGCGGCTCGGTGCCCGGAATCCGGCCCACTTCGTGACCGGGGGGCCCGAGACGGTCGGCGCGTACCTGCGGGCCGTCGTCGACGCCGGCGCGGATCACCTCGTCCTCGCGTCCCCGTTCGCGTCGGACCCCCGCTCGTACGAGCTCCTCGCAGGCCCCGTGCGGAAGGCGGCGGGGCTGTAGCTGCTATACCCCCCGGGGGTATATACTGGCCGCACGATGAAGACCGAGGCCCCCGCCCCCGCCCGCGAGTTCGACGTCGCGGGCATGACGTGCGCCGCCTGTGCGCGGCGCGTCGAGAAGGCCCTCGCGGCCGTGCCCGGCGTTGCCGAGGCGACCGTGAACCTGCCGCTGGAGAAGGCGACCGTGCGGGGAGACGCCGCGCTCGACCCCGGCGCGCTCGAGGCCGCCGTAGCGGCCGCCGGGTACGAGCTCCGGGACGTCGCTGCCGCGGAGGAGCCCTCGGACGAGCCCGGCGACCCCGGCGCGCGCCGTCTGATCGGAGCCGCGGTCCTGACGATCCCGGTCGTCCTCCTCGCTATGGTCGGACCGATGCACGGCGACGTCCTGTGGGTGCAGGCCGCGCTGACGACCCCCGTGCTCTTCTGGGCAGGGCGGTCGTTCTTCGTCTCCGCCGTCAAGCAGGCGCGCCACCTCTCCGCGAACATGGACACGCTCGTCGCGCTGGGGACGTCCGCCGCATACGGGTACTCCGTCGCCGCTTTGTTCTTCCACGGCGAGGTGTACTTCGAGACCGCCGCGGCGATCGTGACGTTCATCCTCCTCGGCAAGTACCTCGAGAGACGCTCGCGCCGGCGCGCGTCGGAGGCCATCCGGTCGCTGCTCGAGCTCGGCGCGAAGGAAGCGCGCGTGCTCCGTGACGAGGCCGAGGTGCTCGTGCCGGTCGACGTCGTCGCCGCGGGCGACCTCGTGAGGATCAGGCCGGGGGAGCGCGTGCCCGCGGACGGCGTCGTGCGTGAGGGAGCCACTGCCGTGGACGAGTCGATGCTGACGGGCGAGCCCGTCCCGGCCGACAAGGCGCCGGGTGACGAGGTCTACGGGGGCACGCTGAACACGTCGGGGTCGATCGTGGTCGAGGCCACGCGCGTGGGGGCCGAGTCCGCGCTCGCGCAGATAGCGAAGCTCGTGTCCGACGCGCAGTCGCGCAAGGCCCCCATCGAGCACCTGGCCGACCGCGTGTCCGCGGTCTTCGTCCCCGTCGTGCTCGTCCTCGCCACCTTGACGTTCGCCGGCTGGCTCGTCACCGGACACGTCCTGGAGGACGCGGTCGTCGCGGGGATCGCGGTGCTGATCATCGCCTGCCCGTGCGCGATGGGCCTCGCGACGCCGGCCGCGATCATGGTGGGGAGTGGCCGGGGCGCGCAGATCGGCATCCTGCTGAAGGGCGGCGACGTGCTCGAGCGGTCCGGCCGCCTCGACACCGTCGTCTTCGACAAGACCGGCACGATCACGCACGGCCGGATGTCCGTCACCGGCGTCGTCGCCGCGCCGAGTGTCTCCGACGACGAGGTCCTGAGGACCGCCGCCTCGGTCGAGGCCCCGAGCGAGCACCCTCTGGCACAGGCGATCGTCGCCGCCGCGCGCGAGCGGGGGCTGCCGCTGGAGCCGGTGGAGGCGTTCGAGTCCACCGCGGGGCTGGGTGTGGCCGGACGCGTGCGCGGGGAGATGGTGCGTGCGGGGCGCACGGGCTTCGCCGGCGAGGCGTCACCGGAGGTCGCCGCGGGGGCCGCGGCCCTCGAGGCGGAGGGCAAGACGGTCGTGTGGGTCTCGCGCGACGGCAGCGCGCTCGGCGCAGTCGCGATCTCGGACACGATCAAGCCGGGGGCCGCGGCCGCGGTCGCGCGGCTGCACGCCCAGGGGATGTCCACGGTCCTGCTCACCGGGGACAACAGGACGACGGCGAGAGCGGTGGCCGCAGCGGTGGGCATCGACGACGTGAGGGCCGAGGTGCTGCCCGCCGACAAGGTCGACGCGATCCGGGACCTGCAGGCGAGCGGACGTACCGTCGCCATGGTCGGCGACGGCATCAACGACGCCCCGGCCCTCGCGCAGGCAGATCTCGGCGTCGCCATCGGCACCGGCGCGGACGTCGCGCTCGAGGCCGCGGACCTGACGCTCGTAGGCGGCGACCCGCTGCTGGCGGCCGCGGCGATCGACCTCTCGCGGCGCACGCTGCGCACGATCAAGCAGAACCTCTTCTGGGCGTTCGCCTACAACGTCGTGATGATCCCGGCGGCCGCCCTCGGCTTCCTGAGCCCGATGCTCGCGGCGGGGGCGATGGCGTTCTCGTCGGTGAGCGTCCTCCTGAACGCTCTGCGCCTGCGCACGTTCTCCGTCGCCCGCTAGCCCGCGCCGGTAGGGTCCGGTCGTGACCGTCACGTTCCTGCTCGACGCGCCCAGCCTCGTCTACCGCGCGTTCTTCGCCCTCCCCACCACGCTCACCGACGCGCAGGGGCGGCCGGTCAACGCCGTGCGGGGGTTCCTCGAGATGGTCACGCGCATCCTGATCGACCACCGGCCGAGCCGGCTCGTCGCGGTGTTCGACGCGAACTGGCGCCCGGACTTCCGTGTGGAGGCGTTCCCCGGCTACAAGGCCGCACGGCCGGAGGACCCGCCGGAGCTCCCGCGCCAGTTCGACGTCCTCGCCACCATCCTCGACGCCGCCGGGATAGCGCGGGCCGAGTCCGAGGGGCTGGAGGCCGACGACGCGATCGCGACGCTCGTGGAGCGGATGGATCCGGGTGAGTCGGTCGTCGTGGTCACCGGGGACCGCGACCTCCTCGCTCTGATCGAGGACCCGCGCGTCCGCGTGCTCTTCCCCGTCCGGGGGACGAAGGAGATGACGGAGTTCGACGAGGCCGCGGTCGAAGCGAAGTACCGCGTGCCGCCCCGCCTCTACCCGGCGTTCGCGACCCTGCGCGGCGATTCCTCCGACGGCCTTCCCGGCATCCCGGGCATCGGGCCGAAGCGCGCTGCGGACCTGTTGTCGCGCTACGGGTCGATCGACGGGATCCTCGGCGCCCTCGGGGAGCTCCCGCCGCGCCAGGCTGCCGCGTTCGAGGAGGGCCGCGACTATCTCGAGGCGATGAAGACGGTCGTGACGCTCGTGCGTGACGCGGACGTCGAGATCACGCCCGCGGGCCCTCCCGACGAGAAGACGCTGCGGGAGCTCGCGGGGGAGCACAACCTCGGCAGCTCCGTCGCGCGGCTGCTGCAGGCACTGAGGGGGGAGCGGTGACGACGATCTTTCTCGTGCGCCACGGCGCGACGGAGTGGAACCACTCGAAGCGCGCGCAGGGCCAAGCCGACATCGACCTCAACGAGACCGGCTACCGGCAGGCGATCGCGACCGCCGAGGAGCTGTCGCACGAGCCGGTCGTCGCGGTGTACGCGAGCGACCTCAAACGCGCGTACGCGACCGCGGAGCCGATCGCACGGACGCACGGCGTCGAGGTGCAGACGAACCCCGCGTTCCGCGAGATCGACCAGGGCGAGTGGGAGGGGCTCCACGTCGACGAGATACGGCGCCGGTGGCCGGAGCTGTGGGGGCCGGCGCGCCATTACTCGGCGCGGCCCGGCGGCGAGTCTCCCGCTCAGGTGCGGGAGCGCGCGCTGAAGGGGCTCGCCGAGGTCGTGCGCGCACATCCCGACGGGACGGTGGTCGTGGTCAGCCACGGGGGGACGATCCGCTGGCTGAGCGCCGAGGCCCTCGGCTACGACGACCGGCGCTCGGCGCGCATCCGCGGGCTCGGCAACGGTGCGGTCGTGCGTCTGACAGGGTCTATCGAAGAAGGCAAGCTGGTGCTCAGCGACCTGCAGCGTCTCGACGGCAACACGACCGACCTGGACGACCCCAATGACTAGATAGGGTTGCGGCCATGGAGTTCAGGCGAATCGGACGCTTCCCGCCGTACGTCTTCTCGATCGTCAACGACCTGAAGACGCAGGCGCGGCGCTCGGGGGTCGACATCATCGACCTCGGGATGGGCAACCCCGACATCCCGACCCCCGACGCGGTCGTGGACAAGCTGAAGGAGGCCGTCGAGAACCCGCGCAACCATCGCTATTCGGCGTCGCGCGGGATCCCGAAGCTCCGGCGCGCGATCTGCGACCTCTACGAGCGCGCGTGGGGCGTCGAGCTCGATCCCGAGACCGAAGCCGTCGCGACCATCGGCGCGAAGGAGGGGCTGGCGCACCTCGCGTGGGTGCTGCTCGGCCCCGGCGACTCCGCGCTGGTCCCCGAGCCCACGTACCCGATCCACACGTACGCGATGCTGCTCGCCGGCGCGAACGTCACGGCCGTGCCGCTCTCGTTCGACTCGGACTTCTTCGCCGACATGGTCGAGTCGTACGAGCGGTCCGAGCCCAAGCCGCGCGTGCTGCTGTGCTCGTTCCCGCACAACCCCACGACCGCGGTGGCCGACCTCGACTTCTTCGCCCAGCTCGTGGAGTTCGCGCGGGCGCGGGAGATGGCGGTCATCCACGACCTCGCGTACGCGGACCTCGTGTTCGACGCGGAGCGGGCGCCGTCGATGATGCAGGTGCCGGGCGCGAAGGACGTCGGCGTCGAGTTCTTCTCGATGTCGAAGTCGTACTCCATGGCGGGATGGCGGCTCGCGTTCGCGGTCGGGAACCCCGAGATGATCGCCGGGCTCACGAAGCTGAAGTCGTACCTCGACTACGGGGTCTTCCAGCCGATCCAGATCGCCGGGATCATCGCGCTGAACGAGTGCGAGGAGGTCCCCAAGCAGATCCGCGAGATCTACCGGGCCCGGCGCGACGCGCTGTGCGACGGCCTCGACCGGATCGGGTGGAACATCACGCGGCCCCCGGCCACGATGTTCGCCTGGGCAGAGATCCCCGAGGAGTTCCAGCCCATGGGCTCGCTGGAGTTCGCCAAGTACCTCGTCCGGGAGGCGAAGGTCGCGGTCTCACCCGGGGTGGGCTTCGGGGCCACCGCCGACAACTACGTGCGCTTCGCGCTGGTCGAGAACGAGCAGCGGATCCGCCAGGCGATCCGGGGGCTGCGCCGGGCGCTGGAGCAGGGTCCCCCGGCCTAGCCCGCCAGCAGGCCCCGCAAGCAGAACGCCACGGCTTCGTCCGCCAGCTGAGGGCGGTCGCCCGTCGCCTCGGACTCGTTCCCGAAGTAAGTCTCCACGAAGTGGAACGTCGCGCCGAGGATGCCGTGCGCCATCAGGTCCGGGTCGCCGTGGCGCACCTCGCCCCGGGCCATGCCGTCCTTGATGTGCGCCGCCGTGTCGGCGGCGATGATCTGCTGCCCCTTCTCGACGAAGATCGAGAACTCCTCGTAACGGGCCGCGATGCGGATGAGCTCGAGGAACCCGGGCGTTCCCCTGAAGAAGTCGATCGACGCGCGGATGCCCTGCTCGATCCGGGCGACGGGGTCGTCGACCGACGCGATCGCCCGCTCCTGCGCGCGGCGCAGCTCTAGCAGCGATTCCTGGAGGATCTCCGAGAACAACGCCTCCTTGGACTCGAAGTACCAGTAGAAGACGCCCTTGCCGACCCCGAGCGCGTCGCAGATGTCGCCGACGGTCGTCCCGTGGTACCCCTGCAGGGCGAACAGACGCGACGCCGCTTCGATCAGCTGGACCCGCCGCTTCGTGCCCCTCTTCGTGAGCTTTCTGTCCTCCATCCCCGCAACCCTAGTCGGTGGCGGACGTGTAGGCTGCGCCCTCGTGGAAGGGAAGCGAGCGGCCCGCCGGAGGGTCCTGATCGTCGGCGCCGCGGGGCGCGACTTCCACAATTTCAACGTGGCGTACAGGGACGACGAGCGCTTCGAGGTCGTCGCCTTCACCGCCACGCAGATCCCGGGGATCGAGGGCCGCGTGTACCCGTCGGCGCTCGCCGGTGACCTCTACCCGGACGGGATCCCGATCTTCCCCGAGGGCCAGCTCGAGACGCTCGTCGCCGAGCACGAGGTCGACGAGGTCGTCTTCGCGTACTCCGACGTGGCGCACGAGACCGTGATGCACCTCGGCTCCCGCGCTCTCGCGGCCGGCGCCGACTACACGCTGCTCGGCCCCCGCTCCACGATGATCTCGTCGACCAAGCCCGTGGTCGCCGTGTGCGCGGTGCGAACCGGCTCCGGGAAGTCGCAGACGACGCGGGCGGTCTCGCGGATCCTGAAGGCGGCGGGGAAGAAGGTCGCGGTCGTCCGGCATCCGATGCCGTACGGGCGCCTGCAGGATCAGCGGGCCCAGCGCTTCGAGACCTACGACGACCTGCTGGCGGCGGACTGCACGATCGAGGAGCGCGAGGAGTACGAGCCGCACCTCGAGCAGGGCTCGATCGTGTTCGCCGGCGTCGACTACGGCGAGATCCTCGCGATGGCCGAGCATGACGCCGACGTGGTCGTGTGGGACGGCGGCAACAACGACCTGCCGTTCTACAAGCCCGACGTACACGTGACGGTCGCCGACCCGCTGCGCGCCGGCCACGAGACCTCGTACCACCCGGGCGAGGCGAACCTTCGCATGGCCGACGTCGTCGTGATCAACAAGGTCGACTCGGCCTCGGAGGAGGACCTAGCGGCCCTCGAGAAGACGATCGAGACGGTGAACGCGGGGGCCGCGATCGTGTACGGGCGCTCGCCGATCACGGTGCCGAACGGCGAGATGATGGAGGGCAAGAAGGTGCTCGTCGTCGAGGACGGCCCCACGTTGACCCACGGCGAGATGACGTTCGGTGCCGGCGTCGTAGCGGCTCGCCGCGCGGGGGCCGCGTCGCTCGTCGACCCGAGGCCCTGGGCCGCCGGCAGCATCAAGGGCGTCTACGACACCTACCCGCACATCGGCGAGCTGCTCCCGGCGATGGGCTACTCGGAGGGGCAGCGACGGGACCTGGCCGAGACGATCAACGCCTCGGATGCGGACATAGTCCTGGTAGCGACGCCGATCGACCTGCGAAAGGTCTGCGACATCGACAAGCCGGCTCTCCGAGCGACGTACGAGCTCGACGACTCCCAATCGAAGCCGACGCTGGCCGAAGAGCTGACGGCGAGGCTGGGCCTCTAGTCGGCATCTCCGCAGCGTGCGGTTCTTTGTCCCGATCGCCCCGCTCAGCGAGGGTAGAGGGACTAAGAACGAGCGAATCGGCTAGAGCGTCAGGCGCCGGGCCCCCCCGACTACCGGCAGGATCACCTTGCTCGGCCGCAGGATCACGTCGACGGTCGCGTTCGTCTCGTCGGGGATCGTGTAGTCCGGGTCGCTCCCCGCGATCACGATCGCGAGGCGGTGGCCCTTCTTGAAGACATAGTCCTCGCCGAAGATCTCCCACCGGAAGCGATCCTTCTCGCCCGGCACCATCGGCTCTCCCTCGCGCAGCGAGTTGCGGTGCCGCGCGTCGAGCCAGCCGCGCGAGACGATCTCGATCGCGCTCTTCGCCTCGGTCTTCTCGGTGACGAAGTAGCACGCGTCGTCGGCGTCGGTGCTCTGGCCGTGGCAAGACTCCCGCGTGAGCGTCCGGATCCCCTCGCCCGAGCCTTCGTGGTCGATGCGGGTGGCGGCCCCGTAGTCGACGAGCAACGCGGTGAAGTTCGTGTCGACCTGGTCGACGGTCGCCTTGACGTCCACGCGGATGCGGCCGCTGAGACGCACCTTCCGGTGGAGCTTCGGCGTGACGAAGACCAGCCGGCTCTCCTTGCTCTGCAGCGGGTCGGCGACCATCTCGTTCTCGGACTGCTCGGGGTCGTCGGTGTACGACATCGTCGCCCGCTTCGGCCGCTTCAGGCTCAGCGTGCCCGGGAGCTTCTTGCGGGCGGGGGCGAGGAACAGACGGACCTTCCGCGCCCGCCGGTCCGGCCACGACCGGTACGTCTTCCAGCGGTCCGGGCCGCGCTCGATGTCCGCGATCGGCTCGTCCATGATCCCGTTGTCGATCCCGTGCAGCCAGTAGTCGAACCACCGGTGGAGGGTGTCGACCCACTTCTTGCGGCGGAAGTCGAACGGGTCGACGTGGCCGGTGCCGGCGAGCCAGATCTTGCGCGGCACGTCGTGGCGCTGGAGGCCGTGCCACCACTGCACGTAGTTGTTCGGCTTGACGTTCCAGTCGTTGAGGCCGTGAACGACGAAGACGCTCGCCTTCACCTTGTCGACGTCCTTCAGGTAGTCGCGCTCGTCCCAGAACTCGTTGTAGTCCGCCTGCGGATCCGCGGCCTTGCCGACGATCTCGCCGCCCCTCGCAGAGCAGGTGGAGTTCTCCGTGAACGTGTTCTCGACCCAGTCCTTGCCGCGCTCCTCGTCGTCGCCCGGGGGCTGGTCGATCACGAAGCTGAACAGCCCGGGCGTCGTGTACGCGTTGACGTACTGCACGCCGTTGTTCAGGTGGTAGTCGTACCAGCGGTCGATGGCGCCGATCGGCACGATCGTCTCGAGGCCCTCGACGCCGGTCGTCGCCGCGCCGTTCGCGACGCTTCCGTCGTAGGACTTGCCGATCATCCCCACGCGCCCGGTCGACCAGTCGGCGACGACCTCCTCGCCGGTGCCGGTGAACGCCTTGCCGCGGCCGTTGAGCCAGTCGATCGTCGCCTTCGCGGCCAGCTCCTCGGCCTCGCCTCCGAGGACCATGCAGCCCTCGGAGTTGCGCGTGCCGGGCATGTCCTGGAGCACGACGGCGTAGCCGCGCGGCACGAAGTAGTTGTCGTAGTAGAGCGGGAAGACCTCGGGGACGAAGTCGCCGTCCTCCTCGCCCTTGATCTCGGCCTCGTTGCCGCGGCCGTTGCTCTGGTAGTAGGGGCTCTGCTCGTAGATCACCGGGACCTGCAGGTCCGCCTCGGTCGCTGCGGGCCTGATGATGTCAGTCGCCAGCAAGTCGAGCTGCTGGTCGCCGTCGCCGTCGATACTGGATTGCACGTAGACCGTCTCTCGGACCGCGCCTGCGTACGAGAAGACGGGCTGGGTCACGCCGTCCCGAACCGTGATCCGCGAGGGCTCGGACTGCTGCGCGGCCCCCGCCGGCGCGAGGGTCGAGAGGACCGCGAGGACGAGGCCGGCTGCGAGGGTGATGCGTCCTTTTTGTCTCATGTCACAGGGTTTCGCCGGAGGCCTTCCGTCACCTCCTGGTGCGGGACCCCGCGACCCGGGCCTCGGCCTCCTCCTCCGGGGGCCGGATCTCGTCGGGTGCCAGACGCTCGGCGAGCTCGCGGATGAACAGCCCAACGTCCGTGATGATGCCCATCGACTGGAACGAGCCTCGGTCCATCAGCTTCGTCACCGTCGCCTGGTTGATGTCCACGCAGACGAGCGGCACGGACGCAGGGAGGCAGTTCCCGGTCGCGATGCCGTGGAGCATCGTGCCGACGACGATGCAGAAGCCGACGAGCTCCTGCTCTTCCGTCCCCCAGATGATGTCGCGCAGCCGCCTCTGCACCTCGAGCATGTCCGTCACCACGTCCGGCAGGGGGCCGTCGTCGCGGACGCTCCCGCCGAAGAGGTAGTCGGCGCCGCTCTTCACGAGGTGGTAGACGATCCCGTCGTTGAAGACCCCCGCGTCGATCGCGGCGCGGAAGGAGCCGTGCCGGCGCAGCTCGTTGATCGCGCGGATGTGGTGCTCGTGTCCGTGGTCTGCCGGCGTCCCCTGCTCGAGGTAGACGCCCAGCGACGTGCCGAACATGTTCGACTCGATGTCGTGCGCGGCGACGCCGTTGCCGGCGAAGAACGCGTGGACGTATCCGGCGCGGATCAAAGCGGCGAGGTCCGGCCCCGAGCCGGTGTGGACGACGGCCGGCCCGGCCACCCACAGGAGCCTCTTTCCCTCGGCCTTCACCGCCCTCATCTGCTCCGCCACGCGGTCGACGAGCAGGGCCTTCGGCTTCTCGCTCGACACGTCCGACGACATGAAACCGAAGTCCTGCGACCCGCCGTCACCTGGCTTAGCGGGCGGGTGGACGCGGATGCCGAGGCCGCTCATCACAATCTGCATGCCCCGCCGGACGTCGCTCATCGCGATCGTGCGGGCGCTCTCGCCGTCGACGACGAGACCGCAGTCCATCTCGGGCCGGGTCACCGGGATCCAGCGGCCCCCGATGCGCACGTCGGTCTCCAGGTTCGTGCTGGAGTAGAAGCC
The DNA here is from genome assembly GCA_035942255.1 of Actinomycetota bacterium. Taxonomy (GTDB): domain Bacteria; phylum Actinomycetota; class CADDZG01; order CADDZG01; family WHSQ01; genus JALZEG01. Next base: position 2,148 of record DASZDG010000102.1, on the reverse strand, counting down.
CGGCGGGAACGCGCCATCGACGTCCGCCTCCGCCAGCGACGCGTCCTCGACCCTCTCGGGGTTGGCGCCGTGCTGGCGGAGCCGCTCGATGACGTTCACGAGCTCGTGCTCGTCGGCGGCCGTGATCGTGATGCGCGCGAACGACTCGTCGTCCTGCTTGACGCCCAGCCGCAGCTCCTCGATCTCGTACGTCGCGCCGAGCGCCACGATCTCGTCGAGCGTCCTCGGCAGCGCGAGCGAGTCGATGATGTGGCCGGTGAGCGTGACGGTCTCAGAGGTCATGTCGCGACCGCTCCTTGATGAACTCGTAGGTCCTCCGGTAGACCTCGTCGCGATCGCGGTCGAGGGTGATGACGTGGTACGAGTTGTCGACCCACACGAGCTGTTTGTCCTCCGACGACACTGAGTCGTAGACGAGCGGCGCGGTGCTCGGGTGCGCGGTGTGGTCGTGGTGCGAGTGCATGAGCAGGATCGGCGACCGCACCGCGCCGAGGTTCCGGCGGGTCTGCTTGACCCACTGCAACATCACCCATGCGGCCCCCGTGGGGAGCCGGTCGTACGCGAGCTCGCGCTGCTCGGGGTCGGCGATGTCGTTCGCGGCCCCCGGCAGCGACCGCACCACGCGTCTGACCACCGGAGCGAGGAAGCGGAGCGGGTCCTTCGTGAGCAGGAACGTCGACAGCGCGACGACCCCGTCGACGCGGTCGGGGTAGTGGGCGGCGAAGTTGAGGCACAGCGCCGCCCCGAACGACAGCCCGACGAGGTAGACCTCCTCCTTCTCGGCCGCGAACACGTTGAACGCCTCCTCGACGTGAGCGACCCACTCTTCCGCGGTGCGGGTGTTGAGGTCCTCCCACGCCGTGCCGTGCCCGGGGAGCCGCGGGGCCATCACGGCGATCCCACGTCCGGCCAGGTAGTCGCCGAGCGGCCGCATCGACTGGGGGCTACCGGTGAACCCGTGCACGAGGAGCGCGCCAACGGGCCCTTCGCCGAGCTCGAACTCCTCGGCCCCCTCCAGCACCTTGAACTCCTGCTGCCTCACCGTGCGCCTTCCGGTAACCATGGGTCTGGATGTTCGTCCAAACGTACAGCCGCGTCCCGAACTTGACCGCCAGGTCAAGCCGCGCACCTTGACCGGGTCGATAGCATCGAGCGAGGGGACGTCAAGAAGAGGGGTTGCCGCAACCACATGTATTGGGTTTTCAAGGCCGTTCTCAAGCCGCTGCTCAAGGCGCTGTACCGCATACGCGTCGAGGGCCTCGAGAACGTGCCCAAGAAGGGCCCCGCGGTCCTCGCCGCCAACCACCTGTCGTTCCTCGACTCGTTCTTCATCCCCCTCGTCGGCAAGCGGCGCAAGGTGACGTACCTCGCGAAGGCCGACTACTTCAAGACGTGGAAGACCGCGTGGTTCTTCAAGAGCGCCGGGCAGATCTCGTGCGAGCGGGGTGGCGGCGACAAGTCGCAGCAGTCGCTCGAGATCGCGCTCGACGTCCTGAAGGGCGGGAACCTCCTCGGCATCTACCCCGAGGGCACGCGTTCCCCCGACGGCTACCTCTACCGCGGGCGGACCGGCGTCGCGCGGCTGGCGCTCGCGGCCGGTGTCCCGGTGATCCCTGTCGGGCTCGTCGGGACCGAGAAGGTCATGCCGAAGAACCGCAAGATCCCGCGCCTGTGGGGGCGCATCGAGGTCAAGGTCCGCTTCGGCGAGCCCCTCGACATATCCCGCTACGCCGGCAAGGAGAAGGACCGCTTCGTCCTGCGCTCGCTGACCGACGAGATCGTGTTCGAGATCATGCAGCTGTCGGGCCAGCAGTACAAAGACGAATACGCCTCGAAGCGCGCGACGGAGCCGCTGCCCGAAGCGACCCGCTCGATCTACGTTGACGAGATCGACCTCTCCGAGGAGACCCTCGCGGGCTAGCCTCGCCACGAACGCGGCGTCGTTCGAGCGAGCTAGTTCTGTAGCTGCTAACGGCAGCGGTACAGCCGGTACAAGTGGTACAGACGTGGCCTTGCCCCGGTTTTGTGGACACTCAGAATGGTCACGTAGGTGACCGGAGGGAGGGTCCATGGCACGGTCGCACCGATACTCGGAGTTGTTCAAGGAGCAGGCGGTCGAGCTCTATCTGTCGCTGGCAGACATGCGTT